>CAZWSX010000009.1:0-236339 GCA_964636985.1 uncultured Pirellulaceae bacterium | reverse complement strand
AGACGTCGATCGGGAATTCGCCGTCGAATTTGCCTGCGGCGACTTCCTTGCAGGCCTGCAGCATGGCGGCGATTTGTGCGTCGTTAAGGCGGTTTTTGCCGGTGTTGGCGAGCTTTCCCAAGTCGCGATTGGCCACGCCGCAAGCGAACTTGACGAGTCCCAAGGCATGGATCAGCGGTGCCGGAAGATTCCAGCCGGAAACGGGGAAGTTCTCGACCGCGCGGGTTGTCTGCGCGCCGTAATAGGCCTGGGCGGGGACCTTCACCTCGCCCATCGTGTCTTTTTCAATCCGGTAGGAAGTCATTTCGCAAAACTCGTTGGCTGTGAACTCAAGAGCAATTTCTGAGTCGAACTACACGTCTCGGGGCGGCTTCATGCTGCAAGAAAACAACGTCCGTTAGGAAACCCATTCGCTGTCAATGATACGGTCAAAAGAAAAACCAACCAAGGCGAGCCCCTTTGCAAGATTTACCGTCGTGTCGGTGGAACACGGCCGTGCCTGCGTTGACAGCGAAGGCTTTTCAGAAATGGTCCGTTTTAGGGGGTGAAATCAAGACCGTTCGATTTATGTGTAGGCAATGGCGCAGATATGGACGCGAACCGCGCGCATCCAACGAAGTTTCAGCATGCGTTTTGCGGATGGTTGAGTGACGTTTTTCCTCACTGATGCCGCACTGTGAGCTATGTTTTTCATTGGGACCGATTGTCGAACTCGCGAAGGCTATGGGCGCGAGATTTGCCTCCTTCGAACCCAATGTACGGATGCTTTCCCTCGAGGCATTCCACGGATGTTTCGGTGTCGGCTGCGAGACCTGCCGCCGGCAGCAATTTTGCCTTCTCTCCCGAGGTCATCATGACTAGGACCATCTCCAGATTTCGTACGCTACGAATGGAAAAGTTGGAGTCGCGAGCAGTTCTCGCGACATTCTACGTGGCTACGAACGGTAACGATGCCGCAAACGGCGCAGGGACCACGCCATGGGCGACGTTGCAACACGCCGTCGACAACATCAATCCCGGCGACACGATTGTCGTAAGAGCCGGAACCTACGCCGGCTTCCGAATCGAGGAAAGCGGTGCCGCAGGAGCCTTTAAATACATTCAGCCGGCCGTCAATGCAAAAGTCGTAATTAACACTCCTGGCGCCGCGAACCGCCACAACTCGAACATCGAAGTCGAAAACTTTGATTCAACGGTCAGCTACTGGCGGATTCGCGGACTGGAAGTGATCAATGCTCCGCGAGCTGGAATCGACTTGCGCGGTACTAGTTTCGTCCAAGTGATGGATTGTTACGTCCACGACAACACGGTTTGGGGGATCTTCACCGGCTTCAGCGGTAACACCACGATCACGCGAAACACGGTCACAAACTCCAAACAACAACACGGGATCTACTTGAGCAACAGCGGCGACAACGCAGTCGTCACCGACAATATCGTTGCCAACAATCAACAATGCGGCATCCAACTCAACGGCGACGCCTCCCAGGGAGGCGACGGCCTGATGTCGAACAACTTGATCGCTCGGAACAAGTTGTACGGCAACGGAGCGGGAGGAGGATCCGCTCTCAACTTTGACGGGATGGTCAATTCGCGCGTTGTTGCCAACTTGCTCTATAACAACAAATCGGGCGGCATAGCGCTTTTTCAAATCGACGCAGCCGCGGGTTCGAGCGGAAATCTGATCGTCAACAACACGATCGATATGCCGTCCACGGCTCGCTGGGCGGTGAATATCAACACCGGAAGCATCAACAACCAGCTGTACAACAACATCATCATCCAGAACAACACTACGCGCGGCGTCATCTCGGTCGACGCCAGCAGCCGAAGTGGGCTTAAGAGCGACTACAACCTGTTCATCGGCCCCAGATTCTCGCTCGACGGCCAGAACACCACAGTCACCTTGGCGCAGTGGCGGACCAGCACTGGCCAAGACACCCACTCGCTCACGGCCGCTAGCGCCGACGTGCTCTTTGCCAACTATGCCGCCCGCGATTACCGTCTGAAGGCAGGCAGCCCAGCCATCGACAAGGGTAAGAACATCCAGCCGATCGGCACCGACATCCGCGGCAAGCCGAGAAAGATTGGGACGGCTGTCGATATCGGGGCGTACGAGTACGATCCGGTGGCGAACTAAGGTCGTTGACGCGTCTAAGAAAACAACACGTCAAGAAATAACTTGCCAAGAAAACAACACGGCCCAGTGAGTTGCACTCACCGGGCCGCGGGTTTTTCATTGTGGTTCAGTGGCGAACTAGTCCCACCACCATTGGCTTTCGCTCAGGCCGCCGAGCGAGATGCTCTTAGCCTTTTCGGCCACGGCGCCTTGCTCGTCGCTGAGGCGGTTGTTTTCGCTCAGCGCTTGTCGCGGGCTGATGTCGACACCGCCACCGATGGGCGTGACCAACTTATTGGCACCCTTCGAGACGGCGTTGATCGCTGTTTCGACTTGTTTGGGCGAATGGTACGTTTCGACCGGGTAAGCCGATTCGTCGTTGAACACGCCGCCGGTCCAACCCGACTTGCCGTAGTAGTCTTGGGCTTGGATGAAGGCGGCCGCGATCGACAGGTCGATCACGTTCTTCAATTGGCCGTACACGGGCACGCGGCTGGCGATCTTCGGATATTCCGAGGTGAAGTTCTTCGCAAATCCGTCGCTCGATGCCTCAATTTTGCCAGTTCCCTTGCGCGAGCCATCGGCGTTGATGTGTTCACTTTCGCCAATCAGCTTCACGCCTTGGCCTACCAATTCCATTCCGTTGCCATCGGCGGTGACCTTCACGCATTCGTAGTTCGGAACGAACCACCAACGTTGCAGGGCATTGCTGCCGTTGCCGCTGGCGCGATCGACGTAGCTCTTCACCTTCACGTCTTTGGGAAGAACTTCGAGACCGATACCGATCATCTTCATCCGATAGTCGGCTTCGACCAGGACCTGGGCGAAGTGAGTTTCAGGGGAGACGCCGTTCACGGTCACGTTTTGCAAACCGAGAGCGTTGCGCATCGCATCGACGTAAGGACGCGGATTGGAAACCACGTCGCTCGAATTCCGGGTGGCCGTCGCGATCACTTCCTTCAGGCGGGCAAGGCCCTCCTGCGTTGGATCGATCGAGCATTGGATGCGGGCATCGCGGCCACGGCTATCGGCCGGGAAGGCACGCAAAGCGACGATCAGGTCTTGCAGTTCGACGGTGGCAGCACCCGTGTCGAGGCCGACGATCCGACCCGACGGATCGGCACCGTACGGTTCCGCAGGACCGGCGATCACAACGTCGCCCGTCTCAGGATAAAAGAAGACGTTCTCGATCCGGACCAGGCCGGCGAGATACTTCATCTCGGCGGGAACTGGTTTGCCGCTTTCGACGGCGGCGGCCAGGGCCTTCTCGAGCCGATTGAGCGAGATCTTGCGAAGCTCGCTGCTCTTGGACAATTCCTTCGGCAACTTTTCTTTGGCGGCGGCCATCAATCGCTTCTTGCCGACGTCACCGCCTACCGATTCGTACACGCGATAGCGAAGGACACCATTGGCATCCACGTCGACACCGGCCGTTTGACCGAAGTTGACCGTCGTATTTCCGTTGTTGTTCGTTTGTTGGGCCATGGCCATGTTCGACCAACCCACCAAACCGAGCGCTGCCGCCAGCGCCACCATCCACGTTCCGATGCACCGCGTCATGGAAAACCTCGTCGAGCCTGCGCCCGAATTGCCTAGAAGCCCACTGCCGATCGAATCGCCTATTGGTGCGAGCGCGTGTTCCGGCGCAACACGAACTCGCGAGCTGGTCCGAAGCGTCCCCGGCCGACAGCGAAAGCTCGCCGGCGACACGGGAACGGTTTGTTAACCCATCTTAAGTCTGGCCTAAATTCTCGCTGTGAGCGCCGAATCCGCGCCAGAACCTTCTTCGATCCTAGTTGGACCCGCAAAGGAAGTAAAGAAATAGACGCTCAGACCGGCCAATCGGCGGGCAAAACCCTTTCCCACCCCTACTATCGTCAGATCTGGCAGGTTTGGTGCTTGCCAGCAGAGCTTTGACGCGGAACGCTCCAAAGCCCCCGGCAGTGAGTATTATTCCGACGCCCCTATGTCGAGAAAACGTTCAAAATCTGCCTCCGGTTTGCCAGGGTGGGACGCAGTCGGATGAACAGTCCGATAAACGGCCCAAGATCATGGGAGCGGGTAGGGCTCCGGCCGGTTCCCGCCCGCGATTGGCAAACGCTCGCCGAATCGACAGGGGCGGTGGCCCAAGACATAATGTGCGGGCACGCGATTTTCCCTGTGCGAGGCCGTCGCGTCGCGTAACTGCCGCTACGTTAGGGCATCGTAAAAGGCGATTGTTCTGGCGATGCGTGTTCTGGTAATGCGTCTACGCAGGCAGTTCCCTCCGTTCCATCCCTCCTAGATGTTGGCTTTCGTATGACACGACACCCGATGTTTTGGCGATTGCTCGCCCCTGTTTTGGTAGCCTTTGGTTGTCCGGCGATTGCATGGTCGGCCGAATCCGCTTCGGTGAAACTTCCCGATTCCAGCCTCACAGCCGGCATTCCCGGAACTGGAAAGTTGACCACGGCGCAAATCGACAAGTGGCTTTCCGATCCCGCGAACCACGCCTCGTTGACCGTCGAGTTGCCGCTGGGCCTGGATGTAGGCGCCTCGGCGATTTCGATTCCCAAAGACAACCCGATTACCAAGGCCAAGATTGAGCTCGGCCGGCAGCTCTTTTTCGACACCCGTCTGTCGAGCGACAACTCCGTCTCGTGTGCTTCGTGCCACGATCCGAATTTTGGCTACGGCAAGAACACCCAGTTCGGCGTCGGCATCAACGGACAGCAAGGGGGCCGCAATTCGCCGATTGCGCTCAATCGAATTCTCAGCGGACCTCAATTCTGGGACGGCCGGGCGGAGTCGCTCGAAGCCCAAGCCATCGGACCAATCGCCAATCCGATCGAAATGGGGAACACGCACGAAAAGGCCGTCGCCACGGTTAAAGGCATCGATGGCTACAAACGCCAGTTCGACAAGATTTTCCCCAAGGAAGGCGTGACGATCGCCACCATTGGCAAAGCCATCGCGACGTTTGAGCGCGTGATCGTGAGTGGATCTTCGCCGGCCGACTATTACGAGTCGCTCCGAGCCTTCGAAAAGGCCTACGAAGAGGACATCAAAGATCCGGCCTCATTCAAAGCGGACGAGCCCGAAGAATTCGCGAAGTGGGAATCGTTGAAAAAGGCCAGTGCGGAACATCCGATCAACGAATCGGCCAAGCGCGGCCGCGAACTTTTCTTCAGCCAGAAGGCGAACTGCACCGCCTGCCACGTGGGCGCGAATTTCACCGACGAAAAGTTCCACAACATTGGCGTCGGCATGCAACACGAGAAGCCCGACTTGGGACGGCACGACCAAACCAAGGACAAGGCCGACCACGGCGCTTTCAAAACGCCCACCATTCGTAACATCACTCAAACCGGGCCGTACATGCATGATGGCAGCCAGAAGACGCTGGAAGAAGTAGTCGACTACTACGACAAAGGTGGCCACCCCAACGTCGGCCTGAGCGACAAGATCAAGCAGCTCAAGTTGACTGCCCAGGACAAGAAGGACCTGGTCGAGTTCATGAAGGCGCTTACGGGCGACCTTCCGAAGGTGAACTCCGAACGCCTCCCCTAGGCGTTACAAGATCGCGTCGATCGCCTTCAAGGCTTCGAGTGCCCCGCCCGCTATGGAAAACGTTCCTGGCGGGCCTTCTGGTTCGCGGACGTTAATTCGGACCAGCGTCGCGCCAAGTTCTTCGCAAAACAACCGTACGGTCGGTACGGCAGTTCCTGCCCCAAGCTCAATCACGGCGAGCTTACTCTTTTGCTGCCGCGAGAGCCACTTCTGCATGCGAGCAAGCTGCTGCTCTGTTCTTTCGGGCAACCAACCGTAGTCACCAAACATCAGGACATTCGGCCGGGCCAGTTTGTTGCAGTGGGGGCATCGCGGCAATGTTTCGCTGGCTCGGAACGTGGAAGGATCGACGCCGATTTCCAGATCGCCGGCCTCCCAAATCTCTAGCTTGCATCCGCGGACGCATTGCAGGTGGGCCAGGCTGCCGTGGCACTCGCCGATGACGTCATCGGCGAATCCTGCTCGCTGAAAATGGCTGTCTACGTTGCTGGTGAAGACGAAGTGCCCCCGCGGCTTGGCATCGCACCACTTCTTGAGGATGGCAAAGCCAGCATGCGGCTCCGTCGCGCGATACAAGTTGCGACGGTGTCCGTAGAAACCCCAGGCCCGCGCGGGATCGTCGTCGAACCAGTGGGGCACGGCCAAGTCGTAGAAGGACAGCCCGGCCGCGCGAAACGGCGGATAGGCGTTCCAGAAACCTTCGTTGCCACGAAAGTCAGGCAGGCCCGAGTCGACGCCCATCCCGGCACCGGCGGCGACTAGTAGGGCGTCGGCCGCTTGGATCACCGCCGCGGCGCGTTCAATACTTTGGCGGTCCATCGAGCGCCCGTCCAATTCAATCAGCTGTTGGTATGGGCAATAGACCATTAGGCACGAGTTCAAGTTCGGCCTTTTCGCCATCAAAAGTTGCCGTGAAATAGTCAAGGCAACCCCCGTGGCCAAGAATTTTTACTTCGTCATCTGCCGCACCAAATTCGACAAAACCAACAGTTGTCTTCCACGAGACGACCTCATCGTCGGCCGCGACGCGAAATTCAACGTCGCCGTAGTAAATCCTAAGGCGATCACCAGAAATGCCCGCCGCCTCACTCGTCAGCTGCTGATCGAGTTCGATTTTTAGAACTTCCGCCAAGGATAGAGGGAGCAACGTTTCGTCAGCGCCTGTATCGACCAAAGCATCCCATCGAGCCTCGGACTTCGGACCAATGATTCTAAGGCTAATAATGGGGCGGAGTATAAGGCGGTAGTCGTCGGTACCAGGAAACTTGCTGATGTATTGACGGTAGGGAAACCTCATCGCATCCCCACAAATCGAACATCAGCTCGAGGTACCTTTTCGAAGACGGGATCTTCTACCTTGCTCTCGCGAACGAGCTCCCAAATCTCTTGCAGGCTTTTGGCGTGAGCCACGATACGCGAATGATCCGAATTCCAGGCAACCCACTTCCCAGAGAATTCGATCGGTACGGTCTTACTTGACTGAGTTGAAACGCTTCTTGTCGGCATACGGCTTCTCCCCTGTACGTGCACCACGTAATTCTAGGGGAAAGTCGCCGCCAGGAAACTATCCAGTTCGTTGCTATCGAACGCGGCCAATCCGGTCGAGGACCGTCTTGAGCGTTTCCTTAAGCGTCGCAGCGCTTTTTTGGATGCCGCTCACCTCATTGGCCGCGAGATCGACGGCATAGCGGCCCAGTGCCCCGGTGCGGCCGACAATTGTCGGTACGCTCAAGGCAACGTCTTGAATGCCATAGGCACCGTCTTGCACAGTCGAAACGGGCAAGATGCGGCGTTGGTCGAGGGCGATGCTCTCGATCACGTCGCGAATCGCGATGCCTACGGCGAAGCCGGCCCCACCTTTGCGCTTGATCACTTCGGCGCCCGAGCCCTTGGTGCGAGTGAAGAGTTCTTCGGCGAGCTTGCTATTCCAGCCGGGATACGATGCCAGCGGCATGTTACCGACCGTGGCGCTCGACCAGATCGGGACCATGCTGTCGCCGTGCTCGCCCAGGATGATTGCCTGCATTTGCGAGGGTGGCACGCCGATCTTTTCGGCGATGAGCGCACGGAAGCGGATGGTGTCGAGCTGCGTTCCCAATCCGATGACTTGCGATTGCGGCAGGCCCAAGCGATCGGCTGCCACGTAGGTGAGGATATCGACGGGATTCGAAACGACGACGACGATGGCGTCGCGCTTGAGCCCGGCTTTGGAGACTTCGGCCAGAATCGACAGGAACAAGTCGGTGTTGCGATTGATCAGGTCGAGGCGGCTCTCGTCGGGCTTGCGGCGAAGACCAGCCGTGATGCAGACGACGTCGCTACTCGGAATGTGCTCGTAGCCGCCGCTGACGATCACCTGGTCGGCGGTGCTAGGCCCGCCGTGGAGCAGGTCGAGCGCGTGGCCCGCGGCCAGTTCCGCGTTCACGTCCAAGACGGCAATCTCGCGAACGCCCTTGCCGCATTGCAAGGCAAAGGCCGTGCACGAACCCACCAAACCGCCGCCGCCGATGATACTGACTTTCATGTGTCTCTCTTTGTTCGTTCGTACGCGCTAAACGCGAGGTTCTTGTATTGAGCCGCTCTCGGGTTACTTTGAAGCCAACGATTGCATCACGCGATCGGTGATCAGTTTGATCAGGGCTTCGGTATCGGTGCCACTGGCCTGAACGCTCGAAACGGCCTTGGCCACTTCGGCAGCGACAGCGGCGTTGGAAGGCGCGGCCGACTTGCTGCTCGACGAGCCATTGCTGGTGAACGTGGGAATCGAACCCGATTTGGCTCCGCCGATCATGGCAGCTGCTTTGGCAGCGCCGGGGCCCATCGGAGGAGGAGCGTCGAACGCGCGGCGCTCGACGCCCGATTGTTCCCAGGTGCCGCGGAAGATATCGTTAGCGCAGATATCGCAGTTCTCGTATTCCTTGGTGTTACGAGGATCGGACCAGCCCCACTTTTGCTTCAGGTCGAGCAGCTCGCGCTGCTTTGGCTCGGTGAAGTAGTTGATCTTGCCCAGGTCGCGGGCGAGCATCAGCATCCGGCAATAAGCATCGAGGATCTCGGTCCACCAGTAAGCTTGTTCGACGTCGACGCCGAAGCTGACGGTGCCGTGGTTGGCGAGGATGATCACGTTGGTCTTGCTGACGAATGGCAGGATCGTCTCGGCGAATTCTTTGCCGCCAGGCGTTTCGTACTTGGTGATCGGCACGTCGCCGAGAAACACTTCCACTTCCGGTAGCACGCACTGCGGAATGGGCTCGCGGGCGATCGCGAAGGCCGTGGCGTGCGGCGGATGGCAGTGGACGACGCTCTTAACATCGGGACGAGCCTTGTAGATTTCCAGGTGCAGCAGGGCCTCGCTCGATCGCTTCTTCACGCCGGAGATCTGCTTGCCCGTCATGTCGATGGTGCTGATGTCCTCGGGTTTGAGGAAACCCTTGCTGTGCATCGTCGGCGTGCACAGGACCTCGTTGTCGCTGATGCGGACGGTGATGTTCCCGTCGTTGGCAGCGGCGAAGCCCTTGTTGTAAAGGCGACGGCCGATTTCGCAGATGTCTTGCTTGATCTTGTGGGCGTTTGCAGCCATGACTCGACTCGATAACTAGGGTCAAAAAGTGATTTGGTGATTAACGTGTTTAGGATTTGTTGAGCATCTGTTGCGCAATGCGCTCGTCGATGTGGACGTCGTCCAGGATCGCCGACAGGTAGGCATCGACCGGTTTCTCCAGCGGACGAAACGGTTGGGCCGCTTCGCCCCCTTCGCTGAGCGAGACCAATTGTCCGACGCCCGCACCAAGGGGGTCCCAAACGACGAGCGATTCGCCCATCGGCTTTTTCTGGCCGGCGAGTTCGTCGAGCGTCATAGGAACGGCCAGCTTCAACTGCGCGCCCACGAAAGTCTCGTGGCAGCGGTTGAGCGTGATCGATCCGATAACTTGGGCGATTCGCATGGTGGTACTTAAACGTGTCCTTCAAATTCGGTCCGGATCTCTCGCGTGGGCGCCTTCAAAAACTGGCGCGTCATCGCTTGCAGCGTGTGCCGGCTGTGTTGTGAGGGATCGATTGCGAGGACGTTGGCCGCCATCGAGCGCGTGACCGTTGCCACAGTGTCGATGCTGCCCGTCGCGGCCGCGCGGACGGCGTTGTTTCGGTTTGCTGCACAAGCCACCGCTGCCGCTTGCCGCGTCAAGATCACGGCGAGTTGCTCGCCGCGCGAGACGTGGCTGGCGACCGCATCCAAGGCCTGCGAGAGCGATGCACAGGCTAAATGATCGATGGTTCCGGCCGCTTGGGCGATCGCTTTCGCCCAATGATTCTTTTTCGAGCAATCAAACTCGATCACGAGCAGTCGCCCAGTGGGCCGTGCCTCGACTGAGGAAACTGCAACCGACTTTCCGGCTTTGGTGGTTACGTTTTGCGGAGCTCGACCGCTGGCCCGGCGTTCGACTTCGATGCCGCGGCGGTGGAGTTCTTCCTTGAGCGAAGGGGTTATTACCGCTTTCGGAGCGATAATCAGGTGCCGCACGCCTTCGAGACCCTTGGCGAACGTCCCTAGCGTCAGCAGCTGGTTGTCGCAGGTGAGTATGTCGGAGTTGCTCGGCGAGTTTTTGGTAACTTCCAACGTCGGTCGAACAGGGAAGCCGCTCACACCGCCGATTGCCGACAGGCTTGTTGTCGGCACGACAGACGAAGTTCTCTTGGTGCTGCTGGTGACTTGCGTGATTTGAGAGGCTTGTCGAACTGTCTCGGCACGCGATGTAACAACTTCGCTTGAACATGGCGCAGCATGTTCGCCCGCCAGCAAGCGGCGGACGACTTCGGCTACGACCTTTTTCAGTTCAACGTCGTTCATGAATCGCAAATTCCGATGATCGCCCAGCGGACGGGCGTTGCATCGGCTTTCAAAAACTCTCGTGTGTACTTTCCGTCGCTCGAAAACAGCACGCGTTCGCCAATCCCGGCGCCCACGCAGTCGACGGCGATCACCGGATCAGCGTCGACGCTGCGACCGTCGGCCATGTGGGCCTGCACGATCATCAGTTTTTGTCCTTGCATGGTCGGATGTTTGACCGTCGAGGTCGCGCGTCCCACCACAAAACCGGTTTGCATGATTCGTCTATCTGTTCAGTTGTGGCTTGCCGAGGACGCGGAGGTCGTCGATCATCGAGCAGCGCCGTTCACGGGTGAACGTAAGCGGGGTCGTCACACCTTCGCCTGTCGGCCCAGCGATCGAGAACGACAGGTAGCCTTCACCGCCCAGTCCTAAAGCAGCCATGCAAGGGCCGTTCTTGACGAACAGCGTCGTGTCGAGGGCTCGGCCCATCGTCGTCATGTTGCGGACGTTGTGCGAGTGAATGATGCTCGTGTGGCGGAAACCGTGTTCAGCTTCCTTGGCTGCGATGATCGCTTCCTGGACGTTGCGGCAGCGAACGAACGGGATGAACGGCATCATCTGTTCGACGCCCACAAACGGGTGCCGAACATCGGTTTCGCCGAAGCAAAGCTCGGGCTTGCCCGAGACGCTCTTGCCGGCGGCACGAATCAACACCGCAGCATCCTGACCAATGAAGTCCTTGTTGGCGGCGTCGTGCTTGTCGTCGCCGACCTGGATGATCGCGGCCTTGGTCAGCGCGTCGGTTTCGCGAGCGTTCAGCCGGACGGCCCCTGCCCTTTCCATCGCCGCCATCATGGCGTCGAACACGCTCTCGACGACGAAGACTTCCTTCTCGGCGATGCACAGCAGATTGTTGTCGTAAGCACCACCTTGGATGATGCAACGGGCAGCGCGATCGAGATCGGCCGTCTCGTCGACGACGACTGGCGGATTGCCCGGCCCAGCGACGACGGCTCGCTTTCCGCTCTTGAGAGCTGCCTTGGCAACCGCGGGGCCGCCCGTCACGCAAATCATGTTGACGTCGCGATGGCCGAACAGAGTAGCGGCGGTTTCGAGCGTCGGCTCGGCAATCACGCAGATCAGGTTATCGATGCCCAGATCCTGGCTGATCGCTTGGTTGAAGCGGCGAACCCCTTCGGCCGCTACCTTTTTGCCGCTGGGGTGCGGGTTCACGACGACCGTGTTCCCACCGGCAAGCATGCTGACGGCGTTGCCGGTGATGGTTGGCAGCGAGTGAGTCACCGGCGTGATTGCGCCAATGACGCCGAAGGGAGCGTGTTCGATCACGGCCAAACCATGGTCACCGCTGAAGGCTTCGCTACGCATGAACTCGACGCCGGGCGTCTTGAGACCGAGGGTCTTCAGCTTTTCGATCTTGTGTTCGAGGCGGCCGATTTTGGTCTCGTTCATTTCCATCGTGCCGAGTTCGACACATTGGTCGATCGAGATCCGGCGGATGTGATCGATGATTCGCTTGCGGTCTTCTAAGGTGCGTTCGCTCAGTTGCTCGAAGGCGGCGCGACCGGCAGCGATCGCTTCCTTTGGGCAATCGAAGATACCGTGTCGTCCGTGAAAGCTGCTCGAGGAGCCAGCCGGAGCGCGGCCCATTTCGGCGAGGACCTGCGCGACGACGTTGCGAATGATCGTTTCGTTGACTTGCATGGCTGTTCTGTCGTTGAAAGGTATTTGGCGCCGAGTCGGTTCTTAACTGCGGCGTTACTTGTTTTCGTTTTCGCGGTTGTAAACGGATGCGGAATCGACATTCACGGCGTCGACGATTCCGACGACTACGGCGTCGATCGGCAGAGTCTTGGTCTCGGGGGTCATACGGGCACTCGAACCTTGCGTCAGCAGCACGTAGTCGCCGACCCCAGCTCCAAGTGTGTCGACGGCGACGAACGTGCGGCCCGTCGTGACTAGGCTCTTGCGTTCGTTGGGTTCAACGCGATAGGGCTCGACGATGAGGAGCTTGTACCCCTTCATGGCCGGGACCTTTTCGGTCGAGACGAGCGAACCTGTTACTTTGGCCACGAACATAAATCACCCCGCTAAGAGCTGTTGTGCTTGACGAGCCACGATCAGCTCTTCGTTGGTTGGAATCACCCACAGTTCGGTCCGGCTGTCGGTCGCATCGACCCGGCATTCGCCGCTGACCGACTCGTTCGCCGTGTCGTCGAGGTGGATACCTAGGTCCTTCAAGTTGGCACACACGTTTGCGCGAACCCATTTCGAGTTCTCGCCGATGCCGCCGGTGAATACGATCGCGTCGGCCCCGCCGAGTTCGATCAGCATTCCGCCCAGGTGGCGGCGAATCTCGTACACGAACACGTCGAGCGCGAGCTTGGCATGCCCTTGGCCTTGTTCGGCCGCTTGCTCCAAATCGCGAACGTCGCCGCTCATGCCCGACAGACCGAGCAGACCGCTCTTCTCGGACAGCTCGTGCAGGACTTGCGACAGCGACATGCCGGTTTGTTGCATCACAATCGGAATCGCGAACGGGTCGAAATCGCCCACACGATTGTTGTGCGGCAAACCGGATTGCGGGCTCATCCCCATCGTGGTGGCAACGCTGTGGCCATTGCGAATGGCGCACAAGCTGTTCGATCCTCCCAGGTGGCACGAGATGATCCGCAGGTCGGCTC
This sequence comes from uncultured Pirellulaceae bacterium, assembly GCA_964636985.1. Classification (GTDB taxonomy): domain Bacteria; phylum Planctomycetota; class Planctomycetia; order Pirellulales; family Pirellulaceae; genus CAZWSX01. The sequence goes on along the minus strand of CAZWSX010000009.1, from coordinate 223,141 downwards.
GCTTCATCAATTCGGCCGTGCGATGGGCAATGTAGCGGTGGCTGGCACCGTGAAAGCCCCAACGTTTGATCTGGTACTTCTCGGCCCACTCGTGTGGGATCGGGTAGTACTTCGCCTTGTCCTCGATCGTCTGATGGAAGCCCGTTTCGAATGCGGCCACCAGCGGAATCTCAGGCAGTTGTTCGGCCAGCAATCGCATCGCACGGATGTACGGCGGATTGTGAGCCGGTGCCACGAAGTTCATTTCTTCCATCGCTTGCAGCACGTCGTCGTTGACGCGTTGCACGCCTGAGTAACGCCCGCCGTGAACGGCCTTAAAGCCGATCGCCGCGACTTCGCTCGCGCTCTTGAGACATCCACTGCTTGGATCGGTCAGCTGCGCCAGGCACGTTTTCACGGCGACCGCATGGTCGGGAACACGTGTCTTGAGATCGCTCCGCTTGCCGGCAATGTCGACAAAGCAGGCGCTCTCAGGCGAACCAATTCGATCGACGCCGCCGCGCGCCAGTTGGCGCTCGGTCGTCATATCGAACAGCCGATACTTGAAGCTCGTGGAGCCGAGGTTGGCGACGAGGATTTTCATAGGGCGTCTGTCCCGCTTGTGGCGAGCCTTCCGTGTTTTCAGACGAGGGATAGGAAAGGAAACTTACGGTAGCTGCGTTCGCCAGAACGCGGCCGGTGCGCTATCCACCTGCGGGGCATCTGCACTCTTGGCGAGTGCAGCTACGTCGCGGGGATCAACTAGTTGAGGAACGCTTCGACCAGGCCTTCCGCAGGACGCGGAATGACGTGGCTGCCGACCAGCTCACCGCAGGCGGTGGCGGCTTGAGCGCCAGCTTCCACGGCTGCGCGAACGCTGCCGACGTCGCCCGTGACGATGGTGGCGACATACGCGCCGCCGATACCGATCCGGCGAACGATGCGGACGTTGGCGGCCTTGGCCATCGCGTCGGTCGCTTCGATGAGGCCGACCAGCCCCTTGGTTTCGATCAATCCAATCGCTTGATTTGCAGGGATATCCATGTGCTTAATTCGCTGTGCAATAAAGTTTCGTGTGAACGGGAAGAGGAGCTGGTATTGCTACTCAGATTCAGTACGGGTGGTGACGACCTTGGTGACGGTCGTACGGCGGAAGGTGGGCAGAACGACGTCCAGGTCCTCGTGCGGACGTGGGATCACTTGCACGCTGACCACTTCGCCCACGCGGCCCGCGGCGGTGGCGCCGGCGTCAGTGGCGGCTTTCACCGCGGCGACGTCGCCGGTGACGAAGGCCGAGACCAAACCGCTACCGATTTTGTCCCAACCCAGGAATTGAACATTGGCCGCTTTCAGCATCGCGTCGGTGGCTTCGACCAAGGAGATGAACCCCTTGGTTTCGATCATGCCGAGCGCTTCCATCGACTTTGCCATAACTCACAAACTCCGAAAAAAGAAACCACAAAAGCTCAACGGTATACGTCCAACGTGGCTTTCCACATTCCGCTGTGGATCGCCACGATCTCCTAACTCCTAATGTTTGCAGCCACACGGCGGCTCTTGCTTGAACAGCTCGATCCGCGTTGCCGCGTCCAGGTAACAGGCATTTCCTTCGTCCGTGTCGAGATGCACTTCCAACTTGCTGGTCTTATCCGCGCGGACCAGCAAGTCCTCGTAAACCACGCTGCAGGCAGGCGCTTCGATCCGCAGCTTCATCCAGTCGCCATTCTTCACGCCATATTTTGCGGCGTCGTCCATGTTCATGTGAACGTGACGAGCGGCTCGGATTACGCCTTCGCTCAGTTCGACAACGCCGGCAGGGCCGACTAGCACGCAGCCGGGTGTTCCCTTCACGTTGCCGCTGTTTCGAACCGGTGCATCAATGCCGAGGCTGATTGAATCGGTGAACGCCAACTCGACCTGGCTGGCGGGACGCGTGGGGCCAAGCACGCGAACGGTTGGAAGCATGCGGCGACGAGGACCGACTACCATCACTGTTTGGGCCGCCGCATAAAAGCCATCCTGATAGAGCGGCTTGTCGGGCGTGAGCTTGCTACCCTTGCCGAACAAGATTTCGACGTGTTCGTCGGTCAGGTGGCAGTGGCGAGCGGAGATGCTGACCACCAGTTCGCTGCCGCCAGGCGGACCAATAGCCACACTTTTAGCGGGAGCAGGTGCAGCGCCATTGCCGCTTGATTTGCCAAGCACAATCTGGCGGACGATTTGTTCGACGGTTGCGCGATCGAGAGTCGCCGAGGTTGCCATGCTTTCGATTCCAAACTTCAGGTTCTGCGAAGCTTAATTGCCGTTTCTTGCGAACTACCCAGCGGCCGATCCATTGCTTGCCGCGCCATTTGCTACCGAGTTCTTTTCTTCGTGAGCGATGATCAGTTGCACGCCGGCGTCGGTGATTCGCCTTCGCCAGGCATCGTCTAACTCATCGTCGACGATCACGATGTCGACCTCGTCGAGCTTGCCCATCAGGGCGAGGCTCGAGATGCCGAACTTGGTGCTGTCGGCGACCACAATCACTTCGTCGGCCGCAGCCATCATGGCTCGTTCGGTTTCAACTAGCAGCAAGTTGCTGTTGTAGAAACCCTCCTCCTTCACGCCGGCGATGCTGACAATCGCGCGCCGGACGCGGAGCTTGCTCAACATCTCGTTGGCGTACGGGCCAAGCGAAACACCCGTCCGCGTGTGGATGTAACCGCCGACAAAAATCAAATCGCCGCTGTCGCTCGAGGTGAACAAAGTCGCCACCGGCAGCGAATTGGTAACCACTTGCAACGACCGGCCGACCAGCAAGCGAGCCAATTCGTAGGCTGTGCTGCCGCCGTCGATCAAAATCGTTTCGCCATCCTCGATCAGTCGCGAAGCAGCCTCGGCGATCCGACGCTTCTTGTCCCACTGGGCCGACTGTCGCTGGTCGAAGTGGGCCAGCTTGGGGGACGGTCCGGTGTAAAACACGCCGCCGTGAGTCCGTTGGACTGATCCGCTTTCCTCGAGGGCATCGAGGTCGCGCCGGACGGTCGATTCGGAAACCAGGAGTTGTCCCGCCAGATCAGGCAACGACGCAAAGCCGCGCGCTCGAATCAATTCGAGTAGCCGGCTACGGCGTTCGTCAGCGACGATCACAGCTGCCAAGGACGACCTCTTTTACGTAAAGCGCGCAGTTGGTGCAATTACCATAAAGTGTGATCTCTAACTGCCAGAAATCAATCACGAAGAGATCATTTTCGCGCAAACTTTCGGCTGCACAAGGTGTGATTTGCCGCCAATATCGTGTGCATCAGCTGCCAGAAATCCGCCAAGCCGTCGGCTGTTGTTAAGCTCTTCCGATAGGAAAAAGCCTGATCACGCGAGTTTTTCGCCTTTTTTGGTGCTAGCGGTTACGGAAAGTCTGCCGATGACGGATTTCGCGATTGTACGTGGAAGAATTCTGTAACATCTTGCCAGATCGTTAGGTTGCGATACCACGGGCCCAATTTCCGTTGGATGGTTGAGAAGGAAGACGCTTTCCTCGCGAATGAGCTTCGTGGGATAATCCTGAGCGTCGGTGCCAACCCCAGCGGGGACCTTTGCAAATGATCAATCCGTACGCTCCACCGTCGGCTCCCGGTCCCTGGACCAAGCCTGCCGAGTCCTCCGACAGCTCCTTGCTGGCATTGGCGAAACGCGTCTTTTTCGCTTGGGAGAAGCTGCGAATCGTCTACATCGCCGTGCTTGTTGCGGAAACGGTTGCCCTGATTGGCCCGCTGCTTTTGTTTGACCAACGGATCTTTTTCATGGTGGTCGAAGGGGCGATCGTCGTGAACTTGTTCTTTTTCGCCGGCCCCGTGGTCGAAACCTCGATTCGCTGGCTGGGGTACGAGCGCCAGTGGCCTCGTTGGGCCATGTTCGTCAGCGGAACATGCCTCACGATGGTGGCCACCTCCATCGCGATCTTTACGGATATCCTGCCACCGAAGTGACCCGTTGGGGGCGAACGATGACGATTTCGAGTCCCACGCCCGAAGGAGAACGGAACGAGCTACTCGTCTGGTTCAAAAGGCTTCGTTTTATCAACGAGCGAGTTGCGCCAGTCAGAAGCCTTGCCCATCGAGATGCTGCCCCCGACGACGCCCCGCTGCGCAAAAGCCTCAACCGCGACAATGTCCAGCGGGCGGTAGAAGAGGTCCTTGGCCCTTAGGCATTCAATCATGGCCAGCGTACTCGCAGTCATCGCCGTTCTTCTGATCCTGGTGGGATTCCCTGCATTGCTGATCTTCGAATCGGTCCGCTATTTCACGGCGAAAGACCGTCCACGGGCGGCCACCGGTTTTGGGAGCGCGCTTTTGGAGATCGATCGCCTGATCGCCCGACCGTCGATGGTTCATCAACTTGAGACCGAAGGGCAGGTGCGCTCGATCGATGACGAGCAAGCCGGCGACGATGACGGGCCGGACGGGAGTGCCGCAGAATCGCGGGAAGAGCCCAAACCACCGCCTTCTGACGAGCGTAACGACAAAGAGCAACTGTAGTTGACCCCTAGTTACGGTGGGCCTAAATTGCGATTGCGGCTCACGGTCGCGATCCCGCCAAACACGGCGCGGGTTCGTTTTGCCTTGCTTTCATCCCGATTGAAAGTCCCGCCCTATGTCCTCATATCTTGGTCGGTTGGCGCGCGTTCGGCGTGCCATTCGCTTGTCTTTTTGCATCGCGGTGTTGGTCTGTGCGGGAGCGAGTCCCTCGGCTCTCTTTGCTCAAGCGACGGACTTCAAACTCGGCGACTTGGTCGAGCCCTTCACGCCTCCCAAATTAGAAGACCTCGAAAAGAGCGTGAAGTGGAAGGACATGCCCGTCCTGGACGGCATGGAACTGCGACGCGAGCGAGAGAAGAACACGAAGCCGATGGTATCCGTCAAGGAGGCGTTGGCCTTGAAGAACGAAGACGGCGTCACGAACAACCCAAAGATCCTCAGTTCCTTAGGGCGGTTGCCGGGCAGCGAGAAGGATGCCGATTACAACGCCGTGATGAATCGGATCGTGTATGGAGACGTCAATAGCACTAATCCCGTGCTCGCAAGCAGCATTGTCGAGGCCGATGTTTTAGGCTTGATTGGCTTTGGATTGTTTTCGTTCGACGAGAAGCTCAAGCCGTTTGCCTCCAAAGATTCGGTTGTCTCGTGGCAGGCGAGCGAAGATGGACTTTACGACAAAGTTGTGATGCGGAAAGACATGACTTGGTCAGACGGAAAGCCGATCACCGCCCACGATATTAAGTTCAGTTTTCTTGCGATCATGACAGAGGCCGTGCCCGTCACCGCTCAACGCAGTGGCACCGACAAGTTGAAGTGGGTCGAGGCCTACGACGACCAAACGGTGGTCTTCTTTCACAAGGAGTCGACCGCGGTCAACATTTGGAACGTCAACTACTCGATTATCCCCAAGCACATCTACGAGAGGACTTTGCCCGCGGACCCGACACTGAAGACGTCGTCGGCGCACCTGGAATTGGAAGAGAATCCGATCGTTGGAGGGGGCTATGTGATCAAGGAGCGCGTGCGCGACTCGCACATCGTGCTCGAGCGGCGCGAGAGTGCCTACATGCACGAGGGGAAACAAGTTCGCGACAAACCCTACTATAAGACGATGCGGTTCCGGATTCGCCCCAATCAATCGGTCGCTCTCCAGTCGGTGCTCGCGGGCGATGCGGACGACATGTTGTTGACGCCCGAACAGTGGACCAGCCAGACCAAGGGGAACGAATTCTATAACGTTGCGACCAAAGTAGTCGGCGAAGAATGGACGGAGTTCCATTTCTGCTGGAACACCAAGAAGCCGTTTTTCACCGACAAGCGCGTCCGCAAGGCGATGTCGTACGCCTACGACCACCAGCAAATGCTGAAGGTCTTGCGATACGGACTCGACCGGGCCTGCGTTGGCACGTTCCACCCCTCCTCTCCGTGGTGCCCCCCGAAGCCTCCCAAGCCTTACAAGCAAGATTTCGACAAGGCCGAGCAATTGTTGGATGAAGCAGGTTGGAAAGATTCCGATGGCGACGGCGTTCGCGACAAGATGGTCAACGGGAAGAAGGTGAAGTTCGATTTCACGATCATCACGGTTAACCGGGATGATCGCGTCAAGATTTGCAATTTGCTCAAAGAGAATTTGGAGCAGATTGGCATCCGCTGCACCGTCCGCGCGCAGGATTTTCCAACGGTGATCCAAGCGCTAGTTAGCAGGGACTACGAAGCGGCCTTCGGTGGTTGGGGTACGGGAACGGACCCGTACACCACCGAGAATATCTTCAAGACGGGCGAGGAGCGGAATTACGCCGAGTACAGCAATCCTGAGGTCGACAAGCTCTTCGAGCAGGGGCTGAAAGAATTCGATTTCGAGAAGCGTCGAAAGATTTACCAGCGGATTCACGAGATCCTTTGGGAAGATCAGCCGTACACGTGGTTGTTCTATCAGAACGGGTACTACGCTTTTTCGAAGAGACTGCGAGGCTACGAGTTTAGCCCTCGGGGGCCGTTCCACTTCAGCCCGGGCATCGGCGCGATTTGGACGCCAGTGAATCAATAACAACTGGCGCGGAGAGTCGCCCCCGAACATGCTCACTTACATCGTTAGGCGTTGCCTGCTGGCGGTCTTCACGTTGCTTCTGGTAACGATGATTGTGTACGGGCTGGCCAGAGCGATGCCGGGCGACCCCGCGCTATTGTTGGCGGGGGAAGACCCCAGCAAGAAGATGAGCGCGGAAGACATCCAGCGGACACGCGAGATCTATGGATTAGCCGACCCCATTCCCATCGGCTATCTCAAATGGCTGTGGAACGCGGCTCGCGGCGACTTTGGAACATCGTATAAATCGCGCGAGACCGTGGTCAAATCGATCAGCACTCGGGTTGGACCCACGCTTTTGCTCTCGCTGACGTCGCTCGTGATCGTGATGGTGATCGCGGTGCCAATGGGGGTGTTTTGCTCGGCCTACAACGGTTCGTGGATCGAACGGGGACTGAGCGTGGTTTTGTACTCGCTCTACTCTTTGCCGTCGTACGTCATGGCATTGTTGTTGCTTTACGTCTTTTATGTGCTGTTGCGCGATACGGTTTGGCAGTTAAAGCCTGGCATGGTCAGTGACGATTACAGCGACTTGTCACCGGTGGCGAAGGTCGGCGACATCGCCAAGCACATGATTCTGCCGCTCATTTGCTTTTCGTACGGTGGTTTTGCTTACGATGCTCGCTTTGTCAAAGCCAACATGGAGGAGCAGATTCGCGCCGACTACATTCGCACGGCGAGGGCCAAGGGAGCCGGATCGCTTCGCGTCTACTGGCGGCATGCCTTTCGCAACACCTTGATTCCGTTTGTCACCCTGCTGGGGTTATCTTTACCGGGGCTGGTGAGCGGTGCCATTATCTTGGAAGCGATCTTCGCCTGGCCGGGAATGGGGACGCTCTACTTGTCGTCGATTGCCAATCGCGACTATCCGGTGATCATGGGCATTGTCACGCTTCTATCGGTTTTGACTTTACTTGGCAATCTACTGGCGGACATTGCTTACGCATTTGTCGATCCGCGCATTTCCTACAATTGAACGCAGGCGTACTTTGAGCAACGCTGCTTCCTCCACAACAGGCTCCAACGACGCGGGTTCTAACAAACTGAGTCGGCGTCCGCTGCGCAAGAGCGCCGGACAGTGGGCCACAATATGGGCTCGGTTTCGAAAGAACATTCCAGCGGTGCTCGCTTTGTGCTTCGCTGTGTTCCTGGGGCTAGTGGCCATTTTGTCGCCGGTTATCGTCGGCACGAAGCCGATCGTCTGCCGGTACAAAGGGCAGACCAGCTTCCCTTGTATTGGCTACGTCTTCCCAAGCTACGAGGAACCGCTGCTGCTTCGGAAGGAACTTCGGCAGCGTTACTCGCCCACCAAACTCAAGAACAAAGACCCCGAGAGTTGGGCCGTTTGGCCACTGATCTATCAAGATCCTGTTCGTCCCGTACGCGATGGCGAGTGGGGTGAGGATTCGCCTGGAAATCCGCAAGGCGACGCGGGGCGTCCCAGCAAACAAAACTTGATGGGGACGTTGGCCGATGGGACCGATGTTTTCGCGCAACTCGTCCACGGCACTCGCGAGGCGCTATTAGTTGGCTTCGTCGCCACAGGAATCTCGGCGCTCATTGGCATCACAGTGGGTGCGTTCGCCGGTTATTTTGGCGGATGGATCGACACGGTAGTGAGCCGCATCATTGAAGTCATCATGTGTATCCCGGCGCTGGTGTTGATCTTGGCGGTCATCGCGGTTCTGAAGAAACCGACCATTTGGCACACGATGGTGATTTTGGGGGCGATAAGTTGGACCGGGATTGCGCGGCTCACGCGTGCTGAATTCCTGAAATTGCGGAACGTCGATTATGTCGCGGCCGCCAAGGCACTAGGGGCCGGCCCTCTCAGGATTATCTTTAACCACATTCTCCCCAACGCGATGGCGCCCATCTTGGTCCCTATTTCGTTCGGTATCGCCGGGGCAGTCCTGGTGGTGAACGCGCTCGCTTTTCTAGGAATGGGAGCGCCTAGCCTCGCCAGTTGGGGCAATACCTTGAAAGAGGGAAGCAACAATATGTCGATGTGGTGGCTCCTGGTCTTTCCCGGAACAATCGTGTTTCTCACCGTACTGGCGTACAACCTGATCGGCGAAGGATTGCAGGAAGCCACCGATCCGCGGTTGCGCGAGTCGGCTAAGTAGTCCCGTTTTGATCATTAACGTTCGCCTGCGAATTTCTCCTTATGTCGTCCCTGCTCGAAATCGTCGGCCTTAAGACTTACTTCCACGCCGACACGGGCACGGTACGCGCCGTCGACGATATTACGCTGCATATCGACGAAGGCAAAACGCTCGGCATTGTGGGGGAATCGGGTTCGGGCAAATCGGTCACTAGCTTGACCGTGATGAAGCTACTGGCGGCTTCCGCAAAAATTGAAGCTGGCAAAGTGAGCTTTCTTGGCAAAGACCTGGTTGGATTGCCTGAGCGCGAGATGCGCGAGATCCGCGGCCGCGACATCAGCATGATCTTTCAGGAGCCGATGACCTCGCTGAACCCGGTGTTTACCGTGGGGCAGCAGGTGATCGAGGCCCTGCAGATCCACAACAAGATGTCGTATGCAGACGCCCGTAAAAGAACAGTCGAACTTTTTCATGAGGTCGGCATTCCCGAACCCGAGACGCGGATCGATTCCTACCCGCATCAACTCTCAGGCGGGCAAAAGCAGCGCGTGATGATCGCGATGGCGCTGTGCAACAACCCCAAGCTACTCATCGCCGACGAACCGACCACCGCGCTCGACGTCACGATCCAGGCCCAAGTGCTCGACATCTTGCGGAAGCTACGGGACGAGCGTGGAATGTCGATCTTGTTCATCACGCACGACCTGGGCGTGATCGCCGAGATTGCCGACGACGTGGCCGTGATGTACCGCGGCAAAGTCGTCGAGTATGGCCCGGTGCTGCAAATCTTCGAGAACCCCAAGCACCCCTACACCAAGGGCTTGCTGGCTTGCAAGCCGCGGCTTGATACGCCGTATCGGTTGCTGCCGACGGTTGCCGATTTCATGGAGTCGAAGACCGACGACCAAGGCGTGGTCACCATTATCGAAAAGAAGGTGGACGAGGCCCGGTTGGAACAGTTCAAGAAGGGTGGCCGCGGCCGCTTGCTGCATCCGGTCAAGGAACTTACGGCTCTTGGCTGCGCTGTTCCCGAAGAGAGAGAGGGCGTTGCTTTTGTGCCCGACGGGGCGAGTCCGCTTCTCACGGTTCAGAACCTGAAAGTCTATTTTCCGATTCGGCGGGGCATCTTCCTGCGAACCGTGGGGCACGTGAAGGCGGTTGACGACATCAGCTTCAACGTCTACCGCGGGCAAACGCTTGGCCTGGTGGGGGAATCGGGTTGCGGCAAAACAACGGCCGGCCGCGCGATCTTGCGGCTGATCGAACCCAACGAAGGTCGGGTCACGTTCGATGGCTCGTGCTTGCAATTCCTGGGTTCCGGCGACATGCGGGCGATGCGGAAGCGGATGCAGATCATCTTCCAGGATCCCTACGGCAGCCTTAATCCACGGATGACGGTCGAGGCCACGCTGCTCGAGCCGCTCATTATCCACAACATCGGAAGGACTCGTAACGATCGCCGCGATCGAGCTGTCCATCTGCTCGAGGAAGTCGGACTTTCGGCCGAGCACTTATTGCGATATCCGCACGAGTTCTCGGGCGGACAGCGACAGCGGATTTGCATCGCGCGGGCACTGGCAGTTGAGCCCGAGTTCATCATCTGCGACGAGTCGGTCTCGGCACTCGACGTCTCAGTTCAGGCACAGGTGCTGAACCTGCTCAAAGAGCTCCAGCAGCGCCGCGGTCTGACCTATATCTTTATCAGCCACGACTTGAGCGTGGTGAAATTCATGGCCGACATGATGGCCGTGATGCAGCCGGTGAATGGTGGCGGGAAGATCGTCGAGTTCGGCCCCAGCGAAGCGATCTACGCAAACCCCAAACAGGCGTACACACGCAAATTGATCGAGGCTACGCCGAGCGACTCGATCGGGCAGATCAAAAAGCGGCAAGCGGCGCGAGAGGCGGCGCGAGAGGCGGCGCTCGACAAGCGGGTGAAAAAGTAGCCTGTTCTAGGAAGCGGGCTGAACGGGATGCATCTCGGTCACGGCTTCCGCTGCTCCGACTCTCACCCAGCGCCAGCCGTCTCGCCGTGCGATTTTGCAGGACAATCCTAAGACCAGTATCAGCATGACAAGGAAGCTCTGTTCCCAAAGCATGTAGTTGTCCGCCATGGGGGTTAACCTCGCCAAAAACGGCCAGCGGATGGTCCAAATTAGCGTTGCTACACCGATCATCACGACGAGCGAAATGCGGGTCCACCTCGAATAGCTCGAAAGCAAGATCGCCGGTAGCAGGACGGCGATAACCAATGGCCCCAGCAAAAACGACCACCATTGGCGGGCAGTGCCAGAGACCTGGGGATCGATCGAGAGGAGAACGCGGCCGCTCGCGAAAACAACGGCCATACCGGCCATAACCGCCATCATCGTTCTCAGGTCGAATTGCCGAGCTTGAGCAGCCACCGGACTCTTCGCAATCGTCCAACTCGAAAGCCGAATGGCGGAGAGCGTCGCCGTCATCGCGCCCGCAACAACGATGCCGAGGCTCGCGGCCACGAGCCAGTCAGGCGGCCAAGGGTAATAAACTGGGCCATGCCAAAGGGAAATGCTCATCACGCTGGGCGTCGCCATGACCAAGAGCCAAAGCACGCCTCGCAGCCATCGGCCCAGCATCGTGCCAGTTCCAAACACCCAGTACCAGGCTACGGCGACGGCGCACGCCGCAATCAACGCGAGCGGCAAATAGAGAGTCATGAAGAACTCAGGACGAGGGCCCAGCCAGTTCGCTAGGTAGGCCATGCCGTAATCGATTCCAAAAAGGTGCGGAAAGGCGACCACCGAAAACCCCAGCAACAACAAAATGGCCGACACATCGAAAAGCGACCCGTTCCAGGCTGTCTCCCGCAGCAGAAGCACGTACCACGCGGACACCAATAGCAGGGCGGCTGCGAAAAAATAACGGCCCCTCTGGCGCTGCCGCGTTCCTTCGAAGTTTTGCGCGACGATTTGCCCCGACTGGATGTCGACGATGTGGAGGTCGTCCCGGGCATCGCAGATTGCGACGCGGGTGCCGTCGGGGCTGAAGCTCGCGTCGTCGCTAAAGTAAAGCGGACTACATGGGAAAGGGAATTCGTGGATGGTCGTCGCGTTTCCTACGAAGCACGACTGCCACGGCCAATTGCCGGCGACAAACGCGTCGCCGCGCGGCGAAACGGATAGGACGTAGATTCCGAATGCGCTCGGATCTCCGCTGACCTCAAATTCATTCCCCTGTTTTCGGGCGACGCTAAGTACGGCCCGGTTGCCAAACTGTGGTACGACTTGATTGACTGGGATTAACTTTCCCTCGGGAGAGAGTCGCACGATTTGCGTCGAACGTGCTGCGGTAAGCGGTTTCCCTCGAGCGATCGCCTCGGTGACTAAGAGGTCATTGGTGAGGGGGCCTTTGGTGACTATGTGAGCAACCAGCACGTCTGCCTTTTCGCCTGTCTGCAGGTCGAAGACCTCGAGCGTGAAATCGTCTGGCGCTCGCGTCGCTCCAACGCTGGTAGAGATTTGCTGGAATGCAACGAATCGCTCATCTGCCGACATTCCGACAAGATGCAGCCAAGGGCTACCGACTGGCCGAGGCGGAAGCTTGCTGAGACGCACCGCGCTGTGTGAAGCGATGTCGATGGTTTGGATCGTATTACCACGGTGCAAAACCAATGTCTTGTCGTTGACGACAACCGAATCGCCTGATGGCGGGAGCATCCAACTTCGGTTCGTTTGCCAGTCCCAAGCTTCGAACCAGTAACTCCGCCATCCCCATACCGAAGTGACAAGCGGCGGCCCAACGCTCCCCGCCACGATGCGGCGCCGCTTCCAACTCAGCAGATGATGCAGTGAGATGGCGGAAAGGACAACGAACACCACTGCAAGAACAAAACGTGCCCGCCAGAGATTGCCAAACGGGTTTCCCAACCAGCGCGACGGTTCAATGTGACTAAGCATGGCGAGCTATCGCAGCGCGGATGGATAGACTTAGCACGCGGTCGAACAAGAGGATTCTCGTTCACCGCCATGCGTCTAGCAAGGCGCGTTCTCTCGCCAGCCCGGCGGCGAGGTCCGCCGGGCGTGTGGACACTTAGAGCGAGACTTTAATTCACGCTAATGAGCGTGCTTGAGCATCTCGCGGCAAGCAGTGGCGCACTTGCGGCACTCTTCCGCGCAGGCCGCCATGTGCTTGTCGTCCTTCTGCTTTTCGCAGGCAGCGGCACATTTGTCGCACGCCTTGGCGCAAGCGTCGCAGATGATGGCCATCATGGCTCCATCCCGCGCGGAGATCGAAGCAGCCACGCTGCAAATATCCGCGCAGTCGGCACACAGTCGCATCGTATCGACGTGCTCCTTGTGACCACTGACGACGATATCTTCGCAATGCCGCTGGCACGATTCGCATTCCAACTGACACGCGGCACAGGCCTTGGCACATGCTTCGCCATGGCCATGCTCATGGTCGGCTGCGTTTGCCGTTTGAGCTTGGACCACGGCATAGCTCCCGGCGGCCGCCGCTGCCAGCGATGCGAGGACAGTTCGACGATTCATGGTTCAGTTCCTTGTCATGGAAGTGGAAAGAGCGCGACGCAGCTATGCACCCGTGGGGCAGCTACCGCCACTGCAACACGAGTGATTCGCAGCCCCCGGTGGGCATACGCACTTGTCGCAAGTGCCTGCCTGACAACAAGTGCATTGGCAGTTGTCGCAGGCGCAAACACCGGTATCGCAACAACCGCAGCATGCACAACTTGTGCCGCACGAGCAGCCGCCGCTTGATTTGGCGGTTGGAAGCGACGCGAACGTCGCCAGGCTGATCAAAGCGAGCGCCGCTACCGAAAGAACAGAAACAACGAACTTATTCATGGAATATCCTTTAAGTGCAGATGTGAAATTGACTTGTTATCACGAGCGGTAAGCCCGCGCGTGAATAGAACCAGTCAGGCAGTCCACACGGACGAACCGGTTCATGAACGACAGAAATGGCGCAACTCGCGCAGCATGGGCCCTAGGCCCGCGCGCTCAATTCCGCCAAACGCCAAAAAGCACTTGTAGAGAGGGAGGCTGGCGATGAAGAGCCGCGTCCGGCGTCAAACAGAATGCCAGAGCGCTATGGACCGCGGATACCGGAATATCGATTGGCACCGACAGAGCGGTATCGACATCAACCGAGCGTTGGGACGTCGCAGGCGAAGGAACCACAGGGTTTTGTGGTTGTTCAGGGCCGCACGAGTCGCACCAGCAACCTAAGCCGCAAGAGGAATCACCATTACCGCACGAGCACGAAGCCGCATTGTTGCCGTGGCAACAGGTTGCTACTTGGTTGGCGGAATGGCTGGCTTTCGGGGCGCAGCACGAATGAGTTTCCTTCGCGCAACTCAAGAGTTGAGGCGAGGCCGCGAAGCAGCAACACGCGGACGCCGTTGGCACAACACCCGCAAAGATCGCGAGTATTGCCAAAACGCGGGCGGCATTTTGTAGGCGTGGTGCCAGCATAGGACTTCCTTGCCCGAATTATTGGCGCCTCAGTTGGGCCAATCAAGTGCGAAAATCGGTCCGCTTGCAGGCAGAACGCGCGGGATATGCGCGTTTTGCGGTCCCATCGCGACAACTAGTACTTCAGAATGCACCGCATGGCCGAAATCCCGTCGCGCCAGCCGATCTTCTTTCCTTCGGCATAGGAACGGCCGGCGTATTGGATGGGACGTTCGACAAAGCGAACCCCGTTCTTACGGGCGAGCTTGGCCGTGAGTTCCAGTTCCACGCCGAAGCGCTTCTCTTGCAGCGTTGGCGCGATTTCGTCAATCAACGAACGTCGGACCATCTTGTAACAAGTCTCGACGTCGCTGAAGCGCTTATCCCATCGCAAACTGGCCAGGAAGCTGATGAACTGATTGCCCAGCGTGTGCCAGAAGTGCAAGATCGGTCCATCGTTGTGGCTGAAGCGACTGCCGTAGGCCACGTCGGCTTCGTCGGCCAGGATGGGCTGGAGCAGGATGCGGAAGTCTTGAGGGTCGTACTCCATGTCGGCGTCTTGGATGACGACAACGTCGCCCGTCACTTGCAGGAAGCCGGTTCGAATCGCGGCCCCCTTACCTTGATTCTTCTCATGCAGAATCACTCTCAACGGGCTTCCTTCGGGCTGCGGTTGCTGGCCCAATCTCGTCAAGAGATCGCGCGTGCCATCGCGGCTGCCGTCGTCGACGCAGATGATCTCGCAGGGAATGGCCACATCGCGAACCCGGGCGAGCACCGTCTCGATCGTTTTGACTTCGTTGTAAACGGGAATGACGACCGACAACTTGAAGCCGTCGGGAATCCGGTAAACTCCTAACTTGCTGCACAAGTCGGGACCCAGCAAACCGGCGAGTACCGCATAGCGTTCCGCGGATGTAAGCCCAGCGCCTTGGTGTTGGGCCGATGTCCACTCGAGAAGCGTTTCGCGCAAACGCTGGAGTTGTTGCGGGTCTTCTGGGAGAGTGGTGGAATTCATAGACTCTTGATGGTTGCGGGGAATCAAGTCCAGTCTTCAAAGATAGTCGTTGTGTCCCACGGACCAAAGCCTATGGCACGCAATCTTCATATCGCGGTGGTTCAAATCAATGCTTGCGATTCGCCCACGGACAACGTTGCGCGGGCTCTTGCCATGGTTGACAAGGCCGCGCGAGCTGGCGCCGAGTGGGTCGTTTTGCCCGAAATGTTTGCTAAATACGGCGATTTGGGCGAGTCGGTTCAAACCGCCGAAGTGATTTCCGAGGCGGAAACATACGGCCCGATTGTAAGGCGACTCGCCAGTGTGGCGAAAGAACGCTCGATCGTCCTCGTTGCCGGGAGCGTTTGTGAGGCCGTCTCGGATGGAGCGGAGAATCGGTCCCGCCAAACGGCGTACAACACGCAGTTGGTGTTCGATCGCGGTGGAAAACTCGTTGCTCGCTATCGCAAGCTCCATCTGTTCGACATCAATCTGCCTCAAAAAGTGGTGGCGTGCGAGTCGGAACACATTCGCGCCGGCGATCAAGTCGTTGTAGAAAGGATCGACGGTATTCGGTGTGGTTTGGCGATCTGCTACGACTTGCGTTTCCCAGAACTCTTTCGCGCCATCCGCGCCGCGGGCGCTGAGTTGATTACGCTGCCGTCCGCCTTTACTAAAACAACAGGCGAAGCTCACTGGGAAACGCTAGTCCGTGCGCGCGCCATCGAGAACCAGTGTTTTGTCATCGCGGCCAACCAATATGGACGGCACAACGCGCGTCAATCAAGTTATGGCCATTCGCTGGTCGTCGATCCATGGGGCGAAGTGTTGGCGACAGCGGGAGACAACGAAGCGATTCTCTACGCGACACTCGAACTCGGTCGTGTTGCGAAGTTTCGCGAGCGACTACCGGCATGGGAACATCGTCGACTCGACATCGACACCTCTTCCACACGCATGCGAAATCACGTTTCGCAATGATCGCGATTTAATGTTGTGCCAAGCTTGCTTTTCGGTGCGATAACGAAGCATCACTCCGCTCAAGTGCGGTCTTGCGTAACGTGAAGATTCGCAAAGGAAACTTGCTTGACAATCTTCATAGACAGGACACAATCGTCGCTCATCCTTCAGCCAACCAAAGCCGTTTAGGTTTACGCGGGTACAGGGTTGAGGGCGATGCCCGAGGGACTCGACAATCGGTGCAATGTCGTTGCTACGCGTTAGTGACTACCTTGTTTGCGAAACGGACTTCCCCTTCCTGCTTTTAAACGCTGTTGAGTGGCACTGGCGTCCTCAAGACGCCAGTGCCACTCAGGCAGTATCCTGTAGGAATGGAACTCGCGCGCCTTGAAACATGTTTGATCGGTCTTGGTAGTAACCTCGGCGATCGTCGTCAAACGCTCGCGCAGGCGGTTGCGCGACTGAAAGCTACGCCGGGCGTCTACAACGTTGAAGTCAGCAGCTATTGCGAGACGAAGCCGGTCGGCGGCCCAGAGGGTCAACCGGCCTTTCTCAATGCTGCGGTCACGTGTCGGACAAGTTACACACCGGAGGCGATGCTAGGTCGCTTGCAGGCGATCGAGAGCGAAATGGGACGAGTGCGCGAAGTGCGTTGGGATGCTCGGACGTTGGACTTGGATTTGCTCCTGTTCGGCGTACGACGTTTCGAAAGTCAACGTTTGACGATTCCCCATCCGCGTCTGGCAACGCGGCGATTCGTCCTCGCCCCGGCACTCGAATTGGCGGGCAATTGGCTCCATCCGGACTTAGGACTAACGCTCCATTCGCTCGGTGCGCGTCTGGGCGACTCCCGCGGAGAATGCTGGTTGGTTTTCCCCCCGATGCTGCTGAGCGAGGCCGAAACAATCGCCATCGCTTGCCGAACGGCCCTGGGAAGCCGCCCGCTGGTATTGAAAGCATTGCCCGAAGAAGATTTGGGCACGCTCCCCTGTAGCGAACTGGGACAACCATGGATGACGCTGGTGCTAGCGACGTCAACCAAGAGTGCGGCTTGGGTCCGGGCAGTGAAGCTCGCCTTGAGACTTGCCAAATTGGGGCCGGCTTTCTGTCTCTCCAGCGACGACCCGAAGTTTGCGATCGCGGAAGCTATCGCTGCAATTAACAGCGCTTCGGCACTCTAGTTCGCTGTGCTATCGCGGCACGCGGGGCAACATTTCTACCAGGCTGCTAGCTCTCCTTTTGCCTATGCAAACGCAAGGAAAGCTGCCCTAGAGGGGCATTGGACCCCCTCCTATAATCCGCCCCGCGCCAATTCTGCGCGCAGAGCGTCGTTACGTCCTTAGAGTTGAAAGTCGTTCCCTGATCCCGGGTCCATTACACACCGCGAGCAGTCGCGATGGCGATTCACTTTTTGGTGAATCGTTGTGGACTCGATGCGCGCGGACCTCGTCGTCTCTTCTCTATCGATTCGCCGCGTTACCGAACTTGCGTGCAATTTATGCAATTCTTATCGCGATGACGTTGGTTGTGGTCATCCACAGCAAATCGGCCTGGGCCCAGGTCGACATTGATGCGCCGGTAACCGATCCGAAGTTCCCGCTCAGCATCGCCGCGGAACGCGCGTCGCAGTGGAACGAAGGGGAGTACGAAGTCTGGCTACTAGGCGAAGTTGAAATCCAACAAGGTGCCATGGTGGCCACGGCGAAAGAGGCCGTCATCTGGCTGTTGCAGGCCCCGGCAGGAAGCATTGAACCAACAAAGGCAATCACGTACTTGCAAGGGGACGTAAAGATTTCCTTGCCTGGTGACAATGCCCGGGCAAAGAAGCCGACGCAGCGCATTGTCGCACCAAATTGGTTTGGCCGCTTGTTTACGTACTCGGCCGTTCGATTCGATACCCCCATCCCGCGCGCCGCACCTAAGACGATGCCCGCCGTTTATGCGAACGCGAGGCGTGAACGCGACCCCGATTGGTCCGAGGCGGATGAGCAAGGGAATGACGACGGCTTCCGTGCGCGTCCGCGCGAAGACGACGACGTGCGCCCCGCGCAGTTCGCTGATGACGATTCTGCCCCTGTCGGTTCGGCCACGCAGCGCGTACGACCTGCCGCAGGCGGCCTTCGTCGCGTTCGTTTCTTCCGGCGACAGAACTCGGGCTGGCAGTACGAAAGCAAGACAAATCCCAGCAATCCCGGAGAGTTAATCACGAGCATCACTGGGGGCGTGCAAATCATCATCGACGGTCCCGATCAAATCGGGACCATCAGTTTGGAAACCGATCGGTTGGTTGTGTGGAGCCCGCCATTTAAGGTCTCCGGCCTCGGCGAGGGTGATGGAGGAGGTGGTGGTGATTTTGGCGAAGGGCCGTTCGAGTTCTACATGGAAGGGAACATCGTCTTCCGGCAGGGCGATCGGCTCATTTACGCTGATCGGATGTACTACAACGTGATGTCGGAATACGGCGTCGTACTCGGCGCCGAGATGCTGACGCCGGTGCCGGAGTACCAAGGTCTGGTGCGATTGAAGGCTGACGTTCTGCAACAAGTCGACCGGCAGAACTTCCTTGGATACGGCGCAGCAGTCACGACGAGCCGCTTTGGTATCCCCAGCTATTGGCTGCAATCGGAACGGATCACGTTTCAAGACGAGCAAACACCTGGCTACGACTCGATCACCGGAGTTCCCATCACGGACCCCGCGACGGGCGAGACTCGCGTCGAACACAATTTGCTCGCGACCAGTCGAAACAACTTTGTGTACACGCAAGGATTTCCTGTCTTCTATTGGCCGTACCTGGCTACCGATTTGAACAAGCCGAGCTACTACCTCAACGATGCCTCGATCTCGTACGACCGGATGTTCGGTACGCACATCCATACGGGATTCGACGCCTATCAACTGCTGGGGATACGCAACGCCCCTAAGGGAACGTCGTGGAACGTGCGCACCGACTACATGAGCAAACGGGGCTACGGCTTCGGGTCCGACTTCAAGTATGCGGGTTCGTCGTTGCCGTATTTGCCGGGTCCCTACTTCGGCGTGCTCGACGGCTGGTACATCCACGATACGGGCAACGACAACTTAGGGTTGAACCGGCGAAGTCTGTTCCCCGAACAGCGCGATCGCTTCCGTTTGTTCGGCCAGCACCGGCAATCGGTCGGCGATTGGCAATTGACGGGCGAATTGGGCCTGATCAGCGACCGCAACTTTCTGGAACAGTACTACGAGAAGGAGTGGGACACTCTCAAAGACCAAGCCACGGGAGTGGAACTCAAACGCATTCTCGACAACGGAAGTATGGCCGTTTCGGCCGACGTGCGGGTCAATGAATTCTTTACCGAGACGAACTGGCTCCCTCGCTTTGACTATTTCACCTTAGGGCAGGATCTGTTCGGCGTTGGTACCTACTTTGGGCACTCCGATGTCGGCTATGCCAAGTTGCAGGTGGCCTCGACACCGAAAAATCCCGTGGAACAATCACTCTTCCAACTGCTTCCTTGGGAGCGCGATGAAGAGGGCGTGCGGTTCATCACCAAGCACGAAGTCGATTTTCCGTTCGAACTGGGGCCAACCAAGATCGTCCCCTATGTCGGCGGCGAATATGGATATTGGGGGAACGACCTTAACGGACAAAGCGTGAACCGTTTCACCGGCCAGGCAGGCGTTCGCGCCAGTTTGGCTGCATGGGCCAGCGATCGCTCAGTACAAAGTGAGTTGTTCTATCTTAACGGCCTGGCTCACAAATCGGTGTTGGAAGCCGACTTCTTCTACGCCGACTCGTCGCAAAACATGACGCGACTGCCGTTGTACGACAACATCGACGACAACGCCCAGGAACACTTTCGCCGGCGGATGTTGTTCAACACGTTCGGCCTAGTGGCGGGCGATCAGATTCCGCTCAAGTTCGACGAGCGTTTCTTTGCTTTGCGCAGCGGGTTGCAAGAGAACGTCACGTCACCCTCGGGCGAAATCGTCGACGACCTGATGGTAGCGCGGATCGGGACTCGCCAGCGGTGGCAAACCAAGCGGGGGGCTCCCGGCCAAGAGCGGATCATCGACTGGATCACGCTCGATAGCCACGTCTCGCTCTTCCCGCGGCCCAACGAAGATAACTTCGGGCAAGTCGCCGGGTTAGCCGATTACGATTTCAAGTGGCACGTCGGGGACCGGTTGTCGTTCCTCTCCGATGGTTACGCCGACTTCTTCGGAACGGGCCTCAAGCAGATCACTGCAGGCGTTTTGATGACGCGCCCCGAAGTGGGCAACTTGTATCTGGGTTACCGCAGCACGTCGGGCCCATTTGACGCGAGCGTCTTGATCGCCAGTGCCAACTATCGGATGACCGAGAAGTGGATCGCCAACACCGCCGCGAGCGTCGATTTTGCCAACAGCAATACCATCGGCACGAGCGTCTCGGTTGTGCGAGTTGGCGAAGCGTTCCTGCTGCAAGCTGGCGTCCGTGGCGACGCCAGCCGCAATATCTACACCGCATTCTTCATGCTCGAACCCCGCATCTTGCCCGGTGGCAAGTTGGGGATAGTCGGCGGTGTTCCGTTGCCGCCGTCGGGCGCGTACGGCATCGAGTAACGCCGGAAACGTACTGGAGCTTGCTGCGGCCTGATTAGGTCCTAGCGAGGACGCCACCGCCCGTGCCGGGGAAGGCAGACGTTTGTGACGAGGGATTGATTCGCTCAAAGCCGGTGTCGCTGCGCGGCGTGTTATGCCAATCGTCGCCTCGATAGAGGATGTCGTTTCCTGATCCCCCATCGAAAAATTTACCGTCGGTGGAATCGAGGCCCCACGTGGTCAGCGTGTCGTCTCCCGCCCCCATCAGGCCCTGGATCAAGTAGCCATAGCTATTGGCATAAGTCGCCTGGTCGTTCCCATTTCCCATGTCGAAGAGCGTGGTCTTCACGGACCCCGCATTGTCGCCAAAGAACTGGTCGTTGCCGCCCCCCGTTCGCACGCTCATGTCTCCGTCGGCATGGGTATTGTTTAGCCGAACAACGTCGTCGCCCGCTTCGTTCACGTTTTCATACGTTTGGATGTCAACTTTTCCGACGACGTACATCTGATCGTCGATCGTGCGAAGACGGACGGTATCGGAACCTGCACCCGTGTTGATGTAGAGGTTGGCGTTGGTGTTGCCGGTTGCTCCAATAACGGCATCGATCAGGCTTACCAGGTCATGGCCTGAGCCAGTCAGGATGGTTAAAGCCCCGAGGGTATGAAAGTTCTCCATTTGGACACGGTCGTCGTCTTGGATGGCCGATGGATCGACGAAGTTCGAGAACTTGGCGTTCGTCGTGACGGGTGTGAAGCCGAGATCGAGACGCACGTTGTTGAACTCGGGTGAGTTCAAGTTGTCGAACTGCACCATGTCGTTGCCGGCGCCCAACTTCACGTCCAGGTTGCCGTTGAAATCGAGGTCCCAGAATTTTGCACCATTAACCAGGGTGCCATCGTCTCCGATTCCTTCAATGCGGATGCGCCCCTCCGCGATTTGCGAAAAGCGGATCTCGTTCGCTTGGCCAATCTGGCCGTCCGCCTCGGTGACGTAAAGCGTCCCGTTCTCGACCCAGGCGGTAACGTCGCCTGCCATCATTTGCCGCGATTCAAGCGACTCCGCGCGCAGCTTCCTGCTCTTCCTGCCCATGTTTCGTGATCTCTTCGTATGACTCGCCGATGTTTGGCATGGCCAACGTTGGCCATGTCCTTAGGATTACTCGGCGCAAAGATGAAGAGATTGTTACGTTGGACTTGTGGTGCACCCTCGACGCATAGTGCTGCGAGTTGCAAGAACTAGATTCTGGCTTGCGGTACGTGTGCCGCGATTACCAGGTCGGCCACTTGACGCGCGACTTCACCACTACGGGCATCACGCGTCACTTGCCGCGTGACGTAGGCCCCTTCCATGATCAGGCATAAAGCTCGGGCAAGTTGATGTGGGTTCGCGGCTCCCGCCTTCACTGCCAGTTCATGTACAAATCCCTCGATCGCTTCTTTGTGTTGTGCGGCCGCGATGTGTTCCGGCTCGTGAGCGCGGGGGAACTCCATCACAACGTTGACGAAGATGCATCCCTGGAACTCGTCCATCGCGATGATTTGTTCCACCACGTCGAACAAGGCCCTTAACTGCTCGACCGGCGATGCGCTGCTGCGCTGATCTACGGCCGTTTGAAGCGTTGCGCGGAGCCACTGGTCCCGCGTCTTAAGGACGGCGAGCACCAGGTCTTCTTTGCTGTCGAAATGTTTGTAGAAGGCGGTCTTGCTGATCCCTACTTCGGTGAGGATCTGATCCAGCCCGACGTTGCGAAAGCCGTCCCGGTAAAACCGTTTCGCCGCCGCCTCGGTCAATCGTTCTCGCGTGGTGGACGGCAAAGGGAACTCCCCAAACGAGGGAAAAAATGGGGCCGACTGCATGCAAGTGTACCCCAAGTCAACCTATCAAAAAGCGAAACGCTGCATCAAATGGGACATCTGTTTCGCTTATGCCCTAAGACAGTGGCGTCGATTGGGGTTTAATTAGGACTCTTAAAGAGAGTAGGAGCGGTTCATGCGGCGAGGAATATTTTTTGTTTACGGGTTGGTGTGTTACTTCCTGTTCCTGGCGGTTTACGCCTGGCTGGCTGGGTTTGTTGGAAACTTCGGCGTACCCAAATCGATTGACTCCGCTCCTTCCAATACACTGACTGCGGCAGTGATCGATATCGGGCTGGTGCTCTTGTTTGGCCTGCAGCACTCGATCATGGCCCGCCCTTGGTTCAAGGCGTACTGGACCCGGGTGGTTCCACAGCCAATCGAACGTGCTACGTATCTTTTGTTCTCGTTTTTCGCCCTTGCGTTGCTGATGTGGCTGTGGCAGGGACTCGACATGGTGATCTGGGATGTCAAAGACCCATTGGCGCGAGGCCTGATGTGGGGCCTGTTCGCCGTGGGGTGGTTCGGCGTGCCGCTGGTGACGCTAATGATCAGCCACTTTGACCTCTTCGGCTTGCGGCAGATATGGCTCCACTGGCAAGGCAAAGAGTACTCGTCGCTGCCGTTCCGTACTCCGTACTTCTACGCACGCATGCGACACCCGCTGTACGTGGCGTGGACAATCGCTTTTTGGGCAACACCCACGATGACGCTCGGCCACGTCCTTTTCGCTGCAACGATGACCCTTTACATGGGCATCGCCGTCATCTTTGAAGAACGCGACCTGGTAGGTCACTTTGGCGAAGCCTATCGTGACTACCGGCGACGCGTTCCGATGTTCTTTCCGAACCTGTTTGGTGGCTTCAAAAAACAAGCCGAACGCATGCCGCAGCCCGTACCCTTGGTCGAACGTTCGCGCTGAGCGAATGCGGAACGAGATGGTGCGGCGGCTATCTTTTCGCTGAAGCTGCTCGCAAAATGGTTTCGCCAGGCGTCGCGCCGTTGTGCCGCGACGCCGTTGCGTGATCCCACCTCTATTGCGAGCGAACCCACCGTGATGAACTCCCGCCTTAGACAACTCGTCCCCTTGTTGCTGATCTTTTTTGCTTCGACCGCCTTGGCCGAACACGAAGGCAAAGTGCAAATCCTTCTGCTCGGCGACAGCACGACCATCGGAAGCGTTTGCCGCCGGGTGGAACCTAAAGGTCCGCATCTGGAGGATGTCGTACGCGAGTTGCTCGCTGCCGATAAGGAACTGCCGCCGACCAATGTGATCAATCAGGGACGCGACGGAGAGTTCATTGATGGGCTGCTCAGATCGGGCCGCTACGACAAAGAAATCGCACCACTCCCTGGCATCGACTATGTGATCATTCGCTACGGGCTCAACGACCTGGGCCGCCGAGAAGATTTTGCCACCAACTTTCCCAGCGATGTGCAGTCGCTCGTCGAGCGGCTACGGAAAGATTTTCCCAAGGCGGAGATCGTCACCTCGACCATCATCCCTTACATGACAACCGAAAAAGATCAGCAGATTCTCGCGGCGATCACCAAAGGAGCCGAGCTTGCCAAGACGCCTGTGTTCGATCTCTACACGCCGTACGCCAAGCAGTTGGAAAAGGGGCACAACATGCTCAATTACCGGCGATATGGCCTCGACAAGATACCCGCCGAGCAGCACGCGCGGCTTAAGCCGTGGATTGTTGATAACACGATTGTCTGCATGGACAACCGCCTTGATGTCCACTTCGACCATTTGCCTGGCTGGTACGGTGATCGTCATCCCAACCTGGCTGGCTATCACGTCATCGGCCATGCTACGGCCGGCTACTTGGCTAATCGCTTGAAAGAACGGGCCGGCAAATAGCTCTATGTTGCGCCAAGAACGCAAAACGGCGACTGGGAATTGCCCGCAGTCGCCGTTGGAAGTTGAATCTAAACGAGTTCTAGAAAGCTAGTTTGCCTGCACGCTGCGTGTGTCCCACCACTCGAGTGGTTTGCCGTACTGTTGCAATTCCAGGTACAGGAAGACGCAGCCAGTCGTCAGCGCGACGAACGCAATCACCAACATCACGGTGTAGACGTTGAGCTTTTGCTTTTGAACGGGTGCAGTTGCCAAACCTTGCGACATTGTGCTCTCGCTTGCGCTACAAAAAGTTCGAGGGACCGTCCGAAGGACAACGTGATTAGCGGGTGGTCGACAAGCTTGCCGTCACGCTATCGTTCACCTTGATCGGGCCATTGCTGAATTTTTCCAGGACTTGACCGATGGCGCGGTCAGGACCGGTTTCTTGGATTTGAACCCGACCGACGTACGAACTGCCGCGATAGACGACCAGCGTGTGTCCCTTGCGGAGACCTTCGTCGCGGCCGATCGAGAGTTCAACAAGCTTGCCGCTGTCGCTGACCTTGAGGATCTGGCCATCGACGTCAGGCGTGATGTCCTTCACCAGGTCGTCCTCGGTGAAACCGCGCTTGGTGGCAACTTCTTTCAGTTTGGCGAATTGCTTGGTCATCGCGTCGAACCGCTCTTGCAGGGTCCGCTTGGTGGCTTCTGCTTGCGACAGGTCGTCCAGCCGCTTTTGGCTCAGTTGGTATTGGTTGTCGCGATCTTCCTGAGCAAGCCGAACTTCGGTTCGAAGCTTCGTGGTTTCTTCCGTCAATGCCTTGGCACGGTCTTCAGCCAACTTCGCGGTTTGGGTTTGCTCGGTGAGGGCGGCGTTCTTCTTTTGCAGTTCCGCTTCTTGGTTTTGTAGTTGCGAAGCCGAAACCGCCAACTTGCTTTGAAGGGTCGCAACCACCGACGTGCGCGCGACTTGTTCGCGTGCCACGGTCGCCTTCAACGTATCGACGTCCCGCGTCAACGCGATATTAGTGGCCTTCACTTGCGTGAGCTGATCCTTCAGCGCGGTCGCCTGGACTTTCCAGTTGCGGTGGGTGGCGTAGGTCATCATCGCGAGTGCCATGAACACGAGGCTCATGATCATGATCAGCATCGTGAAGATTTTTCCCAACAGACTCATGGCGCAAACCCTGTGAAAGCGAAGAGGAGATGCGAGACTCGTGACCTAAGCAAAGGAGCCGAAACCAGTGCCGTCCAACCCGCCGAAACGGGCTCCAAAGGGGGAATAGACCTTCCACCGCCTGGGCCGATCGGCACGTCAGACTCGATCTAGGAAGTATAATTAGCCGCGAAAATCAAAGTCAACGAAACGCGCCCAAATTGGGAAAACTGCCACAAATCGCAGCGCACCAGTCGGGTAAGGCGGGTTTTCGGACCGGAAATCCGGCAGGGTCGATCGTTCTACTCGGCGGACCGGCCGTCCTGGCGACCCTCGCGGCGAGGTGGATGAAATGTCCGGTTTGCCAGGTTCTTCTCCCCATGGTCCCGATTGGATCATCCCCATCGGCACGCAAGTCGTGACGTTGGTTCCGGTTACGTCGGTGGAAGGGGTACTCCAGCAGCCTCGCGGCGCCGTAGGCGTGGTCGTGCGGGCGCCCACCGATGGAAGTCACTCGTACCGGGTACAGTTTCCGGACGGCTTCGAGGCCCCGTTACGTCGCTCCGCCCTGGCTTTGCTGGCCGATTTGCATGGCGAGGCGGCCGCCGCCAATACTGTGGAAAGCGCCCAGCTGCGCGAGCGGGTGATCCTGCAGGTTGTGATCGGTTCCCAAGCCTACGGCCTGTCGGGCGAAGATTCCGATATCGACCGCCGCGGAGTCTTCTTGCCGCGGGCCGACCATCAATGGTCGCTCTACGGTGTTCCGGAGCAAATCGAAGACGACCGCTCCCAGGAGTGTTACTGGGAGCTGCGCAAGACGTTGGTCTTGGCGCTCAAAGGCAACCCCAACGTCTTGGAGTGCCTCTACTCGCCGATTGTTTCATTCGCGACTCCGCTTGGGCGCGAACTCTTAGCCCTCCGCGACCGTCTGTTATCGCAGCTCATTTTTCAAACTTACAACGGCTACGTTCTCTCGCAGTTCAAGAAGCTCCAGGGAGATCTTCGCAATCACGGGCAAATTAAATGGAAGCACGTCATGCACCTGATCCGGCTTCTGTTGGCGGGGGTGCACGCGATGCGCCACGGCGAGATCATTGTCGACGTCGGATCGCATCGCGATGAGTTGCTCGCCATTCGCCGCGGCGAGATTCCGTGGGAGCAGATCGATGCACGGCGTCTTGCTCTACATACTGAATTGAACGATGCCCTGTCCGGTACGCCATTACCGGAACGCCCTGACTATGCCGCTGCGAATGCGTTTTTGATTCGCGCTCGCCGGGCTGCATTAGATGAAGAACTGCCATGACAACAGAAACAAATCTATTCGACGTGACGCAGCTTGACCGGCGTGTCCCGTATCCGCTGCTGTTTGCCACGATCAGCGGCGCGCACCTCTATGGTTTTCCGTCGCCCGACAGCGACTTCGATCTCCGCGGAGCCCACATCCTGCCGCTGGAGTGCGTGGTTGGTTTGACTCAGCGTGACGAAACCATCGATCGTTCGACTGTCGACGGCGGGCTCGAGATCGATTTGGTATCGCACGACGTGGCGAAATTCTTCGCCATGGTGCTGAAGAAAAACGGCTACGTGCTCGAGCAGATCTTCTCGCCGCTGGTATTGCACACCACGCCGGAACACGAGGAACTGAAGGCGATCGCGAGTCGCTGCGTCACACGCCACCACGCCCATCACTACAAGGGCTTTGTTCACACGCAGTGGCAACTTTTCCAAAAGGAGAATCCGCCGCGGGCCAAGCCCCTGCTTTATGTCTACCGCGTTTTGCTCACGGGCATCCACCTGATGCGAACAGGCGAAGTGGAGGCAAACCTCGTGACGCTTAACGCGGAAGCCAAGCTGCCGTACTTGCCCGAATTAATCGACCTCAAGTTGCACGGCCCGGAGAAAGGCCGCGTTGCCAACATCGATGTGGCTTTTCACGAACGAGAAGTCGAGCGATTACTGGCGGTTCTCGAGGAGGAGTCGCAGCGGTCCCACCTGCCGGAAACGCCGCAAGCGGTGGCGGAGTTGAACGACCTATTGATACGGGTGCGATTGGCTAAGCGATGAACTCAGTTACTTCGCCTCCCCAACCGCCTCAGGCCGATGCCGGTACATGTGGGCCTTGAAATCACCGAGGCTCGGCCAGCGGAGTGGTTGGCTTAGGTCGACCTCGGCGACAGCCACATCGCCCCATTCCTCGCCTTGGGCGAGCACGGTTCCTTCGCGATCGTAAATGGCCGAGAGCATCCAGTTGAGTTCCTTGCCGCAATAGCAACTACTGGCGACGAAGACGTGGTTTTCGCAGGCGCGAGCCTTGGCGAGCAATGGATTACACCCGGCCACGGGCCAGCAGATGATCTCGGCGCCGTGGTCGGTTAATCTTTGCGCGACCTCCGGGAAAAATCCGTCGTAGCAGATCATCATCCCGATCTTCCCGATCTTCGTTTCGAAAACGGGATACTCGTCGCCGGGCGTGACGCCGGCCGAGATTTCTGTTCGCGGCAATGTCACCTTGCGATACTTGCCGATCAATTCCCCTTCGGGGCCGATCAAGACGCTGGTGTTGTAAATCGCTGGGCCGTCGCGTTCGATCAGTCCAACTACCAAATGCATCGCGTGCTTCTTCGCCACTTGGCAGAAGTAGTCGGTCGAAGGGCCGGGGATCGCTTCGGCATGGTCGACATACCCGCCAGGCAAACCGGCCAAGGTGATGGTTTCGCCCAGCACGAGCAGGTCGGTCTTTTCTTTGGCGGCCTTTTCGATGAGTGGTTCGTACTGGCGGCAGTTGTCCGCTTCCGACTTCCCGCCATGCGGGATGAAGTGGGTCGTACCGATCCGAACCTTGCGAGCGGCAGGTGGCTCGGACCTTTCGAGTTTCACGCTTCGGTAAATCACTTTGCCGTCCTCCGTCCATTGGAGATGGAGTTCGGCAACCACTTGGGTCGCCTTAGGCGGAACTCTGTAGCTGCCGGCCACCTCGAACCACTCACCATCGCGCTTTCCCGTGGGCATTGGATGCTCGGTGTAGGCGCCGGGAGCATAGCCGGTGAAGGTGGTGGCGATGGGGCCGTCCGATTCCAAGGGCACTTCCCTCCCCTGCTCGTCTCTCCATTCGAGTTTCATGACGGCGCTTCGGCGCGGGGCCGCGATGTTTTCGCATTTCACCCACGTCGAAAACCTCACCCACTTGGCGGCCTCAACGGGATAACTGTTCTCCCACCAGCCGTCGGTAGCCTTGAGATGCGCACTCCTTAATTCCAGTTCAACTCCATGGGGACCACTTCGTTGTTCAAACTGTGGGGCGATCTCTTCACGCTGCGAGCGCTCTTTCCAATCGCCATTGGGTTCGATGGCGAGCAGGCTCGAAAAGAAGGCGAGGAAAATCCCGATCGCAAGTGCGAAGGTTCGCGGCATGGCAATTCTCGAAAGCTGCAAGGGTGGGACGGGCACATCGGCGGGCGGGAGAGAAGAGCCTCTAGTTTGACCGAGTCGATTCGGGTTTGGCAATCATTTTCGAGTCGCACACAGCAATCCTGCGTGAAATTTCACTCCCGAAATCCGCTCGATTTTCGCTTACATGAACCGCCAGGCGTGCGGGCGTGTCTCTACCTGCCATTCCCAATTTTCCCGCGTGCATCCACAATCTATCGTTCGCTTGACCCCGTTTCCCACACAGTCAGGACCCGGATATCCGGAGCCCGCCGAACCATGCCCCGTTACACGCCCGCGACCATCGAGCCCAAGTGGCAAGCCTACTGGGAAAAGCACCAAACGTTCCGCACGCCGGAGATGCCAACGGGGCCGAAACTCTACGTGCTCGATATGTTTCCCTACCCCAGCGGCGCGGGGCTGCACGTGGGGCATCCTGAGGGGTACACGGCGACCGATATCGTCTGCCGCTTCTCGCGGATGCGCGGCAAGAGCGTCCTCCATCCGATGGGCTTCGATGCCTTCGGTTTGCCTGCTGAGGAGTACGCGATTCGCACCAACACGCCGCCGCGCGTTTCAACGGAAAAAAATATCGCCGAATTCACGCGGCAACTAAAGATGCTTGGTTTCAGCTACGACTGGAACCGCTCTCTGGCCACCACGGATGTCGAATACTTCCGCTGGACTCAGTGGATCTTCACCGTCTTGTTCGATACCTGGTTCGACCACGAGCAGCAAAAAGGAAGGCCGATCGCCGAGCTGCCGATTCCCGCCGACGTGAAGGCCCAAGGCGAAGCAGCCGTCGCTACCTATCGCGACGAACACCGATTGGCCTATCAAAGCGACGCTTTGGTGAACTGGTGCCCTGGTCTGGGCACAGTGCTGGCGAACGAAGAAGTGATCGACGGTAAAAGCGAACGTGGTGGCCATCCGGTGGTGCGGATGCCGCTGCGGCAATGGATGCTGCGGATCACGGCATACGCCGAGCGCTTAGAAAAAGATCTGGATGGGCTCGACTGGTCCGAGAGCATCAAGAAATTGCAACGCGATTGGATCGGCCGCAGTACCGGTGCGGAAGTCGACTTCTTCCTGGGAAACGAGACGGCGTTCGCGGCGTGGAAACAAGCTCGTGCAAATTCCGGCTACCCGCGCAAGCCTGGCGAGGATGTCCTGCGGATCTATACGACGCGGCCTGACACGCTGTTTGGCGTCACCTATATGGTGATCGCGCCGGAGCATCCTTTTGTCGCCAGGCTGACGACGCCGGCTCAATCGGCAGCGGTCAAAGCCTACTCCGAAGCCGCAGCCAGCAAGAGCGACCGTGAACGGCAGGAAGATACCAAGAAGAAGACGGGCGTCTTTACCGGCAGCTATGCTACGAATCCGGTGAATGGTCAAAAGGTTCCGATCTACGTCGCCGACTATGTTCTGATTGGCTACGGCACGGGTGCGATCATGGCCGTGCCGGCGCATGATGAGCGGGACTTTGAATTCGCGCAGACGTACTCGATCCCCGTCGTTGCCGTGGTCGATCCATCGGGCCATGACGACGTCGATCGCGAGGCCGTTCTTGCGGGGACCGCATGCTTTCCCGCCGTTGGCAAAGCGATCCAGTCGGGGCCCTACAACGGTCTGGAAACTCCAGCCTTCAAAGCGAAGATCACCGCCGATTTGACCAAAGCGGGCCAAGGCCGCGAAGCGGTGAACTTCAAGCTGCGCGACTGGCTCTTCAGCCGCCAGCGGTTCTGGGGCGAGCCCTTTCCGATCCTGCACGAGTTGGGTGCCGACGGCAAACCGACAGGGGCGATCCGCGCCGTCGATGCAAAAGATCTGCCAGTCGACCTGCCGCACCTGGACGACTACAAGCCGCACGGCCGCCCCGAGCCGCCGCTGGGTAAGGCTCCCGAGTCTTGGCTCTATCCTGTCATCGACGGCAAACGCTACCGGCGCGAAACCAACACCATGCCGCAATGGGCGGGTTCTTGTTGGTATTTCCTGCGCTTCATCGATCCCAAAAACGACAAGGCCTTTGTCGATCGCGAAAAGGAGAAGGCGTGGATGCCGGTCGATCTCTACGTGGGCGGAGCCGAACATGCCGTGCTCCACCTCCTGTATTCACGGTTTTGGCACAAGGTGCTGTTCGACCGTGGCTATGTGAGCACGAAGGAACCGTTCCAGCGGCTGATCAATCAAGGCATGATCCTGGGCGAAGTCGAATTCACCGGCTACCAGACGGCCGATGGCCAGTTCGTCAGCGCCGCCGACGTGGTTGAACTCGACGACGGAAGCTACCAGCACAAAAAGACCAAGGCCGCTGTAACGAGCGTCAAGCTCGAAGGCGACGCTGTCGAGAAAAAAGGGGACCTGTGGGTCCTCAAGGGCCAACCAGGTGTTCGCGTCGATAGCCGGGCGCACAAGATGTCAAAGGCGCGCGGGAATGTCGTCAATCCCGACGAAGTCGTGAAGGACTTCGGGGCGGACTCACTGCGCCTCTACGAAATGTTCATGGGGCCGCTCGAAGCGACGAAGCCTTGGAGCATGCAAGGCGTGAGCGGCGTTAAGAATTTCCTCGATCGCGCGTGGCGGTTATTTGTCGATCAGGATGCCGAAGAGTTGGCGCTGCTGCCGGCGGTACAAGATGTCGCACCAACCGATGAGCAGAATCGCGTTCTGCACAAAACGATTGCTGCCGTCACCCGCGATTATGAGCGGGTCGAGTTCAACACGGCGATTGCGCGATTGATGGAGTTTGTGAATTTCTTCACCAAAGAGACGGTGCGACCCAAGGCTGCCCTGGAAGGATTCGCGCTAATCCTGTCGCCGATGGCGCCGCATATCGCCGAGGAACTGTGGCAGTTGTTGGGTCATGGCAAAACGTTGGCCTACGAACCTTGGCCCGTCGCAGATGAAACGTGGACCCGCGACAGTGAGGTTGAAGTACCCGTGCAGATCCTCGGTAAGCTGCGCAGCAAAGTCACCGTTCCGGCCAACTGCGACGAACCAACCCTGGTGACTGCCGCCAAGGAAGATCCGAGGATCGCCGAACTCCTTGTTGGTAAGACGATTGTCAAAACGGTTGTTGTCCCAGGGCGGCTGGTTAACTTTGTGGTGAAGTAAGCGGTTTGTTCTCACGTGGCAAACGTGGAGAGGGACCGATGTCGTCACAACTGGATCGCTACCTGGCCGAACAACGCGACCTTGCGTTTACTTATCCGTTTGCTGGAATGACGCGAGGTCCGGTGCCGCCTGGCTTTGTTGTCGACACGCGGCACGAAGCAATTGGTCATGGCGAACGTGACTTCGAGCGCGCCAAAACGGCTATTCGCAATTGGGCGATGTTCCGCCAATCGTGGGTGTCGATCTATCCTGATGACGCCCCGATCGAAGTCGGAACTGTCGTCGTGGTTGTCGTTGAGCTGGGGCCAATCACGTGGCCGAACGCTTGCCGGATTGTCTACACAGTCGATGAAACGGCGCCGACAAAGCGTTTTGGCTTTGCCTATGGAACGCTACCGGGGCATGCCGAATGCGGCGAAGAGCGTTTCTCGGTGGAGATGACGCCTGACGAGACAGTTTGGTACGACCTGCTCGCGTATTCGCACCCGCGGCATTGGCTGCCTCGGCTTGGGTATCCAGTCACCCGTTACCTGCAAAAGAGTTTTGGCTATGGGTCAGTCGTCGCGATGCGTCGCGCGGTTGCGGAAACCTCACCGTCCGACTAGCCTTCTTTGTTTCAAGCTGGTCGCACTAGCCTGCTCAACTCCGTGAAAACTCTTAAGCAATCGCTGTACGATTTCCCTCGCTACTACGACCTGGTGTACGGTTCGCACTGGCAGGCCGAGTACCACTTCTTGAAGGAAGCCTTTCGCAAGCACGGCGGACGACGAAAGGTGCGGACCATCTTCGAGCCCGCTTGCGGCACCGCTCGCTTGCTGGTGCGTTTTGCAAAAGATGGTTACAAGACGGTTGGATTGGATCTGAATCCCAAGGCGGTTGCGTATGCCAACGCGCGACTAAGACGCCACGGGCAAAAGGAGACGGTCTTCGTGGCCGACATGGCCGACTTTCAGCTTGATCGCCCCGCCCATGCGGCCTTTAACACGATCAACAGTTTTCGTCATTTGCAAACCGAGTCGCAGGCCCGCGGTCACTTGCGCTGCATGGCCGGCGCGATGTCGCCCGGCAGCCTCTACGTTCTCGGGATGCATCTCACGCCGACCGAAGCCGAGCCCATGGAGGAAGAGCGTTGGTCGGGCCAGCGCGGGCACTTAGCGGTGCAGACAACGGTTCGCACGGTTTCGCGCGATCTCAAGAGCCGTCGCGAGCATTGTCGCATGACCGTCGACGTTCAGAGCCTTACCGACACATTTCGCATCGTCAACGATCTGATCTTCCGGATGTACACGGCGCGGCAAATGGAAAAGCTCATCGCGTCTGTTCCGGAGTGGGAAGTCGTGGAAACCTACGACTTCGCCTACAACGTCAAGGAGCCGATCGAGATCGGCCCCGAGATTGAAGACGTGATCTACGTCTTGCGGCGAAGAAAGTAACGCGATCTACAGCCGCGGGTTCCCCGGCTTGTTTGGTTGTTGCCAACCGTGCGCGCCGGTCGTCTTCACCTTCCGCGAATAAACTTTATCGCCGCAGCAGGCGTAGATCGTTTGGAAATCTTTGCCACCGAAACAGAGGTTGGCGATCTTGCCGTTGGGCGTTGGAATGATGCAATTCACGCGGCCGGGTTGGTCGCAGACTTGGATACCCATTCGCGTGGCGACGTAGAGTCGGCCATCGCGGTCGGTTCGCAGCCCATCGGCACCGGAATCGTCGGCCGTGTCGGGCACGTGCAGGTGGAAGTACTTTTGCTTGTAGGCAAGCGTGCCATCGGCCTGGATCTGGTAGCTGTAGACCCAGTGGCTTCGGGTGTCAGCCACGTACAACAGCGATTGGTCGGGCGACATGCAAATTCCGTTGCTGAATCTAAGGCCCGTGTCGACCACCTTCTTTTCGCCTGTCGGGCCGACATACCAGAGCTTGCTGGGATCGGTGCCGTTCCAGTCCGGCTCGGTGACGTAGATGCCGCCATCGTGACGAACGACAAGATCGTTTCCGCGGAAGCCATCAGCGAGTTTCGTCACGTTGCCGTTGGCATCGCGGGCCGTGATCGCGTTGATTTTCCCTGCGGCAGCGACGAGCCGTCCATCCGGCCCGAAAGCCTGGCCGTCGGCGCCATCGTTGTTGTCGAGCCACTGCGAAACGGAGCCGTCGACCGCCACCTTGAACGTCTTGCCGGCGCCGACATCGTTGTAAAAGACTTCGCCTGCGGCGTTGACCGCGGGACCTTCCGTGAACTTGTAGCCTTCGCCTACCAGTTTCCAATCTTCGCCTGGGATCAGGATTTCCTGAAGCTGCGCTGAGCCTTTGCCCGCTTTGACTCCGGCGGGCCAGTCTTTCCAAATCCACCGCATGGCTTCGGGAAAAATTTCGGTTGCGTGCTTGCCGTCGTGTCCGCCATCGCCCCAGTTGTGGGTTACTTCGTACCCGGCGAACGTGAGCGAACGCTCGAGTTGCTGATTGGCAATCCACCAGTCGCCGCCGTAGATGTTCAGGTCGTTCGAACCGTCTTGCAGATAGATGCGAAGCGGCTTGGGCTCGTATTTGCGGACCAGCGTGCTGTAGTCTTGTCCGCCGCGCAGACCCACGTACGTGCCGATCGTGCTGTAGACGCGGCGGAAAGCGTCGGGGCGTTCCCATGCGGCGGTGAAGGCACAGATTGCCCCGCTGCTGGCGCCGGCGATGCAACGGTCGTTGCCGTCTTGCGACAACTTGATCGCCCGGCCATCGGCGGTTTTCTTCGACTCGACGTCGGGCAGCAATTCTTCCAGCAGAAACCGGGCGTAACCATCGCCAAGGCCGTCGTATTCGAAGCTGCGATTGAATCGGTCGAGTGCCTGATCGCTTTGGGCTTTCACTTTGCCGGGCGTCACGAAAACGCCAATGGTGACTGGCATGGCCCCTTCGGCGATCAGTTTGTCGAAGACCTGAGGCGCGTTGTACTGGATGCCATCTTGGTTGATGTAGACGCAAGCCGGCTTGCTGGCGTCGTATTGCTTGGGGATGTAGATCCAATAGTCCCGCGTCGTTCCGGGGAAGATTTTCGATTTGTCAAAGACGTGCTGGGAGATTTCGCCCTTGGGAACGTCCTGTGCTGCCGCGACGGTTACCGCCAACAGGGCAGCGAACCAAATCGACGTAAATCTCGTACCACGACCAGCTTGCAAGCGTAACGACATGGGCAAATCTCCCGGGAAGGACGGCAAGAGTTTTGCCCCATGATACTCGCCAAAACGTACGCTTGTGGGCTACAGTTTTGTAATCCCTTTTTGCCTGCCGAATCCTTCGTTAGAGACTCCGATGCGCGTCGCCCATGTGATTACCCGAATGATGATCGGGGGCGCGCAGGAAAATACGCTCTACAACTGCCAAGATCTGATTCGTGATTTTGGCGACGACGTGCTCTTGATCACGGGAATCGAAACGGGACCCGAGGGAGATTTGCTCAGTCGCCCGATGGCGGTTGATGTTCCCGTTCGCCGTATGCCCGTTCTGCAGCGGTCGATTCACCCGCTGCGCGACTGGCAAGCGTACCGCCAACTGCGAGCAACGCTGCGAGCGTTCAAGCCCGACGTCGTACACACGCACAGTGCCAAAGGAGGCATTCTCGGCCGAACGGCGGCATGGGCCGAACGCATTCCGGCGATCATCCATACCGTTCACGGCGCACCTTTCTACCCTTACCAGAGCGCGACAGCACGGAACTTCTATCGATGGGCGGAGCGCTATGCCGCCAAGCGTTGCCACAAACTGATCAGTGTCGCCGATGCCATGACCGATCTGATGGTAAAAGGCGGGGTCGCGCCCAAAGAAAAGTTCATCACGATCTACAGCGGAATGGAGGTCGAGCCATTCCTCAATGCGAACGAGCAGCGCGCAGCAACTCGAAGGGAGCTTGGGTTCG
This sequence comes from uncultured Pirellulaceae bacterium, assembly GCA_964636985.1. GTDB lineage: Bacteria > Planctomycetota > Planctomycetia > Pirellulales > Pirellulaceae > CAZWSX01. The sequence goes on along the minus strand of CAZWSX010000009.1, from coordinate 187,178 downwards.
CCGATACTGATGTCGTCATCGCGAAGATCGCGAGGCTCTTCGAACTCAAGGGGCACGACGATGTGATTGCGGCCGCGAAGCTGCTCGTCGCGAATTGCCCAAACGCTCGCTTCCTCTTAATTGGTGATGGCGTCCTAAGATCGAAATTTGAAAAGCAAATCGCCGACGCGGGCTTGACCAGGCACTTTGTCTTTACAGGGCTGGTCGATCCGGTTCGGATTCCATCGTTGCTTGGAGCGGCCGATTTGCTTGTCCACGCTAGTCTTCGCGAAGGCCTGGCACGAGCGCTCCCGCAGGCACTGATCGCTGGTAAACCGGTGGTGAGCTACGACATCGATGGTGCCAGGGAGGTTTGTATTTCCGATCAGACGGGCTACCTCGTGCCGGCCCGCGATGTGGCGGCGCTCGCACAGGCTCTGGAGAAGTTGGTCTCGAATCCCGAACTTCGCGGCAAGCTAGGAAGGGCGGGCAAAGAGCGCTTCACCGACCAATTCCGCCACGAATCGATGACCAAAGCCATTCGGGGCGTATACGAAAGCGTTCTCTCGGGCTCGCGATAGTTTGCGCAATCGGCGCTGCAACCCATTGCTGCGTTTGCACTTAGAATGCCTTTAAGGCGTTCTCTTAAGAATCCTGCTCGCAATCTGAAACGGACGGTCCCCCGCGCCGTTGTTCTATTAGAAAGAGTGGGCGAACGGGTAGGAATCGGCGACCACATGACCGCCGCCGCACATATGACCTCGGCGAATCGCAAACGAGACATCGTGTTGTCGGCTCTCGACGCATTCGAGTGCCGATTGCTGCGTTATGCCGTGCGATTGCTTCGCGACGAGCATGCCGCCCGCGATACCGTCCAGCACACCTTTCTGAAATTGCTCGATGCCAATTTGGATGACGTCGAGCCGCGGATGGGGAAATGGCTTTTCACTGTTTGTCGGAACCGTGCCATGGACGTACTTAGACAGCGTCAACGCGAGTCGGGCCCTTCGTCAGAGAATGGCAACCTTTCTGCTAAGCGGGACGGCGCGAATGGTTTCGCCGCCAGCAGCGAACGACGCGGAGAAGCCGTTACCGACCACGACGACAATCCGGCCGCTCGCGCCGAGCAAGCCGATTTGCACGCCCACGTGCAAAAGGCGATGGCCGATTTGCCGGCCAATGCGCGTGAGTCATTAGCGCTGTGGGCGGAAGGTTTTACTTACTGCGAGATCGCCGAGATTTTGCAGCAAAACGAAAGCACGCTCCGCGTGGTGGTCCACCGGGCGCTCATCGCACTCAAAGCACACCCCTCCCTCCAAAGTGTGTTGACCTAAAAGTGGTGCGACTCTCCCGAGTCGCACAAAGTGAACATTGCCTTTCCTACCTAAACATCGCTTCCCGGTCGACAAAAAAACATCGACCACTGGAGAGAGCCATGAACGATAAGCACACCAACAACGGCCAAGGCGAGCTTTCACCCGAGAACGCCAGCGTCGAAGAACGCACCATGGCCATGGTGACCGCGTATGCGCTCGATCAAGTGACTGAGATCGAACGCAAGGCGGTCGAAGGGTTGCTTGAGAAGAATGCAGCACTGCGGCAACACGTCGAGTCGATTCGCCAGTTGGGCGAGTTGCTTCGGAATACGTCCGACGCGAAAGGCAAGTCGAGCGGCAAGCTTCGCAGTCTTTTGACGCAGCGGCTTGAGGCCGCCAGCACCGGAGACAAAGACACAGCTCTTTTTAAGAATACGCCGGACAATCCGAACGCGGTCGACGCTCCGTCGCCAGCAAAAAATACGTCGACGAGCAAATCGAAATGGAATCTGCGGTTTCAGATGACCATCGCCGAAGTGTTGATTTGTGTCGGGATAGTTGCAGTCTTAGCGACGCTCTTGATGCCGGCGGTGCAGTCGGCTCGAGAATCCGCCCGGCGAGCTGAAGTTGCGAACAACACGAAGCAGATTGAAACCTCTTCTCTGATTGTTGAGCATCGTTATCAGGAAGAAGGGAATGTTGAGGCGGCCAAAGATCTTTCGATGAACGAATCGTCGAACGGTGTTGGCGATTCCTCGGGAGATGCAAATTACGCCCCATCAGCCTATGCGAGCTCGGTGCGAAAAGAGTCCCAAGCCAGCAGCAAGTCGGGCATGCCGGCGCCGAATGCATCAGGAGGGGCTGGTATGCCTGGTGGAGTTAGCGCGTCGGCTGGAATGAGCCCCGGTGGCGGGGCTTCTGTCTCTTCGGGCATTTCCGGGGGACGGCCGATGGGGGGCGTGCCGGGTATGGGCGGAATGCCCGGGTATTCTCCCACCGGCTCTATGGGAGGATCGGCAGGACCAACCGGTGGCAGCGGGCCTGCTCAGGGACAATCGGCGAATCGGAGCACAGCCAGTGCATTTAGTCAGAGTGAAGGATTTCGACGCGGCCGTGGGAGCATGTCGGGCAAAGGCGGCAGAGGCTACGGATCGGGTGAAAGGCCTGAAGAGGAAGTCGACGAAATCCAATCGCAGGCTGAGCAAAGCGGAGGTGGCCTAGGCGGCGGGCAGGGTGGCTATGGCCAACGAATGAAGGGCGCAGGCCCTCAACTTCATGACGGAGAGACCGACTATTCGGAGCGAGGGTACTATTATCGCGACGGTGCCCAGGTTGCCCGTGCGAGAAGAGCGAGCGTTCCTCAACGCTTTGCGGAGGCGGAGGACTTCTACGAGCAGTACGAGACCTACATCGAGAACTCCTACTTCGATGTAAAGGACGTTCCTCTCTCGACATTCGCTATCGACGTCGATACGGCCAGCTACGCCAACCTGCGACGGTTCTTGAACAACAATCAGCTGCCGCCCCCATCGTCGATTCGGATGGAGGAAATGCTCAACTACTTCACGTACAGCTATCCGACGCCGACCGATTCGCGGCCATTCGCCGTTCACTTGGAGGCAGCGGAGTGCCCCTGGAACCGGGAGCATCGGTTGGTCCGCGTCGGGCTGAAAGGAAAAGAAATCCACAAGGCCGAGCGTCCTTCCAGCAACCTCGTGTTCCTGATCGACACATCGGGTTCGATGCAGACGGAAGACAAGCTCCCGCTGCTAAAGAGCGCGCTCACGATGCTCACGCGGGAACTCTCGGCTAAGGATCGCGTGACGATCGTGACCTACGCAGGAAGTGCCGGACTCGTCCTGCCGCCTACCAGCGGCAACGACAAGGAAAAGATCATCTCGACGCTCGAGCAGCTCCTCGCCGGTGGGAGCACTCACGGCAGTGCCGGGATCATGCTGGCGTACGAACAAGCCAAGGCGAACTTCATCCAGGAGGGAACCAACCGCGTCATCCTATGCACCGATGGCGATTTGAACGTCGGCGTGACCAGCGACGATGCGTTGGTCGAACTGATCAAGGAACGGGCCAAGACGGGCGTGTACCTCTCGGTGATGGGATTCGGCACCGGCAACCTGAAGGACGGCAAACTCGAAAAAATCGCCGACCATGGCAATGGGGTCTATGCCTATATCGATGGTCTGAGGGAGGCTCGCAAGGTCTTCGTCGACCAGATGAGTGGCAGCCTGGTGACCATTGCGAAGGATGTGAAGATCCAACTGGAGTTCAATCCCAAGCAAGTTCAGGCCTATCGCCTGCTCGGTTACGAAAATCGCGTGATGGAGAACAAGGACTTCCGCAACGATAAAAAGGATGCCGGCGAAATCGGAGCCGGCCATACCGTGACAGCTCTATACGAAATTGTTCCTGCGGGCGCGACCCCCGATCCGGCCGTCAAACTGAAGTATCAACCCGTGGCCGATCGATCTCCTGCTCCGGCAGGTGCGGCTGCGGACGACATCAGCAAGGAACTGCTCACGGTCCGCCTTCGCTACAAGAATCCCGAGGCGACCGAGAACGATCCGGCGACCGAATTCGAAACCGCACTGGCCAATCCCGGCGCCACGGTTCGCGAAGCCAGCCAGAACTTCCGCTTCGCATCAGCCGTCGCGATGGCGGGACTGGTGCTGCGACAGTCGAGTTTCCGCGGCGATTCCAACCTGGATGCAGCCATCGAAATCGCCTCGACCGCGATCGGCGATGATCCCCAAGGCTGGCGAACCGAGTTCGTCGATCTCTTGCGAAAGGCCCGGGCTCTGCAATCTCGTGGTCAGTAGATTTTGCCACAGAGGTCACAGAGACCTCAGAGATAGGAAGGTATTTGACTGACCGAGTCGCACCAGGTTGACGCGGAAATGGTGGCGATCTCCGACGCATGGGAGATCGCCCCGACTCATCATTCGAAACTCTCTCTGCGCCCTCTGTGGCCAACTTCCTAAGATCTTTTTCAGAATGATTATGAACCACTTGTAATCCTCGTTCGTATGGGGCTGTCGAGGATGGAAACGCCGCTTGTGGTTCACGTCTCACCCCCGTGATAAGGGCGAGGCTTCTTATTGTGTCCCTTAGCTAGCTCGCCTTTGCTCTGGCGGCCTACGAATAAGGATCTTCTTATGATCGGTGCTTTATCTGATCGTTGGGCTGGTTCACTTTGGCGATGGCTGCCGCTGGTATTTGCGGTGGCATGGGTCGGATGTGATGGGCGTGGCGCGGGACGAACTTCCTTTGCTTTCCCCCAAACAGCTGATGTGGCCACGGGAGCAACTCGCTCTGAGGCAATAAACCGCGAACAGTACGAAGTGCTGCCCGAGAATCGCTTCTCCAATGTGAATGAGGTTCCTCTCTCGACCTTTGCCATCGACGTCGATACGGCCAGCTACGCCAATGTTCGGCGGTTCCTCCAAAATGGGCAGCTTCCACCTCCGGACGCGGTTCGAATCGAGGAACTCCTCAACTACTTCCAGTTCAATTACCAAACGCCGAGCGATCAGCATCCTTTCGCGGTTCACTTGGAGGCGGCGGAATGCCCGTGGAATCGCGGGCATCGGATCATCCGCGTGGGCCTTAAAGGGAAAGAAGTCGAGAAGGCAGAGCGACCGTCCAGCAACCTTGTCTTCCTGATCGACACATCGGGCTCGATGAATGAAGAGGACAAGCTGCCGCTGCTGAAGAGTGCACTCGCCATGTTGACGAATGAACTCACGGCGAAAGACTACGTCAGCATCGTCACGTACGCAGGAAGCGCCGGCCTGAAATTGCCGCCGACCAATGGCACCCAAAAGAATCGAATCATTTCCGTTCTCGATTCGTTGTACTCGGCAGGAAGTACTCATGGGAGTGCGGGCATCAAGTTGGCTTACGAGCAAGCCAAGGCGAACTTCATCGAAGGAGGCGTCAACCGCGTCATTCTCTGCACCGACGGCGACTTGAACGTGGGAGTCATTAGCGACGATGCACTCGTGCAACTCATTACCGAACAGGCAAAGTCAGGAGTCTATCTCTCGGTGATGGGATTTGGCGAAGGGAACCTGCAAGATGCGAAGCTTGAAAAGATTGCTGACCACGGAAACGGCGTCTATGCGTACATCGATGGGCTGAAAGAAGCTCGCAAAGTCTTCGTCGAACAGATAAGCGGGAGCCTAGTGACGATTGCTAAGGACGTAAAGATCCAGCTTGAATTCAATCCGGCGCAAGTCGCTTCGTACCGATTGATCGGTTACGAAAACCGGGTGATGGCCAATCGCGATTTCCGGAACGACAAAAAAGATGCTGGCGAGATCGGAGCTGGCCACACGGTGACCGCTCTTTACGAAGTCGCGCTGGTCGGATCGGCGGCGCCGGTTGTTGAAAAACTCAAATATCAAAAGAATGCCGTTTCGGCTGGGCCGGAAATCAAACCGGTGAGCTTGGAAGAAAACGACATCAGCCGGGAATTGCTGACGGTTCGCCTGCGATACAAGTCGCCCGATGCCACCGAAGACATGCCGGCGGCAGAATTTGAAACCGCGATCACCGACCGTGGCGGGGCGGCGCGAGAGGCCAGCGAGAGCTTTCGCTTCGCGACCGCCGTCGCCATGGCCGGACTTGTGCTCAGGGATTCGCAGTTCCGGGGTGATGCCAATCTCGACGCGGCGATTGAAATCGCTCAATCGTCGATCGGTGAAGACGCCCAAGGCTGGCGAAAAGAGTTTGTCGAGTTGTTACAAAAAGCTAAGGGGCTAAGACCCCGAGTCAACTAAAACGGGTGCGACTCTTCGGAGTCGCCCAACGAGTCGCATTGATGCTTCAGGCGCGGCACGGGCAGAAATGTCCGTGCCGCGCGCGGGGGCATTTGCGGCATCGCTTAGCCTGGCCACTTGGGTGGGCGCTTCTCCAGGAACGCGGCGATTCCCTCTTTCGCGGCATCGGTTGTGCGGGCGGTCGCGCTGGCAGCGGCCGATGCCGAGAGCAAAACGCTCATCTGTTCCGCGACTGTTTCGTTCAAGAGCTTCTTGGTGAGCTGCAGCGACTCGGGAGCCGCGAGCGCGATTTGTTCGGCCAGGCGATGCGCGTGCGCCCACAGCAGGTCGAATGTCGTGTGCTCGTGAAACAACCCCGCCCGCAATCCTTCTTCGATGCCGATCACGCGCGACGTGAGAAGCAGTTGGCTCGCCCACGATCCGCCTAAGCGGAAATGAAGCAGCGGGGTCGACAGTCCCGCGACGAGTCCGCGCAGCGTTTCGGGAAAACCAATCGTCGTCGCTTCGCACCCGATGGCTAGGTCGCTGGCCAGCACGAGCGCGCCGCCGATTCCTCGCGCGGCTCCGTTTACGGCGGCGATGATCGGTTTAGGATAGCGCAGCATCGTCTCCAGGAGATCTCGAATCGCCGTAACGTCCTCGAACCACTGCTGCATCGCGTCGGGCGAGTCGATCGCTTCGTGGATTTCCGCCAGGTCGACGCCAGAGCAAAAGGAGTTCCCCGAACCGGTCAGAATCACCGCTCGGACCTTTTTCTCGTTGTGAAAGTCGTCGAACGCCTGTCGCAGTTCTTCGACCATGCGGCGGGTGAGGGCGTTGGCCTTCTTGGGGTTTTCCAGAAGGATGGTGCCCGAAGGGAGATGTTTTTTAATGATGACTTGCGGCATACGCGATGGGCTATTTCAGAGGCAATACGGAGACGAATTTGAGTACAAAATTCCGCCGCGCGGCACCTAGCCATGTTCCTTTGCGCGCGGGGTCCATTTACTCTAATGTTCGAAGCAGTCGTCCCGCAAAGGGACGTCCCTCCGCCTTTGAATCGCCCCTCCTTTCCAATGACAGGGATAAGAATCATGCCCACGAATCGTCGCGAGTTCGTCGCCAGCGGTGTTGCAGTAACGATTGGATTGGCTCATGCCATGCATGCGAAAGCTGAAGATGCCAAAAAGGATCTGCCCAAGACGATCGGCAAAATCGAGCGGCTCGATCCAGCGTTCGACAAGCTCGTGCCGGCCGACGCCACGATCGAAGTCCTCGCCGGTGGCTTCGAGTGGGCCGAAGGGCCAGTCTGGATGAAGGAAGGGTATCTGCTCTTCTCCGACATCCCCCGCAACCACATTGTGAAGTGGGACCCCAAGAGCGGCATCAGCGTCTTCGCCGAGAAGATCGGCTACAGCGGCAAGGAACCCTTCACCGGCGCCGAACCCGGCACCAACGGCCTGATGCTCAGCCCGGAGGGCCGTCTGACGATGTGCTGCCACGGCGATCGCGTCGTGAAGCAGATGACCGCCGACGGCAAGGCCAAGGTCTTGGCCGATAAGTACGAAGGGAAGCGATTCAACAGCCCCAACGACTTGATCTTCCACAGCAATGGCGATTTGTATTTCACCGATCCGCCTTACGGTCTGCCGAAGCAATACGACGATCCGGGGCGCGAACTCGATTGGTGCGGTGTCTATCGTCTTGGCAAAGATGGCAAGGTCACGCTCCTCACTAAGGAAATGACTCGCCCGAACGGGATCGGTTTCTCGCCCGACTTCAAAACGCTCTATGTCGCCAATAGCGATCCGGCACTCGCGATTTGGAAAGCGTTCCCCGTGAAAGGGGATGGAACGCTCGGCGAAGGCAAGGTCTTCAACGACCAATCGTCGATGGTGAACAAGGAAGGCTACAAAGGCTTGCCCGACGGATTGGCGGTCGACAAGGCGGGCAACCTGTGGGCGACCGGCCCCGGTGGCGTTTGTGTTTTGAACAAAGAAGGCAAGTTGCTGGGCCGCCTCAACACCGGCGAAGCCACGGCAAACTGCAAATTTGGCGGCGACGGGACAACCCTGTACATCACCGCCGATATGTACATCTGCCGCGTGAAGACCACGACCAAGGCCTAGTGGCTAGGCGCTGCGGCTGTCGCTGCGTTCGCCCACCTGCGGGGCGACGGCACTCTTGGCGAGTGCAGCTACGAAAGGAGCATTAGTCGCCTTTCGCAGTTTTGCCATTTGGGCGATGATTTGAGGGGTTGGCCCTGCTTGGCCAACCCACTCGTCGCTTCTTGTTTCCGAGTTACCACTCCTAGCGATCACTCATGCTGCGTTGGCGCCTTCTTTCGGCCGGGGTGATTCTGACGATCTTGATCGGACTGATGGTCCTCGACTATGGGCGTTTTGGCGCGCCCATCTTGGGACTGTGGCTCCTCCCCTTTTTTCTCAGCGTCGTGGTATTGGCGACGCACGAGTGCTTGGCCCTCTTGGCCGCGCAGGGAATGCACCCCATTCGGTGGCCTGCGTTCGTGGGTTCGCTGCTCGTGGTCCTTGCGACGTACACGGCCACGGCAATTGCCCACTCGGATGGCGAGTTCCTGGCACCGGACCGCTGGATGTCGCTAGCCTGGGCGAATATCGCCCTTGCCGTCGCATTGATCCTGACGATGGCGGTTTACGTATTTCAATACGACGGCCCTGCCAGGCATTTGGTCCATGCGGCGTTGACGATGTTCACCGTCACGTACGTAGCGATCCCGATGTCGTTCCTGGTGGTACTGAGAATGTTCAACAACAACCAGTGGGGAATGACTGCCGTTGTTTCGCTGTTGGTGGTGGTGAAGATGTCGGATGTCGGTGCCTACTTTACAGGGCGATTGTTGGGGCGAAGAAAACTTTTTCCGGCATTGAGCCCTGGTAAGACGCTCGAAGGAACCATTGGCGGAGTGTTGGCTTCGGCAGCAGCAAGCTGGTTCTTTTTTGCCTGGATTGCGCCGCTCATCGTAAGGACTGGCTACCAGCAGCCTGCGGTGATCCCCACGCTGCTCTATGGCTTGGTTGTGGGGAGCCTAGGCGTCGTCGGCGATTTGGCCGAGTCGATGTTCAAACGCGATTCCGCTCGTAAGGACAGTAGCACCTGGCTGCCGGGCCTTGGTGGCGTGCTCGACATCTTAGATTCCGTATTGCTCTCTGCGCCGGCAGCCTATCTGTTTTGGGGCGCGGGCCTGCTGGGGCCGTAGAAGGACACGGCGGCGATGTGATCGCAGTCACATCCAACGCTGCGATGCCAATTATTGCCGGCCGTGATCGCGAACAGATCGCGATCCAAAGCGACTGGTATACGTCCAGATGCCGACTTTTTCTCCGGCGCGATATCGCCCCTCTTCTTCGATCACTCCTGAAGTGTGAAACGAGATCCAAGGCCCTTCTTCCAGATCGTCGGCATACTCGCCCATCGAATCGATCGTGCCATTGGAGTACCAGAATAGCCACAGGCCGGTGCGGCGGCCTTGCTCGTACCGCCCTTCGCAGTCCTTGTTCCCCGCGCGGTCAAAGAAGGTCCACAGTCCGGTCGGCAAGTCGCTGTGCGATTGACCGATGGCGCGCGAAGAATGGAATCGGACAACTGCCTTTTCTGTTGTCGGCGCGGAGCAAATGTGGGGGCGTACGAGCGTCGATTCTGCGGTATCAATTCGAAGGCGATTGTGTTCAGGAACTCGGCGATGTGACCACGATGCTCCGTGAGTCGGATCACGATAAGCCAGATCGCAAAGGCGCAGCCCGCGCGGACGTAACGCGGGAATCTCCAAAGTGGTTCGACTGGTGGCCATCGTCTCGGCCCATGATCGAAACGGACGTGTGCTCGCTAAGAAATGCTATCCCACTCGTTCGGCATGTTCGCGGCGAAACCGTTGGGCAAAATTTCCCTGCCGCGCAATCCCTACCGCGTGCGCCGTTGGGGCGGGTTGGATTCAACAAGGATTGCGGGGCCCGAAACAGTACAAGGGCTGCCGGCTTACCCTTCAATCAACAAGGTCCGCCACTGCCGCGGGCCATGGACGCCGATGGTGAGCTGCTGCTCGATGTCGCCCGACTTGCTGGGGCCGGTGATGAACACCACGTTGCTGGGGATGGCATCGCCAAATTGTTCGCGAACCCAGGCGAGTGCGTCCATCAAGTCGGCGACGAGTTGTTCTCGCCAAACAATGGCCACGTGGATGGGAGGCAAGAGCGAGGCCACCCGTTCGTGTCCAAAACCCGCGCACATCATCAGCGATCCGGTTTCGGCCACCGCGCGATCGCAGCTCGTAATTCCAATTTCGGCGGCAATACGGGCCCGCTTTCTGGCCGGCAAATCTTGCGAGCGCTGCGTCTCCGGATCGACAACGGCTACGGATTTTTGTCCTAAAACGTCGCGGAGGCCAAATCGTTCGAGTAGCGGGTGTTTCCAGATTAGCGCAGAACGAGGTTTGTGCTCTTCCAGGATCGCAATCAATCGCTCGCGGGCGGCATCCTCGTTGGCACATCGTTCGACCATGCCGCCTACCGCCGTGGCTTCGGCCGCCCATCGCTCGCACCAGTCGCCTTGAACGCCCGCGTACCCCGCGCCAGGCAGAATGGGCCGGGTTTGCACACGGTACGGCGCGCCTTGGGTTACCGCTTCGCGGACTCGCTGCAAAAACAATTCACGCGTCACGATTTCCCTCCTTGCGCCACCAGTCGCGGAATCGTTGTGGGGCGGGAGCGGGAAAATCTCGTTTCGCCGTCCAACCGTGCAACTTGCCTGGCAGCCGCGAAATCCAACCCGATTTGCGGCGCCACCAGCCGATCGTCCGCGAAGCCAGCCACGTGACTCGCCGGTACCAGGCTGGGTTACGTTGCATCCACGCCCACCAGCGGTAGGCGATTTTTTCAAAGCGACCTTGAGAAGAAGGTTCTTCGTGCAATTGCTCGCGCAACCGGACCAGCATCTCGGGGATTTGGATTTTCACCGGGCAAGCCGCCTGGCACGCGCCGCACAAACTCGACGCGTGGGGCAGATGGTGGTTGGCCGAGAGGCCGTCGTACAGCGGTGTGATCACCGCGCCGATGGGGCCGCTGTAAACGCCGCCGTACGCGTGTCCCCCGACGCTGCGATAAACCGGGCAAGCATTCAGGCAGGCACCGCAGCGAATGCAAAACAGACTTTCTCGGAGCGGTCCGCCTAGGATCTTGCTTCGTCCGTTGTCGAGGATCACCAGATGAAACTCTTCCGGCCCGTCGGTTTCCCCTTCGCGCCGCGCGCCGGTGATCATCGATGTGTAGACGGAGATTTTTTGTCCGGTGGCAGCACGCGCCAGGATCTTGAGGAAGTACGGCAGGTCGCTCCATTTCGGAATGACCTTTTCCATCCCCATGACGGAAATCAAAACCTTCGGCAAGCTCGTTGTAAGCCGAGCGTTCCCTTCGTTCGAGATCAGAACGACCGTGCCCGTTTCCGCGATGGCAAAATTGGCACCGGTGATGCCCACCTCAGCCTCGGCGAATTTCGCCCGAAGCTGTTGGCGTGCGAAGGCCGTCATTGCTTCACGTTCGACGGGCAGGTGATCCTTGGTTTGCGTTTGCAGGATCTCGCCGACTTGTTGCGTATCCAGGTGGAGCGCCGGTCCGACAATGTGCGACGGGCGATGTCCGGCGATCTGGATGATGTACTCGCCAAGGTCGGTTTCGACGACCTCGACTCCCTCTTCTTCCAGTGCCTTGTTGAGGTGGATTTCCTCCGTCGTCATCGACTTGGCTTTGACCACCTTTTTCGCATTGTGCGACTGAATGACGCGGCTGATGATACGGCAGGCGTCGGCGGCATCGAGAGCCCAATGGACCTTCCCACCTAACTTGGTCACGCTTTCCTCAAGCGTTTCCAGGTGGCGATCGAGCTCGGCCAGCGTTTCGTCTTTGATGTGCCGTGCGGCTTCGCGGCAATCGTCCCCCTGGGGAAACGAACTCCAGGCTTCGCGGTTCTTTCGGCCGAGGCTGTCGTACAGCTTGCCCAGCAGCGCTTGCAGGCGGTTGTCACCTAGTGCTTCTTCCGAGGCTTGTTCGAACTCGTGATGCGTCTCGCGAAGATAATCGGCGGCCGTTGAATCCCCGTTGGTGCTCGAGTGGGGCACGGTTTTGCCGGCGGCTTTTTCTTTAGTGGACATGGGGTCCTGAGGATTGAAACTCGCGTCCCGACGAAAAGTCGCCCGGTTCGACCAGAGGAAGTATACCAAACGCCACGCAGGCCATTCGCTCTGGCGGCAAACGGCTATGACCAGAGCCACTGCGCTAGTGCCGTTAAGAGCGGCGCCGCCGCAATGAGAACAGCCCCGTAAGTAACGGCTTCGGGAGGTGGGTCGTCTCGAAAGCGATAAACAAAGGGAGTGAGAGCCAGGCAGACTACGGCCGCCATCACGGCGATCAATAACGCCATTTGCGATACAAGCCGCACGACCCGATCATCTCCCAACGACATCCCGAACGAAACGGATGCCAACCCCAAGATCGCGACGATCTCGCCCGCTAAAGCAAAAACGGTGGTAAGCATCCATGCGACGGTAACGGCGTCTCCCCGTCGCTTATCGGCTGCCTGTTCCAAGTCGGATCGCGTTGGAGGCGAATCGGGTGCGTCTTGACGGCGGTCGCGTTTCTTTGATCCCACTGTTTTTGATCCCACTGTTCTCTGATCCAACAACTAGCTCGGGATGTGTTCGCTGAAATGGCAATCGATGCAGACCCCTCATTATGCCCCCTCTTTGGCGATGCGGGAGGACATGGAACGGCCGCTATTGCCCGTCTAATCCTCACACTCCGATTGAATGGACACGGATGAGGCCTTTCCCCGCGTGGGCGGTTTGCCTTTCTTAACGATGCGACCTAGGGTTCAGTTGCGATTAGCAAACGAGCACGGATTCTCTACGCACGTCGCATTTTCCTCCCCTCGATTGGTTGATGGGCTCGAGTAGGCCGACAGCGTTCGGCCATTTTGCGAGGGGATTCTTTCCGTGACGAGTAACGCGTCCATATCGTCGAAAGCCGAGTGGCAATCGCTGACCGAGACCCCTCGGCAGCTCTACGACGAACTGACCGACGCCGAACGCCTGATCGACGAACTGTTCGACGAAATGCAGCGAATGCGCCAGGACATGGCGTCGTTGCAGTCACATCGCGATCAGCTGGCCGCGAATCTGAAAGAAGAAGAGAACCAAAGCCAGCAGTGCAAAATCGAGCTTGCCACGGTGACGGCGACGCTTGACGAATGCCGCACGCAGGCTGAGCAAGCGGCCCAAAAGACCGCGAGCGACCTAGCTGCTCTGAAGGCGGAATCTCGCGAAGCGATCGAACACGAAAAACAACAAGCCGCGGCCGTGATCGAACAGGAAAGAGAACGCGCCAGCGCCTTGATTGAACAAGAGAAGGAGCGCACCCGCCAGGCGATCGAGCAGGAACGGGAACGAGCGCGGGAAGCGATCGAACGCGAGAAGCAATCGGCAGGAGAACCGGCCGAGAGGGAGCGACTTAGGGCGGTTGAGGAATTGGAGCACTGTCGCGCGGCGCATGTCCAAACGCTCGAAGCCATGCAGCGCGAACTTGCTGAGGCAAAGGACGCGCTCGGCGGCGCGTCGCAATTGGAAGAGACGATCTCGGAACTGGAAGTGGAACTCGACCTGACGCGGACCGCCGCCGCCGAAAACAAACGGCAGTGGACCGAATGTCAGCGCGAACTTTCAGCCGAGCGGGCATCGCGCCAAGGCGATATGGCCGAGATGCGCAAACTGCTGGAGCGGTTCTTCGAGCGGTGGTCGGAAGATGCGATTTCGCGATCTTCTGTTCCTTCTCTCACTCTCACCACCAGCCGTCCATTCGTACCCGTCACGGCAACCGCAGCGCCCAACGAAACGTTGGCGCCGCCACTTGTCGAGGCAAACGGCGAATCCGCCGCTCCCGAAAAGTCGCTGCCCGAGAGCAAAGAAAACAAACCATCGTCCTCGTCGCTTCCCAGCGATCCCGTCGTCCATTCGGTTATGGCCCAGTTCTCGAAGCTGCAAAAAGATGTGGCTCGACGACGCGGCAAGCGAACGTGAAGTCCCCGCCTTCAGGAGTGATCTCCCATGTTTTCGTTCCTTAAAACACCCCGCCCCAACGGCCCGAACCCGCTTAGTTCGTCGAGCTGCCGTCCGCCTGTGTCTGCCGGCGAGCGTTTGCACGAGACGAGCTGGTTTGCCTGGTGGCGGTCCGCGCAAAAGGTTGTTCAAGCGGAGCGGCCCATCGTCGTCGATCGCTGGGAGAAACGAGGGGACGATATCATCGCCGCCGGAGAAGGCGATGAAACGGCAATTCTGGTGGGCAACATGCTCAAGGATCACCGTTACGCGCTCTTGCTGCGACCGGAAATTGCCGGCTCGCTGAGCGACGAACATCGAGACGCCGCGTGCGAGGCGCTCGACGAGCTGATGTCGCTCGTCCCCGAAGGAAAGGTGTGCATGCGGTCGCGCCGCGCCGAGTTGACAGGCGATATTGGCCCTACCTGCGAACGGTTGTTCGATTGCTCGACCTTCCTCTTGGACCGCTACGCAGTCACCAATAGCGACTTCAAGCGCTTCGTTGACGGCGGGGGTTACGAGGATGCCAATCTTTGGGAACCCAACGCGATCCCGGCAATTGTCGACTTCGTCGATCAAACACAGCACTTCGGGCCGCGGTTCTGGAACAACGGCCACCCGCCGGCGGAACTGCTTGACCATCCTGTTGTTGGCGTGAGTTGGTACGAAGCATCCGCCTACGCTCGATGGGCCGGAAAACGTTTGCCAACCGATCCGGAATGGGTCAAAGCGGCGGCTTGGCCCATTGCTACGACGGGCGCGCGGCCCATTCAGCGGCGCTACCCGTGGGGCGAAATGATGGACCGCCGACTGGCCAACTTGTGGGGCTCGCGGGGGAATTCGACTGCTCCTGTGACCGAGTACTCCGACGGGGCCAACGGCGGCGGAGCTTATCAACTCATTGGGAATGTCTGGGAGTGGACCGACGGCGAGTACGGCTCGCTCGACCTGGCGATCGACCGGCTGGAAACGGAAACGCCATTTAAGAGCTTGCGCGGCGGAGCCTTCGACACCTATTTCGAATCGCACGCGACGGCCCAGTTCCAAAGCGGCGATTCACCCTTGGCGCGCAAACCGAACGTTGGATTTCGCTGCGCCATTTCGTGTGATGTAGTTCTGGCGATTGACAGCGGTATCGTTCTGGCAACCTGATAGTTTTGAGGAACGCCCATGCTCACGTATCAAACACTCGAGAGCTATCGGATGGCCAAAATGGCCGCCGACGTGCCGTGCTACATTTGCGGCGGCCCCAACACCTACGAAACGGATCTTTGCCGCCATTGCCTGGCCCCGATGGCTCTCGCACATCAGGCGACGTCGCAAAAATTGCGGCCGCGCTTGGCAGCCGTGCTTGGGTCGGCCGCGTGCGGCAAGACGGTCTACCTGGGCATCCTGTCGGATATTCTTTCGCAGCCCAACTCCCCGCTGCCGATGCTGATGCGCGGCGCTTTTTCTCTTTCGCTCCAGCAGAACACGGTGATGGCCCTTTCGGCTGGCAAGTTTCCGGCCAAGACGCCGTCGGAGCCGGAACGCTGGAACTGGATTCACTCGCAGGTACAGGTTCCCAAGCGGCGTAACATCGAACTGATCGTGCCCGATATCGCCGGCGAGGCGCTGACGGAGGAGATCGATCATCCTCGCACGTTCCCCATTCTCAAGCCGTTATTGACTCACTCATCTGGAGCGCTCTTACTTCTCGACGCTCATCGTCTGGCGGCGCGCGATCAACAGCAGGACTTGATGGCCCTCAAAATCGTCAACTACCTGTGCGATCTTGATCCGTCGGTTCGCACAGGCTGGCTCAAACGCCCGCTCGGAATTGTGCTTACCAAGGCCGACCAGTGCGATTCGTGCTGGCGGGACCCTTCCGACTTTCTGCGCCAAACGTCGCACAGCCTTTGGCAAATCTGTGCCCAGCGATTGCAGAATGTGCGGTTCTTTGCCACCTCGGTGGCCGGTGCTTGCGGCTGGAGTTTTGACCGGTACGGCAAGGTGACATCGCCTTTACGGATCGAACCGCGGGGGATCGTCGAGCCATTCTCGTGGCTGGTGCAAGCGCTTCCAAAGTAAAGAACGGCGCCACGCATGAATTGCGAATTCGAACAGGCGTTCTTCACATCGGCGACAGGCAGCGCAAAAGAAGGTTATCAATTGGTCTCCGCCAGCAAGGGGCTTTCGAGCCCTCTGCGCGATCGATTGACCGGTTGGGGTCCAACTCATGATGCCATGGCCTTTGCCGATCGCGGCTCGCCCGCAATTTCTTGGTTCACGTTGCCGGGTGAAAAAAACGTCACCTGGCGCGTTCTGGCGATCACTCGCTGCGAGTCGGCCGAGTACAGCGGACGCGGGGGTGGATGTACGACGACGCGATTTGTCCTTTCGCCCGAAGCGACCTGGTCCGCGTTTCACTGGGACCCGTTTCGTGTCGTCGATGCGCTAGCGGTTCGTCCCGAGAAGTCGTCCGCGCCGAACGGTGGCAACTCGGCTGAAGCAACGATCGTGCTGCTGTGTACGAGATCGCATTGGTGTCGTGGCGATATTGCGGCGGAATCCTCCCGCGTGCTCGGTGCCGGGCTTGTGGCTTCGATAGCCGGCGCGATTGTCGGCGGCGAACATATCTCCATGACGACCAAAAGCCATTCCGAGCCCATTGTTCGTTCACTGGTGAACCTCTTGCCAGTCGCCGCTCGGATGAAGTTGAGTTTCACCACCGGCTTGCGACCTACCCAGCAACGCCCGCTCCAGCTTCACGTACTCCCTGAGGAGGCGGCGAACAAGTCGCCTTCCGCATCGCGTGCTAAAGAACGGAACTTCGTGATTCCATCGCCGTCGTTCGCTGCCCCCGATTCGGGATGGGGGCGCGAACTCCATTCTTTGCTTGATGCCGGCCGATGGTCGGCCGCTGCCGACCTGGTGGGCGCCGCTGAGTAGCAGCACGCCAGCACAAGGAACTCGAAACGAAAAAAGCGTCTTGCTCTGTAAGGGCAAGACGCTTTTCAAATTTCGTTCTGTTCAGAGCGATCTTATTGTTGATCGGCGACCGAAGGAACCTTGTAGTTCGATTTGGGCATTTCTTTGCCTTCTGCTCGGCGAGCCGCTTCGCGCGAGATGTTCATCGCTAGTTCCATTTGACCAGCCGTGAAGAAGGGCTCGGTGCTGCCGTCCAGGTGCTTGGCGCCAACCTTGTTGGCCAACTCTTGCCAGCTCATCTCGTCGGTCAGGTGCCAGGCGGCCGCTTGACCGGCGCGTTGATCGATCTTGCCAGTCCCAACCATCGAAACAACTTCGATGACTTGGGGATTGCTCGTCACTTCTTCGATGCGGCGAAGTTCATAGGCCATCCGCGGGCTAGGTTCGGGCTTGCCATGCTCGAGGCAGACGCCGGCGAACTTGATCTTGGTGACCTTCTCGGGGGCAACGTTGAAGAATCCGCCGCCGCCACCCATGCCGCCACCCATGCCACCGCCCATGCCACCCATGCCGCCACCCATACCGCCACCGCCCATGCCGCCGCCGCCCATCATTTGGCCGCCGCCACCACCCATGCCGCCACCACCCATGCCACCCATACCGCCACCGCCCATGCCGCCGAATTGACGAGCTACAGGCGCGGCAGCGAAGGCCGCGGGCAATTTGATCTTCAAGGGCTTGCCGGTCTTATTGCGGACCAGGATGTTCCCGCCGGTCGAGTCCTTAGGGATGACGCGGACTTCGATGTCGCCCGACTCCATTGCGTCGAAGACATCAACTTCGGCAGCGTCGGTCTTCGGCGTGCTCGATGCGCTTCGCGACGGCGATGCAGCGAAGCCAAAGCTAGAAAGGGCGAAGGCCACAGCCACGGCCGAAAGAGACCAAAGGGACAATTTCATCGTTAATGACTCCTGATTAGGATTAGTCCGCACTAAAGCCCCTCAGTGCGGCTCCGGTCCCTTATGGGACGACCCGAAGCTGTGGGAAGCAAAAAACGGGCCAATGAGGAAGAGGCTCCCTCAAACGACACCTCTGCCGGCTTGCCAACGGCACTTCCCCTTAGAATAGTCGCCGTCCAAACCAAAAACAAAGGGATTTTTGGGGGATTTCATGGGCCGTAAGGTGGCGAATCCATCGCCAGGAATCTCGGCCAAATCTGGTCAGAAAGGCCCTCGGCTTCGCCGGCTTCGAGGTGAGGTCATCAAAATGCGACAACCACCAGGGCGAAAAGCAACACATCGCCGCAGTAGGCAACTTAGCCTCAAGCAGCCCTTAATTTCCCTACTTTCGCGAGATGTAGTACCACCCCACGAAAAGGCCGCTCGTGGGCCGTAATCCCTAGGCCATCACCTCGTGGATAGGGTCGACGTGCTCCACGCCGACCAGCTTTTGGTCTAGCCCGCTGTAGAAGTAAGCCAGGCGATTGGGATCGAGTCCCATCAGGTGCAGGATCGTGGCGTGGAGTCGCTTCACGTGCATCGGCTTTTCCACCGCAGTGCTGCCAAGCTCGTCGGTCGTACCGACGCTCGTTCCCCCCTTAATGCCACCACCCGCCATCCACATGGTAAAGCCGTAGCTGTTGTGGTCGCGGCCAGTCCCTTTTTCGTACTCGGCCGTCGGTTGGCGGCCGAACTCGCCGCCCCACACCACGAGCGTTTCGTCCAGCAAACCACGATTCCGCAGGTCCGTGAGAAGGCCGGCGATCGGCTTGTCGGTGTCGCCTGCGTGACGGTTGTGGTTGATGGCGATATCGCTATGGGCGTCCCAGTTGTCGTCGTTGTGCGAGCCTCCGCTGTAAACCTGGATGAAACGAACGCCTCGCTCGACGAGCCGCCGGGCCAGCAGGCATTTCGAGCCGAAGTCGCGCGTGCGATCCTGATCCATGCCATAAAGCTGGTGCGTCTCGGCCGACTCTTGCGCGAAGTCGACCGCCTCGGGGGCGCTCTCCTGCATCTTGAACGCGAGCTCGTAACTGGCGATCCGCGATTGCAGGTCGGTCGCTTGTCCGCGGGCGGCCGCGTGATCGGCGTTTTGCTCGTTGAGGGCTGCGATCAAATCGTGCTGAGCTTCTCGCGTCATTCCATCGCGCGGCTTCAGGTCGAGTACCGGCGCGCCTTTGGTCCGGAACGTGGTCCCTTGGAAGGTCGCCGGCATAAAGCCGCTCGACCAGTTCTTGGCACCGCTGATCGGCCCGCCGGTCTTGTCGAGCATCACCACGTAGCCAGGCAGGTTCTGATTGACGGAGCCCAGTCCGTAGTTCACCCACGAACCGAGCGAGGGGAAACCGCTCAGGATGCGGCCCGAGTTCATCATCAGCATGGCCGAGCCGTGAATGGGCGAATCGGCCTGCATGCTGTGCAGGAAGGCGATGTCGTCGACCTTCTGCGCCAAGTGCGGGAAGAGATCGCTCACCCACTTGCCGCACTGGCCGTATTGTTTGAAGTCCCAGCGAGGCTCGACGATTCGCCCTTCGTTCTTTTTACCGCCGCGGCCAAAGGTTTTGACCGCGATCGTCTGGTTGTCGCGCCCTTTCATGGTCGGCTTGTAGTCGAACGTATCGATGTGGCTCGGCCCGCCGTACATGAAGAGGAAGATGACGCTCTTCGCCTTCGGGGCAAAGTGCGGCGCCTTCACCGCGAGCGATGTTGCCGACGCCGCGGGTTCGTTCGCGCGGGCAAAGAAGCCATCGTTTTGCAGCAGGCCTGCCAGGGCTGTTCCCGCGAAGCCGCCACCGGCCTGCCACAGAAACTCGCGTCGGGTTCGACCGCAGAATTGATGATGTTGCGACATAGTCCTTCTTCCTTCTCTCACCGTCGGGTGGCACTGGCGTCCTAAAGACGCCAGTGTGCGTACGACAAAACCTTGTGAACCCGAACACTTGGTTCGGACAAAGTACTAGTCGACAAACAAAAACTCGTTCAGGTTGATCACCATCAGGCAGTAGTGCGTGAAGGCGACCTCGGCCGAATACTGGTGCTTATTCTGGAGCGTGGCAATCAATTGTTCGCCCCGCGCGATTTCTTTTTCGGTTGCGGCTCGTCCCAGTGCGAGTTCGATCACCTTGGCGATCTTCGCTTTCAAGTCGGCCGTCTTTCCAGCCTTTTCGAGCGAGGCGTTCACTCGCTTGGCCAGAGCAGCGGCCTGTTCGTTTTGGAACTCGCCATTGAGCAGATTCAACGCCTGCGCCGGTTGGAGCGTGTTGAAGCGAGCCTCGCACGTGACATCCGTGTCCGGGAAGTCGAACGTCGCCAGTTCCGGTGGAATGAGCGAGCGCTTCACGAAGATGTAAATGCTGCGGCGCGAACGTTCCTCGTCGCTCGAATTCCCCCAGCCTGAACCGGGGACCGATTGCCCGGCCATCACTTCGGCGCTGATCTTGGGGTAGATGCCTGGTCCGTACATCTTGTCGTTCAAGTTGCCGGTCACCTGAAGCGTCGCGTCGCGCAGCTCTTCGGCGCCCAGTCGCCGCGGGTTGAACCGCCAGAACAAATCGTTGCCGGGGTCTTTCGCCTTGCCGTCTTCGCGTTCGAGCGACGATTGGCGATACGTGTTCGACATCACCATCAGCTTGTGAATTGGCTTGAGCCGCCAGCCGTTGTTGATCAGAGATTGCGCCAGCCAATCGAGCAATTCCGGATGCGTGGGCGGATCGCCCATCTGCCCGAAGTTATTGGGCGAGCGAACAATCCCGCGACCGAAGTGATGCTGCCAAAGACGGTTCACAATCACGCGCGACGTGAGCGGGTTCTCGGCCGAAGTCATCCAGCGAGCAAGCGCCAGCCGACGTCCCGTGCTGCGGGCCGATGGGTCAAGTGTTTCGATGTTCGGCAGGCCGCCGCCCAGTGCCACAGGGAAGTGGGGTTCGACTTTGTCCCCGATATTTTGAGGGCTTCCGCGGCGAAGGATGAACGTCTCGCGCGGTTGGCTTTCGGTTTCGGTCACACACAAAGCGTACGCATCCCACGGCTTGGCTTGCGCCGAAGTCTCAAGCTCTTGCTTCAAGCGGCGATACTCTTCGACCCGTTCTTTGCCGAGGGCCGCTTCTCCTTGCCGAGCAATCGCTTCGGCAACTTCGCGGTTTTTGCGGCTCTTTTTCTTGCCAGTGGTCGAGGGATCAATCGCCAATTCCAGCACGTCATCGCCGGTCGCCGTTGTCGCCGTCAGGTAACGCGGGCCGAAGTCGGCGCCCTTCCATTGCAGGCTCAGGCCGCGTCCGCCATTGCGTTGGAAATAATCGATCCGGATCGGCGTGCGACCCGCCTTGAGTTCGACCTCGACGGTCTTTGGCACACCCACGGCGTGGATGCCGTCGTAACGAACGACCTCGTGGCCGTCGAGCACAATCTTGGCCCCGTCGTCACTATCGAGGATGAACGTGTATTTGCCGTCGGATGGGACCTTGAGTTGGCCCGTGAACACGAACCCGTACGATTGCTCGCGGGTGGTCACTCGCCAGTCGAACAGGCCTTTTTCAAAACGCCCTACCGTTTCGGGCTTAAGAGCATCGAAGTCGGGGATGGCATCCCACGTGTCGCGGTAGTACTTGTACTCGGCGTCGGCGAGATCGTCGGCGACGGCAGCCGGTCCGTTGGCCATGCTCTCACGAAATTCCGCTTCGAGCGCGGTGACCTTCTTTTGCAATTCGTCGACGCGATTTCGCTTATCGACGAGGGCCTGCTCGTATTTCGCTCGTTCATCAGCATCCGCGAAGACTGGCTTCACGACATTGGGATTTTCGTACCCGTTCGGCGTCACGTTGCGAAAGAAGGCGAGCAACCCGTAGTAGTCGGCCTGCGGGAACGGATCGATCTTGTGATCGTGGCAGCGGGCACAATTCGCGGTCAGCCCCAGCATCCCCTGCCCTGTCGTGGTGATGATGTCGTCGAACGCATCGTAGACGGCTAACTCGCGGTCAGCGGGCTCGTCGTCCCACAGTCCGAGGCGATAGTAGCCTGTAGCGATGAGGGCGTCGCCCGTGTTCTTCACCAAGTTAGAAGCAATGAGTTCATCGCCAGCCAGTTGCTCTGTCACAAACTGGTCGTAGGGCTTGTCGTCATTGAACGAGCGAATGACGTAATCGCGATAGCGCCACGCGTAGGGCTTGGCTCCATCACGCTCAAAGCTATTCGTTTCGGCGAACCGAACCACATCGAGCCAGTGGCGAGCCCATTTTTCGCCGTAGTGCGGTGATGCGAGGAGCCGGTCCACTGCTGCTTCGTAAGCCGCTTCTGGGTTCTCGTTGTACGCCTTGAGGAACGCGCTCGTTTCTTCGTTCGTGGGAGGCAAGCCCGTCAGGTCGAACGAAAGGCGGCGCAACAGGACGCGCGGCTCGGCGGGCGGGCTCAGCGACAAACCTTTGCGGTTGAGCTTGGCAATGACAAACGCATCGACGGGCGTCTTCACGGCCGATGCCGGTTCGACTTGGGGAGGCTCCGGCTTGGCATTCGGCAGGAACGACCAGT
Organism: uncultured Pirellulaceae bacterium; assembly: GCA_964636985.1. Lineage (GTDB taxonomy): Bacteria > Planctomycetota > Planctomycetia > Pirellulales > Pirellulaceae > CAZWSX01. The sequence goes on along the minus strand of CAZWSX010000009.1, from coordinate 164,557 downwards.
GGGCTTTCCACTCCGCCCCTTCGGCGATCCAGCGCTTGAGCAGTTCGATTTCGGTTGCCGTGAGAGGCTTACCCTCAGGCGGCATGCGTACGCCTTCCTCTTCGCTGGTTACTCGATTGATGAGTTCGCTTTCGTCTGGCTTGCCTGGAGCCACGGCTGTCGAGCCCGAATCCAGTTGCACGGTCGCCGTCTCACGCGTGTGGAGACGAAGGCCCGCCTCGCCAGAATCGGGACCGTGGCACGAAAAGCAGCGTCGAGCCAGTAACGGCCGAATCTGCCGGGAGAAATCGATGGGGTCGTCATCCGCCGACTGAGCCCGCAGTGGGGCGACGAAGAGAATCGCCAGTCCGGTAAACGCCAGTCGCAAGACTCGCTTCGCGTCGACAAATCGCATAGGGAACAACCCCGGAGTCAGGGCCAATGCAGGAGGGGGATAGCGTCAATTCTAAGGCGGGATCGACAAGCGGAGTTATCGGTTGCCGACTTCTTTCATTGTCTTGCGGGGAATACTGTTAATCAACCCAATCGCGATCCAATCCGCAGGAAAAACGCGATTTGGCTCAAAATCACAGTCTCAGCAAGATCGCCGGTCTGAGAACCTTTGTCAGGGCCTGGTTGGTGGGGAAAACAGTCGGTTTTGCGGCCGGATCTGAAACCAGATCGCCATAATGCTGGTTAGAATGTCGGCTTGGGACGAAGGTCCTCCCGCCTGTTCGCGACTATTCCTTGTTCCTTTCCCACCTTGGGTGTCGCTTGAAAGACATTTCTTACGTTCGTCGTTGCGCGCTCGTTGGCGCCGCTGTTTGCTTCCTCTCCGTCTCGCTTGCTTTTGGCGACGACCTCGGGCAGATCGGCAAGGCGTACGAGTCGTCCGTTCGGCCGCTTCTGGCCAAGTACTGCGTCGACTGTCACGGCCCCAATGCCCAGGAAGCCGACATCGACTTTGCCAAAATCGATTCGATGGTCGGCGTTCGAAAGGAGCCGAAAACGTGGCAGAAGGCATTGGTCGTGTTGGCCAACGGTGATATGCCGCCGCCGGACTCGCCCCGTCCAACCGATGCTGAGCGCGCTCAGTTGACTGATTGGGTCCGCAAGTATCTCTCGTACGAAGCAACGGCTTCGGCAGGCGATCCAGGGCCCATCGTCCTGCGCCGGCTCAACAACGTCGAGTTGGATAACACGATTCGCGATCTGACGGGGGTCGCATCGCTGTCGCCTGCGAAGGAGTTCCCCGTCGACGGCGCCGCGGGCGAAGGTTTCACCAACACGGGCGCGGCCTTGGCGATGTCGCCTGCCTTAATGACCAAATATCTCGACGCGGCCAAAGAAGTGTCGCAACACATGGTGCTGTTGCCCGATGGCATTCGCTTTTCGCCGCACACGACGCGTTCGGACTGGACCAACGACATTTTGGCCAAAATTCGGGCCTTTTACGGCGAACGCACCGACGCCAGTGGCGGCGCCAAAGTACGCGTGCAGGAAGTGACCGTCGACACCAATGCCGGTGGTCGTCTGCCGGTGGTCCGATACTTGGCAGCTCTTATTGCTGAGCGAGACGCGATCGCCAAGGACGGGAATCGAATCGATGTAATCGCAAAGGAGCGAAACCTCAGTCCGAAGTACCTTCGAGTTTTGTGGGCCACGCTGAACTCGAAGGAGCCCTCGTTTTTGTTGGATCGCGTGCGCCAGGCTTGGAAATCAGCCAAGCCAGGTGACGAGGTAGCCATTGCCAACGAGATTGCAGCCTGGCAGGCCGTCCTCTTCAAGTTCAACACCGTGGGCCAGGTAGGTAAGGTGGGCGGGTCCAAGTCGTGGCAGGAAGCTGTTTCGCCTTTGCGAACAGGGCAAGAGTTCAAGTTCAAACTTGAACCGGTTCCGAATTCCGAAGAGATCGTCGTATCACTCGTCTCGAGCGATGCTGGAGACGGCAAGTCGGGAGAGGTGCTTGAAACGGTGGCCTGGATTGACCCTCGCATCGTTGCCACGGGGCGGCCCAGCCTGGCTTTGCGTGACGTCCGCCAAGTGACGCAATACCTCACCGCCCTCCGCGCTAGCGAAGTTGCTCGAACGAGCGATTACCTGCGCGTGGCAGCCGAAGCGTCCGCGGCCGGCGAAAAGTTCGTTCTTCACGATGCCGCACAGCGGGAGAAACTCGACCCCGATTTGCTGCAAGCGTGGTTGCTTTATCTAGGCGTGGCCACGAGTGGCCCGGCCAAGATCGAAGGGCACTTCACCAACAAGCTTTCCAACGGTGGCGGCTATGCATTTATAGCCGGTTGGGGAAGTGCCGAGACCCCTTCGCTGACCGTGAATTCGTCCGACCAACTCGTCCGCGTGCCTGGAATACTCAAGCCCCACAGCGTAGCCATTCATCCCTCGCCAAGCATGCGCGCTGCCATCGCCTGGCAAAGCCCCGTGGGCGAAAAGGTGAAAGTGCAAGGCGCCATCCAACACGTTCATGCGGAATGCGGAAACGGCGTGGAGTGGACTGTCGATCTCCGCCGCGGCTCGACGCGCCGGCTCTTGGCCAAGGGTGGCACCACCGGTGCCGTGGTCATGAAGTTCGGCCCCATCGAAAACGTGAGCGTCCTTCCAGGCGACGCGATCGTGGTATCGGTGGGCCCTCGTGGTGGCAACCACAGCTGCGATACCACGGCGGTCGACTTGGAGGTCATCGGCGAGAAAGACAACAAGTGGGACTTGGCTGCTGATGTGTCGCTCGATATCCACGCGGGCAATCCGCATCCCGACCGTCAAGGGAACAAGTCCGTTTGGCATTTCTTCGCTGAAGCTGATCGGCCCGAAGGCCTGGCCGCCGATCTCGTTCCGCCGGGATCGTTACTCGACCAATGGATGAACGCGAAGACGGCCGAAGAGAAGGCCAACCTGGCCAAATCACTTCAAGCCATGTTGTTGGGGAAACGCCCAGACGGCGACTCGCCCGACGCGCAGTTGCACGGCAAAGTGAATTCCTTCGCGGGCCCGTTGTTCGGGTCGCTGTGGGTGAAGGCAGCCAAGTCAGCCAACCCAGCTGGCGACAAGACGTGGGGCATTGATCCGGCCCGCTTTGGGAAAATGCCCAGCGGAGAAGCGACTGATCCGAGCCGGCTGGTGTTGAGCGTGAACGCGGTTGAAACGTTTCGCTTGCCAGCCGATTTGGTGGCTGGCGCCGAGTTTGTCGCGGTCGCCATTCCCGGACGGGCGAACGAAAGCATTCAAGCCCATGCGGCGCCGGGTGCTGTGGAAAAGATGGTAGGGACGATACCGACGTCCCCCATCCTGGTCGCCGACGGCAGCGATTCGCAAAAGAAGCTGAACGCCGGGTTCGATGCATTTCGCAACGTATTCCCAGCGACGGTTTGCTACCCCAAGATCGTCCCGGTCGATGAGGCCGTCACGCTCACGCTGTTCTATCGCGAAGACGATGAACTCAAACGCCTTCTCCTGAACGACGCGGAAACGGCCACGATCGATCGCCTATGGGACGAGTTGCATTACGTCAGCCACGATTACATCACCTTGGTGGACGCGTTCCACCAGTTGATGGAGTATGCGACGCAGGACAGCGACCCGCGCCCGTTCGAACCGCTTCGCCAGCCCATCTACAAGCGAGCCGAAGATTTCCGGCAGCGTTTGGTCGCGACCGAACCGCAGCATCTTGATGCCGTGATCGACCTGGCAAATCGGGCCTTCCGCCGGCCTCTATCCGATCGAGAAGTCAAAGGCCTGCGAGGGCTCTATCAGCAGTTGCGTACGCAGGAGTTGCCGCACGACGAAGCGATTCGCCTGACGTTGGCCCGTATCTTGGTTGCCCCGTCGTTCCTGTATCGCCTTGAAACGCCTGTTGCTGGCAAAAAGCCCGGCCCGGTTTCGCCTCGCGAGTTGGCCGTCCGCTTGAGCTACTTCCTTTGGTCTTCGATGCCTGATGCGGAACTGGAACGGGCCGCCAGCGCCGGCGAACTGGCCACCGACGATGGTTTGCTCAAACAATTGAAACGGATGCTGGCCGATCCGAAGGCTCGCCGCTTGGGAAGCGAATTCGCTTGCCAGTGGCTCCACCTGCACGACTTCGCCAACCACAACGAAAAGAGCGAGACGCATTTCCCGGAGTTCGCTTCTCTGCGTGGCGCGATGCACGAAGAAACCATTGAGTTCTGCACGCACCTATTCCAGGAGAATCGAAGTGTGCTGGACCTGCTCAACGCCGACTACGTCTACGTGAATGGGACTCTGGCCAAGCTCTACGGGATCGATGCCCCTGCCGCAGATGGTTTTGTTCGCGTTGATCAGTCGCGCCGGTTTGGCCGTGGTGGCGTACTAACACTTGCGGCATCGCTTTCGAAGCAATCGGGGGCGTCGCGGACGAGTCCGATTTTGCGTGGTAACTGGGTCAGCGAAGTGCTGCTCGGCGAGCGTTTGCCCCGCCCGCCGAAGAATGTCCCCCAACTACCGGAGACGGCACCGCAAGACCTGACCGAACGCCAACTGACGGAAAAACACAGCAGCGACCCGGCGTGCGCCAAGTGCCACGTGCGGGTTGACCCGATCGGCTACTCGCTCGAAAACTTCGACGCCATTGGTCGCCGACGCGATAAAGATACGAGCGGCTTGGCCATCGATTCGAAGGCGACACTACGGGACGGAACCGCGCTCGACGGCGCCGACGGCCTACGAAAGTACCTGGCCGAGACGCGACGCGACGACTTCCTCCGGCAGTTCAACAAGAAGTTGCTCGGTTACGCACTGGGACGTAGCGTTCAGCTTTCGGACGAGCCGCTCCTGAACGAAATGCTGACGGACTTGAAGAGCCACGATTACAAGGTTCAACGCGTGTTCGAGAAGATCGTGCTGAGCCCACAGTTCCGAACCATTCGGGGCCGTGAACAGGCGGCGGCCGAATAGGTTTTTGCGACGTTTTGTGCTGGATGCCCCGACGCCTCGCGGCAATGGGCCGGTTTGCTTCGCTTGTTTCGCGAGAGTACCATTCCAAAAGGTGCACCTCGCAGCACTGGATTTGCCTTCCTTCGACTACCCACCTGAAATAGGAAATTCTCCCCGATGAAGGACCACCTGTTTTCTCGCCGGACGATGTTGCGAGGCCTCGGCGTCACCATGGCTCTGCCGTGGATGGAATCAATTGCGGTCTGGGGCGATACGCCCGCCGGCGCCGAACCCGCGAGCACGCCGCCGATCCGGTTCGCGGCTCTCTTCTCGGGCAACGGCTTCCACAGCAAAGAGTGGTGGGCCAAAGGGAAGGGAGCCGACCTGGAACTCGGCAAGGTCCTGCAACCGCTGCACGACGTTCGCGAACAACTGGTTCTCTATCGCGGCCTCTACAACGCCGAGGCCCTCAAGGGGAACATCCATAGCTCGCAGACGGGCAACCTGCTTTCGGGTGCGCCCCTCTCTCCCGGCGGCGAAATCAAATCCGGCACCAGCATCGACCAGCACTTGGCCCAGACGTATGGCCGCTCGACGAAGGTACCGTCGCTCGTGTTGGGTTGCGAAACGGCCAACCCTGCCGTGCACAAGAACTACTCGATGATTTACAGCTCCCACATTTCGTGGAGCTCGCCGACCACGCCGACGCCGCTCGAGCTTTACCCCTCGCTCGCCTTCGACCGCCTGTTCAAGGACGAAGTCGCCAAGGGGGACAAAAGCGTTCTGGATGCGGTTTTGGAAGATGCCGGGGACATCCGTAAGAAGATCAGCACCGACGACCAACGGAAACTCGACGAGTACCTCGAATCGGTCCGCGACGTCGAATTGCGGATCGAGCGGGCAGGCAAACGCGGTGAATTGCAAGGCTGGCGTCCGACGCTCGAAAAGCCAAACGTGGCTCGTCCGGCGGATGGAATTCCACAGGACATCGCCGAACACATGCGGCTGATGTGCGACATCTTAGTGCTCGGTTTCCAGACCGACGCCACCCGGATTTGCACACTCAAACTGAACAACGACCACTCGTCGCTCCGGTTCCCGAACCTGAACGTCGACTACATGATCCACCACTTGCTGTCGCACTCCGACGGCGACGACTGGCTCAAGGTCAACCGCTTCTTCCTGGAGCAATTCGGCTATATCGCCAAAAAGATGAACGCGGTGCGGGAAGGGGAGCGAACGCTCCTGGAGAACTCGGTGATGCTGTACTGCTCCAGCATGTTGACCGGCAACCACGAGGCCAACCAACTGCCTGTCATTACGTTGGGCCGAGCGGGCGGAAAGCTGGAAACGGGGCGAGCGCTCGACTATCTCGACAAGCCCAACCGCAAGATGTGCAGTCTGTTCCTGTCGCTGATGGACAAGTTCGGTGTCGAGGAGAAGAGCTTCGGCGATTCCAATGAGCGGCTGAGCGAAGTCTAGTTCAGGCAGCCTCTCGCAATCTGACGCAACAAAAAGAGGCCGTCCCAAGGGGGCGGCCTCTCATGTTTTCTCAAGCCGGCGTCTTAGTTTTAACTACGGCGAGCTAGTTGCAGCACGTCGGACGGCAGCACTTGGGACGGCAGCAGCGGAGCGAACCGAACAGCGGGCGGCAGCAACGCGGCTTGCAAGCGGGCTTGCAGCAGCTCGTTTCGCAAGCTGGCTTGCAGCAGCTGGGGGCAGGAGCAGCGCAACCGCCGCAGTCGCCTTCGGTCACGACAACAACGGCCGGGGCAGGAGCCGCGGCGGCATCCGAAGGCGAGGCTTCGGCGGCCGGTGCGGGAGCCGGGGCAGGCGGGGCTTCAGCGGCCGGCGTAGGAGCAGGCGGAGCCGGAGCGGCCGGAGCAGCGTCTTGGGCCATTGCCGACGAGGCGACAACGAGGGCCACGACAGCGGCAACGAACAATTGGAGGAAACGCATTCGCATGGACAAAACTCCACAGAACGAGAATTGCAAACATCACGCGGATTCGGACGGCACCGCGCCGGCCACCAAACTACGGTGACCGTTGGATATCTTGTAACTACCCAGGGTGCGTTAATCTAGGTGCTTAGGGCAAAGTAGGGATAAAAGATTCAATAAGTTTGCCCCAAATATTAAGGAAAAAATGAATCTTTCTTGGGTCATTTTTACCGAAAGAGGGGTGCTGTGCTAAGCCGCACATGGTTCTCAATGAAGGTTGCTCGTGGTAATGTTCGGATGTTCGCAATGTACGCCCGTTCTAATGGCGGTTGAAGTGCCTTTGGGCGACGGTTTGTCTGGGTGTACGTCTTGTTATCTGCCGAAAAGGAGCTGGAAGGTCCAGGTTTACGCGTGAGTGACGATCAGAGTAACTCCCCAGAACCATCGACCCCGCCGAGCCAATCGCTCGCCGAAGCGATCGCGCGCTATGGGGTCGATGTCCCCAGCGAAGCTATTCCCAATTTGGAGCGCTACGCACAGCTCCTCTGGGAGTGGAACGAGAAGATCAACCTCACGCGGCATACCGACTTCGATAAGTTCCTCTTGCGCGACTTGGTCGACACCATCCAGTTGTCCAGGCTGATTCATTCAGGCGAAGAGGTTCTCGACATTGGCTCCGGTGGTGGTGTGCCAGGACTGACGTTGGCGATTCTTCGCCCCGATCTGGATGTGACCCTGGCCGAGTCGACCCAAAAGAAGGCCAACGTGCTGAAGTCGATCGCCGGAAGTTTGAAGGTGCCCGTCCGAGTCGAGGCGGAGCGGGCCGAAAAAGTTCTCGACGACGATCGCTTCGATGCGACGACCGCCCGCGGTGTTGGCGCGCTGGATAAGCTGCTCACACTGCTCGCGTCCCGCTGGCTCTCGGTGGGGCGACTACTGGCGTTCAAGGGGCCGAAATGGGTCGAAGAGAAGTCGGCCGCCCAGGAGCAAAAGCTGCTGCGAGATTTGCAGGTAAAGGTGGCTGCGGAATACTCGACGCCCGGCGGGCTGTCGGACGCCGTGATTCTCAAAATCTGGCCCAAGCAAGCGGCGGAAAAGTAGCGAGAATCGAGCGGCGCGACGCTAACCGGAATTACTTTTCGCTTTTGATGATCTGTTCCACCTTGATCGCCTTTTTCCCTTTGTAGGCGCCGGGGCTGGCCGCGAACTTCTTCATCCCTTGAACGGCGACCTCCAGAGGGAGCCGGCGGTCTTTCTCGGTGGTGATGACGTCGCCCACACGCAAGCCGAGTAAGTCGCTGGTTGTGATCGAGCTTTCGGCGAGAGTTACCACGACTTCGACCACCGCGCCGTCCAGTTGTCGGCCGATGTGCTTTCGCGATTCGTCATTGGCCGATGTTTTGCCGTAGCTGAACCAGTTGTTTGCCGACAGCTTGCTGCCGATCCGCTCGATCGAATTAAACGGGATGCACAAGTTCATCATCCCGCGGACGTCGCCGAGCGTCAGTTCAAAGCTGATCAACACGACGACTTCGTTGGGCGGCACCACTTGGACTAACTGCGGATTGCTTTCGACCCGTTCCACGCTCAGCTTCAACGGCAAAACGCCTTCCCAAGCATGGGCCAACTCGCCCAGAAACAAATTGGTGATTCGAGAAACGAGGCGCAGCTCGATTTCGGTCAGCGGCCGCCTGGCTGGAGGCGCCGAGTCCTTTCCGCCCCCCAGAAGCCGTTCGATGATCGGGTAGAGGAGTGATGGATTGATGTCTAGGATGAGGTTTCCCTCGAGCGGGTCCGCGCGCAGCAGATTGAAGCAGCTGGGATTTTCGAGGCTGAAAACGAACTCGCTGTAGGTGAGTTGGTCGACGCTGGTTAACTTCACTTCGACGATACTGCGCAGCAGTGCCGAGAGCGCGGCGCCGAAGTTTCGCCCGAAGCCCTCGTGCAGCGATTGCAAAGCCCGCATTTGTTCCTTGCCGACGCGTTCAGGACGCTTGAAGTCGTAAGGAGTTACCTTTTCGCGGGCGCGCGCCGCCGCTCCCGACTTGGCCGCTTTGTTGCTTGATGCTGCCCGGCCACTGGCCGTTTCCATGGCCGAAAGCAGGCTTTCGACTTCTTCTTGGCTGAGAACTTCTGGGTCGCTCATGGGAAACTCCGTTTTGCCCAGGCGGGAAAATCGACGTTTGTTCTGGTTACTCGCGGATCTGGCCGTCGCCGTAGACCACGTACTTGTAGGTCGTCAGTTCCTTAAGCCCGCAAGGTCCACGGGCGTGAAACTTGTCGGTACTGATTCCGATTTCGGCACCCAATCCAAACTCAAAACCGTCGTTGAACCGCGTGCTGGCGTTGACCATCACCGCCGCGCTATCGACTTGAGCCGTAAACTCTCGGGCCGCCGCGAGGTCGCCTGTCACAATCGCGTCGGTGTGCTTGGAACCGAATTGATTGATATGCGCGATTGCTTCCGCGAGCGAGTCGACCACCCGGCAACTGATGATCGGCCCTAAGAACTCCGCTTCAAAATCGGCGTCGGTCACAGGCTTGGCTTGCGGGACCAGGCGACGCGTCGTTTCGTCGCCACGAATCTCGATGCCGTGCTTCAACAGTTCGCCGGCCGCGGCAGGCAAAAACCGTTCGGCGACATCACGGTGGACCAGCAGCGACTCCGCGGCGTTGCACACGCCCATCCGCTGGCACTTGGCGTTTATCAAGATCCGCTGAGCCATTTCGAGGTCCGCTGCCCGGTCGACGTAAACATGGCAGTTGCCATTGAAGTGCTTGATGACGGGCATGGTGGCCTCGTCGGTCACGCGTCGAATGAGCGATTCTCCTCCGCGCGGGATGGCGACGTCGATCCACTTGTCGAGCGCCAAAAAGTGGCTCACGGCGGCGCGATCGAGTGTTTCAACCAGGTGAATGGCATCGCGTGGCAAATCGCACTCTTCGAGAGCCAGTCGCAGCAGATCGACAATCGCCCGGCTGCTATGGGCGGCTTCTTTGCCGCCACGAAGGATCACCGCGTTGCCGCTCTTCACGCAGATGGCCGCGGCATCGGCCGTCACATTGGGGCGCGATTCGTAAATGAAAAAGACCACGCCCAGCGGGACGCGAATCTTGTTGATGTGGAGTCCGTTGGGTCGAATGCCCGCCTCGATCGTCTCGCCAACGGGGTCGGGCAGCGCAGCGACTTCATCTAATCCAGCTGCGATGGCCTCGATTCGTGCGTGCGAAAGTTTCAGCCGATCGATCGCGGCGTCGCTTAACCCGTAGCCGGGTGCCGCCGCGACATCCTTCGCATTGGCGGCCAAGATTTCGCCTTGGTGATCGCGGATGAGCTGAGCCGACCGGCGCAGCCAGGCATTCTTTACCTTGCCTGAGGCAATCCCGAGCGCCGACGAAGCCGCGCGGGCGCGTCGCGCCGCATCGCGGCAGTACTGTTCCAGAGACGTGTGATCGAGGGAAACCATGAATGCGCTAACGTAAACCCAGGATTCCGCCGCTCCTTTAACGGGGGCAACGCGGTAATCGTGGTAGGGGGCGAAGTATCGGCAAACCGAGATGCGACGTCAACGTCGCGCGACGCGGCGGCCGGTTGTATTTTACTTGGCGACGTCCCAAAACGGCCCGATCCTTGGCCAAAGGGAGTCTGCCAGCGTTGCTGGCGCGGCTCGTCACCCGAGCCCTATCCCTATTTTTCCACTTCCTCTTGTTCGTGGTAAGGGAGTGTGAAGACAAATTCGGCCCCTGATCCACGCGGTTCGTACCAGAGCCGCCCTTCGTGGGCTTCCACGATTGTTCGACAGATCGGCAACCCCAAGCCGGTGCCCGTCTCCTTGGACGAGACGAAGGCGTCGAACATAGTCCCCTGCATGGCGGCTGGGATACCAGGGCCGTTGTCTTCGATCGCGACGCGAATCTGATCGTCGCTCATGTGTTTGGTCGAAATCGTGATTCGCTTTCCTTTCTGCTTGACCTCGCTCAGAGCCTCGACCGAGTTGCGCAGCAAGTTGACGATCACCTGGCCAATCAAAAGTTGATCGATCAGCACCGGGGGGAGCTTCCGATCGAGATTGAACCGGAAGCTGATATCGTGGGGAGCGCCTGCCATTTTGACGAGATCGGTTGTCTCCTCGATCAACGCATTCAAATCGACCCAACGACGATCGGGCTCGGTGGTGCGGACGAAGCTGCCGATTCTTCGCACAATTGCCGACGCGCGCTGCGCTGCCTTGATCACTTGTCCCAAGTGGTTCCGCAGCGTATCGAACAGCGGGCCTTCCTGTTCCGCAACCAGGTTGATGCAAGCGTCGGCGTAATTCGACATCGCGTAGAGAGGTTGATTCAATTCGTGCGCGATTTCGGCCGTGGTCGCACCCATCGAGCTGATCTTCGCGACATGCGCCAGCTGTTGATCGAGGTGCCGCATCTTTTCTTCGGCCTGCACCAACGACGTGATATCGGCAATCATGACCACCCGGCCGTTGGGTTGGCCGTTTTGATCGATCAAAGGGCTCACGGAGGCGTGCACATGAATCGCGGTTCCGTCGTTCCGCATGAAGCGAAGCGGGATCGAGGCGGTTCCCGACGGAAGCTCTTCTCCCAGCAATGGGCCGGCCTTCAGAAGCTGGTCGGGGTGGACCCATTTTCCAAGCGATCGACCGCAAACTTCTCCGTTCGTTCGGCCGAGCATTTCGCTCATGCGCTGGTTTGCGAACTCGACTCGTCCGCTAGGATCGAGCACCGCGATCCCTTCGTGAGCCGTGGAGACGATGCGGCGGTACTTCTCTTCGCTGGCGACTAACTGGTCCTTCGCCGCAGTTTCGTCGGTGATGTCTCGGGTAATTCCCACCAGCCGATAAGGTTCCCCCGCGTCGTTTTTGATGACGGAACCAATATCGCGAACCCATCTCCACTGGCCGTCGGTTCTGCGGATTTGATATGTGACGTCGTAGTCTTTTTCGAGCCGCACCCAGGCCTCGAATTCCTGAACAACATGGGCCACGTGATCGGGATGGATCGCGATCCGCCAAATGGTGGGATCCTTGCAGACTTCCTCCGGCTTGATGCCCGTGATCCGTTCGAAAGCGGGGCTCATGTAGAGAATCTGGGGAGGGTCGATCGAATTGAGCCAGAAGGCTTCGTCGACGTGTTCGGCCATTTCGCGGAACTTGAGTTCGCTTTCCTCCAGCTTGATTTGATCCTGCCGCTCTTTCGTGATGTCGTGTGCCAACACCGACAGGCCGAAGGGAAGCGGCGTGATTTCGCGGCGAATCCAACGCGGTTCGGCGTCGGTCTTGTAAACCGCGACCTCGCTCTCGTGCCGCCGCTTGGAATGAAATACCGAGAGATATAAATCAAGGCAAAGGAACTCTCGATTCTCGTCGGCGAGTTGTTTGATGGTGCGACCAACGATCCAATGCCTGGCAGCACCAAGCAACCGCTCGGCCTCGAAGTTGAAGTCGGTGACCTCGAAATCGCAAACCTTTTCGTCGACTTCAATGGCGCGCAAGATCCAGATGGCATCGGGACTGGCCTCGAGCATTGCTTGCATGCGCTGCGCGACGCCGCGAGCCTGATTTTGGGCTTCGACTTCGATCGTGGCATCGACTGTGTGCGACGTAAAGCGAATCACCTCCTCGCCGGGAACCCACTCGGTGAAGGTCGTGCTGCGCATCCAACCCAGTTTGCCGTCGGGCTTGATATAGCGATCGACGAACGATTGTTCGCGCTGGCTGGCATCGTTGGTGCTCATCCGCTCGATCATCGCCAGGCGGTCCTCGGGCGGTATGGCATCGAGCATCCGCTCCGGGTGGTCGTACATTTCCTGGGCCGTGATCCCAAACAACTCGTTGACGCGACCGCTGATGAAATCGAAACCGAATCGCCCGTCCCGTTTTATCCACAACTGGCAGAGAACGCCCGGTGCCGCTGTGAACAGCCGATTGAGAAGCGCCGGCGAGAGTGACGGATACGGTTGGCCGGCGTAATCTTTGGCAGGTTCTGCCGGCGAATTTCCATTACTTTCCATCGATGGTTCCGGAGAAAATCACTGCCCCTTTTGTCAACTTCACGGCCCACAAAGGGATTGGTCGTCAACCAGCGGGCGCCTGTGGAGATGCAAGTTTACTTGTTACGTTACAATGAGTCGTTTTTCGCGGTTGAGCAAGTGCCGCGACGTTCCCTACCTGGGGAATACGGAACGACAACCGCAGTCGATCGCCTTGGAAAGAATGGAAACGTGATTGTCGTTACCCAGGAACTCACAAAACGCTACGCGGAGGTCATCGCCTTAGACCATTGTACGCTGGGGGTCGAACAGGGGGAGGTCTTCGGGCTGCTCGGACCCAATGGCGCCGGTAAGACCACACTCATTCGCCTGCTGTTGGGATTCTTGCGACCCACTTCCGGCACGGCCACGATCGACGGTTTTAATTGCCTCACTCAATCGGTTGCTGTTCGAGAGCGCGTCGCCTATCTTCCGGCCGAGGCCAAGCTGTTCGATCACATGCGGGGCCGCGAGGCCTTGGAGTTTTTCGCATCGGTACGGGCGAACGGCGACCTCGCCAAGTCTCTGACGCTCGCCAAGCGGCTCGAACTCGATCTGCGCCGCCAGGTGGGCTACATGTCGACCGGGATGAAGCAAAAGCTCGCTTTAGCCGCCGTGTTAGCGGCGCCAACGCCCGTCATCATTCTGGACGAGCCCACCGCCAACTTGGACCCCTCGGTTCGTACTGAGGTGATGAATCTGGTCGTCGAGGCGAGCGACGCCGGCAAGACGATTCTGTTCTCTTCGCACGTGATGAGCGAAGTCGAGCAAGCGTGCGATCGTGTAGTCATTTTGCGTTCAGGCAAGATCGTTCATATGCAATCGCTCGACAGCCTGCGGTCGCATCATCGCATTCTCGCCAAGTTGGCTGGTCCTCTGCAGCCGTTGCCGGCGCAGCTTTCGATCGGGGCGATGCTCAAGTGCGAAACCGACGGCACCATGATTCTCGAAACGCCTGGCGATTTGAGTCCCTTGCTCGGCTGGCTGGCGCAGCAGCCGTTAACCGACGTGCGGATCGAACCTTTAGGGCTGCAATCCGTATACAGCCGGTTTCATGCTGCCGACGAATCGGAATCGACGATACCGCCGCTGGCTACCGCAAATATCCCTGCGTCTACGGGTGGGGCGGCGTCTACTGGCGGGCAGGTGTCCTAACGGATTGTGTCATGAATCGCGCGATACTTCTTAAAACCGTTCGCGAAGTCTACCTGCTGCTGGCGGGCTGTCTCACCGTCGTATTCGCTTTTTGCTGGATTCGCGTGTGGGTTGTCAGCCAAATGGAGATGGGGCGGTTCGCCACGGTGGTGAAACAGCTTTGGGATCAGTTCGAGTCGTTCATGCCGGTGGGCTTGGAACAGTTTCTCACGTTTCCCGGCCGGGTTGCCATTGGCTGGGACGAGCCGATCGTCGTGTTCACCGTTTCGATTTTCGCGGTCGTGCGCGGGTCCGACGTGGTCAGTGGCGAACTCGGCCGCGGGACGCTCGAGATGCTTCTCTCGCAACCGGTAAGCCGGTGGCAGATCATCGTCAGCAATGCGATTGTGACCACCGTCGGCTTGGCAATTCTGGCGGCCGGAACCTGGTTTGGCACCTATGCCGGTGTGATGACCAATCAGGCCAAAGTCGAACGCATGCGAACGTTGGGCGATGATTTGCCGATTCTCAAGACGCTTTCGCTCGATGTGGGCAATCCGTTCGCAGCATCCAAAATCGAAAGGGTGCCGATGTCGACGCAAGTCGAGATGAGCTTATTCGTTCCCTCGGCGGTCAATCTGTTCTGTCTCGGATTCTTCCTGGCGGGCTTGTCGACCTGGTTTTCCTCGTTCGATCGGTATCGCTGGCGCACGTTGGGGCTGGCGGTGGCGTTTTTTGTGCTGAGCATCGTGTCGAAGGTCGTGGGAGTGGCGCTGATCAAGTCCGAGTCGCCTTGGTGGGCAATGTTTTCGCAGATCCGCTGGCTGAGCATTTTCACCGCCTACGAGCCGCAGAAACTCGTCGAGTACAGCATGCGCCGCAGCGACTTCGTGTGGACCTTTGTCGATTGGAATGGCCCCCTCTGGGCGCCATCGCATGTCGAATTCGGCCCGGTCGCGTGGTACTCGGTCCTCGTTGGCTTCGGACTGCTCTTTTATGGGGCGGCAATCGTCACGTTCAACCGCCGCGACTTGCCGGCGCCTCTGTGATTTCAGTCGCCTGGTGTCTAGGCCATCGCTTCCAAAGCGAATAGGAAGATGCCAAGGCAAACGTACAAAAAGAACGTGACGGCGCTAACCGTGTGGAGCCAATCCGTTTTGGAGTTGCGCGAGAAGCGTTCGTAGCACAGAGCAAACGCAAGTGCCGCTGCCACAATGCTCCACTGAATGATGTGCGAAATCGGATTGCCCAAGCCTCCGACCACGTTCAGTGCCATCGGATTACCGCTCGTGTGATACCAGGCTGAAAGCCCCAAGATCAATAACTGGGCAAAATTCGGAACGAGCAGCGCCAACGCGACAAGGTGCCAACCCAGGCTCCCTCTTACTCGATACCGAAACCACGCGATGGCCGGCAGTTCCAACAATTGGATCACGAACAGCAAACCCATTTCACGCTGGGCGTTGATCATGAAGTCCGACCGGGTCGCTGCACTCAGCCAGGGAATGGCCCACTCGCTCGCCAGCTTGACAAGCAAGATGACAACGCAGAGATAAGCCAGCATCTGACCAGGCAGCGTCTGGTACCGCGGTGCGCTGGGCCAGATCACCCGCCGGGCAAGGCGGATTAAGCCTAGCCCGGTGATGCTGATTGCCAGGCCCTCAACGGCGATCTCGGCGCCTTGCATGCCAGTACGCCAACTCAAGCCCTTCCAATCGAAGCTGTTGATTTGAGTCGCGACCCCCACGCCGGCCGTAAGGAGAATCAGGTGCGCAATGCTCAGGGGCGCTTGGGGCAGGAACGTTCGTTGGGCCAACGGGACGGGCGCGATTGCCGTATCGAGCGAAGTTTCCATGTCGGCCAGGCTGAGAACGACTTAACAGCCCCAAGAAACGATTTCGGGGCGTACACTATTGTAGCGTACGCCCCGAAAAACTTTCACTTTTACGGGCCGTTCTATCGGCGAATCGTCCCGCTCCCCCGGATGGGAGCGTCGAACAGAATTCCCTGTTCGATTTCCCGAACCGGCGGCACGTCGTTCTCGATTCCCCCTTCGAGCGGAACCCGTCGGAAACGATTCGTAGGCGATACCCCTATCGGTTGCACCCCATCCTCTTCACCACCTCGGCTCCGCTGGAGAACCTTGGTCGTCATGCTTTGGAGGGATGTCGGGCGAGTGGCGAACGTCATTTCGTTCGATTCTTCGTATTCCGATTCATCGTCAGGCAAGCCGCGATCGGCTGCTTGCCTCATCCGAGAATAGAATCCGGAGTCGCCACGTTCGTTGCGAGCGGTGGCGCCATCGGGACGACCTCGCGGCCGCATGGGATTGTTAGGTACATCGCGACGCGGCATGCGGCCTTGTGGACGGTCGTTGTAAGCCAGCGACTCGTCACTCTCGTCGCTCGAATCGATCGGCTCCAATGCGGAGGCCTGCCTAATTCCTCGTCGGGCTCCCATATTTTGAGGCGCCGTGCGGCGAGGCGGAACGTCGGAATCTGTTTCAGAATCGAAATTGGCTTGCCGTTCAAGGCGGGTCTGAGATCGATCACCCCGCGAAGGACGGCCTCGGCCCATAGCGACTTGTTGGTTGCCGCGGTTGGACGAATTGGGACGGACACGCGACGTCAGTAATTCGGGGTCTGCTCCGCCGACTCGCGCGACAGCCGCGAGATAGCGCTCGTCTTGGAATTTAGCGACAGGCGGTTCACCGGCACGCACCCACTCGACCCACGTCAGTTGCAGTTCCGAGAGATCGTGAAAGCCATAGTGACGGTGCACGACCTCGGGCCAGCGATTAGAGCTTAGTCCGTCTTCGACGAACTTGACGAATTTCTGCTTGCCACCTTGTTGAACGAAGAACTCCGCCAGCGAATGGCCCTGCGAGTAGAGAGGCAAAATGTCCTTAGGGTAGTTTTCCATCACGAACATCTTGTTGAACGGGATGCCGCGATTGGTGTGCAGGAACTCGACCAGCAGTTTGCGGTGCTTGGAGACTTCTGCCTCATGCTCGACAGTGGTGCATGCACCTTCGTCGGCCCACCGCGGAAGCGGACGGCCGAAATGGGTCGCAAAAATCGTGTGCGTGATTTCATGCGGCAGAACCGAGTCGAGCACCCGCTCTTCCGTTCCTTGCACGCTCATTTGCCAGGCGCGAGGCTGGCCCTGTTGGAAGATGAAGCTGGTGGCGCCGCCCGCCGGGTTTTGCGGAGCGATGTCGCAGACGATGGGGCAGACATCGGGCCACGGCGGAAGCTCGTGTCCTAACCATTCAATCGCCAGATCGCGGCGAAAGGTTTCGGCGGCCTCGGCAACGCGTTGGGCCTGTGCTTGAGTCGGGGCTTGGACGACAAAGTGTCGGCTGCGGGCGCTAGCCCCTTCGGCCGACGAGACAATCCAAAATGCGCAGCAGAAACTTACGAGCGCAACCAGACGAGTACGAGATTCCATTCTCTTTCAGCTCCAAACCCTAGTCTTTAGGGTCGTTCGCATCTTCCGGCTTCAAGGATCGCGGCGAGCAACTCGGTCGCGAGGGTTCCTATCGGCAAGATCAATTCAGCACGCTTCGATTCGTAATTCGCAAATGGCAAGCCAGTTGGCCGAAGTGCGCCGCAAGAGTCCATCCATGAACGCTCGCAAGCTCTTGGCTAACTGTTACTTAGAGTCGCAGGGCAGCCGTCCTGATCCTTAGGCCGAACTGCTCTTCGATTCCGTTCCGCCGGCCACTTTTCACCGGCAGGCTTGTAAAGTTTGCAAAGAGTAAACGTGATCCAAGCCAGTCCGCCAGAGCGATTTGGGATTAAAAAGTGCGAAACGGGTGAATTTGCGTAAACTTTTCCGGCGCGGTCGCCTGGGCTCGCTTCGTTATCTTGCTCTAGCGAGAATGATGCGCTCCTAACGCGCGCAGCCTTGAACGGCCCGTTTTTCCGAAGGATCAGAGAACGATGAACCGCATTTCTTTTCTGGCTCTTAGTTTCGTACTGCTAGCAACGGCCAGTTCCCGATTAGCCTCTAGCGCCGAGCCCGATCCAACACTTAAGGTCGGCTTCGCCGAGGCAGACATCACACCCGAGGTCGGACCCGGCAAGCCGGCCGTGTGGATGGCTGGCTACGGGATGGGCCGCGCTGCGACAGGCGTTCACGACCCGTTGATGGCCCGCGCGATGGTTTTGGCGACCGGCAAAGAGAAGCTCGCCATCGCGAGCGTCGACCTGGTTGGTTTGCAATTCGACGCGGTCGAACGAATCCGTGCCGAGCTCGCCGACTTTGCGCATGTCACCGTTGGAAGCACGCACAACCACGAAGCGCCCGACGTCATTGGCATTTGGGGACCGAGCCCGATTCAACGCGGTGTCGACGACAGGTATCTAGACTTGATCGTGAAGCAAGTCGTGGCCGCAGTCCGCGAGGCGGAAGATAACCTTGCGCCGGCGAAGACCAGCTTTGGGACGGCGACCGACGAAACACTCCTCAACGACAGCCGCAAGCCGCAAATCAAAGACGGCGTCCTTCGAGCGGTGAAATTCGAATCACTCGATGGAAAGAAAACCACTGGCCTGCTCGTGCAATGGAATTGCCACCCCGAGGCATTGGGCTCGAAAAACAAACTCCTCACCGCTGACTTTTGCGGCACGACCGTCGCCGAACTGAAGGCCAAACACAATTGCCCCGTACTGCTGATGACCGGCGTGGTCGGCGGGCTGTTGGCACCGCCCCGTGGCGGACGCATCAAAGACGCCAGCGGAGCGGAATTGAAAGAAGGCGACTACGCCTACGCCGAGCAGTATGGCCGCGAGGTCGCACTGTTGGCGAATAAGGCTCTCGCTGAAACGGAGGCCTTCAACGCGACCCCCTTGAAGTTCGCCACGCGAAGATTTGCGTTGCCAGTCGAAAATAAGCTCTATCGGTCTGCTAGTGCACTGAAGGTACTACCCCGCGAGGCGCGCGAATGGACGGGCGATCCCCTCAAAATCGGTGCTGTACAAGCTCCCAAGCCTGACGTTCCGATGGCCGTTGTCACGGAAACAGCTTGCCTCAAGCTGGGCGAGTTGGTCATCGTCAACATACCCGGCGAAATCTATAGCGAATTAGTGCTGGGCAAATACCAGGACCCCGTCGAGCCAGGCGCCGATTTTCCCGATGCCCCGCTGGAACCCTCGGTGGTCGAGATGGTCGGCAACCGCAAGTGGATGCTCTTTGGTCTGGCCAACGACGAACTCGGCTACATCATTCCCAAACGCCAGTGGGATGAGAAAGCTCCTTACTGCTATGGTCGAACCGAAAGCCAGTATGGCGAGATCAACAGCTGCGGCCCCGACGCGGCTCCCATCATCATGAAGATGCTCGGCCAGTGCGTGGCCGAAGCGACCAGCGAATCAGCGCGACTCTCTGGAAAGACCAGCGACTGGAACGGCTACACGCGGTACGACTTTGTGTTCAACGATCGGCCCGTCACAGTCGTCGCGCCCAAAGAAGCGGGACCCGGAAGTCCTTGGGTGTGGCACGGCGAGTTCTTCGGCCATCGGCCGGCGCCCGATGTCGCTTTGCTCGGCAAAGGGTTCCACATCGTTTACACGCAAATCAGCGATCAATTCGGCTCGCCGACGGCGATCGCCCACTGGAACAAACTCTACGACCTGCTCACGACGAAGCATGGCCTATCGAAGAAAGTCGCGCTAGTCGGGCTCAGCCGTGGCGGTTTGTACTGCTACAACTGGGCCGCAGAGAACCCAGAGCGAGTCGCCTGTATCTATGCGGACGCTCCCGTGTGCGACGTCTACAGTTGGCCGATGGGCAAAGGGGACGGGGAAGGCAACTCCGGCGAGATTCCGAAGCTCTTCAAGGCATACGGTGTCGAGTCGGAAGGCGAACTACGCAAAGTGGTGCTCAACCCGATCGATCGTTTGGAACCGCTTGCCAAGGCGAAGGTCCCTTTGCTCCATGTCTATGGCGACGCTGATGTCCCTGTGCCGTGGAAGGCAAACACGGGAGTTGTAGCCGAGCGATATAAGAAGCTCGGCGGGGCAATCCTGTTGATCCCCAAGCCAGGTGTGGGCCACGTCCACGGATTGGACGATTCGACTCCGGTTGTCGACTTCATCTACGAAAATAGCATGGCCCAATTCGGACCATCGAAGGACAAGCGGTAAGCGACTACCGCGGCCGCATTTTATCGAGGCACAGTCAGCTGCCGCAGTTCGCGCGGCAGCGGGAAGTGAACGTCTTCCGTTCGAATGATACTCGTTTCGATCGTCGCTCCGAACTTACTTTGCAAGTAGGCAACAACCTCTTGGACGACTGATTCTGGAGCGCTTGCTCCAGCCGTGACGACGACGGTGTCTTCCCGCTCAAACCAGCCAGCTTGGATGTCGGACTGCCCGTCGATCAGGTAGGCGCGGACGCCGCGCTCGATGGCCAATTCCTTGAGCCGTTGGCTATTGCTGCTGTTTTGGCTGCCGAGCACCAGCACGACGTCGGCCAATTCAGCCAGTTGATGCACGGCCTCTTGCCGATTTTGCGTGGCGTAGCAAATGTCTTCCTTAGGGGGCGACTCAATGTGCGGAAAGCGTTCCTTCAAGCGACGAATGATGCGATTGGCATCGTCAACGCTCAAGGTCGTTTGGGTGAGGTAAGCGAGCTTCGTTCCGGCAGGGAAACTCAGCCGATCGACCGCCGCAGGCGAATCGACCAGCACCATTGCGTCGGGAGCCTCGCCCATCGTGCCGATCACTTCGTCGTGTCCTTCGTGGCCGATCAGGATAATTCGGTAGCCTTCTTTGGCGTAGCGAACCGCCTCGAGGTGGACTTTCGTCACCAGCGGGCAAGTGGCGTCGATGGCGTAAAGCTGCCGCTCGCGGGCAATGCGTCGAATTTCGGGCGATACCCCGTGGGCAGAAAATAACAGCGTCGCGCCAACCGGGACTTCGTCGAGCGAGTTGACGAAGATGGCCCCCTTCCCTTTGAACGTTTCGACCACGTACTTGTTGTGGACGATCTCGTGGTAGACGTACACCGGCGAACCGAATGCCTTGAGCGCCAAGTCCAAGCTCTCGATGGCCATATTCACGCCCGCGCAAAACCCGCGCGGGGCGGCCAGGATAATTCGCATATTGAGCGGCTCGCGTAACGTTCCGTCGGGTGAGGTCGAACCAGCAACGCTGACTTGAAAACTCATATTACGCCTACCGGGGAAATTCGTCCTAGGGGACCCGCCCGTTTGGACGCCCCTCAAAGCCCGTCGGCACCGCCTGTTCAGCGTTTCCAACGGCACACGTTACCTATTTTAACACCGGATTCGCACCTTGGATTAACCGCTGGTTCCGAATGAAGGCAACCACGCACGATGCTTTGCCCTGTGGAACCTGCGACGCCGTTATTGGTAGATTCGGTGATCTCGCCCGACCTTGGGGCGAATTGCGAGCAGATTCTTGGAAAAGCCAGCAGGCACGCCCGGAGAGCAAACGGTTGGGAATTCCGAACTTCGCGAACGAACTGGCACAGTGGGGACCGCAGCGGCCGCACGGGCAGGCCATCGCGCTGAGGGAGGCACAGGAGTATTGCCGCGCACTCACGCGCAAGACGTACGAGAATTTCAGCGTTGCAACGTGGCTGATGCCAGTGGCGCTGCGGCAGCATTTCTACAACGTGTATGCCTACTGCCGGTGGGCCGACGATCTGGCCGACGAGGCCGCCTCGCCGGCGGAAGCCACACAACTGCTCGATTGGTGGCAGAACGAGCTCGACCAAATGTTCGCCGGGCGAGCCAGCCATCCGGTGTTTGTCGCGCTTCGGCAGACCGTCGAGTCTGTTCCCTGCGAGAAGCAACCCTTCGACGATCTTCTCGGGGCCTTTCGTCGCGATCAGGTTCAAACTCGCTACGAGACGTTCGACGATCTTTTGACTTACTGCCGCTGCTCGGCCAATCCAGTCGGGCGAATCGTGCTGCGAATCGCGAATTCAGATTCGCCTGAGAACATCACGCTCTCCGATTCCGTTTGCACGGGCCTTCAGTTGATCAATTTCTGCCAAGATGTGGCGCGCGATTGGAAGATCGGACGGCTGTACCTTCCGCTCGACGACCTGCGACGACATGGCATTGATGTGGCGAAATCGTGGGACAAGGACACGCCCGAATTCAAAGCCATGCTGTCGGAACAGGTGGCCCGCGCGGAACGATTTCTTATTGACGGTCAGCCGCTCGTCGACGCCGTCGGCCCGTTGCTTCGCCGGCAAGTGGATGTGTTTATTCAAGGAGGCCTGGCGATAGCCAAGGCGATTCGCGATATCGATTTCGCCGTCTGGCACGCGCGGCCGACCGTTTCGAAGTGGACCAAATTAGGGATTGTCTGGCGGGCGTTTCTGCGAAGTGGTTCTTTGCGGATTCCCGCGGCCGCGATTAGCGAGAAGGCGTCATGACGACTCTTGCTGCGGCCTACCAGATCTGCCGGCAGGTGGTCCACCAGGCCGATTCGAGTTTCACCTGGGGATTTTGGCTCCTCCCACGCGATCAGCGCCAAGCCATGGAGGCGCTTTACGCATTCGCGCGGCGAACGGATGATTTGGTCGACGACGCCCCAGATCCCGACGCAGCACAGCACCAGATTGAGCGCTGGCGAGATTCGCTTCGCACGGCCCTGGAAAGCGATCGATGCGACCATGCGGACCCCATCCTGGCAGCAACCGCCGATGCGACAAGCCGTTTCGCCATCCCTCACGAGACGCTGTTTGCCATTGTCGATGGCGTGGCCCGCGATGCCTTGCCGGGGCCGCTCGAGTTTGCGACGTTCGATGAGTTACAAGGCTACTGCCGGCAAGTGGCTTCGGCCGTGGGGATCGCGTGCCTCTATATTTGGGGCTTTCACGGATCCGACGCACTGACGCAGGCCGACGAGTGCGGGATCGCCTTTCAATTGGTCAACATCGTGCGCGATCTGCGGGAGGATTTTCAGCGCGGCCGATGCTACGTTCCCATCGACGAGTTGCAATCGCGCGGCCTTTCGCCTGCCGATTGGATGGATACGGCCAGTAACGACCAGTTCTTGGAGATTGTCGAGTCGCAGACCGATCGAGCCAAACTCTACTTCGAGCGGGCCCGCGGGCTTGATCTCGCGATCAATAAGCCGGGGCGGCACTTGTACCGCTTAATGTCGCACTCGTACCAGCAACTGCTGGAGCGGATTGTCCAATCGCCGCTGTCCGTGCGTCGGGAACGGACTCGGCTATCTTGGTCCCGGCGGCTGAGAGCGATGACCCGGACGCTGGTGGGCACCTCTCCCTAATCGCGCCCATCGCGAGAATTCGCAGAAAACCGGCACCGCTTCGGAGAAAAATGGGCACAGTCTCATGCAAAATATGCCCCCTTGCCAATCGATCGGCCGAGAATCTATAAAACAGGGCTTCCTTCGAGAGAAATCTCGATACGCGGGTGTGGCGGAATTGGCAGACGCGCAAGATTCAGGTTCTTGTGGCCGCAAGGTCGTGAAGGTTCAAGTCCTTTCACCCGCACTTCTTTTGCTCCTCTTTTTGCTCGCCGGGAAGCTGATTCTGGAAGCCGATTCTCCGGCGAGCAACCTTCTGATCGCAGCCCTCTTGCGCCCGACGAAGGCGCTTTTCTCAGTTCGGCGATGGTTCTCTTCGTCCCAGGCCTGTCCGCGTACCGATTGCCCCGATTATCTCGGTTCAACGTGCCGAAAAAGCGTCATCGTCGTTTCTTAAAAACAACAGAATAATTCCTCAAGTTTTTCTAAGCAGTGCGGTTTGACTTGGTAAATACCTGACATAGGTTTCTGATGTGACCGAGAACGCGTCAGCGTGATGGGTCGCGAAAGAACGGGCCGCTGGTTGGGATCTTCGCCGCTAGATGCGATGCCTGGCCGGGTTCGAACTTTCCTCGTGCCTGCCGCCTCACATCCTCGATAATGGCAAACCGGGTGCAAACCCGGGACGCAAAGCTAAGGGCCGACTGCGATTTGCTTCGCTGGCGGTAGCCTGGCTGCCGAAGGGTGTACGGGAAAGAGCCTCGACCTTGCGTTGTCCTCTTTCTCCGATCCTGATTTTGATACGTCGATGTGGCGAGGCGAGACTAATTGTTGGTGAAGATCACGGATCGCACGGCAGGCGTCGTTGGCCCTTTGGCGGACGATGAGCCGGTTCGGAGTCTTCACTTGTAGTACTTGCTCGTCGGCGCTGGTGGGGACCATCGCTCGCGGGATCCAAAATCGTCGGAGGAAGAACAATGAAGAATCTCGCTCTGAAGCTGCGTCGTTTCCTCATCCAAGAAGATGGCCCAACCGCCGTGGAATACGCGGTTATGTTGGCGCTGATCGTGGTGGTCTGCTTGACAGCTATCCAAGCCATCGGCACCAACGCGAACTCGACGTTCAACACGATCGCTGGCAAGGTCGGCACCACCGCCGCATCGTAATGGTAACGCCTCTTCACGTCCGCGACATGGTCGCGGGACGTGCCAAACGGTTCATGGGCGCGAAGGATTTGCTAAAAATCCATTTGCGCCCACCCTCGAAGGCACCTCCAGTTTCGTACCACATTTCTGCATCTGGCAGGAGTTCGCCCGTGAAGAAACTAATCCATGCCGTTCGTCGTTTCCTGGTCCAGGAAGACGGTCCAACCGCTGTGGAATACGCGGTTATGTTGGCGCTGATCGTGGTGGTTTGCTTGACGGCCATTCAGGCCATCGGTACCAACGCGAACTCGACGTTCGACACGATCGCTAGCAAGGTTGGTTCGTCGGCCGCGGCATCGTAATGATTCACGCGTCCTTGCTAACGCGGGACGTTCCTAAGCCAGTCATCGACCCGAAGCGGCCTTTCAGGGGCCCTTTGCAGTCGCCCTCGTAGATACCTCCCGATACACAATCCTATAAATCTGCAGGAGTTCGCCCGTGAACAAGATGATTAACGCCGTTCGTCGTTTCCTCGTTCAAGAAGATGGTCCCACCGCCGTCGAATACGCCGTGATGTTGGCGTTGATCGTCGTGGTCTGCTTGACGGCTATCCAAGCCATCGGCACCAACGCGAACTCAACGTTCAACACGATTGCCACGAAGGTCGGCACCTCGGCCGCCTCGTAATCTCTGGCCGCTCTCGTGGCGGTTCGCAGCAAAAATCGCACGCTCAAGCTCGCCCGCTGGACGGCTGCTTGACGTCGTGCCCTACCAACACCCCGCTGGAACTTTCTGTTCCCGCGGGGTTTTTTCATGCCCCCAAGCGATCAGCTCGCGGGTCGTGCGGCAACGATTTTCCCAGAGCGTTTGACTAGGGCCGTGGGTGACCTAGGGTTTGGTTGAACGTTCCGTCATTTACGCCTTAGCGGCGCAACCGCCAACCTATTTCACCGACGGTGAACATCGTGATGATCTCGCCATTTGTACCCGGCGAAACCTTTGCCGGTGCCTTCGAACTGTCGGCCTGCGTCTTCACGTTCATTGGGGCGTGGTTGAGTTGGATGTTGTGCGGGCGAGCCTAAAGTTGTTCGCCGCGGCGTGTTTTTCGAGTAAGCCGTAAACGAGTACGAATCATGGAATCGCTGGCTGTTGCTGCCGCCCATTGGGATTTCTGGCTGGTCACGACCGTTCTGGTTGTGGCCGCCGTGATCGACGGTTGGATGCTGAAGGTCCCCAACTGGATCACGTTCCCGTTCATCGCCACCGGTTGGGTGTACAGCCTTGCCGCGCACGGCTGGGAAGGCCTTGGCTGGAGCGTGCTGGGAACCATTCTCGGTTTGGCTCTGCTGCTGCCGCTCAATTTGCTCGGCGGCATGGGCGAAGGGGACGTCAAGCTGCTAGCAGGCGTTGGCGCCTGGGTATGGCTCGGCCACACCATGCAAGCATTTGTTTGGACCGCGTTAGTCGGTGGCGTGATGTCGCTGGCAATCGTGATCTGGAAACGGACCTGGAAGCACCACAGCTTGCAAGCTGTGGCACTAGTTAAAGAAATGGTTGAAGTCGGCGACCAAGAGGCCCTGTACCAGCGTGCTCGCCGCCGCAAACCGCGGATGGCGCTGCTTCCGTACGGGATCCCGATGGCGATTGGAACAATCGCCTACTTTGCCTACGCGGGTTTGCTGTTCTAAACAAAACGGAGAACCTGACATGATCTCTCCGTTCAATTCAACCTTAACGCGTGTGCCGGTTGTGGCAGGCTCGCCGAATCGGCACCAAACGACAAGTCTCCGCTGCCGAAAAAGTCGAGTGGGGGCCGCTACGGTCGAATTCGCCGTCATTGCGCCACTGTTTGTCCTATTGTTGTTTGGCATGATCGAGTTTGGACGCTTGGTGATGGTCCAGCAAGTGATCACCAACGCGTCGCGAGAAGGAGCACGCCGCGCCGTTGTCGAACAAGCGACCTCGGCCGACGTAACGAGCGCCGTTCAAACGTACCTGAACAATGGCGGCGTCAAAGCGAGCGCCGCGACTGTGACAGTCGATCCCAATCCACCGACCTCGGTGGGCTTGGGTGAGCCTGTTACGGTCAAAGTCCAGTTACCGTTCACGGCCGTGAGTTGGTTGCCGTCGCCCATGTTTTTGGGAGCGACCAACTTGAATGCGACCACCACCATGCGTCGCGAGAGCGACCAATAGACCACAAACGCACCTTTGTCCCGAGATAGAGAGTACTCATGAAAGCCAAGTCAATCTTCCTATTGGCGCTGGCCGCTGGTTGCGGGCTGATCGCGTCCATCGGTGTGAGCCAGGTGATGGATCGCAAAGGGGGACAAGGGACTGCCGAAGAGACCGAACCCATTCTGGTTGCCGCGAGCGACGTCGATATCGGCAAGGCGCTCGACGCCCAGAACACGAAGCTCGAACAATGGCCGAAGTCGCGTATTCCGACCAACGCCATTCGTTCGTTCGAAGAGGTGAAGGATAAGTTCACCGCCTCGCGCCTTTTTCCCGGCGAAGCGATTATCAAAGGGAAAGTGACCGACGACCGCGCCTTGATGCCGCGCATTCCGGAAGGATATCGCGTCATTCCGCTCAAGCTGGAATCTGATACCGTGTTGGGCCTGATTCAACCAGGCGACCAGGTCGACGTGATGGTCTTCGTCCGCCAGCAGGAAGGGGTTCCGAACTCCGGTGCCTTCACCATTCTGCAAAAGGTGGTTGTTTTCACAGTTAACAACACCAGCAGCCGCGAAGTCACCAACTCCGAGGAAAAAGCCGGCGAGCGAAGCTTGAAGACGGTCTCGTTGCTACTGAAACCAAATCAAGCGGAACGCGCGATGTTGGCCGCCGAAATGGGCAAGATTCGTCTCTCGATTCGTCGTCCAACCGACGAGTTGATGGACGAAGACGAATTGGACGCCCGCTTGCCGCCGATCTTCCGCGATGGCGACCACACGTCGCCCGACGACAAGAAGCGGAAGCCCGATCCAATCGTCTCGGTACCGCAACCTACCGGGCCCGTAGTGGCGATGGTTTCACAGTCTCCCACACCTGTCTCGGTCTGGAAGATGCAAATCCATGGTCCCTCGGATGTGCGCCAATTCGAATGGGACAAGGAAGACAGCCTTCCCTACGAAACCAGCACACAAGGGCCGCGCGAGATGACCGGTTCGCCGCTGCCGCCCGAAGACGCCGCCTTCGCGCCGCCGGCTGTACCGAAGCCCTAAGCTGCGAAAGCATAACGAGTCCAAAGGCTTCCGGTCATTTCTTTTGGCCGGAAGCCTTGTTCGTTTCTTGTGTGCGACTTTTTGCTCGTTCGATCCAAAGGACAATTCCAGGGCTAGGGTCATCCCATTTTGCCCCCGCGGATCTCTGGCTGAGCCGCACGAGCAAAAGCGGTTGGTCGACCGGATGCCATTGTTGCAGATACGCTTCGCTGGCTCCGCTCCAGGAGAGGGAATTCGCCGGTGGTCGCTTGCGTGGAATATCAAAGGCGCTCTGACCATCGATGGTGACGACGAGTTTGTCCGGTTGTTCGTCGAGCAATACCCGATGTTCGCCGGGAGCGATCTCGGCCGTAAATTCCGGTTCAACCTTGTCATTCTGCTTGAATTCCTGATGGGCCGTCAGTTTGATCTGATACCTCCCGTTCGGCGGCAAGTAGCACTGGTATTCCCTGATCGAATCGTCCCGATCAATGGCGAGACAGGCGTACTCGTCAGGATTGCGAATGTGAAGCTCCGGCGCGAAGTTGTGCAGCGATTCGATCGCCTTGAGCGTTTCCGCGATCTTGTTTTGGCCTGTGTAGTGCGACATCCAGGTCGCAACGGCGGCCACAAGAAGTAAGAGCGTGCGCAACCCAAATCGTGGCCAGCCCAGTCGCGGGAAATGCAGTCGTGGGAACCAACCCAGGAGCCTTCGTCGATGGGATGGAGTACCCTTTGTATCAACGGAGTCACTCATGTGCCGGCCCCCTTGCTGGCGGCTGCGGCCTCTTGCGTGCCGAATGAGACGTCGACGACACCTCCCTCCACGTTCTCTCGCTTGCTCGGTGTCTCGACGTGGAGCAGCGGGATGAGTTTGTCGATGTCGAAGGTCTCGACGCCTTTGTTTCCCGCGATCTTCCACTGCGAAAAATCATTCTTCCGCACCATTTCCGCGATTTGCTTGTCGAAGATTTGTGTTTGATAGGAGCTTTGGTTTGAAGTCAGGCGGAACTTGATCCTAAGCTGAACGAATCCGTTTTCGTCGACTGTGAAACCCGCGCGAACAAGCCCTTCGCTCGATTCCGGGTTCCCTGAGCTTCCGCCAGACGAAACGCTGCTTGACCCTTCAGAGCTGCTCTTGATTTGCACCGTATGCGAACTTCGCGGTGGCGTGTAGACTCGCCATCGGAGTTCGTTTGGCTTCTCGCTCGGTAGCCGAAGAACGTGGTATTTGGTGTCGTCGCTGATGGGCATCTGCCCGACGCGGGCTTCCAGATCCGTGCGCCTCTTCGCAAGCCGCATCACTTCTGCTTGAGTCGGCCACGCATAAAAAACGCCGACCACGGCTACCAGACAGAGCGCGATATCGACGAGCCGCACGAAGCACGAAACGCCTTGCCGCTTTTTTTCGGGTACGATCGAGGTCGCCGGCACGTTGATTATCGAAGGTTCTGATGTATCTGGTGGCACCGCATCGGTCATGCTCCGCGACCTTTCGGCAGGGAAACTTCGTTGGTCAGCGGCTTGTTCGCTTCGAATTCGCTTAGGTTTTGCATCGTGGTGCGGGCGATTTCCTCGAGCGCGTTGCGCGTGAAGAACGCCTGGTGCGATGTGACGATCACATTGGGAAACGTGAGCAAACGCGCGAAGACGTCGTCTTTCAGGATGTGAGCCGAGTGGTCGTCGAAGAAGAGATCCGCTTCTTCCTCGTAGACGTCGAGCCCGAGATAGCCAAGATGCCCCGCCTTCAGCGAGTGGATGACCGCCCGCGTGTCTACCAATCCGCCGCGGCTGGTATTGATCAGCATCGCCCCCTTTTTCATGGTGGCGAGCGATTTCGTGCCGATCATGTGTTTGTTTTCGGGAAGGAGCGGGCAGTGCAGCGTCACGATGTCGCTTTGCTGGAGGAGAGCCGCGAGTTCGACATACTCTCCCAATTTCCGGCAGGCATCGTTGGGATACACGTCGTGCATCAAGATGCGGCAGCCGAATCCATGCAGGATATTCGCCGTGATCGCTCCAATCTTGCCCGTCCCGACCACGCCGACCGTTTTTCCATGGAGATCGAAGCCCAGTAGCTGGTCGAGGGCGAAATTCCCGTCCCGGACGCGTTGGTAGGCTTTATGAAACTTGCGGTTGAGCGTCAGGATCAGCCCCACGGTGTGTTCGGCGACCGAAAAGGGTGAATATGCCGGAACCCGAGCCACTTTGATCCCCAGCTTTTGCGCGGCGGCCAAATCGACTTGATTGAACCCCGCACATCGCAAGGCAATAAATCGAGTTCCGTGAGAATGGACCTGCCTCAGCACGTCAGCCGATAGCTGATCGTTCACAAAGCAGCAAATCGCCTTGTACCCTTCGGCCAAGATAGCTGTCTCGGCAAGGATGCGCGGTTCCAGAAATGTGAGCTCGTGTCCGGCCGAACTTGCCGCGGCACTTAGATATTCGCGATCGTATGGCTTGGTGCTAAACACAGCAGCGTGCATAAGAGCCTCTCCTAGTGGCCAGGAAGATATGCTCGCTAGTTTAGACGAAAGTGACACCGCTCTCCCGAGTGGTCCACGGTTGACGCTGTTTGAAAGAAAACGTCGGCAATCTAGCAATCGCCGCCCCGATGTCCCCGATCAACGGGGCCCACTGGGGACCACTCAAGAGAGCGGGCGAACTACGGCATTTGCTCTTTCGCGACGATGCGCGTCATCAGCAGATAGTTGTTCTGCTTGAATTCGGTCACTGTGCCCGAAACCACCCACAGTCGGGCCTCGGGCGATTCTGACTGCTGCAACAGATTCGCAGCTCGTTCCAGGGCCAGATTCTCGAGCAGGCGAAATTGTTCGCCGGTCTGCCTGCCATCGGAACCCACGATCGCCAACACGTAGTTTTCGCCAACTTGTTGAATGACCCCTTCGAGCTTCTGAAGCGTCATTCCTTCGCGGTGCCGCTTCGCTCTATTGGAGTCGGCCCGGTGGGGCGCCGACGATTCGTCCCGCAGCGGCTGGATGTCCTGCGCGGAGACTGCCAATACTGTTCCGAAGGCCGCAGCGAGCATCAGCCAACTGAAATGGGGGCGATTGCCTGTAAAGAGCGCGGGCATGACAGGACCGGAAGTTGAAAGGACAGAAACCACGCAAGTATAGGCCGAAAAACGCGCGCGCTCCCGTTGCCAAGACGCGACATGTTGCCAAAGGACAACCTTTGCGCAGAAGTTAACAGATGCTTCGATTTTCAGCGCAAACCTTTGTCGCGTTAACGCTTATCTCAATAGCGATGCCCTGTCGTCGGGCGGTTACCATCGGCTCAAAAGGCACGGTCTGCAACTTGCTTTTCTACGTCTCAAAAGAGTCGTGATGCTACGCGAGCGGAGCAGCGGAATGTTTCGATTGTATCGAATCTTCGGAATGACCCTGTCACTCGTGTTGATGCTCGTCGTGGTGACTCCCATCGTCGCTAGGGGCGAGCCACCAACGATCGAACTGACCCTGGCGAGCGGTCGCATCATTCAAGCCGATCTTATTGCTCGCACAGGTGACACCGGCCTGGCGGTTCGCACGGGCAGTGCCAACGCCTACATCGAACGCCAAATCGCCTGGGCATCGATTTCGCAGGCGTCCATCATCGGCCAAGAGTTGTCGATCGAGGAGTTGAAGGCCTTTTCTCAATTGGTCGCTCCTCAGACCTTGGCGGAAGAAGACTTTCTCAAACCACGCTTCATAACAGACCCAGCCGTGCAAAGGGCTGGCGCAATTCGTCGCCCTACCTCACCGGCCATAGCGAGCATCGCCGTCGACGCATGGCTGAGCCAAACGAACCCCGCGGCCTCTGGAGAACAGCTGCAGGTCCGTGTTTCAGCGATTGATCTCGATGGAAATCCGGTCCCTGTGGATGGTACGGCCGAAATTCGTTTCATCACGGCAGCCGCCGGAAACTACGTCCGCGACTCCGGTGCCATCGGCCACAATCCTGTGGAGCTAGGCCGCTGGACGCAGCGCCTTTCACCGCAGAGCCAACCCTCGGGCGTTGGATCTTGGCGGTTCGACATCCCGCGGGCAGGTGCCGGCGGCTCGGCCTATGGCATGCTGACCGTTCGCCTGGTCGTTCCAGGATCGGGCGTCTTCGAGACCGTGGTCGACGGAATTCGCCGCCGCAATTTTCGCCCCGTTCAAGACGCGTTGCGAGGCGAAGGTGGAGTGCGTACGCTGCCTTAATAGGTCTCCAATTTCCCGCGAAAGTATCGTCCATGACTAAACCCTCCCAGTCGCAAAATCAATTGGCGAGGGCATCGCGCTGGCAGCTCAAACGCCAAGTGCTGGAGTTTGGCCTTACGCCGCTACTAATGGGGATCGTCAACGTCACGCCCGACAGCTTTTCCGACGGCGGGCGATTCTTCGCCGTCGATCAGGCGATCGACCAGGCCATGCGATTGGCGGCCGAAGGCGCCCATCTCATCGATATCGGCGGCGAGAGCACGCGCCCTTACTCAACGCCGGTGCCGCCCGACGAAGAACTCCGCCGCGTATTGCCCGTGATCGAGAGGCTGGCTCATGACCTCACCATACCGCTCTCGATCGACACGTCTAAGGCAATCGTCGCCGATTCGGCACTGAGCGCGGGTGCAGAGATCATCAACGACATCACAGGCCTGGAAGGCGATTCCGAGATGCTAGCCGTTGCCCGGCGACAAGCGGCCGGGGTTTGCGTGATGCACATGCAAGGCAATCCGCAAACAATGCAAGACGCGCCCATGTACGAAAATGTTGTTGAAGACATTTTCGAATATTTAGGACAAAGAGCGCAAAAGCTGCTCGCCAGCGGCATCGACTGCGCGCGAATCTGTCTCGACCCAGGCATAGGCTTCGGCAAGACACACCAGCACAACCTGACGCTGATCGCGAATTTGTCCCGCTACCACGCCCTGGGATTCCCGCTGTTGGCAGGACACTCGCGCAAAGGATTCGTGGGTAAAGTTCTAGGAGATTCCTCGGCCGATCGAACGTTCGGGACGCTCGGAGCCTCATTAGCGATTGCTCGGCACGGCATCCAAATTCTGCGCGTGCACGATATCAAGGCGACCAAGGAAGCGCTCGAGCTCTTCGCCGCGTGCGGTGGAATCGATGGCTGTGAACGGCAGCTGCTTTAGGCGGAATCAGGAAAGCCTTCGAGTTGTCGCATTGTTTGCAGAACGTCGTCGATGTTCGCGAACCGTTCGCCTGGCGACTTGGCTAAACATTTTGCGATGAGATTCGCGACGGGTTCCGGAACGTCGGATCGCCGTTCGCGGATGTCAGTTACCTTGGCTCCAGATGCAGCGAGTGTAACGGCCTCGGCCACGCTTTTTCCGGGCCAAGGAGGATTGCCTGTGAGGAGCGTGTAGAACACGGCGCCGATACCGAAGACGTCTGTCCTCGGACTCACGTCGCCCCAGGCAGGCGACGCTTGTTCGGGGGCCATGTAGGGTGCCGTCCCTTCGACAATCCACGACTCCGTGGGGCGCTCGGCCATCGTGCGGGCCAATCCGAAATCGGCGAGTCGAACCTGGCCCGAAGTATCTAGCAACAGATTCGACGGTTTCAAGTCGCAGTGCAAAACACCGCAGCGGTGTGCGGCCGATAGAGCTTCCGCGGCATCGATCATCCAAGACAATCCTTGCTTCCATGATGTCTTGCCCACGTGCTGGGTCAGATCGCTGGCCATCCAATCGAGCAATAGAAAGCGACCACCGGCGCCGGTTTCTCCTACACCTAGCAGTCGGACAATCCGCGGATGATCGAGCCGCACCAAGATCGCGGCTTCACGGAAGAAGAACTCGACGGCGCCTGGATCGGCGAGGAACTCCTTGCGCAAGAACTTCGCTGCGACGCGCGTGCCGCTGGCGTTTATTGTCGCTTCGTAAACTTTTGACGAACGACCCGCGCCCACGATTCGGCGCAGCGTCATCGCGGAAAAATCGACCAAGGGAAGGTTCGATTCTGAAAGACTAAAGCGAACGGCAGGCAGTTGAGATTTGCTTAGTCCAGCCCCATCGGCTTGCCGGATCCCTCGCTCACGGGCCAGTTCGCAATCGATTTCTTCTACGAGTTGCCTTGCCGCCGATGCCTCGTAACCGGGCCGAGCGAAGAACGATGTCTTATCGACCTTGCCGCGGCGCGCCTTGGCGCGATACTCCTCGGCAATAAGTTCGGCGGGAAGCGTTTCTGTCAAGCCGAGTTCAGCGAAGCTGCGTCCGTAGTCGGAAGCGCACCAGGGTTCCGCTCGATCCACTTGGCGCCACCTCCATTCCAGATCGATGCATGCCAACTCAAGCAAGAGTGGAGTACGAACCTCGTCCGGCACCTCTCGCCAGGTTATCCATTGCCGCAGGTCGGGCGGGCCATCGCCGGTGGCCCACGCGCTTTCGTAAGCGGCAATTAGGGCCTCGTTATTGCTGCTCAAGCTGCTCATCGAGTTCTCGCCGCAATCGATCCTGAAAGGCCGCCAGGTGCCGCCGAACCGTTCGTTCGGAGCACTTTACCTCGCTCGCAATCTCGGCGTGCGACAGGCCGCGCAAACGCATCTCGACGATCTCCCGCTCTGTGGCATCGAGCGATTGGTAAACGGTTTCGAGATATTCGGCCAGCGCAACACTATCCTCGGCAGTTGGCAGTTTTTCTGCGACCGCATCGAAGGCGGCGCCGGCGGTTTGCTCGCGATCGACCGATCGCTTCGAGGCGCGATGGTGTCTGGCCGTGCGGCGGACCTTGTGAATCGCGATGGCCGCGAGCAAACGCCACAAGTCGCCGGACCGCTGAATGGCAAACTGGCCGCGCCGCGCGCCAGCGAAGAAGCTGCGATAGACCGAG
Source organism: uncultured Pirellulaceae bacterium (assembly GCA_964636985.1). Lineage (GTDB taxonomy): Bacteria > Planctomycetota > Planctomycetia > Pirellulales > Pirellulaceae > CAZWSX01. The sequence continues at coordinate 130,110 of CAZWSX010000009.1, read as the reverse complement.
AGGACGACATCCTCGGGGTCGGTCCGAGTTTGAATGCTGGCCGACATTCGGGCGCGAGCCAGTGCTGTCAATCGCTCCAGGTACCGTGCGAACAACTCCGTCTCGCCAACGGCCTCGCCACGCGACGCCGCTGCCAGTAATCGCATCGACGTGAAATCGGGCAGCGGAGAAGGTTCGTCGGGCACGACACATGTCCCTGAAAGTGAACTTCCAGAATTTTAGGTAACGCGACCCGATTTCGTGGCCGGTCGGCGTGAATCTTGGGCATTCACGGCTAGAGACGCCCCATTTGGCCGGCGTGTTCACCCTAAAAAGAGGAGGGCACAAAAATGGCTCACGTTGTCACCCAGCCCTGTTTTGGCTGCAAATATACCGACTGTGTCGTGGTGTGTCCGACCGAGTGCTTTCACGAAGGTGAGCAAATGGTCTACATCGACCCGAATGAATGCATCTGTTGCGATGCTTGTATTCCGGAGTGCCCGGTTGAGGCGATTTTTCCCGACGACGACGTTCCAACGGAATGGCGCGACTTCATCGCCCTAAACGCGGAGATGTCGCAAGTCACGCCGTCGATCTGCGAAAAGAAAAAGCCACTCGTCGAGAAATGACGCTGCAAGCTGCTAGGGCCCGCCGACCACGTCGAGTTGCGCCGTGCTTCCAGCTGGGCGGATCACTTTGACCTGCAGATAGGGATCGGTCGCTTCGGCGAGCGAGACCCGCACCAGCACCGATCGTGTTCCCTTCCCGAGCACCAGTCGCGGCTTGGGAAGGCCGGTCGCTGGTCGTTCGTCGATCCAGGCCTCGATAGGTAAGTTGGCGTCGAATTCAAACTCGACTTCGCCGCCGTCGACCATGTTGAGTTCCCCTTTCAGGAACAGCACGTTAGGCAACTCGCTGGAGCGCAGTTCGTCGAGCGGTAGCTTGCCTGCCACCATGCCGTAGGCTTTGGTCCAAGATTCAGCAGGAGCTGCGAGCACCTTCAGACGCACGGCTTCAAGGTTGGGTGATGGCCCCGTGAGTTCCAGGTCGTCCGTTCGCAACACTTGCCAGCGTTGGATACTCGGAACGGCCGGCACGCCGTATTCGCCGGGCTTGCCTAGCTGCGAGACAAAGCGAATCAGGTCGAGCAGTTCCTGATGCGTGAGGAACTTGGTCAGCCCCTGCGGCATCAGCGACTTGCCTTCCTCTTCGGTATCGATCTCGTCGACGGGAATCGTCTGGATCGTGCCGTTGGCCAGCCGCAGGCGGAGGCGATTGGCGTCGCGGTCGACGACGATGCCGGTGTAGATCAGCCCGTCGCTGGTTTCGATCACCTTCGTGACGAACTGTTCTTTGATTGCCAGGTTCGGATTGAGAATCGAATTGGCGATGTAGTCGGTGGGCGAAATTCCACCTAGGCCGGAAAGCTCGGGACCAATGTTCCCCCCTGCCTTGCTGACCGAGTGGCACTTCATGCACGAGAGATCGCCGCGGCGGAAGATTGTCTCACCACGGGCAGCATCCCCTTTGGATTCCACTTCCTTCACCAACTCGGCGACTTGTTCCAGCGTTGGCGGAGGAGCGTCGACATCGACGCCCGCGGCGAGGCTCAGCACTTCAGAGAGCGCGGCATCGCTGCGGCCGATCGAGTACATGTATCGCAGCGATCTCTTGGCGACATCGCGATCGAGCTTCACCTTTTTCAGTTCGGCCGCGAGCTTATCGGGGCCTTCCTTACGGGCGAGCAGCGATTCGAGCATCGCATCGGGCTCGTCTTGCGGTGTGGCCGTGGCGAGCGACGAAGCCGCTAACTGTACCGCCTTGTCGAGATTCGAATGGGCAATCGCCGCGGCAGCCGCGAACCGCAAAGCCATTGATTTAGGGCCAGTCGCCAGCTTGACGAGTGATTCCTCCGCCGACGGCGTCGCCATCAGCGAAAGGCCGTCGATCGCCGACTTGCGAACAGCTATGGGCAGGGCCTCGGTCGACGCTAGTTCGCTCAGCTCGTTTTCCACGCCCGTGGGCTTCAAAAGCGACGCCAATCGCACAGCCGCGCGAAGCGTGTCGATGTCGTTATCGGCTCGGGCTTGAGACAACAACTTGCTCAAGGCACCGATGTCGCCGGCAGGCACTTGCTTGCGCTCGATGGCAGCATCGGCCAGCCATTTCAGCACCTTCAGCCGTTCCTTGGGAGGGAGCGAGTTGTCCGCCACGACCGATTGGAAGACGAAGCCTAACGACTCCCCTTCCCCCCGCGCGCAAACTTGCTCGAAGACCGCAGGCAAACGTTCCTTGGGAACGCGCCCTGTCTTAAGCAACCGCAACAGCGAAGCTGCTGGGTCGTCGGCAACCACGGGTCGCAGTCCGGCGAGGCAAACCATCAGCGCAACAGCGACAACGAAACGAATCAAACCGTTCATGAGGACGTCAAATCTCGAAACAAGAAACTGTCTCTAGCCCCACCGAACGAGCTAGTTCCCTGCCCTCTTCACGCGAGGCTCCAGCGTATTGAGCGTTTCCTTCAAGACGTACGTGAGGTAGTCGTCCTGAGGATAGATGAGCGACTCGTTGGCGATATCGATTGCCTCTTGCGAATTGAAGAAGCTCAGCGCACGAACGGCCTCACAACGGACGCGAGGATGATCGTCGTTGACTGCCTTTTGCAGGCGAGTCAGTGGCGATTCAACCCGATCGCGCCAGTAGCACAAAACACGGACCGCCGCCGCGCGAGCCTTGGGCTCCGGCGAAGCCAGCATTTCGTCCAGGAATGCGGTGTCGACCATGTCGTGCTGTTCGTGCAGCCACAGCACCTCGAGCTTGTGGTGTTCGTATTCGGCATCTTTCTTGTCGAGACCGGCGAGCCACTTCTTGGCCTCGGCCAGGACTTGTTGCGTGTCGCGATTGCGCAGTTCGTTGCGAACGTGCTGGCGGGTTCGCTCCTCGGGCTCCGTGATGAAATACCCGAACAGCTGCGGAATCGACGCCTCGACGATCTCCACCTTCTTCACCAGCGGCTTCTTGGTGTTGTGAATGCGATAGATGCGGCCGTGCGCGTGGTCGCGCTGGGGGTCGCGGATGTTGTGCTGCATGTGGCCGACGAGGGGGTTGTACCAGTCGCAAATGTACAGCGCACCGTCGGGGCCAAACTCCAGATCCGTCGGACGGAAGGCGGGGTCTTTGCAATCGAGCAGCGGCTCGATTGGGTCAGCGGCGAAGCCCGAGTCTTCTTCGCGCATCTTGTATTGCAACGTCCCTTGGAAGCCGATGCAGTTGTTCAGCAAGTAATTGCCTTGCACATCGTCCGGGAAGTTCCGGCTGCTGACGATTTCGCAGCCAGCCGTGGGACGCCATTGCATCTTGAGGAATTGTTTGTGGTTCCCGTGCTTGTTCGGGAAATCGACGTCGCCTGAGAACGGCGTTGCCCAGTAGTTGGCTCCGCCGGAGGCGTCGGCGATGAAAATCTGGTTCCAGCGGTCGACGCAGATCCCCCAGGGATTGGCGTAGCCGTAGCTGATGAAGACATCGAATCGCCACGTCCGCGGTTCCCAACGGAAGGTAGCGGCATTGTTCACCCGCACAGGGCCATAGGGCGTTTCGACCTGCGTGTTGTGGAACGTCCCCTCTTCGAAGTAGAGGGCGCCTCCCTGATCCCAAGTGAATGCACTAATCGAGTGATGCGAGTCGGCGGAGTCGAACCCACTGAGCAGGATCTCGCGAACGTCGGCCTTGTCGTCGCCGTCGGTGTCCTTCAGAAACATAAGATTCGGCTGGGCCGAAACGTAGCATCCGCCGTCGGCGAGTTCGATACCGATTGGCAGATACAACTTGTCGGCGAAGACAGTTTGCTTATCGGCCTTGCCGTCGCCGTCGGTGTCTTCGAAGATCAGGATCTTGTCGTTAACCGGCACGCCGGGGATGTATTGCGGATACGACGGTGTCGTCGCGACCCACAACCGCCCCTTGGCGTCGAAGCAAAACTGGACGGGCTTCTCAAGGTCGGGGAAGTCTTTATCCGACGCGAAGACGTTGACTTCGTATCCCTCGGGCACTTTCATCTGCTTCATCGAGTCAACCGACGCCAGAATCGGACTGGCGTCGGGCTTGTTCGTTTCGATTTTGACGAACTCGCCTGTCTTGCTGTCGTCGATTTGGTCAGCGACCTTCTTGCCTTGCGCGACGTTCCAAATCCGTTGGTCGCGGACTTCGATCATTTTGCGAAGCTTGGCGAACTCGGCCGGGAAGTTGATCACGCCGAAGGGATTCTTGCGGCCGCCATAGATGTAGAAGCCGTTCACTGCCCGGTAGTCGTAGAAGAACTGTTGGTTCTTCTCGGCAACTTCGGCGTGCAACTTCTTTAAGTCTTTGCCATTGCTGGAGGGAGCACCGAACAGGTCGGTGTCGATGATCGCTGCGACCACTTCGTCGCCGCGGTTGTTCAGATGAACGCCGTTAATCGTCAGCTTGTTCTTGCCGGCCGAATCCATGGCTTTCAGAGACGGAGCATACAAATCGACGAACGTAACCTTCTTGTCGCCGCAAATCTTCTTCATCGACGTGGTGTAGAGGGCGATGTTTTTGTTGTTCGCCTTGCCGTCGGGCAGTTCGTGCTTGCCGAGGTTCTCGTGCGCGATGGGGCTGAAGACGACGAGCCGCGGCGGCGCCTTGCCGTCGTACTTGGACGACGTCGTGTCGTCGATGAACTTGGCCAGGTCGGCCTCGAACTTCGCCAGCCCCTTTTCCCCCTTGAACGATTCGTTGAAGCCGAACATCGCCAAGATCACATTCGGCTTATGATCGGTCAGGTTGTGGCCATGGTCTTGAAAGTCTTGCGACCGTGGGCGAAGCGTCAACTCATCGGCCGACCAGCCCAGGTTGCGGACCGTTAGCTCCAGCTCGGGAAAGCGGTTGTGTAGGAGGGTTTCCCAGTGGTTGTAGTACTGCATCCTCTCGGCCAGCGTATTGCCGATGATCACGATCTTGTCGTGCTTTTGCAGCTTGAGAGCCGGTCCTTCGGCAGCCGTTAAACTTCCAGCCGCCAGACCAAAGAAAAAGAACAGCCCGGCCGCCAACGACGGGAGGAGACTACGACAAGTCATCTGGAGATCCTGAGAGGCGAATAACAAAGGTAGGACGGCTTTCCGGCGAGGCATTCCCCGCGAAATCCGAATACTGAAGTCTACTTGCCGCTGCTTGGGTCGAAAAGCGACGGGAGGCGGGCGGGTTCGATTCCTCCCGCCTCCTTCATAAACAACTCGTGATAAACTAACCGCCTCGCATTCCGATTCGTCATCCAAAACGCAAGGCTTCCCGCGACATGGCGTCGAAAGTACTGATCACCGACTACGCGTGGCCCAATCTCGATATTGAAAAGAAAATCTTGGCGGAAAATGGGGCCGAACTGGTTGTCGCGCCCGACGGGCAAGAGTCGACGCTGATCGAACACGCCAAAGGCTGCCGCGCGATCATGACCAATTGGGCCAAGACCACTGCCAACGTGATTGCCGCGGCGGATCGCTGCCAGATTGTGGCGCGGCTGGGGATTGGGCTCGATAACATCGACGTCGCCTACTGCTCGCAAAACAAGATCCCCGTCACCAACGTGCCGGACTACTGCTTGATCGAAGTCGCCGAGCACGCCTTGGCCCTCTTGTTGGCGATGGCTCGGAAGGTCGCGTTCTATCATCACGAGACCAAGGAAGGGCGCTACCAGTTGCAGGCTGGGCCGCCACTACGCCGTATCGAAGGGCAGACGCTGGGAATCGTGGGCCTGGGCAATATTGGTGTGAAACTCGCCGAGAAGGCCCTGCCGCTGGGGTTGAAAATCGTCGCGACCAGCCGCAGTCGCCGTTACCAGCCTAAGGGCGTTGAGTTCGTGGAACTCGATGAACTGCTGGCCCGCAGCGATTACATCTCGCTTCACACGCCGGCGACGGCTGAGAATCGCCGCTCTTGGAACGCGGCGATGTTCGCGAAAATGAAGCCTACCGCCTACCTGATCAACACGGCGCGGGGAGCGCTGATCCATCACGATGATTTGGCTGCAGCGCTCGATGCCGGTCACCTGGCGGGTGCCGCCCTGGATGTCCAGGACCCGGAGCCGCCTGATTTGACGAAGCGGCCCTACAACCATCCGAAACTTTTGATTACGCCGCATGCCGCGTTCGTGTCGGAAGAATCGCTGGCGAACCTGCGCGAACGAGTGGCGCGCCAGGTTGTCGATCGGCTCGCGGGCCGGACGCCCGAAAACGTCCGCAATGCCGAGGCGATCGGATGAGTTCAGATCGCTGGTGAACTAGCGACGCCCAAAAGCACGCTGGGCGTCTTGGCGGTATCGGAAGTCGCCGGACCTGTCTGACGGCGAACCTTCCTCGCGAGACTCGTTATTCTTAGTCGGTGCCGACCCATCTTTCGGCTGTAATGGGTCATCCGAGTTTCCAGTTGGGCCCGAGTCGTTCCGCATCTCGGGATTCTCGTTGTAAGGGGCCACCGGCCCATCAGATATCAGTTGCTCGCCTGCGGGATAAAAAGCGGACCCCACCCGGCCGCGTTCCATATCCGACCGTTGCCACCTCGCTCCGTAGTAGGTGTAGCTGTAGTCGTAAGGATGCGCGCAAATCGAGCAACCCGTTGTCAGCCAACAACTTACGCTGAGTGTCAGGGCCGCCAACGTGGCACGGTGTAGATTGCGAGGGCTGGACATGAACCGAACCTCTAAGACCCCTGAATGACACCCGCAACGGCGGGGGCCGCACCGACAAAAATCGCTTGTCGTATTTATCGGCACGTCCCGTACAACCAGCACAGATTAAATCTGGGGAAATCGCACCCCTCGTGGAGGGGGTGTGTGAATTGCGGCGCTGCCCTTGAAGTTCGGTTCGGGCTACAATTGGGAACTTCGCAACCCGTCTTCAAGGCGTCTGCTCGCCGACGGGTTGTTGTGTTTCGAGTTCCTCTCGCATGTCGGCCATCGCTACGACGGTCCATTCACTCGCGCAGTCGCGGATTGTCCTTCCGTCGCTCTTGCTTTGCGATTTCGGCAATTTGCAGGCCGAGGTCCACAAGCTGGAAGCCGCTGGGGTCGAAGCCTTCCATCTGGACGTGATGGACGGGAGCTTTGTCCCCAATTTCACCTACGGGATGACCATCGTCGAAGCCATGCGGCGGCTTACCAAGGCGCCGCTTGATGTCCACTTGATGATGAACCATCCGGAAACGTATTTTCCCGCGTTTCGAGCGGCCGGCGCGGATACTTTGACATTCCACGCCGAGGCCGTTACCGACGTGCTAGCAACCGTTAAAGCGGCGAAAAAAACGGGGGCTGCCGTGGGAGTTGCCATCAACCCCGGTACTCCGCTAGCATCGGTCGAAGAGGCCCTCCCCGAAATCGACCTCCTCCTGGTGATGAGCGTCGATGCCGGATTTGGAGGGCAAAAGTTCAATCCTGTCGCTTTAGAAAAGCTTTCGCGCGCTCGAAAACTAGCCGGCGATCGCTTGATTCTCGAAGTCGACGGGGGCGTCAATCACGATACGATTGCCGCCTGTTCCAAGGCTGGGGCCAACTGGTTTGTGGTTGGTTCGGCCATATTTCGCGAGCCCGATTACAAAGCCGCAGTTGGTCAACTGTCGGACTTGGCTCGTTCCGCATAGCTGGAGAATTTCCAAAGGCGTATGTCCCGAGTTTTTCTTTTGCATCCTGGCTGTACCGAATTCGACCAGCAAGGTCGGATCAAAGGTTCGCTGGATCTCCCTCTTTGTGCCGAGGGGGAAGCCGAAGCACGTTGTGCTGTCGGCCAGTTGCTCGATTTGCTGCCCGAATCGTTCGAGGTCTTTTCCGCTCCTTGCGAGGCCGCCGTCCAAACGGCTAACTTGCTGGCCTCTGCCCGAAAACTCAAGCCGCAGGTCATCAAGACGTTAGGCAACGTGAATCACGGTTTGTGGCATGGCAAGCTGATCTCCGAGGTCAAGCAAACCCAGCCCAAACTCTACCGGCAGTGTCAGGATTCCCCCGACGTTTTCTGTGCGCCGCAAGGCGAGCCGCTAGTCACCGCCCGCAAGCGGGTGGAGCGGGAAATTGGAAAACTGTTGAAGAAGTTCAAAGATTCCGACATCGTCTTCGTTTTGCCCGACCCCTTGGGTACCATAGCCGGGAGTTGGTTGAGCGGTCAGCCGATCGACGATATCTGGCAGGCGGAAACCGATCACGCCCGGTGGGAGTGTTACCAGCGCCCCGCCGCCGTTGGCCAACCGGCCAAGCTGTTGATGTCGAGTGTGGCCGCCACAAGTGAGAAGCCGGTGACCTCGTCACAAGCGGATTTCGCTTCCAGACCAAAACAAGTCGCGCTCGGCTAACTGCCGGGCCAATTGTAGATTTGATAAGTGTAGAAATGTCGACTACCTCGGAACCTGCCTCCACTCGCCGCGCACGGCGCGACATTCCCGCCGGACTATGGGAAAAGTGCCCAGGTTGCGGCGCCACCATTTTCATGAAGGAAGCGGCGCGGCGATTAGGCGTTTGCCCCGAGTGCGACTACCACTTTTACGTCTCCGCGAAAGAGCGGATCACGCAACTCTTGGACGATGGGACATTCCAGGAATGGGACGCCGAAGTCAACCCGACCGACCCACTCAAGTTCTTCGATAAGAAATCGTACGCTGAGCGGCTAGCTGCTGAACAAAAGCGAACGGGCCTGAACGACGCGGCGATCACCGGCACTGGGATGATTCGCGCTCGCCGCGTGGCGATCGGAATCACCGACTCGGCTTTCATTATGGGGAGCATGGGGTCTGTCGTCGGCGAGCGGTTGGCGCGTCTTTGCGAGCGCGCCGGCGAACTCAATTTGCCGCTGATCATCGTGAGCGGTTCCGGTGGCGGAGCTCGCATGCACGAAGGCATCCTCTCGCTCATGCAAATGGCCAAGGTCTCGGCCGCCTTGGCGCGATACGATCGTCAAAAGGGCTTGTTCATTTCGGTCCTCACCAATCCGACGATGGGCGGTGTCGCTGCCAGCTTTGCTTCGCTAGGCGATCTTGTCTTCGCGGAACCAAAAGCGTTGATTGGCTTTGCCGGGCCGCGAACGATTAAAGCCACCCTTCGTACGGCTCTGCCGGAAGGATTTCAAACGAGCGAATTCTTGCTCGAGCATGGGTTTATCGACCGCATTGTCCACCGATCGCGTCTCAAGAACGAGATCGCCCGGACCATCGACTACTGCGGCAAATAGCAACACTCTCGCGGCGATGTTCAGAGGCCGCGAAGGCACTGTTAACATCAGCCAATTGTGATCGGGTACTCAGCGGCCATAAAGCCCTCAAGAGGCGGTCCGATGCTTGTCGTAAGTGATTGGGTTGTTAGAGTGTAAATAAGGGGATAACGCCACCTCGTTTACGGATTTGTTTCCACCATAGGACCGTTGGCCGATGACCGGATTTTGGAGCCGCTTCGGCAAGCTATTCGCCCCCGCTAAAAGGAAGATCGAGGTCGCCAAGCGTTTCGAAATTCTCAAAGACGCCATCAGCGGAACGATGTCGAACTTTCACCAGGCGCGCGACATCGCCAACGGCAAGATCGTCGGGCTCAAGTTACTCGACAAGGAAAAGACCAAGCATTTCGAAGCTCGCTTCAAAGGACTCAACAAACCTAGCGAAGGCGAGATCAGCATGAAGTTTCACCACCCGCGAGTGGTCGAAACCACCGAATATGGCGAAACGCTGACGGGGCAGCCTTACGTGGTCATGCAGTTCATTCCAGGCACTGGTTTGAACATTTTGCTCGCCGATAAGTCGCCGGTTCTCAATGGAAATCGGCTCACGCTCATTCGGCATATGCTGGAAGCGATCGAGGCCATCCACGAGGCGGGCTTCATTCACCGCGACATTTGCCCCCGAAACTTCATTTGCTCGCCCGACGGAAAATCGTTGACGCTGATCGACTTCGGGCTTACCGTTCCGGCGAAAAAAGAATTCATGCAGCCAGGCAACCGAACGGGAACGCCGCTCTACATGGCTCCCGAAATCGTCCGCCGGCGACCCACTTCGAAACGCGTCGACCTCTTTTCGTTTGGAGTCACGGCTTACTATTTGTTGGCTGGCGAGCATCCGTGGGCGGGTAGCGACACGACCGGGAAGGCAGCCTTGCAGCACGATACGGCGGCTCCGCGCGATCTGAAGAAATTTCGGCCCAAGGTCAACTCGACTCTGGCCAAGTTGGTCCATCAATGCCTGAATCCCGATCCGGACAAGCGTCCCGAATCGGCTGCCGCTGCGCTCGAGGCGATCCGCCTTGTTGCACACGAAGATGGCGAAGCGACGATCAAAGCACCCAGCTAAAACTACAAGCCGCGTTTGTAACGCTTCTGTGCCTTCTTGGGTGGTGGCGATGCGGGGAGCGGTGCCGCATCCATCGACATTTCGCCGTCGACTTTTGCTCCCACGCGATTGGCCAACATCGCGGCCGCTGCATTCACGCCGCCAGCCTTGCTCTCGACCGCTTCGAAATTCTTCATTTCATCGCGCTTCAGCAGGCGATTGATGCGGTGCTCGATACGCGTCAGTTCGCCACCCTCCTCGGGCGTCACAAACGTGTAAGCCACCCCTTCCCTGCCCATCCGGCCCGTTCGGCCCACGCGGTGAACGTAGTCGTCGCAGAACATCGGGACGTCGTAGTTGATGATGTGCGACACGGTCGAGACATCGATCCCGCGTCCCACAACGTCGGTCGCCACCAGAAAGCGAATTTTGCTGTCGCGAAATCCCCGCATCACCCGGTCGCGTTGTCCTTGCGAAAGGTCGCCGTGAATCGCTTCAACGCGTGGGAGCTTTTTCGACAACCGCTCGTGAATGGTGTCGGTGCGGCGCTTGGTCCGGCAAAACACAATCGCCTGGCGAGGACGCTCGCGCACCAGCAGGCGCAACAGCAGTTCGAACTTTTTGTGTTGATCGACCGTGAAGTAATGCTGCTCGATCGTCTCGACCGACAGGTCCTTCGGCGAGAAGTCGAGCGTCACCGGCTCCATCATGTACCGCTGCGCCAGCTTCATGATCTCGGGCGGCACGGTTGCCGACAGCAGCATCGTTTGCCGCGACTGTGGACACTTTCGCAGGATCTTTTCGATATCAGGGCGAAACCCGATGTCGAGCATGCGGTCGGCTTCGTCGAGGACCACAAACTTGAGGCGATCCAACCGGAGTGAGCCCCGACCCAAGTGGTCGAGAACGCGACCCGGCGTGCCGATCAGCACGTCGCATCCGCGCTTGAGCTTGTCGATTTGCGCCTTCAAGGGTTTGCCGCCGTAAACGGCTTCGATCCTTGCGTTTTGCCCGTGCGACAACTTGACGGCTTCGTCGCGAACTTGCACGGCCAGTTCGCGTGTCGGCACGAGCACAATGGCTTGCGGCAACCGATGGTCAACGGTTGCATCGTAGCCATTCAAGATCGGCAGAATGAACGACGCCGTCTTACCAGTCCCGGTCCGCGCTTGTCCGATCACATCCTTTCCGCCCAGGGCCAGCGGAATTACGCCCGCCTGGATATCGGTGGGGCGCTCGTAACCGGCAGCGTTGAGCGCGGCGAGGATGATTTTGGATAAGCCAAGTTCGGAGAATTTCTTGGCCGCGGCTTGATTGTCTGGGGTAGGCACGGGGGCAGGCGGTCGCTTGGTGGAAGATAGGATCGCCTGCATCGCGACTCGATCACACGCATCGTGCGTTGCTTCGCGACGAAACAGGCCTTGCCTCGACATTCCAACATCGAGACCAACGTCCGCTAGCGAAATGCATTGCGCGCTCCGGACATTTCATGAATATCGCCCTAAGTGTAATGGGGCAAAAGAGTTTCGTCAACGAAACGAAACTGGCCTTTCCGCCCTCGCCGTGACTGCCGGCGGCGATTGCCTATACTAAAGTGCATATCGTGGAATGGAGTCGCTTTTCCTGATGAACAGTTCGATCAATCGACAGGAGATTCTGCGGAATCTCACGCCCGCTCAGCTCGAAGCGGTTACGCACATTGATGGCCCGTTGCTCATTCTGGCGGGCCCTGGCAGCGGAAAAACACGCGTTGTCACGCACCGCATAGCCAATATGCTGGCCGAAGGCGTCTCGCCGCGGAACATCGTCGCGCTCACCTTTACCAACAAAGCCGCCGCCGAAATGAAGGCTCGGCTGGAACGGATGGTGGGGCGAAACAGCGTCTGGATGAGCACGTTCCACCGCTTTTGCGGGTACCTGCTCCGGCAAAACGCTTCGCTGGTCGGTTTGAGCGAGAATTTTTCGATTTACGACACCGAGGATGCGAAGAAGCAGCTCGAACTGGCCATCGAAGAGTCGAACGAGGCGATGAGCCATGTCGAGCCTCGTCAGATCGCCCATGCCATCAGTTGGGCCAAGAACAATCTGATCACGCCAGACCAATACAAGCCCGCGCCGGGGAACCCCATCGGCGCGGTGACCGCTCGTCTTTACCCGATCTATCAAAAGCGATTGGCAACGGCCAATGCCGTCGATTTCGACGACATGCTCATGCACGTGGCCGTGATGCTGCGCGAGCATCCTGAATTGCGGAGCCAACTCGACGAACGTTACAAGTACATCATGGTCGACGAGTACCAGGACACCAACTTCGCTCAGTACGCGATTGTCCGCGCGCTCTCGATCGATCACTCGAATCTCGCTGTGACAGGCGATCCCGATCAATCGATCTACGGCTGGCGCGGCGCGAACTTGAAGAACATCCTCGATTTCGAGCGAGATTATCCCAGCGTTACCGTAGTCAAGCTGGAGCAGAACTACCGCAGCACCAAGGCGATTTTGCGCGTCGCCGACGAACTGATCCGCCACAATGTCAAACGTAAGAAGAAGGAACTCTTTACCGACAACGGCGAAGGCGAGCCAGTCCGGCTCACCGCTTATCCCACGCAGCGCGACGAGGCCGAGCACATCGCCGAGCAGATCGAAATCGCCATTCGCAAAGACTCTCGCAAGGCGCGCGACTTCGCCATTTTCTATCGAGTCAATGCCCTCTCGCGTGTGGTGGAACAAGCTCTTCGCGAGCGCGGCGTTCCTTATCAAGTGGTGAATGGAACGGAGTTCTTCGGCCGCAAGGAAATCAAGGATGTCATGGCGTTTCTGACACTGATGGTCAATCCAGCGGCCGATGTTCCACTGCTGCGAATCATCAACACGCCAACACGAGGCATCGGCAAATCGACGATCGAAAAACTCAAAGAGCACGCTCGGCGCTATGGCATCCCGCTCCTCGATGCCTGCCGCGAGGCTGGGTTAGTCGGCGGGCTGGCGAAGAAAGCGGCGGTCTCGGTCGCGAAGTTCGTCGCCATGATGGACAACCTGCGGGCCCACGTTCACGATCCGCTGGAAGAAATCGTCGGCCGGGTGATTACCGATTCAGGCTATCGCGAATCGCTGCAACTTTCCGAGAGTGAAGAGGACCAAGACCGGCTCGCTAACCTGGAAGAATTGCTCACCGACGCCCGTGAGTTCGACGAGCAGCATCCCGAAGGCAACGCTCTGGAGGCCTTTCTCGAACGCGCCGCCCTCTACGCCGACACCGACGATTGGGAAGGAGAGAGCGATAAGGTTACGCTCATGACACTTCACTCCGCCAAGGGGTTGGAGTTTCCGTCGGTCTTTATCGTGGCGTGCGAAAACGGACTGTTGCCACATGAACGTGTGATCCAAGCTAAAGTCGACAATCAGTACGAAGAGGAACGCCGCTTGTTGTTCGTCGGCATCACGCGAGCCGAAGAGGAGCTGCAACTCAGCTACGCCCACACGCGGCAGTTTCGCGGTCGGACTTGGCCGACCGTGCCGAGCGACTTCTTGATGGAACTGCCCCGCAATACGATGCGGGCAGTCGAGATCGACGCGACATCACCCGTTCCCGATAGTGATTGGGGTGCTGGTTCCGGCAGCGGTTCTACCGGCAGCGATGATTTTGCGCACGAGTCGTCAGACGATGATTTCAACCAAGACGCACCGCTCAAGAAATCAAAACGGGGCGAAACCAAAGTAGCACCGCTGGTAACGGCCGCCGATCTTTACAACGAGCAAATGCGTCCCAAGGTCGACATCCAGAAATTCCATCAGGGAATGACGGTCGAACACCCGACCTACGGGCCAGGCGAAATCATTGCTCTCAGTGGCGTTGGCCCCAAACGCATCGCCAGCGTTCGTTTTTACGAATCGCCTGGCGAAGAAAAAAAGTTCCGCTTGCTGTTCAGCGAACTGCGACCCACGAAAGATTGACAGTCGCCCTACGACCAAATCGACTTTAGATTCACGACGAGGCCGGGCAGCACTGCGCCGCCATCAATCGTTGACGGATTGTCGAGTTGAACCGCCGACAAGTTAGGTTCATAAATCCATACCCGCCGCGTAGTGGGATCGACTAACCAGCCAAGTCGCACGCCGCACTCCATATATTCACGCATCTTGGCATGAAGATCGGCCAAAGTATCGCTTGGCGAACGGAGTTCGAGAACGAAGTCGGGCGCGAGCGGTGGAAAGCGATCACGCTGGCTTTGCGACAAACTGAGCCAACGGTCTCGCGCGACCCAAGCGCAGTCCGGTGCTCGCTTCGCACCATTGGGTAAATCGAATCCCGTGGAGGAATCGAATACTTCGCCGAGATCGGCAGCCTCATTCCATATGCCTATCGCAATCCCAAACTTCATATTGCGACGACCAGACTCTCCGCCTGTTGGAGTCATGACGATCAAGTCCCCTGTCGACGTGCACTCAAGTCGCAAGTCTGGATTGCGACGACAGAAATCATAGAACTCATCGCCTGACATCCGGGACCAGGATGGTCCCATGTGAAGGACAATGGATTCCGAAGATGTGTCGTGTTCGGTGGACATAAACGTTGCTCGCTTCGGCGGATGGCTACGTCACTCAAGTATAGCCATCCGAGCCGCTTGTCGCTAAACAGGGCCTTGCGTCCGCCGGACTTCGCACGGATGCGGCGCTAGCTGTGCCCTTTCTCTCGACTACTTTTCTGACTTCGTCGACTTTTCGACCTTCTTCTCCGCCCGTCGCTTTTCTGCGTTCGCTTTCCGTTGCGCTGCAGCCTCGCTCCGCAATTTCACGAGCGCTTCTTTTTGCGCAGGCGTGAGGATCTCTTCTAACTTCATGTTACGTTCGTTCAGAAGCGCCGTCAGTTGTTCCTGGAGGTCTTCCACCTTCTCGCGGTATTCTTCCTGAATGGCGTACAGCTTTGCCCGTTGTTCTTCCGTGACGGCGACTTGTTCGTTGCCGTAGTAGCTGGGTAACCGATTTCCTCCGCGGCCTGTTTTGTCCTCTTGAGCGGCCAAAACCGTAACCAGCGATGTGGCGATGCATGCCACCAAAAACACGCCCCAAACCCGGTAACTACTGCGAATCATTGCGTTCAGCCCTTGTCCGTAGGTCCCTGGAGAATCCAAGTCGCCCGATGCGACTCATGGACAAGTGAATAGCATAGCAATGATGAACAGGTGTGCAACTATCAGATTTCGGCGATCTGCCAAAAAGAACCATCTATTTGTTAGATAGTACGGCCTGGAGATGCTCCTGCAGGAATTCCTTTACCCCCGGTTGGTGGAGTTGCTCGACCGACGAGAACTGCAACTTAATCACGTCGCGGTCCTTTTCTTCGTCCAGGGCCGGTTCTTTACCGAATTCGACGACCCGGCCGAAACCAAACTTCCCTTTTGGCCCCGTCAGGCAAAGCATGACCGATTGGGGACGCTTGGTCCAAATACTGGCCCAGGGTTCGCGGCGTCCCTTGGGAATCAGGTGGACTACCTGTTGGTTGTTCCACAGGAATTGTCCCTCGCAAATGTCGTTGAGCAGGTCGCACAACTCTTCGAGCGTATCGGCCGACCAGCTCACCTTCTTGCCCGGGGGAAAGCCTTTGCGCAGGAAGTGCCACTTTTGCCCCAGGACCTTCCATGGGGAGAGGGTTTCTTTGGCGACCGACGCCTTCTCGGTGAACTTGAAGAACCCGGCCACCGCTTCATCAATGAATGTCCAAAAACCGGGAACGTTGACCTCCTCGTACGAATGGGCGCGGATCTCGACTTCCTGGAACGGCCCTTGGGTCGACTTCACTTTGAGCCGCGGTTCGTTGCCATACAGCGGTAAGTCTTCCAATTGGTTGAGCGTCTTGAGCGGGATCCGCTCTTGCAAGTCGGAGCCTTTGAAGGTCCCCCTATAAACCCGGAACTTCATCTTGAGCAGCCAGGCCTCGCCTGTGATCGCGTGGAAGAACCAGCCTTCCGATTTGGTTTGACCTGTGATCTCGACCACGCTACGAGCGTTGTAGTTCGTTTCCGCAAAATCCCCGGCAGCTTGGATGCGATCGATCACCTCGGCCAGAATGCGTCCATCCCAGCGGCACGCCTCCCCTTTTCGCCCAACGCGATCCTGCGTGTGCCAACGCCGGCCGTCGACTTCCCAGGGCATCTGAGTCGTCGACCCGACTTCAGCGATGTCGAGATCCCCTTCCTTCGGCCGCTCCTCGGCGAAGGGATCGTACGTTTTGCGCTCGACGAACGGCCCTGCCTCCAACACCGGCTTCAGAGCTTCGCCCGTGTACGAGCGATACAACGTTGCAGCGCCGTCACCGTTATTCGAACTGGCGGCGGGTTTGCCCGTGGCTGCCTTCTTCTTGGTTCCCTGGCGAAGTTGATTCAACGCCGCATCGGCGTGGGCGATGACTGTCTCGGGCGTTCCTGCCGCGACAATCCGTCCGCCGCCATCGCCAGCTTCGGGACCGAGATCGATCACCCAGTCGCACGTCTTGATCACATCCAGGTTGTGCTCGATCACGACGACGGTGTTACCCAAATCGACAAGCCGCTGCAATACTTCCAGCAATTTCGAGATGTCTTCGAAGTGCAAACCCGTTGTCGGTTCGTCGAGCAAGTAAAGAGTCCGGCCGGTATCGGGACGCGCCAGCTCAGCCGCCAGCTTCACCCGCTGCGCTTCGCCACCCGAGAGCGTAGGCGCCGGTTGACCGAGCGTCAGGTAATCGAGCCCCACGTCGCACAATGTTTGCAACACGCGGCGAATCTTGGGAATGTTTTCGAACAGTCGCAGCGCTTCGCCGCAAGTTGAATTGAGCACGTCCGAAATCGAGTGGCCGTGGAACTTCACCGCCAAGGTCTCGGGGGTGTAACGCTGCCCGCGGCACGTTTCGCATTCCACCCATACGTCGGCCAAAAAGTGCATCTCGATCCGCTTTTGGCCGTAGCCCTCGCATGCTTCGCAGCGCCCGCCTGCAACGTTAAAACTGAATCGCCGCGCGTTGTAGCCGCGCAGCTTCGAGTCGGGCAATTGCGAAAACAGATCGCGAATCAGCTCGAATGCGCCGGTATAGGTCGCCGGGTTAGAGGCAGGCGAGTTCCCCAATGGCTGCTGATCGACCCGGATCACTTTGTTGATGTGCTCGACGCCATCGATCCGATCGACAGCGCCAGGATGAACGGCCGCACGATGCAGCAAGCGGGCAAGGGCTGCGTACAACACATCCTCGATGAGCGTACTCTTGCCGCTGCCGCTAGGGCCCGTAATCGCGGTGAACGTTCCCAGTGGGATATCGACATTGACGTTCTTGAGGTTGTTGTGCCGGGCGTTCACTACTGATAGATATGGCCACGATTGGTTACTGCCCAGCTTGCGATTGGGGTCGCGGCGATTCTTGATGACGGGAATCGATTCCTCGCCGGACAAGAACGGGCCCGTGATCGAATTGGGCTGCGTTGCGACTTCCTTTGGCGTGCCGCTGGCGACGATTTGCCCGCCGAGTTTGCCTGCGCCTGGGCCAAAGTCCAAAAGTTGATCGCAGTTCTCGATCACTTCGCGGTCGTGCTCGACGACCAGCAGCGTGTTGCCAAGATCGCGGAGTTTGTGCATCGCCTTGAGCAACTTGGTGTTGTCGCGCGGGTGCAGGCCGATGGTCGGTTCGTCCAAAACGTAGAGGACGCCACACAGACCACTTCCCAACTGACTAGCGAGCCGAATTCGCTGCGCTTCGCCATTGGACAACGTTGCAGCTGGACGGGCGAGCGAAAGATACTCCAGGCCAACGTCGTTGAGGAACTCGACGCGTCCCATGATCTCACGAAGAAGTTCGCCTGCAACTTTTCGTTCGCGATCAGTGAGCGTCCACCCCTGGATCATTTTTTGCAGTTCGCCCATCGGGAGCCGGCAGATCTCGTCGATGGTTTTGCCGCGGAATTGCACGGCGGAGCTGTCGTCGCGCAGGCGGCTGCCGGCGCATGTTCCGCACTCGACTTCCCCAATGAACTGATCGAGCCGCATCCGCAATTGCGGCGAGAGACGCGAGGCTTCTTCAAGCGACGGGTAGAGTCCTTTGAACTGGAACTGAAAGGAGACTTCTCGCGGCGCCGGTGCTTTTTTGACTTCAGCTTTCTTCTTGGGCGCTTTCTTTTTCGACGATGTCGCAGCGACCAGCTCGGACGATTCGCTGGCAAGTGGTTTAGGCTCGCCCAAAATCGCCTTGGCCGAGAACCATTGATCGCCGGTACCGTGGAGGATGATTCGACGGTAGCGAGCGGCGAGCTGTTCGAACGGCACATCCAGTGGAATGCCCGTTCCTTCCGACAAGCCATCGAGCATCGATCGCGCGATCGGCAGCGAAAGTTGCGGCCAGATGGCGAGCGCCCCTTCGGCGAGTGTCAACTTCGGGTCGCGTAGCAATGCGGCCGGGTTAGCGCCTGTTTGCGTTCCCAGACCTTCGCACGTGGGACACCAACCGAGTTGGCTATTGAACGAGAAGTTGTGCGGCGAAAGAGGTTCGAAGCTTCGCCCGCAACTTCCACACACCATGTGCTGGCTGTGAACAATGTTTTCCCATTTCGGTTCGGGAACAGTGTCATGCACTTTGACGACGTGCAGAACGCCTTTGCCCAACGAGAGCGCCGATTCGACACTGCCGGCAATCCGCGATCGAGCATTCTGCGAGACCGAAATACGGTCGAGCACGATTTCAATCTTCTGCTTTCGCCGCCGGTCAACGGTCGGTGCTTCTTCGAGCGCGTAGGTCGTACCGTTCACACGGACGCGCGCGTAGCCGCGTTGTTTCAGTTCTTCCCAAAGCTGCTGAGGCGGCCCGCTGTTTTCGACGTCGAGCGGCGCTGCGATGTACAGCTTGGTTCCATCGGGCTCGCTCAGAATCTTGTCGGTGATCTCGTCAGGCGTTTGCGTGCCGACGGGCTTGTCGCACGTCGGGCAATACGGCTGCCCCAAGCGGGCCATCATGATCCGCAGATAGTCGTAGACCTCGGTCACGGTTCCGACGGTCGAACGAGGCGTGTTGCCAAGGTTCTTCTGTTCAATCGCAATGGCGGGCGACAGCCCTTCGATCGACTCCACCGCTGGCTTCTGCATCTGGGCGACGAACTGCCGGGCGTACGCGCTCAAGCTCTCAACATAGCGGCGCTGTCCTTCGGCGTAGATCGTATCCATCGCAAGTGAGCTTTTGCCCGAACCGGATGGTCCGCAAAAGACGGTCATGGCGTCGCGAGGAATGCGGCAACTTACTTCCTTGAGGTTGTGTTGCTTGGCACCACGGACATCGACGTGTGTTAGCAATCCCTCGCGTTTGCCATTCTTTCGGAGCGCTTGATGGGCGGCGATTGTTTCCTTGGCCTTGTCGCGGGCGACTTCCGCCGCGCGTCCTTCCAGGACGGGAACCAGTGATTTGCCGGTGTACGATTGGCTGCATTTAGCGACCGTTTCTGGCGTTCCAGCGACAACCAGCTCACCTCCCCCCTGCCCTCCTTCAGGTCCCAGGTCGACCACCCAGTCGGCCGTCTTGATGACATCGAGATTGTGCTCGACGACGAGGACCGTGTTCCCCTCGTCGCAAAAGCGATGCAGTACCTTCAGCAGCAGTTCAATGTCAGCGAAATGCAAACCCGTTGTCGGTTCGTCCAGCAAGTAAAGGGTCTTGCCGGTGCTGCGCTTGGCGAGTTCGCGGGCCAACTTGATCCGCTGTGCTTCGCCGCCCGAGAGGGTCGGCGAGGGCTGGCCGATCTTGAGATAGTCGAGCCCCACGTCGTGCAGCGTTTGCAACTTGTGGCGGATGTTGGGGACGTTCTCGAATAGTTCGAGAGCCTGCTGCACGTCCATGTCGAGGACGTCGGCGATCGATTTGCCTTTGAAGCGGACTTGCAGCGTCTCGCGGCTGAAGCGTTTTCCTTCGCAGACCGTGCACGTCACCCAGACGTCGGCGAGGAACTCCATTTCGAGCTTGTTGCTGCCGTTCCCTTCGCAGGCTTCGCAGCGGCCCCCTTCGACGTTGAAGCTGAAACGCCCTGGCTTGAAACCGCGTCGCTTCGCCTCAGGCAGTTCCGCGAATAGATCGCGAATGTCGTCGAAGAGTTTGATGTACGTCCCAGGGTTCGATCTTGGTGTTCGCCCAATCGGTGTTTGGTCAATCGCGATCAACTTGTCGAGGTGCTCCATCCCTTCGATCCGATCGTGCGCGCCGGGCTCCCCTTCCCCGCCGTTCAGATCGCGCCGCAGCGTTTCGACCAGGATGTCGTTGACTACGGAGCTCTTACCTGAGCCTGATACGCCTGTCACACAGACAAACACGCCCAGGGGGATCTCGACGTCAACGTTGCGCAGGTTGTGATGCTTGGCGCCAATGACCTTGAGCCACTTGTCGCCGATCGGGCGGCGCTTCTCTGGAATCTCGATCTTGCGCCGGCCACTTAGATAGGCGCCAGTCACACTGGCCTTCGTATCGGCCACGGTTTGTGGCTTGCCGTGAGCCACCATTTGCCCGCCGCGCACCCCGGGGCCCGGACCAAAGTCGACTATGTGATCGGCCGCCCACATGGTGTCTTCGTCGTGTTCGACCACGACGACGGTGTTCCCCATATCGCGAAGGCGATGGAGCGTCGATAACAACCGGTCGTTGTCTCGTGGATGCAAGCCGATCGACGGTTCATCCAGGATGTAGAGAACGCCCACCAGGCCTGAGCCAATCTGGCTGGCCAGACGAATTCGCTGCGTTTCACCGCCGGAGAGCGTCGGCGCACCGCGATCGAGCGTCAGATACTCAAGACCCACATTCAGCAAGAAGCCCAGCCGGCTGCGAATTTCCTTAAGAACTTCGGTGGCGATCAACGTTCGCGTGGGCGAAAGCGTCAGTTCGCTAAAGAACTTCTCCGCGTCGCGAATCGAAAGGCGGCAAACCTCGGGCAACGTCTTGGTCGGCTTGTCGGCGAAGTCGGCGTGCTCCGTCGTGATCTTCACCGCGCGAGCCTGCGGCAGCAAACGTTCGCCGTGGCACACCGAGCACGGCACGGTGCTCATGTACTTTTCGAGCGCCTTGATGTGCGGGCCGCTTTTTGTCTCGCGGTATTTGTCGAGCAACTCGGGAACAATGCCATCCCATCGCCCGCCGTATTTCATCGGCGAGTTGCCACCTTTCCAGGTGAACGTGATGTGCTCGTCGCCGGTTCCTTCCAGCCAAATCGCTTTTTGACTCGGCTTGAGTTTTTTCCAAGGCGTTTCAAGGAGAGTTCCGCTCTCGAGATCGAGCTTTCGCTCCATCGTGTCGGCGACACCTTGGTAGATGTGCCGGCGCCAACGACCGAGATCCTTCCACGTCCCAATGATTTCGACCGCTCCATCCTTGAAGGAGAGCGACGTGTCGGGAATCAGCAAGTCAGGCGCGAACGTGAACGCGTAACCGAGCCCTGCACAGTTGGGGCACATCCCTTGCGGGCTATTGAAACTGAAAAGCTGCGGCGAAGGGGGCTCAAAACTCAGATTGCAATGCGTGCAGGCGTAGTCGACCGAGAAGACAATGTCGCCTGGATTTTTCGGACCTCGCTTCTTCGCGGTCTTGGTAACGGTCTTCGTACGAGCCTTCGCAGAGGTTGCTTCTTCCTCGTCTTCCGATTCGTCAAACTCCCGGTCAGGCTGATGGACGACGGTTGCCTCCGTATGCTCCGGAGCAACGATCAGCGTCCCTTTGCCTAACCGAATGCCCAATTCGACCGATTCAGCGATCCGCGTCCTCATATCCGGACGCACCGCCAAACGGTCGATCGCGACTTCGATATCGTGCCGCATCTGGCGATCGAGGCTGAGCGAATCGGTGAGCGCGACAATTTGTCCGTCGACGCGCGCTCGGGCAAAACCTTGTTTCAGGAGCGACTCAAAAAGATCGCGATGCTCCCCTTTTTGCCCGCGAATCAGCGGAGCCAGAATCGTGAACTTCATTCCAGGTTCGAGGCTCAGGATTCGCTGGACGATCTCCTCGCGCGATTGGCTGCTGATCGGGCGCTCGCACTTAGGACAAAAACCGTCGCCAACGCGGGCGTAGAGGACCCGCAGATAGTCGTAAATCTCGGTCACGGTGCCGACCGTCGAACGCGGATTGTGCCCCGTCGATTTTTGCGAAATCGAGATCGAAGGGCTCAACCCGCCCAGAAAATCGACGTCGGGTTTGGGCATTTGGCCCAGCAAATGCCGCGCGTAGGACGAGAGGCTCTCGACGTAACGCCGCTGCCCTTCCGCATAAATGGTGTCGAACGCCAGGGAGCTTTTGCCCGATCCGCTGACGCCCGTAAGACAGATGAGTTGATTGCGAGGCAAAACGAGATCGACGTCCCGTAAATTGTGCTCGCGTGCGCCTTTGACCACGATGTCCGAGGAAGGCATTGGGGCTCCGTCGCCGAGGAGAAAGGGTCCGTTGGGGAAACTTTGTAGTGTACCCCAATTCAGTTACCCGGAGCGAGGCGGGGAATGCCTCGAACTAGGGTCGCCCTTGATCCGTGAAACAAGAATCGACTGCATTTTTTGATATTCTAAGAGAGGTGCTTTTTCTACGATTTTCGGCGGACGATTTTTGGTCCTCTCCGATCGGCCAGCATGAAGGTGGGCGGGGCAATACGACATGCTGCTGCGATTTAGTAATCAGGCCACGTTGACCTCCGCGCTGGCGACGGGGGCGATTCCGTCCGATGCGGCCACGCAGCCGGTCTCGTGGGCCAGAGCTCCCGACGATGCCGTCATCGTCGAGACATCTTACGCGTTCCCGCAAACGAATCTCGAGCAGCTCGCAATGCTCAAGGTGAAGGGTTCGAAAGGAAGTCGAAATCAAAATTACGCGTGGCAACAGGCAGCGTGTTGGCTGCAAGCGGTGCCGCTCGTTCGCGACCGGGACCAGGAGTTCACCGCGCAAACGCCCGTCCTGTTCGAATCGGGCACGCTAGATAGCACGGCCGAACTGGCGCTCGAGATGCTCAGGCTCGGTAACGATCGCCAAAGCCTGCTCTCACTCGAAACGGAAACGCCCGACGGCACGCGCGGGTCTCGCTATTTCTTGCGAGCGCTAGGTCCTTCGTATTACACTGTCTTGCGAGCGGCAGAGGGCAACGGCGACACGCGAGGATTTGTCGAGCGTCGTCCGCGGATCTACGTGGAGGCCGGTTGGAATCATCCGTTGATTGACCGTCTCACGGCTCCGCCGGGACAGCAGTGGCTGTTAGCGGCAGAGCACTCGTGGCGGCAGTTGCCCGAGATTCCTTTTCGCGACCTGTACGACGTCGCCGAATTCGTCTTGCCGGGTGGAAGCCAGCACGCCGCGTCGCGGCCGGTTGATCGATTCCCGGTTCCGATCTCGCTCGCGGCTGGATCGACTGATCAACCGGCCGAAATGTGGGTTCTTCGGCGCGACGCGCTAGCGCAAGTGCAGCAGTTCGTCGAAACCGCGGCCGAGGAAGTGATTGCCCGGCTCTCGTTCGCGGTTGTTGAAGGTGCTAACGCGATCTGGGGCGTCCTTCGTATTCGACCGGGGCAAGGGGCGCCGCCGACGCTCGTTTTTGACGGAATGGGCCTGGTTCCTGTCCAGCGATTGGCGGGGATTATGGTGCCCGTCGGCAAAAGGATTTTTCCGCCCATCCGTCGCGATGCGATCCAGAAGTTACTCGCGCCAGGCGATGGCAACACGCTCTGGCTGGAAATCGACGAGAACGGAACCTTGCAACGGCGGATCGTCGCGGATGCCGCATTTCGGCCGCTACGGGACTTGGTGGCTTACACCGTCGATGCGGCGGCCACGCAATTGAAGGCGTGGTACGAAAGCACCTCGTTCGACTTCGCTGAATTCATTTGCCGCGACGACAAGAGCAACAGCGGCAATCCCAACCAGCAGACCGCCGCTATCAAGCCTGCTGCCGAGTCGAAACCAGCACCATTAAAGCCAGAGACATCAGCGAAGTCGGATGGGCCTCGCGACGCGATCGATGAGATCGTCAAGGTGTTTCCTGCAAAGCCGGCTAAGCTCTCGAAGCCCGACGAGTTGGCGGCGATTCGCGAGGAGGCGCGGAAACTCGAAGTTGCCTTCGTCAGCGATCCGTCGCCACTCGATGCTGCCCATCGCGCGGAACAATGGCCGCGAATGGCCGAAATGCACCGCGTCCTCAAGCGGCATCGGGAGGCCATTCTTTGCTACCTCCATCGATCGTGGGAGGACCAAAGCGTCTCGGCAGACGATATGCGGGCCTGGTCGGCAATCGTGCGCGAGTCCTCCGGCAAGGGAGGGAAGACCGGGCTCATCGACGACCGCGGGCAGACCACCGCGCACCAGCTTGACGAAACGTTGGCTCTGAGCAAACCGTCGCCTTTGCAAGTGGAACAACTTGCAGCTTGGCTCGCATCGCAAGCGGCAGCCGGCGAAGCGCCTTCCATCGTGACCGAGCGAATGGGCAAGTTGATGGCGTTTTTGGAGAAGTGGGACCGGCTCATTTCGGTTCGCGCGGCGTGGTTAGCACAGCTGGCCCTTTCCAAGATTTCTGGTGGCGACGCCTTGCTGGTCGCGCGGGCGCGCGATCGCATTTTGGAACGGATTTTCAACCACGGAATCGATCCCGATGCTGAACTGCCGGCATTCCTATGGGATGTCCACAGTGGCGGGCGACTGGTCGAACTTCGCGCGCGGACCTTCCAGCTTTGCGAAACGGTTCAAGACTGGAGCGTGCGAAACCTCGGGGCTGCCAGTCGGGCGACCGCGGCGTACATCGATTTTGCCTTCGCATTTGTCTTGGCCAAGCTCGGGGAGGTCGACCACGCGCAGAAGCTGAGAGAGCGCGCCGACCGCATGATCGAAGCCCAGCACGATCGCGAGGGATTGGTTCACTATTGGCTCTCGGAAGCTTTCCGGTTCCGTATTCGCCAGGCGCTCGAACGGCGCGAAACGATGGGGCCCTTGCCTGACAAGATGCTCGCCGAATTGCCGGGCCTCGACCAGAACAGCAGGTACAAAATCGACCGCATGCGCGACCGCTCGCGAATCTTGCAACCGCTTGAGCGACTGTACCCGTATCGCCATTTTTGGCTGCCGGTCGCTTCGACGCCCGTCATCAAGCAAGTCGAAGCCTTGGCTGATTGCACCAACCAAGCCGAACTGCACAAGGCAGCCGAATCACTGCTGCATCGAAAAGATTTTGGCGACACCGGGTGCCGCGTCGTAGCCAAGTTGCTGGAACTGGCGCCGCGCCTGGGCGAACGCTTCCTATTGCAAGTGCTGCCAAGCGTCGGGCCACTCCTCGGCAGTGGATCGCAATGGGCCCTGCGGATCGCGGTCGCCGAGAAGGCGATTATCGCCGCGGGGCATTTTGGTCACGTCGAATTCGCCCGCGAAACAGCATTCACGCTGATTAACTTGCTGACTGAATTGGCAACAAAAACGGTCGACGTGAAAACGCTGGAGGCGCTGGCAACGATGATCGGCGCTTGGTTCCGCAATCTGCGACGGATGGGCCTGCATCGCGACTTGGCTTCGATCCTTCCCAAGCTCGCCGCTTTGGGGATGTCGTCCAAGGGGGGGATGCCGGCTTCGCTGGAGGGCCTGCGGTTGCTTCTGGCGGTAGCGGCCGCGCAGCTTTCGATGAACCGCGGGACGAATCGCGAAAATGCCGATCCGCAGTACGACGAGTGGGCGCGCGAGGTCCTCACCAATGTTCGCGCGATCCTCCATCGCCGCCCCTTCGACGCGCAAGGCTCGGGGCACGTCGGCAGCATGATGCAAAGCCAACTTGCCAGCGCCTACGTCGCCGCCGTCGGCACGTTGCCGCTCGATGAGATGTGGACCCTGTATGGCGACTTGTTCTCGTTCCTTTCAGGCGTCGAGGATAACTCGAGCATGGCCTACGCTTTGGCGATGCGGCACTACGACATCGTCGACACGCTGGCGACGACCTTGCTTTCCGAAGATTTCCAGCGCGACGATGCCGCCCGCCGTTGGATCGAGGAAGAAGAGTTCCTCATTCGACGGCGGATTCACCACGATCTTCGGGCAGCGGAAGCGCATGCCAATGAAAATAAGACGAGCGCCACGTAGCTGGCCCGTCTTACACGGTCGTCTTGTGCCAATCGCCGCGAACGAATCGCCAGGCGAGTGATAGGCTGCGAATCGCGACGTCGGTCACCATCGCCGTCCAGGCGCCGGCCACGCCGAAGCCCAATGGGGTGATGCCCACGGCTGCCAGCCAGGGAGCGGTATTGGCGTCGCACGCGAGAAAAACGGCCAACGGCAACCGGACGCCCAAGAGACCGACAAGCGTAATGGCGAGCGGCCAGCGGGTGTCGCCTGCGCCCCGTAATGCTCCGCTGAGCACCATCAGCAAAGCGTGAAAGGGAGAAGCCATAGCCACGATCTTAAGGAGCCGTCCGACGAGCTGCGTCGTCCCATCGGAGCGCATGCCGTTGAATACCATGGCGAGTTGCTCGCCAACGGTGGCGAACACAATGCCAGCTGTGATCATCACGGCCATCGCGCCCGCGCATGCCCACGCGACGGATCGTCGCGCTCGCGACGTGTCTTTGGCGCCCAGATATTGCCCGGTCATGGTGGTGGCTGCGGCTTGAAATGCTGATCCCGGCAAATACGACAACGCTTCGATCTGCAGCCCCAGTCCGTGAGCGGCTGAAGCCTGTGTGCCGAGTCGGTTGATGATTGACGCATACGCGAGATGGCAAAAGATGATCGAAAGAGCATCGACTCCTCCTGGTACGCCAATCCGCAAGATTCGCCGCATCATCGTGGCGTCGGGCCAGAGCTCTTGGCGGCTGAC
Source organism: uncultured Pirellulaceae bacterium (assembly GCA_964636985.1). Classification (GTDB taxonomy): domain Bacteria; phylum Planctomycetota; class Planctomycetia; order Pirellulales; family Pirellulaceae; genus CAZWSX01. Next base: position 103,015 of record CAZWSX010000009.1, on the reverse strand, counting down.
CTTCATGCCCGATCGTCCTCGCGCCAGCATCACGAAGAGAATAGTCCCGCCCACCACGTGCCCCAGCGTCGATCCGATCGCGAGGCCGTCGAATCCAAGTTCAGGAAACGGCCCCCAGCCGGTTACCAGAACTGTGCTGAAGAAAATATCGACCACGTTGACCGAGGTCTTGGCGAGAAAGCCTGTGTACGTATCGCCCATGCCGCGCAGGATCGCTGCGGCCACTTGTTCGACCATGATGAACGGGAGCGCGGGCGCAACGATTTGCAAATAGCGAGTCGCCAGATTTGCCGACTCGTTGGTGAGCCCCGAAATCGTCACAAACGTGCCGGCGCCAAGCAATACAAGCAAAGTCGCTACGAGCGAGAATGCGGCTCCCAGCGCGAGCGCTTGATTGCCGGCCTTGCGGGCCGCGGCGATCTCCCCTGCTCCGGTCTCTCTCGCGCAAATGGCCGTGGCGCCGATGGCCACGGCTGCGAACAGCGAAGGGAGCAGCCACATCGCATAGCTCATCAGGCCCATGGCGGCCTTGGGGGAGTCGCCTGCTAGAAAGCGGCCGGTGAGCCACCAGTCGGTCCAGCCCACCAGCAGGTTGACGAGTTCCTCCCCCATCACCGGCAGCGCAAGCCGCATCAGCAAGCGGACAGGCGAATCGAGCACGCCATTGGGTTTCGTCATGCCCCGCCCAGGCTAAAGAGAGATGGAAAGGACTGCCCTTACTTTAGACCATCGGCGCACGAGAAAGGCTCGCGGGTTTGAACCGCGAGCCTTGAATTTGTAACAGCAGGCGAAGTATCGAAGCGTTAACGCTTCGAGAACTGGACGCCGCGGCGGGCACCACGCAGACCGTACTTCTTGCGTTCCTTCATACGCGAATCACGCGTAAGGTAACCTTGTCCACGCATCGCGGGGAATGTCGCTTCATCGAGACCAACCAGCGCTCGGGCGATGCCCATGCGAGCAGCGGCTGCCTGGCCCGTTACACCACCGCCGGAGCAGCGAATTTGCAAGTCGACTTGGCCGAGCTTACCAGCGGCTTGCAGCACGTCGAGGATCAGACCGCGGTCCCCTTCCACCGGAAAGTAGTTTTCGAATTCGCGGTTGTTGACCATGATCTTGCCGCTGCCGGCGCGAAGCCGAACGCGTGCGACAGCCGTCTTGCGGCGTCCGGTTCCCAGCGAGTCACCCGTGCGGAGGTCTTTCTTTCCAGTCGATGCCATGTCTGTGGTCCAGCCAAACCTAGTGAATGCGTGTCTTGTTTCGATGTAAGCGAGAGAACTACTTCTTACCCATCTCGCGCGGTTGCGGGTCTTGTGCCTGGTGCGGGTGCTGGTTGCCTGAGTAAACCTTGAGTCGGGCCAGCATCTTGGTCGCCAGCTTGTTCTTGGGGAGCATGCGGCGGACGGCGTCCATCAGGATGCGGTCGGGATTGCGCTCGCGGCGGGTCTCGGCACTGACCGTGCGCCGACCAGTGTAGCCGGTGTGCCAGTCGTATTCTTTTTGAATCCACTTCTTGCCGGTGAAGACGAGCTTCTCAACGTTCACCACCACAACGCAGTCGCCCGTCAAAACGTGCGGCGTGTAGGTCGGCTGGTGCTTGCCCATCAGAACCATGGCGATATCGCTGGCCAAGCGCCCCACGATCTTGTCGGATGCGTCGACGAGCCACCACTTTTCTTTCAGCTCACCCGGCTTGGCCAAATAGCATTTCGTTCCAACGATCACCGCACACCTCCGACGCGATTCACCGGTGGCAAATCGCACGTTCCTAATCGCACTATCCGAACTTCGGCCCGCGCATAGTGCAGGCTTTTTCGACCATTCGAATCGAGCAGTTTACCGAAATTGGCCGCCGCTCGCAAGGCACGCCGCGCCTATCAAAACGCTCGAATTGGGGCCTATTTCGGGTCTTAACCCGAAATCCCGGCAGGCAAAGTTTCTCCCTCGGCGGGTGGTCCCGTTAGGAGCAACGGACCGTCGTTGGTCAGTGCGATGGTGTGCTCGAAGTGCGCGCTCCTGCCGCCGTCCGCAGTAGACTGCGTCCAGTGGTCGCGCCCTACTTTGAGCCCCGCCTTTTTCTCGTTCACCATCGGCTCGATCGCCATCACCATCCCGGGCCGCAGCGGAATATCGTTTTGCCGCAGCCGGTCGCTGGCATAGTTGGGAAACTGCGGCGACTCGTGCAGTTTCTTGCCGATGGCGTGTCCTGCAAACGACGTGACCACCGAGAATCCCGCTTTCTCGACATGCTCCTGCATCGGGCCGGCGACCTCGCTCCACAGTTGGCAACGGCCAAGCAAGGCGATGGCTAGTTCGAGCGTTTCCCGCGTCACGTCGAGAAGTTTCTTGGCGGACTCGTCGATAGTGCCCACGGGATACGTCCAGGCCGAGTCGCCGCACCAACCGGCCAGGCGGCACCCGGTATCGACGCTGACGATGTCGCCCGATCGTAAGGTCCGCCGGCCGGGAATGCCGTGGACCACCTCGTCGTTGACCGAAATGCAGGTGGACGCAGGAAAAGGAGTTTTGCCGGGCACGCCCTTGAAAAGTGGTTCGGCGCCGCACTTTGCGAAGACTTCTTCGACCTTGGCATCGAGCTCGCCCGTCGTCACGCCTGGCGCCACGCACTTGGCGACCGCCTGATGAGCGGCCCAAACGACCAGGCCTGCCTGCCGCATCAATCGAATTTCGCGAGGCGAGCGGAGTTCCATGGCAGTTCACCCAGCGCCGTTTCGCGATCTCGCGGCACGCAGAAGAACGGATGCTTACGATCCGCGCCGCGCTTCGATGCGGCTCTGGATGTCTTGAAAGACTTCGTCGGGCGATCGCATCGCGTTCACCGATTCGAGCAATCCGCGCTCGCGATAGTACTTGAGGAGCGGCGATGTCTGGCGCTCGTAAACGATCATCCGCTCGTGGATCGTTTCGGGAGTATCGTCGACGCGGTTTTCGGTGAGTGCCCGTCGCTTCATGCGGGCAATCAGTTCTTCTTCCGCGGCGGCGAGTTCCAGCACCACCGAGATCTTGCGATTGTGCGTGCGGAGATATTCGTCGAGCGATGCCGCCTGACCGAGCGTTCGCGGAAAACCGTCGAACAGGCAACCGTTTTGGCATTCGGGATGTTCGAGTCGATGCCCGACCACTTCCATCACGATCGCATCGGGGACCAACTGCCCGCGATCCATGAAGCCGGCTGCCAGCGCTCCGACGGGGTCCTTCTCGGCTTTCGCCTTGCGAAGCATGTCACCCGTGGAAAGGTGCGGGACCCTAAGATACTCGACGAGGCGGCGTGACTGCGTCCCCTTGCCGGCGCCCGGAGGACCGATAAAGACAACAATCATGCTTCGCGCGTCCTCGAACCCCGCAATCCGCGTCCAACCCATCCCTGGTTCGAGGCGATTGAGCTTCGTTTCTGCCAACGGGTGCTGTGATGTCACTTTTTGTCGCGATGTTTGGCCCGAGCCATTCGTTCCGACGAGGGGCGACTATTGCTCCAGCAATCCACGGTAATTCCGCATTACCAAATGGCTATCGATCTTTTGAACCAGGTCGAAAGCTACGCTGACCGCAATCAACAATCCCGTACCACCGTAGAAGCTCGCCACTTCCTGCGATATTCCCAGCGTGGAATAAATAATCGTCGGAACAATCGCCACAATCGCCAAAAACGCGGCCCCTACGTAGGTGATCCGCATCATCACGTTTTCCAAATGTCGGGCGGTTAGTTTTCCAGGGCGATAGCCCGGGATGAACGTGCCGTGCTCCTTAAGGTTCTCCGCAATTTCCTGCGGGTTAAATGTAATGGCCGTCCAAAAGTAGCAGAAGAAGTAAATCAGCGCCACGTAGAGCACGTTGTGCAAAAAGCCGTTCCCTGCACTCAGCGATTCGCCAATGCTGCGAATCAGGTTGCCAAGCGTGGTCGTGGGGCCGAGGCCGCTCGCGATCAACTGCAGTAGCATCGACGGGATCAGCAGCAAGCTGCTGGCGAAGATGATCGGCATCACGCCCGATTGGTTGATCTTGAACGAGAAGAACTGCTTGTTGCCGCCGAACACGCGGCGTCCCCGAACGTGCTTGGCGCTTTGAGTCGCGATCTCGCGGCGGGCCAGCGTCATGAAGACGACGCCGAACACGATCATCATGAACAGCGCCACCAGCAGTACGATGGTCTCGATTCCCACCTTCCCGCCTTGAAAGCGAGTCAGCGTCGGGCTGAAATTCTGCAGCAAGTCGGTGATAGCGAGGGGCATCCGGCCAACGATACCGGCCATGATCAAAAGGCTGATCCCGTTTCCGATGCCGTATTCGTCGATCTGCTCGCCGATCCACATCAAGAAAACGGTGCCTGCCGTCATCATCAAGACGCCTGTGATGACCCACCAAAGCCCAAGGCCCCCACTGGAGGAACGGAAGGCTTCCAGCACAGGCGACGGACCATCTCCCGGCCGAATGCTCGAGATCAGGTAGGCCGTGCACTGAATCAGACACAACACAACGGTTAGATAGCGGGTGTATTCGTTGATTTTCTTGCGCCCGACTTCCCCTTCCTTTTTCAGCTCTTCGAGGGGTTTCCACACGCTCGAAAGCAGCTGCAGGATGATCGAAGCCGAGATGTACGGCATGATCCCCAGGCCGAAGATCGTGACCTTTTTGACTTCCGCCGCCGAAAGCAGCGCGGCTTGATTAAACCATTGACCAATCCCACCGCTCGGCTTGGCTGCGTTGAGCACCGCTTCGTCGAGGAATGGAATGTGGATTTGTTGGCCCAGCCGGAACACCGTGAGAAGGATCAACGTGAGGATGATCTTTTGGCGCAATTCGGGAATGGTCCAGACCACCCATAACTTTTGAAACATCTCAGTCGATCCATCCAAAAACGATCAGGCTCAGGCGTCGCCGAGCCCGCAAGGATTAACAGGTCTTAAGATAACTAAGTTCTGATTTTCGCCCAAGACAGCATCCAAGGGAATACGGATACGAGACGAATCGGGGCGGGAGGAAGCTTTATTCGTCGAATCTTGCGACGCCATGTCGCTGGCAGAACCCTTGGGATTGCTGCCAGCAAATCGCGTCTGCATAGTTAGCCGTAGTCGAGCGGCTACTTCTTCTTGGCTTTGGGAGCGGCGGCCTTTTTCTTTTCGGCGGCCGCCTTCTTCTTGTCCTCAACCAGCATCCGAGCCGGAATCACCACGCACTTCCCCCCTGCCTTTTCGATCTTTTCGCGGGCGGTGGCACTGAAGCGATGAGCGTTGACGGTGAGTTTCTTGGTCAACTCGCCGTCGCCGAGGATCTTGATTTCATCGAACATCCCTTTCAGGAGGTTCGTCGTCTTGAGCGTTTGCGCGTTCACTTCGTCGCCGCTCTTGAAGACGGCCTCGAGTTCACCCACGTTCACGATGCCAACATTGGCCCCGTAGGGGTTGTGAAAACCACGCTTGGGAATACGTCGCACCAAGGGGCTCATGCCCCCTTGGAACACGGCAGGTTGCGACCAACCCGAACGCGAAGCCTGGCCTTTGTGCCCGCTGCCCGCGGTCTTGCCGTTGCCCGAGCCCAAACCGCGACCGATACGCCACGGCTTTTCGTGCGACTCGATATCTTTGTTGTAACGATCCAATGTCATGACAGCGAGACTCCTCGCAGACGCTCAATGTCGTCTCGGGTTCGTAGGTGAGACAAAGCCTCGATCGCGGCTTTGACAACAGTGATCGGATTGCTGGTGCCGTAACTCTTGGTGAGGATGTTGGTGATCCCGGCGGCTTCGCAAACGGCGCGAACAGCGGCACCGGCGATTACGCCCGTACCAGGACCGGCAGGCATCAACAGCACCTTGGCAGGACCGAAGGTCGCCATCACGCGATGTGGGATGGTGCCGTTGATGAGCGGCACTTCAACCATTTTGCGAGTGGCTTGCTTTTGGGCCTTTTCGACGCTGGGAGGCACTTCGTTCGCCTTGCCGTAACCCCAGCCGACCTTGCCCTTGCCGTTGCCGACGACCACCATCGCCGCGAAGCTGAAACGGCGGCCACCCTTCACCACGGCGGCGCAACGCTTCACCTTGACGGTGCGGTCGATGAATTCGCGATTTCCCTCTTGAGGAGGCACGTTCGTATCACTCCTGCCCGACGGTGTGCGGGCCTAGCTGAAAAGTTAGAAGCTCAATCCCGACTGGCGGGCAGCCTCGGCCAAGGCCGCCACGCGACCATGATACTTGTACAAACTACGGTCGAACTTGACCGCCTTCACGCCGGCTTTGATCGCTCGTTCTGCCACGGCCTTGCCAATCGCCTCGGCAGCCGCCTTGTTGCCGCCGTATTTTACGTCGCTGCGCAGGTCCTTGTCACGGGTGCTGGCCGATGCGAGCGTGGCGCCCGTCGAATCGTCGATCACCTGGCAAGCGATGTGCTTGTGGCTGCGATACACGGCCAATCGGGGACGATCCGCCGAACCGCGAATCGCGTTGCTGACGCGATAGCTGCGCCGAATTCGCCGAGCGTTTTTAACTTTTTTCTTATCCACGACCGACACCCTCGACCAAACTGATGGCTCTTGAATCTAATTGTTGGCAGTTAGGCCGCATTGCTTGCGTGCAGCCTTACCGGGCTATTTGCTCGCGGCTTTGCCGGGCTTCGTCTTAACGTGTTCGCCTTGGTAACGCACGCCCTTGCCTTTGTAAGGCTCCGGCTTGCGAACCGATCGGACTTCGGCGGCGAATTGCCCGACGAGCTGCTTATCGCAACCTTGGACCACAACGTGTGTGTTGTCCGGGCAGGTCACCGTCAGGCCCGCGGGGATCTGCTTCTTGACTTCGTTGGCGAAGCCGACCCGCAGGGCCAGCGTCTTGCCTTGCAGCGAGACGACGTAACCGACCCCCTGCACTTCCAACTTCTTTTCGTATCCCTTGGTCACGCCTTCGCACATGTTGTTGATGATGGCGCGGGTCAGGCCGTGCAGCGATCGCGGTCCACGCTCGTCGGACGAACGCGTAACGAGAACGGTCTTGCCGTCGACCTTCACTGCCACATCGCGGTGTGGGGCGAATTCCAGTTTGCCCTTGGGGCCTTCGATCTTCACGATGCCGCCATCAACCGCGACTTTGACGCCGTTGGGAATCGCGACAGGTTTGTTTCCGATTCGGGACATGGCTTGGACTCGTAACTGTTCGAACTTGTGTCTTTAGGAGCGAGGCCTGATCAACCTACTAATAAATCTCAGCCAGGACTTCGCCGCCCACGTTCTTTTGTCGTGCTTCACGGTCGCTCATCACGCCGGTCGACGTGCTGACGATGGTGATGCCCATCCCATTGAGGACCGGCTTAAGTTCCCGGGCGGCCGAGTAAACGCGGCGGCCAGGCGTGCTCACGCGCTTGACGTGCTGGATAACGTGTTCGCCGTTGGGGCCGTATTTCAGTTCGAGGCGTAATTGCTTCGAAGGCTTGCCATCCTCGGCGACTTCGGCCCAATCCCAGATATAGCCTTCGCGTTTGAGCACATCGGCCACGCCACGCTTGACTTTGGAGGATGGAACCTCGACGTGGGGGCGCTCGACGCGCACCGCGTTGCGAATTCGGGTCAACATGTCCGCGATGGGATCAGTCAGCATGATCGCCTCTGAAAGTACTTCACAAACCTTGCAGTCAAGTCGCCTTCCAACGATGGGGTCGACTTGCCGGAACCACAACCAGGAACTGTTTCAAATGTCCTGCTGGTTCCTACTCACATCCGCGCCAAACACCTACTACCAGCTCGCCTTCCGCACGCCGGGGATCGCTCCCTGATCGGCGAGTTTACGGAAGCAAATGCGGCAGATGCCGAACTTGCGATAAACAGCCCGAGGGCGACCGCAAAGCTTGCAACGGCGACGAAGCCGCGTGGAAAACTTCGGGGGTCGCTTCGACGCCGCAATTTTTGATTTACTAGCCACAACCGTTACCTGTGCTCAAAACTGCTTTTGACTGTGTACCGCTGGGTTACTTCTTCTTCTCATCCGTTTGGAACGGAATGCCCATGTGCGTGAGGAACTCGCGCGACTCGTCGTCGCTGGCGTTGTTCACCACAAAGGTGATGTTCATCCCTTGCACACGGGTGAATTTGTCTGGGTTCAATTCGGGGAATACCAGCTGTTCCTGGAGCCCCATGCTGTAGTTGCCCGAACCGTCAAATGCCTTGCGGCTGACGCCGCGGAAGTCGCGAACCCGCGGCAACGCCAACGAGATCAAGCGATCCATGAATTCGTACATCCGACGGCCGCGGAGCGTTACCTTGCAGCCGATCGCCAGGCCTTCGCGAAGCCGGAAGGCCGCGATGGCCTTACGAGCGCGGGTGATCATCGGCTTCTGGCCGGTGATTTGCCCGAGCGCGTCGGCTGCGACTTCCAGGTACTTCTTTTCTTGCACCGCGGCGCCAACGCCCATGTTCACCACGATCTTTTCCAATCGCGGGAGCGACAGCAGGTTCTTTCGACCCAGCGACTGTTGCATCGCGGGAACGACTTCCTTGGTGTACTTGTCTTGCAACCGAGGCGGTCCGCCTGCTGGAGCTGGCGTCTTCGCTGGTGCTTCTTTCTTTTTGGCGGCCATGGCCTACGAACCTAGTGCAAAAGCGTGATTGGAGTCGTCTGGCTTATGGGCCAGTGTTTATCGCCGTGAGTCGAACTACTTCGACGCCTTCAGTTTCTCTTTTGGGGGCGCGATGATGCCGGTCGAAGCCTTGCAGCTCTTGCACCAGCGCTCCTTCGAGCCATCCTTCGCGATCCGTGAACCCATCCGCGAAGGCGTGCCGCACGAGGGACAAACCACCTGGACGTTGCTCATCTGGAGCGGCATTTCTTTGTGCAAACGACCGCCTTGCGGGTTGCGTTGGCTGCGGCGGACGTGCTTGTAAACCATGTTCACGCCTTTGACCACCACCTTGCCGGCAGCGCGATCAATTTGCAGAACCTGGCCCCGTTCGCCGTTATCGTCACCAACGGTTACCTCGACGGTGTCCCCTTCCTTAATCCACATCAGACCACCTCTTCCGCCAAGCTAACCAGTTTCGGGAATTTTTCGCGAATCTCCCGGGCAACGGCCCCGAAGACGCGACTACCGCGAGGGTTGTTATCGTTGTCGATCAGCACCACCGCGTTGCTGTCGAAGCGAACATACGAGCCGTCGGCACGGCGAGTCGGGCTCTTGGTGCGTACGACCACGCAACGAACAACAGCCTTCTTCTTCACTTCGCCACCGGCGATGACCGTCTTCACGCTGCAAATGATCACGTCGCCCAGGCCGGCCGTGCGGCGCTTTGATCCACCCAACACCTTGATGCACATCACTTCGCGAGCGCCGGTGTTGTCGGCTACGGCGAGTCGCGTTTCTTGTTGAATCATGGTACGAGCCGTTCTTCAAATCGAATCTTCAAGTAGGTGCGAACCAACCACTACGTCGTCGGAGGAGCTTCTTTCGCCGCGGCGTCGGTGTCGGCGGCGGCGACTTCGGTGCTGCGCGTCACCACGCGGACCAGCGTCCATCGCTTCAGCTTCGACAATGGCGGCGACTCGGCGATCTCAACGCGGTCGCCCTTATGCGATTCGTTGTTCTCGTCGTGCACGTAGCAAATCGTCCGGCGGCGCAGCGTCTTGCCGTACACAGGATGGCGAACCAGACGGGGGATTTCCACCCGGCGGGTCTTGGCCATCTTGTCGCTAATGACGACTCCAACTTCCAATCGCTTTGGCATCTTTAGTCTCACTCAACTTGGTGCGTTACTTCGAGCACCGGTTGCTTCTTGTGCTAACTATTTCTTTTCAGCGGCGTTTTCAGTGGCCAGCTCGCGCTCGCGGATCAACGTTTTGACCCGGGCGATCAGCCGGCGATTGCGCTTCAGTTCCGACGGAGCATTCAGCCGTTCCGATTGCGATTGCAACTTCAAACGGAACAGGTTCTCGGCCGTGTCCTTGAGCGTCAGGTTGAGTTGTTCGAGGCTGACTTGTCGCAGTTCTTCAATGTCCATCTGAGCACCCAATTCAACTCAAACAAAAGCCAACCAACAAAATCAAACTAAGCAGGGCGACGCCGCACCATCCGGACGCGGATCGGCATCTTGTGCGCCACGCGAGCCAGGCAAATGCGGGCTTGTTCTTCGGTGATGCCGCCGAGCTCAAACAGGATGGTTCCCGGTTTGACCACGGCACACCAGAACGTAGGCTCGCCTTTACCCTTACCCATCCGGGTTTCGAGCGGACGCGAACTTACCGACTTGTTCGGAAAAATTCGGCGGTACAAACGGCCTTCACCACGGACGTATTGCATAGCAGCGATACGGCACGACTCGATCGTTTGAGCCTTGATCCAGCCGCCTTGCAGCGCTTGGATGCCGAAATCGCCGAAAACAACGCGATTGCCGCGGGTGGCCTCACCTCTTATACGCCCTCTTTGGCTTTTTCGGTGCTTGACTCGCTTCGGCATCAACGCCATCGTTGTTCTCCCCGTCGTACATACCTTGGTTGACCCACACTTGAACGCCGATGTTGCCTTGGGCAGTCGACGCTTCGGTGAAACCGTAGTCGATTTTTGCCCGCAGCGTGCTCAGCGGAAGCGAGCCCACCACAATCTTTTCACAACGTGCCATTTCGGCACCACCCAAGCGGCCTGCGAGTTGGATCTTGATCCCCTTCGCGCCGCCATCCATTGTTTGTTCGACCGCCCGCTTCATGGTGCGGCGGAAGCTTTGTCGTCGCGCCAACTGGTCGGCGATTTCTTCGGCAACCAATTGAGCCATGATTTCAGGACGGCCAATTTCTTCGATCTTCAGGTTGATCCGGCGGCCGGTCAGGTTTTGCAACTCTTCTTGCAGGATTTCGACGTCCTGGCCCTTCTTGCCGATGATCAAACCCGGCCGAGCCACGAACAAAACTACCTTCACTTCGTCGCGGGTCCGCTCGATCTCAATCCGGTCGATCCCGGCCTTGCGATACTGGTCGCGCGACGGGTGCTTCTTTACGAAACTGCGAATGCGAAAGTCCTCGACCAGCAGCGTCGAGAAGTCTTGCTTCGATGCGTACCAGCGGCTCTTCCACGTGCGGGTGACGCCCGTTCGAAATCCGACAGGATTGACCTTTTGGCCCATAACTCGAAACCCTAATCTCGCACTTGAATTGGTTGAATTCGTTCGCTTTTTCGCGTAACTACTTCGACTTAAGCCTTCTTAACCTTCGTCATCGAGCGTCTTCACAGCCACATGGATGTGCGACGACCGCTTGAGGATCATGTAAGCCATCCCGCGAGAGACCGGCTTGATCCGCTTGAACATCGGGCCGCCATCGACTCGCGCTTCCGAAACGATCAAATCTTCCAAGGCAATTGTGCGCCCCTTGTTTTGCTCGGGGTCGCGGGCGTTGCCGATGGCGCTCTGCAGCACCTTCATAATCATGGCCGCCCCGCGCTCCGGTTGGTAACGCAAGATCTCGATCGCCTCGTCCGCGAACTTGCCGCGGATCATATCGGCGATCACGCGCACCTTGCGGGCGCTGATGCGGGCATGTCTGTGAACGGATCGAAATTCCATGACTGACACCTTCGTGTGCAATTCGCCTTAAGTCGTCGGCTGCAACTCGCCGCGTACTGCCTTGACTACTTCGCCGCGGCACCCTTAGCCGGCGCCTTGCCGGCATGACCGCGGAAGGTCCGGGTCGGAGCGAACTCGCCCAACTTGTGACCCACCATTTCTTCGGTGACATAAACGCGAACGTGTTTGCGTCCGTCGTGAACCATGAACGCAACGCCCACGAACTCAGGCACAATCGTGCACGAGCGCGACCAGGTCTTGATCGGTTCGGCCGAACCTGTTGTCTGAGCAGCCTTGACCTTTTTGTAGACGTTGAAGTCGACAAAAGGACCTTTCTTGGACGATCGACTCATCAGTTCACCTTCGCGAGCAACTCAATACCGATGCTATTCAAAATTCAGCTGTTCAAAATCGGGCTTATCGCAACTTCAATTGGCCGTAACGGCGCGAACGACGGCGACGAACAATCGCCGAGTTCGAGGCCTTGCGGCGCTGCCGAGTGAAACCACCCTTGGCCAACTTGGCCGTGGGGCTCACTGGGTGGCGACCACCCTTCGTACGACCTTCACCACCACCGTGCGGGTGGTCGATCGGGTTCATCGCCGTACCGCGGACGTAAGGACGAATCCCCTTCCAGCGGTTACGACCTGCTTTACCAATCACCACGTTCATGTGGTCGCCGTTACCAACGGCACCGACGGTTGCTCGGCAGATGCCGGGCACGCGGCGGATTTCACCGCTCGGCAGCGCCACCTGAGCCCAGTCGGCTTCGCGGGCCATCAACGTCGCGCCATTGCCAGCACTGCGGCACATGGCGGCGCCCTTGCCGGGCAACATTTCGATGGCGTGAATCGTGATACCCAGCGGCATCTTCCGCATCGGCAAGGTATTGCCGACGTTAGGAGCGACGTCTTCGCCGCTCTCGACCGTCATGCCAACCTTCAGGCCTTCAGGGGCCAGGATGTAACGCTTTTCGCCGTCGGCGTAATGCAACAACGCGATGCGGGCGCTGCGATTGGGATCGTACTGAATGGCCACCACCTTGGCGGGCACTCCATCCTTGTCGCGGGCAAAATCGATTTGTCGGTATTTTTGTTTGTGACCACCACCACGGTGACGAACGGTGATCACGCCTTGGTTGTTGCGGCCACCCTTCTTCTTCTTGCCACGTAGCAGCGACTTGACCGGCTTGGAACCCTTGGTCAATTCGGCAAAGTCGCTCACGCTCGCATTGCGGCGGCCGGCAGACGTCGGTCGGTATTGTCGAATGCCCATAATTCTCTCACTCTTCTCGCGTCAGGTCTCGCCAACAACTCAAAGCACTAGATGAAGTTGATCTTGTCTTCCGGATGCAACGTCACCAGGGCCTTCTTCCAACCGCTCGTCGTGCCGATACGGTTCTTGTAGCGGCGGGCCTTGCCGAGGCGGTTTTGCGTTCGAACCTTCGAGACGCGAACCTTGAACAACTCTTCGACAGCCTTACGGACATCAATCTTTTCCGCCTGAGGATGCACCTCGAAGGCGTACTCGTTGAGCTTTTCCGATCGGCCGACATTCTTTTCGGTAATCAGCGTGCGAAGCAAAACCTGGTGCGGTTCGAGTTTCAAGCCACGCTCGATCACAACTACTTCCACCGGCGCCGACTTGGGAGCCTTTTTCTTGGCTTCGCCTTTGGCGGCCTCAGGCTTTGCCTTGCTGTCCGGCTTCTTCGCGTCCGCCTTCTTGGCGTCGACCTTCTTCGAGTCGGCCTTTTTGGGGTCCGCTTTCTTCGTGTCGACCTTCTTGGTTTCTGGTGGCATTTGATTCAACTCCCGGCGTTTGCTCTTCTCAATGCTTTTGCGTCACAATACGCCGTCGTTTACGAAGCACTGGCCTTGGCGGCTTCGGCCTTCTTTGAATTGATTTCCTTCGCCCGCGTGCGAACCGATTCCAGGGCTGCCTTGGTGATCAGCAATCGGCGAGGCTTCAAAATCTTGAGGGCATTGCATTCCGACACAGGCGAAATGCACACGCCTTCGATGTTCCGCCCGCTCTTGAAGACGTTGGCGTCTGCCTTGTCGATGGCGACCAAGGTCGACATGCCGCCGATCTTCAAGGCCGACAGCATCTTGGCGAAGTCTTTGGTCTTGGGCGTGGGGAACGACAGGTCGTCGATCACCACCACTTCGTTTTCTTGCAACTTCGAGGCAAATGCCATCCGCGTCGCCGTTTGGATCGCCTTCTTGGGCAATCGATACGAGTAATCGCGCGGCAGCAAAGCGAAGATGTGTCCGCCGCCTCGGCGAATACCCGTGCGGCGTGAACCTGCACGAGCGTTGCCCGTTCCCTTTTGGCGATACATCTTCTTCGAAGTACCGGCAACTTCCGAACGCGTTTTCGACTTGTGCGTACCTTGCCGCAGGTTCGCCTGGTACATCACGATCACGTCGTGCAGCAACTGGCGGCTCACCTTGGGGGCGATCTCGGAGGGGTCGATGTCGACCTTACCGACTTCCTTCCCTTCGCGGTTGTAAACTGTCAACGAGGCCATGATTCTGTATCCAAATCAACAAAAGCTGTTGTGAGAAAAGTCCAGTAAATCTGCGACTAACCCACCTTGTTCGTTTCGCGAATCACGACAAACGCGCCGTTCGGTCCAGGGACCGAGCCATTGATGAGCAACAAGGCGTTGTCCTTGTCGATCCGCACCAAGGGGACGTTGCGGACGGTGATCTTTTCGTTGCCGTAGCGACCGGGCATCTTCTTGCCCTTCTTCATACGACCACCACCGCGGTTCGCAGCCAGAGCGCCGGTACCACCCATGTGACGGTGGACTTTCTTCACACCGTGCGTAGCTCGTTGGCCGGCGAAGTTGTGCCGCTTCATGGCACCCGAGAAGCCACGCCCCTTGCTGTACGAGGTGACGTCGACAGCCTTCACGCCGTCCAGTTCGCTGACGGTGATTTCCTTGCCGACTTCGCCGGTGAGGCCACGCAGTTCGCGAATGAACTTCTTGGGCTCGCAGTTGGCTTTGGCCGAGGCTTGAACGCCAGCGGCAGCGGCGGCCTTCGATCGCTTGCTGCTCAGCGGGGCAACGTGACCACGCTCAGCACGAGAGGCCAGGCGGCGAGGCTTATCGCCATAACCCAACTGGATAGCTTCGTAGCCATCTTTTTCCTTGGTGCGAACCATCAGCACATGGCAAGGACCCGCATGGACCACCGTCACGGGAATGCAGGCGCCCGAAGCGTCGTAAATCTGCGTCATCCCGACCTTTCGGCCGAGTATTCCCTTTGCCATAAATCGTGCCTTTGCTAATGGTCGCTTGCCTGCGGGAGACAGGACGGATGGGGCCGTCCGCTTACCCGACCGGCTTCCAAGCTATAGGGTCGCCATCCCGCGAAAAGTGAATGAAAAAACTATCTGGTTGCCGCCTTGATCTTGATATCAACGCCAGCGGGCAAACCCAGTTTGTTGAGCGCTTCAATCGTCTTGGCCGTGGCCTGAACGATATCGATCAAACGCTTGTGAGTTCGAATTTCGAACTGTTGCCGAGCCTTCTTGTCGATCGTGGGACCCGACAAAACGGTGTATCGCTCGACGCGAGTCGGCAATGGAATCGGGCCGTGCACTTCCGAGTGCGTCCGCTTGGCGGCATCGACGATTTCTTGGGCGCTTTGGTCCAAAATCGCATGGTCGTAGGCTTCCATACGGATTCGGATGAACTCTTGTTGCGCGGCCACGGAAACGTCCTTCACTCGAAACTTGGTACCAAACCCAGGTAATCGCGACCTGATTGCTTAATCAGGTTCTGACTCCACCCAGGCGACTCCGTTCCCTTTGGGGGAAACCACAGAATTTACAGGTAAGCAAACTGGCAGTCAACGGCCCAAATTTCGAAATCCAACGCTAGCGGCAGGAACTTTTTCAGATTCTTGGCGCGTTAGATTTCCCTTAGTCGGCAAAGTGGCTGCTAAAGCGTGATTCATTGCCGTCCGTGTCCTCGAGTCACGCGTTACTCCAATTCGTACTCTTTGACAATTTCCGGCGGGGCAGGGGAGTACTGGAGTGGCTCCATCGAGCACCCTGCGCGACCCTGGCTGAGGCTTCGCATCGCACTGGAATAGCCAAACAATTCTCGCAGCGGTGCGTTGGCCTCGATGGTCGTCATGCGGCCGCGATTGTCGGTTTTCACGATGATTGCCCGCCGCTGCTGCAAATCGCCGACAAAGTCGCCCAGGTACTCGTCAGGCGTCACGATGTCGAGCTTCATGATCGGCTCCAGCAGCACCTTGCCACCAGCGTTGAGGCCTTGCTCGAAGGCGTCGCTGGCCGCGATTCGGAATGCCCGCTCGTCCGAGTTTTCGAGGCTCGCTTCGGCGTCGATTACCGTGACTTTCAGCTTCATCAGCGGATAGCCGGCGATTCGTCCGCCACCTTCGCCGGCGGCTTTAAGTTCTTCCATGATGACGGGGTAAAACTCGTCGGGAATCTTCCCCGGCGGCAGTTGTGTAAGCACGGTGACGGGAAGTTGCCCTTTCTCGAAGGGCTCCATTCTCAGCTTCACTTTGGCGAACAGTTGCTGCCCCGCGATCATGCGATTGCATTCGCCCGTCACTTCAACGGGGTTGGCGATCGATTCGCGGTAGCTGACTTGCGGCTTGTGGAAGCGAACGTCGAGCTTGAAATCGCGCAGCAAGCGGTTTTTGATGACTTCCAGGTGCAGTTCGCCCATCCCGCTGATGAGCGTTTGCCCCGTCTCGTTGGCGACCACGGCCACGGTGGGGTCCTGCTTCTTGAGCATCTCGAGCGTGTCGGTCAATTTCTTCCGTTCGGTCGTGCTTTCGGGCTCGATCGCCATCGAGATGACGGTCTCGGGGAATTTGATCGATTCCAGCAAGATCGGCTCGCGCGCATCGCAAATGGTGTCACCCGTCACTGAACCTCGCAATCCGATGACGCCCACGATGTCGCCGCAGTTCACTGAGTCGACTTGCTCTTCCTTCTTGGTGGCATGAATGTGCCACAATTGGGCGACGTTCTCTTTGATGTCCTTGCCGGGATTGAGCACCCGCGTGTTGGATTTGAGTTGCCCCGAGTAGACGCGAATCCACGACATGTCGCCCGTCTTGGCGGGCAGTACTTTGAAGACGAGGCCGCAAAAGGGCTCGTCGATTTTTGCGTAACGTTTGCCGGGGACTTCCTTCTTCTTCTCGATGACCATCCCTTCTACGGGCGGCACGTCGGCGGGGCTCGGAAGGTAGTACGAAACGCCATCCAGCACCGGTTGCACGCCCATGTGATGGAACGCGGCCCCGCAAAAGACGGGCTGGATCTTCATCGCCAGCGTCGCTTCACGAATGGCCGCGCGAACGGCCTCGACGGTCATCGGTTGCTCCGCAAAGGCCAATTCGGCCAGCGAATTTGAGTGGTTGTAAAGCGTCTCAAGCATCGACTCGCGCCACGCTTCGGCGTCGTCCTGCAGCTCGGCCGGAATGTCTTGCTCGATGACCTTGACCCCTTTTTCCCCTTCGAAGGTGAGCATCTTCATGGTCACCAGGTCGATCACGCCGCGGAACGGGTTGTCGAAGTGGGCGGGCCCCTGCCCTACTGGGATTTGCACCGCCACCGGCGCGGCGTTCAATCGCTTGCCGATTTCTTCGTAAACGGCCTCGAAATCGGCCCCTTCGCGGTCGAGCTTGTTGATGAAGGCCATCCGCGGAACGTGGTATTTGTCGGCTTGCCGCCAAACCGTTTCGCTTTGGGCCTCGACCCCTTCGCGGGCACTGAAGACGACCACGGCGCCGTCGAGCACGCGGAGGCAGCGTTCCACTTCGGCCGTGAAATCGACGTGGCCGGGCGTGTCGAGCAAGTTGACGATCGACGTGCCCCACTCGAACGTCACGCACGCCGCGTAGATGGTGATGCCGCGCTGCTGCTCTTCGGGGTCACTGTCGGTGGTGGTCGTACCGCTATCGACCTCGCCGACGCGATGGGTGGCGCCACTGTAGTAGAGCATGTGCTCGGTGAGCGTCGTCTTGCCTGCGTCGATGTGGGCAATGATCCCGATGTTGCGGATGTTTTCCAGTTTTCGCGACATGACTTCGCCGAACCTGAGCCGAGTTCAATTTGATGTGGATACAAAAAAACCGCGTGCTGCTCGCACGCGGTTTTCGGATATTCGGAAAACAGCCAATTACCAGGCAAAGTGCGAAAAGGCACGGTTGGCGTCGGCCATCTTGTGGACGTTTTCGCGCTTAGTGACCGCGGCGCCTTCTCGATTGTACGCAGCCATGAGTTCGTCGGCGAGGCTCAGGTGCATGGGTCGCCCCTTCTTTCCGCGGATCGCTTCGAGCAGCCAGCGAATGGCCAGCGATTGTTGGCGATTGCGATTCACCTGCATCGGAACCTGGTACGCAGCACCACCGACGCGGCGCGAACGGACTTCGACGTGCGGCTTCACGTTTTCGAGTGCCTGGTTGAACACCTCGATCGGCTCCACGTTGGGGAGCTTTTCTTTGATGATGTCCATCGCATCGTAAACGATCTTCTGGGCAATGCTCTTCTTGCCGCTGTACATGATGCAGTTGATGAACTTGCTTACGAGCAGCGAGCCAAATCGGGCATCCGGCTTCAGCGAGGTACGGCTCGCGGTAATCTTACCCATGACGCTATCTCAAACCTTCGAGTGGCAAACGTATGTGATGAATTGGCTTTTGATTGGGTGGCACTGGCGTCCCAAAGACGCCAGTGTGCCCTACAGAAAACTAGCTCTTCTTGGCACCGTAACGGCTGCGCGATTGCTTGCGGCCGTTGACGCCGAGGCAGTCCAGCGCACCGCGGACCACTTGGTAGCGAACACCAGGAAGGTCGCGAACACGACCGCCGCGCACCAGCACGATCGAGTGTTCTTGCAGGTTATGGCCTTCGCCGGGGATGTAAACGGTGACTTCCTTGCCGTTAGACAAACGCACGCGGGTGATCTTCCGCAGAGCCGAGTTCGGCTTCTTCGGAGTCATGGTGCGGACGAGGAGGCAGACCCCCTGTTTGAAGGGGCTTTTTTCCAGAACGGGCGATTTGCTAAACGTCCGCTTATCGCGTCGTGGCTTGCGAACCAGTTGGTTAATCGTCGGCATAAGCGCCAATACCTTCCAAATCCACCACAAAACCGGGCCAAACCGTGGCCAGCCCCAGTGGACGACCTTACTTGGGATCAAGGGAATCCATGAAACTATCAAATTACGGTCGGGTGTCAACTCCAGATGGAGGCTTGGAGCGAGGCTCCAGGCTTTAGGCGTCAGGCTCCAGGGAGCGGCGAATTTCATTCGCCGACTTCGATTCGCAGGTCAGCCATCCGCCCACGGAAATAGTCTTGGGCGCCGAAGCCGATTTGTAGGGGCTGATTCGTGGTGAGGTCGAACGCGGTGCCTCCAAAAGAAGCCGACTCGGCAACCTGCTTCTCGTCAACGAAGAGCCGCAGCCTATCTGCAACGCGGACCGCTTTGACATGATGCCAGCCGGACGGGAACGGCTGGTCCCACGTGACATTGCGGCCCGCTTCGATCGATTTCACTCGGCCCGAGGGCAACGCTCCCACGAACAATCGCCCTTGATAAACAGCCATCGACCACGCGCGCCGGTATTTCACATCGGGCGTTTCATCGACTCGCCCCACCAGCTTCCAGGCGTCCCCTTCGTCGAAGCGAAACACGCCAGCCAGCGGCAACGTCCCGCCATACATCTTGCCGTTGTAGACCAGGAGCGGCATCGACTCGAGTTCTTCTCCCAACCTACCGACATCTTTCCAATCGGTACTGCCGTCGTATCGAAAGACTCGCCCCTTAGGCCATTCGCTCACGTAAAGAGAGCCCCGATAGATGGCGAAGCCATAGGTCTGCGTCGAATCCGGAAGCTTGCCGACGGTTTCCCACTTCGATCCATCAAAGCGAAAGATCGAGGCCTCGTCGTAGCAGGTGGCGTACAGGCGATCGTTGAAAACGGTCGTCGCTTCGACACGTTTGCTTCCTTCAGGTAGCGGCAGCGGCTTCCACGATTCGCCACCCTCATACTCGAAGAAACCCGCCGGGCGATAAAGCGAAGCGGCGTGCAGTTTGCCTTGGAAAACGATCAGGCTGCTCACCCCTTCCGTCTCGGGCGAGAGCGATCCGCAGAAAACCCATTTATCGCCGTCCAAACGATAGATTCGTCCGCCGAAGGTTGTGTTGGCCGACTCCGACAACGCCGAACCCGCCAGCCGGTATTTGCTGGTAGCGACGTACAAGCTGCCGTTGAACGTGGCCATCGCCGAGACGGCATTGGCCGCATCGGGGCTTCCTAGATCGGTCCACTGGTCTCCTCCTTCGTAACGGAAGACGCGGCCCGACTCCCCTTCCCCACCGTGACACGTCGAGGCATACAGTTTGTTGTCGTGCGAGCAGAGCGAAAACACGTACACCGCATTGCCAAGCTGGCCGTGATCGGCAAACGACTCTTCGATCTTCCCCTGGTCGATTCCGAAGTGGAGTTGCCGGGTGTTGGACTGCGAGTTCGTCACGCCCCAGTGGTTGTAGATGCCGAGTTGAAAGCCGGTTCGCGTTTTAGGATCGTAGAGCGACACCAGGTCGCCCGGCGTGTCGTCGGCTTCGTCCGCGTTGACCCAAAGGGATATCGTGAACGGTTTCTTGCCGAGACGAAGCGACTGGTGCGGAGCGACTTCGATCACGCTTTGGTGCCCGTCGAACTTCGCAGCGGTCGAACCGGGTGTGGGGCCCTCTACTTCAAATGTGACGCTGTTTGACTTTGACACAAAAGCTGCGTCACCTTGAGCGTTGGCATTTTTCGCGAGCGGCCAATGCCCGATCAGCTTGGGTTTGTCGGCCAAGAGCGAACGCCCGGAAACGACTGTCACCAAGAGGAGCAACGAAACAAGGATCGATTTGCGCATCGAAGACATCCTGCGCGAGGTGGGAACGCCGCGAACCGGAGGTAAGGCTGGACGCGACCATCAGAATAGTTTCGGGCCAGGGTGCCAACAACCGTGGTAACTTGTCCGCGCAAAGCAAAACCGCCAAGCCTTGCGGGCTTGGCGGTCGCTGAGATTCAAAATGTCAGACCGGCGAACTGCTCCGTCTTGAACTATTCCGTCTTAAACAAGGCATCCAGCGAGCCGCTGCCCCCTTCGGGTTCCTTGGTTTGCGGCTTGGCTTCGCCGTTGCCTTCGTCGCCTGATTGGAGCAACGGGAACTCGGTTTCGAGCGTGCGTGCGGGGCTCGCTGCCATGGCCTCTTGAGCTTCGCGTTGGCAGCGGACTTCGGCTTCCTGGAACATTCGGAAACCGGTACCGGCTGGGATCAAGTGACCCAGGATCACGTTTTCCTTCAGACCTTGCAGGTAGTCGACCTTGCCGGCCAGAGCCGCCTCGGTGAGCACCTTCGTCGTTTCCTGAAAGCTCGCGGCCGAGATGAAGCTGCTGCTCTGCACGGCTGCCTTGGTGATACCCAAAAGCTGCGTGCTCGCCGTCGCCGACTTCGGCTTGGTTCCCTTGGCAGGCTTGCCGCCGAGGGCTTCGATTTGCGAGTTCTCTTGCTCGATCGCTTCCTTGGGAACAATCGCGCCGACGGTGAACTTGCTGTCGCCTGGATCGCTGATCTTGAGGCACTTCGACAGGTTCGTGTTCGCCTGGCGGAAGTCGAACTTGTCCATCACGAGCCCCTGCAACAGGTTGGTGTCGCCTGGGTTTTCGATCCGGACCTTTCGCAGCATCCGGGCGATGATCGCCTCGATGTGCTTGTCGTTGATTTCCACGCGTTGGCTGCGGTACACACCTTGGACTTCTTGCACCAAGTACTGCTGCACCGCTTCTTCACCGGAGATCCGCAGGATGTCGTGCGGCACCAGCGGACCTTCGATGAGCGCCTGGCCGGCACGAACGTAGTCGCCGGCGTGCACTTTGATGCGCTTGCCGTGCGGAACCAGGTGTTCGCGCTCGATGCCCGCTTCGTTGCGAATAATGATCGTCCGCTTGCCGCGGCGCTTTTCGCCGAGGATTTGCGTAACGCCATCGATCTCGGCCATGACGGCCGGGTCTTTCGGCTTGCGAGCTTCGAAAATTTCCGTAACCCGCGGCAGACCCCCGGTGATGTCGGCGATACCCGCCGCCTCGCGAGGTGTCTTGGCGAGCACCGTACCGGCGGTGATCGTTTGGCCTTCTTCGGCGACGAGCACGGCTTTTTCCGGCAGGTAGTACACGTCGAGCACGCGGCCATCGGCGTCTTCAACAACCACTTGCGGATGGTAATCCGCCTTGTGTTCGCTGATTTCGCGACGAGTTGCACCGCCCGTTTCCTTGGTGACGCGGAAGGTTTCCCCTTCGATCACGTCTTCGTAGCGGACCTTTCCGCCCACTTCGGCGAGAATCGGCACCACGTGGGGGTCCCACTCGCACAGGAGCGCACCGGCTTTGACGTGCTGGTTTTCTTCGACCTTGAGCACGGCACCGTTGGGAACTTCGTACTTTTCGAGTTCGCGGCCTTTGGAGTCCAAGAGGGCGATCTCACCGTTGCGGGTGAGCACGACGTTGTTGCCTTCTTCGTTCTTGACGACCTTGATCCGGAGGAGCTTGATCGTTCCTTCCTTCTTGCACTTAGATTGGCTGTCGATAACGGTCGTCGACACCGAGCCACCGATGTGGAACGTACGCATCGTGAGCTGCGTGCCGGGTTCGCCGATGCTTTGGGCGGCGATGATCCCGACGGCCATCCCTTCTTCGACCATCGAACCGGACGCCAGGTCCATGCCGTAGCACAAGCGGCACACGCCCAGCGATGCATCGCACGTCATGACGCTGCGAACCTGAATGCGTTCGAGACCCATGTCTTCGATCCGCTTCGCCACGGCGGGGGTGATCAGCTCATTTTCGGCTACGATCACTTCGTCGGTGACGGGGTTCACGATGCTTTGGCGGCTGACGCGACCCACAATAGCGGCCGACAGTTTGACTTCGACCTTTTCACCGCGGTAGATAACTCCCTTGGTGATCCCTTGAGTGGTACCGCAGTCTTCTTGCGTGATGACGACGTTTTGGGCGACGTCGGCCAGTTTACGCGTCAGGTAACCCGAGTCGGCCGTCTTGAGGGCCGTGTCGGCGAGACCCTTACGGGCACCGTGCGTCGAGCTGAAATACTCCAGTACCGTGAGACCTTCGCGGAAGTTAGCTTTAATCGGCGTTTCGATGATTTCGCCCGTGGGCTTGGCCATCAAACCACGCATCCCGGCCAGCTGGCGGATTTGTTCTTTACCACCGCGAGCACCCGAGTCGGCCATGAGGAACACCGGGTTCACGTAACCGTGACCACCCCGGTCGTCGTTCTTCATCGCCTCCATCATCTCTTTGGTGATTTCTTCGCGAGCGTGCGTCCACGTGTCGAGCACCTGGTTGTAGCGCTCTTGGTTGGTGATCACACCACGGTCGAACAGCTTCTTGAACTTCATCACTTTCTTTTCCGCTTCCGCCAAGTGCTCCATCTTGGTGGTCGGGGTGACGAGGTCGTCCGACGCGAACGACAACCCACTATGGGTCGCTTCGCGGAAACCGAGCTGCATCATGCGGTCGAGCAATTCGATCGTGGCACCGCGGCCCAGCAACTGGTAGCAGTCGCTGATCACGCGCGCCAGGTCGCCCGACTTAAAGGGCTCGTTGTAGAAGTCCATGCCCTTCGGCAGGATCCCGTTGAACAGGATGCGGCCGTAGCTGGTCTCGATCATTGCGCCGGGCTTTTGGTCGTCGGCTTCCGACTTCACCTTTTGCCACGACGGCAGGCGGACCTTGATCTTGGCGTGCGTATCGATCTTGCCGTACGAGTAAGCCATGATGACTTCCTCGGGCTTGGAGAATTTCATCCCTTCGCCCTTGCGGTTCGGCAGCACCAGCGTGATATAGGCGCAACCCATAACCATATCTTGCGACGGGCTCATCATCGGCTTGCCGTTGGCAGGCGAGAAGATGTTGTTCGTCGACATCATCAGGGTGTGAGCTTCGACTTGTGCCTCGATCGAGAGGGGCAAGTGGACGGCCATCTGGTCACCGTCGAAGTCGGCGTTGAAGCCTTTGCACACCAGCGGATGCAAGTGGATGGCGTTACCTTCGACGAGCGTCGGCTCGAACGCCATGATCCCCATCCGGTGGAGCGTGGGAGCACGATTCAAAAGCACGGGGTGATTTTGAATGGCCGATTCGAGGATATCCCACACTTCCTCGTCTTTCCGCTCCAGCATCTTCTTGGCGCTCTTGATGGTATCGGCGTGGCCGAGTTCCTTGAGCTTGCGGATGATGAACGGCTGGTACAGTTCGAGCGCGATTTTCTTAGGCAGACCGCATTGGTGCAGGCGAAGCCGCGGACCGACGACGATCACCGAACGAGCCGAGTAGTCGACCCGCTTACCAAGCAGGTTTTCGCGGAAGCGACCCTGCTTGCCCTTGATCATGTCGGTGAGCGACTTGAGCGGGCGATTGCTGCTGCCGAGTACCGGCCGCTTGCAGCGGTTGTTGTCGAACAATGCGTCGACCGATTGTTGCAGCATCCGCTTTTCGTTGCGGATGATGACTTCGGGCGCGTTCAGGTCGACCAATTTCCGCAAACGGTTGTTGCGGTTGATGATCCGGCGGTACAGGTCGTTCAAGTCGCTGGTGGCGAAGTTGCCCGAGTCGAGCAACACCAGCGGCCGCAGGTCGGGTGGGATGACAGGAACAACGTCCAGCACCATCCACTCGGGCTTGTTGTCGCTGCCGCAGATCGATTCGACGATCTTCAGCCGGTTGATCAGGTCCTTCTTCTTTTGCTTGGAGTTGGTTTCGGCCATCTCCTTGCGCAGGACTTCCGACAGGTTGACCAGGTCGAGGCCGGCCAGCAGTTTGCGAACGGCTTCCGCGCCCATGTCGGCCGTGAACGCTGCATCGCCCCACTGCTCGCGGGCGGCGCGATACTCTTCTTCCGTCAACAACTGTTGCGGCTCGAGATCGGTGGTGCCCTTGTCGATGACGACGTGCTCTTGGAAGTAGATCACCTTTTCCAAACTGCTCGTCTTCATGTCGAGCAGGTTGCCAAGGCGGCTGGGGGTCGCCTTGAAGAACCAGATGTGGACGACAGGTGCGGCCAGTTCGATGTGGCCCATCCGCTTGCGGCGCACGCGCGAGTGCGTCACCTTCACGCCGCAGCGGTCGCAGATCATCCCCTTGTATTTCATGCCGCGGTACTTACCGCAGGCGCATTCCCAGTCTTTTTCCGGGCCGAAGATCCGCTCGCAGAACAGACCGTCCTTTTCCGGACGATACGTTCGGTAGTTGATCGTTTCAGGTTTCTTCACTTCGCCGAACGACCAGCTTCGGATGTCCTGCGGGCGGGCCAGGCTGATCTTCACCGAAGCGTAATCGTTAATGCGATCGTAGGAGGTTTCGCCAATGGTCATCTGCCGATGCTCCTGGAGTGATTGGCCGCGCGGGTCGCGGCATCTCTTCTATGTGTGGTTGGGAAAACGAGGTCGATAAACGTCGAGCCGAGCCGGCCAGGGTTATGTCCTTCGTTTCTCCAATTGCATGTTCAAAGCCAAACCGCGAATTTCATTCGTCAACACGTCGAAGCTGGCGGGTGTGCCGGCTTCCAGCGTGTTTTCGCCTTTGACCATCGATTCGTAAATCTTCGTACGCCCTTCGACGTCGTCGCTCTTCACCGTTAACAACTCTTGAAGGATGTAGGAAGCGCCGTAGGCCTCGAGGGCCCACACTTCCATTTCGCCGAAGCGTTGACCACCGAAGCGGGCCTTGCCGCCGAGGGGTTGCTGCGTGATGAGCGAGTAAGGTCCCGTGCTGCGAGCGTGCACCTTGTCGTCGACCAAGTGGTGCAGCTTGAGCATGTAGATGTATCCAACGGTCGTTTCTTGTTCGAGCGGCATGCCCGTGCGGCCGTCGTGCAAGCGAATCTTGCCGTGCGATGGCAACTTAGCGTTGGCGAGGCACTCGTTGATGTCTTCTTCCGACGCGCCATCGAACACTGGCGTGAGGGCTTGAAAGCCCATCTTGGCACAAGCCCAGCCGAGGTGGGTTTCCAGGATCTGGCCCACGTTCATACGGCTAGGCACGCCCAGCGGATTGAGGAGGATCTGCACTGGCGTTCCATCGGGGAGGAACGGCATGTCTTCGATCGGCAATACCTTGGCGATAACACCCTTGTTACCGTGGCGGCCTGCCATCTTGTCACCCACCGAGATCACTCGCTTGGTGGCGATGTAGACCTTCACCATTTGCAGCACGCCGGCGCGGAGTTCGTCGCCGCGCTTCATGCTGTTGAGCTTGCGATCGCGGTTGTCGATCGCGGTTTCGATTGCCGGCCAGGCGTTCTTGTGGATACGCTCGAGATCGGCAATGCGATCTTCGCTGCGGAGCTTCGACGTGATCGGTTGCAAACGGAATACGGTTGCACGCTCGGCCACGTACTTGGGATCTTGGCCTTTGGCGACCGGCGTCCCGTCCTCGTCGGCGATTACCTTGCCGAGGATCGTTTCCATCTCCTCGATCATGGTCGTGAAGACTTTGGCAATCTCTTTGTTGCCTTCGGTCTCGACGTCCTTGAGTTCTTTTTCGAACTTCTTGCGTTCTTCTTCGTTCAAGCTCATACGACGCGAAAACTTTTGCGCGTCGATTACGATCCCTTCGATGCCCGAGGGAACGTCGAGCGAATCGTTCTTGACGTCTTCACCAGCTCGGCCGAAGATCGCGTGGAGCAGTTTTTCTTCCGGCGTCAGTTCGGTCTTCGACTTCGGCGAGACCTTGCCGACCAGAATGTCGCCTGGCTTCACGAACGTCCCGACGCGGACGATGCCGCTCTCGTCGAGATTACGAAGCGCCTTTTCGCTGACGTTGGGAATGTCGCGAGTGAACTCTTCGCGGCCCAGCTTGGTCTCGCGAATTTCGACGTCGAACTCTTCGATGTGGATCGAGGTGTACACGTCGTTGCGCACCAGCTCTTCGCTGAGAATGATGGCGTCTTCGAAGTTGTACCCGTCGAACGACATGAAGCCGACCAGCACGTTGCGGCCCAGGGCCAATTCGCCCAGGTAGGTCGCGGCCCCGTCGGCGATGACCTGGCCCTTTTCAACCTTGTCACCGATCGTGACGATCGGTTTTTGGTTCAAGCAGGTTCGCTCGTTGAGCCCCTGGAACTTCTTGAGCGGATAGATGTCGGTGCCGACTTCGATTCGCGAAGCATCGCAGTAGGTCACTTTGCCGGCGCGACGCGCACGGACCACCATGCTCGAGTTGCGGGCAACTTCGCGTTCCATACCGGTGCCCACGACGGGCGGCTCGGTAACGAGCAGCGGCACAGCTTGCCGTTGCATGTTCGAACCCATCAACGCCCGGTTGGCGTCGTCGTGCTCGAGGAACGGAATCAGACCGGCCGACACGCCCACCATTTGGCAAGGGGCGACGTCGAGGTAGTGGACTTGGTCGGGTGCAACGATTTCGAAATCGCTGCGGTGACGGGCGATCAAGTTCGGTCCGGCTACCAGTTTGCCGTCGGCAACCGGAGCGTCGGCGGGAGCGACGTACACGTCGGCTTCCTCGTCAGCTCGCAGCCACACGACTTCGTCGGTCAGCTTGCCGTTCTTCACCTTGCGGTATGGAGTGACCAAGAAGCCGTAGTCGTCGACGCCCGCGTAAATGGCCAGGCTCGAAATCAAACCGATATTCGTGCCTTCGGGCGTTTCGATCGGGCAGATCCGGCCGTAGTGCGAAATGTGAACGTCGCGGACTTCGAAGCCGGCACGCTTACGATTCAAACCGCCGGGACCAAGTGCCGACAAACGCCGTTCGTGCGTAAGCTGCGACAGCGGGTTGGTCTGGTCGACGACCTGCGACAATTCACCGCGGCCGAAGAAGTATTCGATCGCCGCCGAGATGCTCTTGGGGTTGACCAAGTTCCGCGGCGTCATGTCTTCCTGTTCCTTCAGGTTCATCCGCTCCTGGACGGTGCGGCGAAGCTTGAGGAAACCCTTGCGGAGTTCGTCGGCGGCGAGCTCGTCGATCGTTCGCAGCCGGCGATTTCCGAGGTGGTCAATGTCGTCGATCTCGGCGCCTGGTCCTTCAGGTACTTCCTCTTCGGAAATGCCGATCGCGTACATATTCGCATACAGCGTCATGAGGTAATCGATCGAAGCGATCAAATCCTCGGGCCGCAGCGTCATTTCCTTTTCGGTCACGTCGAGGTTGAGCTTCCGATTGATGCGGAAGCGGCCGACGCGGCCCAAGCGGTAGCGGTTGACGTCGAAGAACTTTTCGTCGAACAGCGTGCGGGCTTTTTCCAGCTGCGGTGGGTTGCCGGGGCGGAGCCGTTGGTAAATACGCAACAACGCCTCTTCATGGCTGCACGTGGCGTCTTCGACCAGGCTGTTGAGAATCAGCGGCGTCTTTGGAGGAGGCATCACCTCGACCGATTTCACGCCCGAGGAGCAAATTGCTTCGGCGGCGCTCTTGGAAATCTTGTGACCCGCTTCGCAGATCAGTTCGCCGGCGCGATCGCTGCTGGAAGGATAGACAACGTCGTCGACGGCGTACTTTCCTTCGATCTTCGAAACGCTACGGCCATCGCTGATCTTCTCGACCGTCGATTCGTAAAATGCGCGGAGGATTTCGGCATCGGTGCCGTACTTGGTATTCATCGCACGGAGCAACGTGATCGCCGAGAACTTGCCGCTTTGGTCGATGCGGATGCTCAACGTGTCCTTTTTGGTAACGTTGATTTCGATCCAGCTACCACGCTCGGGAATAATCCGGCAGTTGGGCAGCTTGCGGTCGCTGGTCCCTTCCTGCTCGAGAACGAAGTCGACACCAGGACTGCGGTGCAACTGGCTGACGACGACGCGCTCGGCACCGTTGATGATGAACTCACCGCCGCCGAGCATGATCGGGATGTCGCCGAGATAGACTTCTTCCTCGACCGGCGACTCCTTCACCAAACGCAGCCAGACCTTGAAAGGTTGGCCGTAGGTGAGGCGCAGTTGGCGGCACTCTTCGGGCGTGTAGCGCGGCTTGCCGAGTTCGTACTTCACGTACTCGAGCTTGATTTGCTTGTCGTAGCTCTCGATCGGGAAGATTTCCCGGAGCACCCCTTCCAGGCCGTGGTCCTTGCGCTTTTCAGCGAGACCTTCCGCCTGCAAGAAGCGGGCGTAGCTGGTGGTCTGGATAGTGGTCAAATCGGGAATCGATTGGGCTTCGCGCCCGCTGCCGAAACGACGAATATCTTTGGGCTTCAGTCGGCGCTGTGCGGGAATCGACATATTCCGAGGCACTCCTCAAAACAAACAAACTGTCGAGTTAATTGTCAAAGCGACTCAATTTTCAAGCCACGTCGCGGAAACGATCGCGAATTGCCGATAAACCTCATCGCACGCTGGAAGCGCTGACGAGGCAAACTTCGGCGGGACGCAAACGCATAAAGGCCTTAACAAGCAATCCACCCCGGAGGGATAATTGCGTCAGGCCTGGAGAGTCTTGCCAGTTGTGGAGGCCGAATTCAAAACGCAGCAGGGCGCTCAAAACGGCCTGGGGATACACGCGGAGGAGAGTCGCCACCATGGAACCGAAATTCGACGGATGGCAAATCAACAAAACGACAGGCGAAAAAATCGCAACGGGACGAGCCGCCAGCAATCGGCGCGCAACCTCTCCATAAGGACGGATAAGAACGGAAAAAAACGTCACAGCGTGACGAATTTGTCCGCCTTGATGCCGTCCAGACTGTCCAGTCCAGATGGATTGCGCAGCCAAAATAACTCGCTTGTCCGGTAAACGAACCAGCCGCGACCGAGCTGTTTTAGGACATCGATGTCCCTACACAGCCATGCCACGGCTAGCCAATCCGTTGGAGCCTAGGGCGTACGAGAGACGCCAAACATCTCAACATATCGCCTTGAAATGAAAAAGTCAAACTGAGAACGGCTTAGACGCCCTTCAGTTCGACCTTGCCACCAACCGCTTCGATTTCGGCCTTAATCTTCTCGCCGTCAGCCTTGCTGACTTTTTCCTTGAGGGTCGAAGGAGCTGCTTCAACCAGCTTCTTGGCGTCCATCAACGACAGGCCGGTGATGTTCTTGGCAACCTTCACCACGTCGAGCTTCTTTTCGCCGAAGCTGGTGAGGATCACGTCGAATTCGGTCGGCTCGGCAGGAGCAGCCGCCGCTCCGCCACCAGCGCCGCCAGCAGGAGCCATCATCACAGCGCCACCAGCAGCCGGCTTGATGCCGTAAGCTTGCTCGATGTAGTCGCTCAGTTGCTTGGCTTGCTTGAGCGTCAAGTTGGCGATCGAATCACCCAGCGACTTCAGGTCGGAGGGAACGTCGAGAGTTGCAGTTTCAGACATCGCTTCAAATCCTTGTCAAATCTAAGCCAGCTACCATTCCGTATCGAACCGCGCTTCGGAGGAGGGGAGCTGGAAACCTCAACTGGCACTTAACGTTGTGGAGTCGAACCTCGTCGCGGCCAAAACGACGGGGACTCCTGTGTTTTCTTGAACCGTGTATTTTCGAGTTACGCCTCGGGGGCGGTGCCTTTTTCTTTGCCCGCTTCGCCTTTGGCGATCTGTTCCACTTGGCTCGCCAGCTCGCCGCCTGTCGACGAAAGCTGACTGAGCAGCGCCGAGCCGGGCGACAGAATCTGCCCCAGCAGGATGCTGAGTTGTTCGGTCCGGCTGGGCCACTTGCTGACTTCCTTAATGCGGTCATGCGTGAGACGCTCGCCGTCCATCACGCCGCCATGCGGCTTCAGCTTTTCGTATTCCGGCTTGGCGTAGAGGTCGACCATCTCTTTGCAGAGAGAGACGAAGTCTTCGCAGCCCCAGACTACGGCCAGGCTACCTTCGTGCTTGTCGAAGGCGCTGGAGATCGAAGTCCCTTCCGTTGCGCGACGCGCCAGAGCGGTCTTCACAACCAAGAGACTGACGCCCCGCTTGCGAAGTTCGCGCCGCAGGCCGGCGGTGTTGCCGGAATTCAGACCGATCGCGTCACACAGTAGCGCATCCTGCACGCCACCAAGACGCTTCTTCAAATCGGCGATAATCAGACCTTTGACTTGCTTGCTCATGACGACACGCGATCGTTTTCAACTATTTCCGTTATTCGCAATTCGACTAAGCCGCGACGTATACCGACGGGCTCATCGTCGAGCAAAGGGCCACGCTCTTCACGTAGATCCCCTTCACCGAGTTCGGCTTGATCGCCGCGATGTGATTGAGGAAGGCTGCGACGTTCTCTTCGAGCTTGGTTGCATCGAAGCTCATCTTGCCGACGACGGCATGAATGATGCCTGTGGGGTCGTTTCGGAATTCAACCTTACCGGCCTTGTACTCGCGAACCACCTTGGCGACGTCGTTGGTTACCGTGCCAGCACGAGGCGACGGCATCAACCCGTGAGGACCCAGGACCTTACCAAGCGGACCCACCACGCCCATCATGTCGGGCGAGGCGATGCACGCATCGAACTCGATCCAGCCATCTTTGATTTTTTGTGCCAGGTCGGCTTCGCCCACCATGTCGGCGCCGGCTTCGCGGGCGGCATTGGCCAGGTCACCCTTGGCGAACACCACTACGCGTTTGGCGCGGCCGATGCCGTGCGGCAACACGATCGAGCCGCGGACGATCTGGTCCGCTTGCTTCGGATCGATACCGAGGCGCATGTGAACTTCGATTGTTTCGTCGAACTTCGTCTTCCCCTTGTCGCCCATTTGCTTCAGCAACTGGACAGCCTTTTGCAGGGGATGAAGCACTCGGTCAGCGGGGGCGATCTTCGCCTGGGCCCGATAACGCTTCGACTGCTTTGCCATAGACGCACCAACACCCCAAAACGAACCGTTTCAAACGCGTGATTCCAACCAGCAATTTCAACGCAGTGAGCAGATGCAGTCGAGCCAAAAAGGATGGCGCGGGGTTCACCGCGCCATAGGCGACTACGTTTCGCTGAGTCGAAGCGAGTGAATATACCGCGACTACCCTTCGACCACAATACCCATGCTGCGGGCCGTGCCAGCAACCATTCGCGCCGCGTGTTCTTTATCGCGGGCGTTCAAATCGTCCCACTTTTGGTCGACGATTTTGATCAACTGGGCTTGGGTGACTTTGCCTACCTTGTCGCGGTTGGGAACGCCGGAGCCCTTGGCGATGCCGGCTTCGATCTTCAAAAGAGCCGATGCGGGCGGGCTTTTGCAAACGAATTCGAAGCTGCGGTCGCTGTAGACCGTCACGATCACTGGGATCGGGATATCCATGAACTGGCGGGTTCGCTCGTTGAACTGCGAGACGAATTGGCCCAGGTTGATACCGAACTTACCCAGCGAGGTACCCACAGGCGGGGCGGGCGTCGCTTTGCCGCCCACCACTTGAAATTTTGCTTGTCCCGTTACTTGCTTTGCCTTGGCCATGTCCGCCTCGAACTCTCAATCGCGTGGTGAACCTTGCGGTTCTAGTGAAAAACTTGGTTGTCGTACATAATCGGGGCGGCGAGGAACCAACGACTCGCGCCCGTCTGTTTTGGGTTTTTACTGTTTTGGTTTTTATACGGCTTCAATGTGCCAGTGGTCGATTTCGACCGGCGTGTTGCGGCCGAAAATCGTCAAAAGCACGGTAACGCGGCCGTTCGATTCGTCGATCGCTTCGACGTCTCCTTCCGAGTTCTGGAAGTAACCTTCCTTCACACGGACGCGGTCGCCCTTCTTGAAGGGAATCGCCATCTTCACGGCGCCAGTATCGTCGGCTTCGGCGGGTTTGCTGGTCCGCAGGATTTTGTCGACGTCCTTTTGGGCCATCGGAGCTGGCTTGCCACCGGAGGTAGTGAAGTCCCCGATACCGGGTGTTTCGCGGACAACAAACCAGGTGGCGTCGTTCACGTGCATGTGGACCAGCAGGTAGCCGGGGTACAGCTTCTTCTTAACGACCTTGCGTTTTTGGTTTTTCGTGAACTCGACGACGTCTTCGGTCGGAATCACGATATCGCCGAAGTAGCGATCCAGGCCTTCGCGCTTGAGGCGGCGAATCAGGGCGTCGCGAATCGAGTCCTCGCGATTCACTGCGATCTTGAGGATGTACCACTGGCGGTCCTGGGTGTCTTCTTCCAGCGACTCGTCAATGAACTCCAATGGCTCGACCGGACCCGAATCTTCTTCCGCTTCATCTTCGACAGCGCTCTCTTCGGCGTGATCGGCCGTAGCGGCAGCTTCGTGCGGCTCGGCACCGGAGTCGCCTAGGTTCGCTTCGGCGATACGGGGTTCGGTCAGTTCGTGCGGCTTCTCTTCCGGCTTTTCCGAAGTTGCCGCGGGTGCGTTGGTGGGCGCGCTGTGGCTCTCCGAGCCAACATTTTCGGTGTTGTCTGGCGTGTTGTCCGGATCCACCGTCATTTCACTTTCCTCGTATCCATTGGGCCCGCATCATTGAGCCCGTTTTTATCAACTTTGCGAAGCACGTTCGCTATCAACTATGCCTTGCCGGCCAACATCGTAATCAGATAGCCCAGCGTATCGAGGACTGCCTTCCACACCACGTCGATTGAAAAGATCAACAGGGCCAGGGAGAGCATCGTGAAAATGACCACCCACGATGCGGCTTTGAGTTCATCCCACGTCGGCCAGGTGACCTTGTTCATTTCCCCTTCGACGTTCACCAGGAAGTCGGCGAACGGGGGCCAATTGACCAACCGATATCCCACCCACACGACGGCTGCCAAGAGGAGGCCGGCGACGCTGTAGGCCAGTGTCACCGCCATCTTGTCGACGTTCGCCGATCCCATCGATTTCAGCAGCGACTCCATCTGCACGGCCAGCAGGTTGCCGGCTAGCAGTTTGTAGGAGCAGATCACTCCCGTTGCCCAAATCGCCAAACACGTCAATCGGCGTGTCATCAAGCCTTGGGTTGGCTTGTAAACATTCGTGTGAAACAGCTCGGCCCAAAATCCGCCGTCCGAACTGCTTGTCGCAACCGCTTTTTCCGCCGCCATGGAAGCCATCAATCCTATAAACAAGCTCGAAGTTTCAACCTCGCCTCGAAGTTCCAAACTCGCGTGGTGCCCGTGTCGCCACGGTCACTGCTCGCGATTGCGCCGAATCCGTCCGACGCGAACCCGATTCGCGAAAACAACCTCGACCCTCAATACACGGGCGGTAGGAATCGAACCCACAACCCCCGGTTTTGGAAACCGGTGCTCTGCCAGTTGAGCTACGCCCGTAAATCGCTGCGTTTCAAAAGGTATGGCCTTCGAAAATCGCAACGCGTCTTCAAAACTGCAAGGCGAGCCGCGCTTTTGCACGGCTCGCCCCGCTATTCGATCGCCGTCAGAGAAGTGACTCCGCTGACGTCATGTCCTACTCGAGAATCTTCGTCACAACACCCGAGCCGACGGTGCGACCACCTTCGCGAATCGCGAAGCGGACCCCGTCGTCCATGGCGATCGGCTTGTGCAAGGTGATCTTCACCTTCACGTTGTCACCCGGCATGCACATTTCGGCGCCTTCCAGGTCGGCCGTTCCGGTCACGTCGGTGGTCCGGAAGTAGAACTGCGGGCGATAGCCGCTGAAGAACGGCGTGTGACGGCCGCCTTCGTCCTTCGACAAGCAGTAAACTTCGGCGTTGAACGTGGTGTGCGGGGTAATCGAACCCGGCTTGGCCAAAACCTGGCCGCGTTCGATGTCTTCGCGCCGCACGCCGCGGAGCAGGCAGCCGACGTTGTCGCCAGCGCGACCTTCGTCGAGCAGTTTGCGGAACATCTCGACGCCGGTGACGGTCGTCTTCATCGGCTCTTTGTTGAGACCAATGACGGCGATTTCTTCACCGACCTTCACTTTGCCGCGCTCGATACGACCGGTGGCCACGGTGCCACGACCTTCGATCGAGAACACGTCTTCCACCGCCATGAGGAACGGTTCGTCTTCCTTGCGGACAGGCTGAGGAATGTAGCTATCGATCGCCGCGAGCAAATCCTCGATGGGCTTGGCAGCCTTGGGATCGGTCGGATTAGCGTAAGCGGCATTCGCTTGGCCACGGATGATCGGGATTTCGTCGCCCGGAAAGCCGTACTTGTTGAGCAGGTCGCGGATTTCGATTTCGACCAGGTCCAACAGTTCCGGGTCGTCGACGAGGTCGACCTTGTTGAGGAACACGACCAGCGCGGGCACGTTCACCTGGCGAGCCAGCAGCACGTGTTCGCGGGTTTGCGGCATCGGGCCGTCCGCAGCCGAAACTACCAGGATCGCACCGTCCATCTGGGCGGCACCGGTGATCATGTTCTTAATAAAGTCGGCGTGGCCAGGGCAGTCGATGTGAGCGTAGTGGCGGTTAGCCGTTTCGTATTCGACGTGGGCCACGGCGATGGTCACGGTCTTGGTAGCATCGCGAACCGTACCACCCTTGGCGATGTCCGAATAATCTTTTTTCTCGGCCATGCCCTTAGCAGCGCAAACGGCCAGCAACGCGGCGGTTGTAGTCGTTTTGCCGTGGTCAATGTGACCGATCGTTCCAACATTACAGTGCGGCTTAGTCCGCGAGAATGTATCCTTGGCCATTGCTATCTACACCTATTACCTCTGCGAGTTCACAAAACAAATACGCCGTGGACTCTTAGCCGCCGATCGCCTCCAGCGCTCTCCAAAGCGCGGCAACCTTTGACAAAGGCCGACTTGCACAAAGCTGGTGATGGGACTTGAACCCATGACCTCGTCCTTACCAAGGACGTGCTCTACCAACTGAGCTACACCAGCCAATCAAACCAAAAAGCTTCTTACCAATCGCAACTTCTACTAATCGCGCCTTCAAGCGGGTGAAGGGAATCGAACCCTCGTCTTCAGCTTGGAAGGCTGTTGCTCTACCGTTGAGCTACACCCGCAATCTTGTTCGCTCTTGCGATTTGCCACCTCGAACTTGTCGAGTCGAACTTCTCAAGTCCAACTTGTCGAGGTGGAAACCGACATTATCACGCTTTCGCGCCGGCAAAACATCCGGCCATTCAATCCCGTCTTCTCATCAATCAAATCTGGCCCACGTGAGTGGGGAGTGGAGGATTCGAACCTCCGAAGGCAATGCCAACAGATTTACAGTCTGTCCCCTTTGACCGCTCGGGAAACTCCCCTCAATTCTTCCATCACCGCCCCAGAAGGAGTCATCCCCAAGGAGCACGACGCAATACCGCCCAAACCCAGCGGCCGGGAAAACGGATTAGCATACAAAATCAACAGCCAGTTCGACAACCCGCATTCACAAAGAACGCTGGCGTCCCGCTGCGGACGAAAGTCCCGGCATTTCTTCAATTCTCCGGCCGGAAAACCGGAAAATCACCGTAAGATGCCGCGATCAGAAAAGTCAAAAAGCCAGCGACGGGAATCGAACCTGCAACCTGCTGATTACAAATCAGCTGCTCTGCCAATTGAGCTACGCTGGCAAAAAATGCGTGGCAGGATCAGCCGCCACGACAGAACCCCGAAGTATATAAACCTCCCGACAGCGAGCAAGACCGAGGACTGTCGGCCCCACCATGCGGGTGGTTTTCGGGCCCTGCCCCTTAGTTTCAAGACAAGCGTGCGGCCATCTCGGTTCAGGTCTCTCTTATTCAGGTGGGGATGTCAAGCGGCACCTACAGTGTTGGATGGAGAACACAGATGGATCCTACTTTCATACGGCTGCTGTATTTGGTTCCTGCGGTGGTTTTGTCGCTGGTGGGAATTGTCGCCGCCATCACTCACCTCAAGCGGCATCCTGTTCCTTCCAGCTTGATTTTAGCTGCCTGCGTTTTGGCGCTCATTCAAGCAATTGGTATTCCGTTGCTCCGATGGGTCACCAACGGTGTCGGTTTGATGACAAATGCCCGGTTAGAGGAAAATGCGCGTCGGGAGACAATGATTCTCATTTTCGGGGCCATAAACTACTCGGTAGAGTTCGCTCTCTTACTACTGGCGGCCTTTGCCGGCCGACGAGACCTGAGCGATTCCAACGCCCAGCAACGTCCTCGTAGCGATTCGAAACCGATCGTCATGGCGGAAATGGGGAGTGGCGATTCGCAACGGTAACCTTAGGGCGTTTTCACCTCAGTGGCCGCCGCTCACTCTCCCAAATGTTCCAACAAACGCCGAAAACTCTCGTGACGTGCCTTGTACTTGGCGACGCGCTTGCCTGTCACGTCCGACTCATTAGGCCCCAGCGGATGCACCACACCCATTTGGGCTCCGGAGTCGAACCCGCCGGAGTTGATGATGCTTGGAATGCTGGCCACGCCGAGGCGATCTAATCGCCGCGACATGTGGCAATCGACACATTGTTGAAAAAGGACCGTTTTGCCGGCGAATCCCCAATCGGGCGCATCGGCCCTGATGCCATCGATGGCAACTCGGAACTGCGGCATCCATTCGGGCTCGCGCTCCAGCCCGCCGGCTTTAAGGCTGTCGAAGAGGCGATGCCGCTTCATGCGGTAGTCGAGAATATTTACCCCGACGCCCGTATTGGTCGACGGCGTGGGGCTGCCGTCGAGATTGCAAAAAACGCGAAATTGCAGCGATTCGACGATCTTCGTCGGTACCGGACGCAGCTGATCGTCGATCGTCATCATCAGTTGCAGTAAGACGACCTCAGTTCCCACCGGTATCGCCGGCGCATTTTTGCGAGTCGCGACAAAGCCATTGTTGGCGGCCTGCTTCCAATCGATCCCTTTCGTCTCGAGTTCCTTGAGGTACTCGATTACCTCCGCACGCCCTTTCGGGAAACGATAGAAGATCCGGTAGTACGACCGTCCCTGCAACGACTCCGCGTGGAGTGTCACAAAGCGGTCGGAAATGTCCTCGTGGACCTGCGGTTGGTGAAAATCGATCTCCACCCACGTCTGGGGATCGTCCAAAAGGTGGGGTGGCAGGTAGTCGCGATTGGCGTCGAAGTCGTGGCTCGCCGCAAACTCGCCCGATTTCACCGCGGCCGTATAAGTATCACGCAAACTGGCGATTTCATCGCCAGAGAGCGCGAGCCGGCGGATGCACTGGGCCAACTTATCGCACAATGTGTTGCGGCGCTTCCGAGTTGCCGGGTCCCCCGTTCGCTTGATGTTTTGATCGACTAGGTGGTCGTAAACGGCCCACAGATCGTGCTGGAAGACGGCTCGCTTCAGGGGATCGGAGAAGAGCCGCTCGCCGTGCTGATCGAGAAACTCGTCCATCAGCGGCGTGACTCGATCGGCAACCTCGGCCGACGACCAGTATTCGGTTTTGCCCCAGGCGAGAAACTCGATCACGTCGCCTCCTTCGTAACACGTGACAGGCGGCTGGCCATCTTTCGTGGGCACCGATCGAGGGCGAATGTAGAACGCGCCGAACACCCTGTTCCAGAGGTGTTCAGGATTCGCGTCGTACAACGGAAGCGGCTGGTCGCTTTTGAGCGTTCCTTTGAGCGGTCCGTCGTCGTGATAAAACGAATTGAGATCGTCGCCTCTGACCATGTGTGATAGTCCGATCGCGAGGAAGGCGACAAGCAGGGGTTTCCACATGTTTGGCACGCCGTTCGGCGGAAAATGGCCTAATACACTGCAATGCGGACATGCTACCACACCTAAAATCTCCCTATAGCCTTGGAATTGGCTGATAAGGAGAGAGTCATGATCATCGTCCAGAACCATTCTGAAGTCGGCGGACACGCGGCAAACGAAGATGCATTCGCGGTCCAACCGCATCCGCAAGACGAAAATTGCTGGCTCTGCTTCGTCGCAGATGGCCAAGGCGGGCAACGCGGTGGGGGCGTCGCTTCTCGTCTGGCATGCGAAACGGGAATCGCTGAGGCCGGTAAGCGGAAGCCGGCCCAACTGCGTGATCCTTATGCGTGGACCGAGATCCTTCGCCGCTGTGACCAGGCCGTCCAGCGCGACTCCGATGCGGGCTATACGACGCTCGTCGGCCTATGCGTGTACGAGCACGAGGTGAGCGGAGCTTCCAACGGCGACTCCGCTGTGTTGTTGCGGTGCAGCGGCGCGACGCTCGAACTGACCGCCAATCAAAACAAGAACCCGCCGGTTGGTTCGGGGGCGATGATCGCGACCCCGTTCGCCGCGTCGCTTACGGCCCCGTGGATTTTGGTCGCGATGACGGACGGCGTTTGGAAAGGCGTAGGCTGGGACGCGATTTGCGCATCAATGGCCGTGTTTCAGGGGCAACCGCTCATCGACGAGTTGAAAGAAATGGCAGCCGTGTCCGGCGGCGGGAGTCTTCAAGACGACTTCACCGCCGTCGTTTTACAACCTGTCGAATGAGCCGGTGGCTAAGAGAATTTGCAGGGCAACCGCACTCTTGGCGAGTGCGGCTACGGGACCAACTTGCTAACCTTCTTGCCGCCGTCGGTGACGACGTAGAGCTCGCCGTTCTCATCT
The DNA here is from genome assembly GCA_964636985.1 of uncultured Pirellulaceae bacterium. Classification (GTDB taxonomy): domain Bacteria; phylum Planctomycetota; class Planctomycetia; order Pirellulales; family Pirellulaceae; genus CAZWSX01. The sequence continues at coordinate 64,068 of CAZWSX010000009.1, read as the reverse complement.
TCGCCGAACGACATGACGGGGAGCACGCCGCCGGGGATGGGGCGATTAGCGGTCACCTTCTTTTTGGCTGGGTCGTACTTAAGGCCCCACATCTTGCCGGAGACGAAGTCGCCGTAGACGTAGTGGCCTTGCAGGTCTTTGATCGCTTTGCCGCGGTAGACGTGGCCGCCGGTGATCGACTTGCCTTCGTCGTGGTGGTATTCCCAGATCGGCTCGATGAATTCCGCCTTGGGGCCCAAGCCATTGGCGGTGAAGGGGTGCATCGACTCGCGGCGCCGCCAGCCGTAATTGCCGCCTCGCTCCAGTATGTTGATTTCTTCCCAGATGTCCTGGCCGACGTCGGCGCCCCACAGGAGGCCTGTCTCGCGGTCGAAGCTGATTCGCCACAAGTTGCGCAGGCCCCAGGCCCATTTTTCACCGCACGCACCCGCGCGGTTGGCGAGCGGGTTGTCCTTCGGGATCGCATAGGGTTTGCCCGGATCGCGACCGTCGACGTCGATTCGCAGCACGCCACCCAATGGTGTCGAGAGGTCTTGGCCGTTGTCGAAGGGATCGTTCGCCGAACCGCCATCACCGAGGCCGACATAAAGTTTTCCGTCGGGGCCGAACACCAGCGTTCCGCCGTTGTGGTTCCAGAACGGCTGTTCGATGACCATCACTTCTTCTTCGTCCGCGGCGTCGGCAAAGTTAGGGTCTTTCTCTGATACCTTAAACCGTGAGATCACGGCGACTTGGGGGCGATTCGTCGGCGAGTAATAGGCGTAAAACTCGCGATTCTTCGCGAACGAGGGAGAAAATGCGATTCCCAGCAATCCCTTTTCAAACTCGCGAATATCGAAGGATGTCTTCTTCGTCAGATCGAAGAAGAGTTTCGGCTCATCTTTTGAACCTGGTTTCAGCACATACACCTTTCCGGGCTGCGTCCCAACGAACAAGCGGCCGCTCTTGTCACCAGCGTGCGTGACCAGCACCGGGCGATCGATTTCGAATTCCTCGTCGAACAACGGCTCGAGATTGAGTTTGATCTCGCTGGCGTCAACACCGCGCGGGTTGTTGTCGACGATCGACATCGTCGAGATCGTCCCGGCCTTCATATCGGGGATCAAGATGTGCCCTTGGCGGGCATCGATCCCCAAGTCGGCGGCCTGTTCGAACTTGCCTTCGCTAAGCAATTCGGGCGCTTCGTACTTGCCGAACTGCCCTGGTGTTTTGGTTTTCGACCGCAATACGCTCACTTTGCCCGTCTTCCAGCTGGAAAGGTACAAGTTGCCGTCCCAGTCGCGAACGATGCCGTCGCCGCCGTCGAATCCGCCTGCGAGTTTCTCCCACGAACCGTCTTTCAGCCCTAACCGATTGAGATCGCCCGCTGCGAAATCGAGGACCAGCAGATGCTCGGGGCCATCCATGAGCAAACCGTTCGGCGTTTTGATGGAGGGATACTTCTCCGGAGTGGCGACCGTCTCGATCTTGCCTTGGGCCGAGATGCGGAACACTGCTCCCTTGCCACCTTGAAGGTCGCCCGAATCGGAGACGTAAAGGTTTCCGGCGGCGTCGGCTTCGATGTCGTTCAGGAACAGCGGCTTGATCGGGAACTGGTCAGGACCGGCGACGAGTGTGCGGCCGATATCCTCGACCAACCGCGTCATGTTGCGAACAAAGGGGGGAATGTCGAACTTCGCCATGCGGAAGCGAACTCGCCATACCTTGTCGATGTCGGTGATGTAAAGCGAGTCACCCGACCACACGATCCCCTTGGGGTCGTCGAAGCCGTCGAGAAGTGTCGTTTGCTTACCGTTTTGAATCTGGACGAGTGTGCCGTCCCCCTTGGTGCCGAATTCGCCAATCGCCGTAGCGAAAATGGTGACGGTATCGGGCGCCATCACGCAGCTTTCGATGTTCTTGATATCCTTCGCGAAGGGAAGGATCTTCGGCTGCTGGCCGTTCACAGCGGACGTTGTGAGCAAGGCGATCGCTAAGACGAGACAGAGGACTGGCGAAAAACGGAATCGCATAACCGAACTCCTCAGGCGTGATTTTGCCGAACGTGCAAGTGTTACGAGGATAGTCGAACGCCTCGCGCGGAGCGACTCCCTGGGAGCCGCCGTTTTACTGCGAAAGGTGGTCGACCGCGCACGGGCTGGAAAGCCTGTGCGCCTTTCTTTGAGCCCGCTACAGAGAGACGGGCCCGCCGACGGGGCCTTCTTCGGCCAAAACCAGATTGCGAAGTGTTCCCAGCCCTTCGATTTCGACTTCGAAATTGTCGCCGGGTTGGAGGAACACTTTGGGGGTCCGTGCCATGCCGACGCCGCTGGGCGTTCCCGTCAAAATCACGGTCCCAGGGAGCAACGTCATGCTGCCGGTAAGGAACTCGATGATTTGCGGGACGCTGAAAATCATGTCGTCGGTGTTGGCGTCTTGAACGGTGTTCCCGTTGAGTCGACCTTGAATCCTCAGTGCGTTCGGATTGGGGATCTCGTCCTTGGTCGCGATGTACGGCCCGAGCGGGCAAAACGTATCGAACGTCTTGCCGCGGCACCATTGGCTGCCGCCGAAGTCCTTTTGCCAGTCGCGGGCTGAAACGTCGTTCGCGTTCGCATAGCCCAATACGTAGTCGAGGGCATTGGCTGCGCTGACGTTCTTGCAACGCTTGCCGATGACGACGGCCAATTCGGCTTCGTAGTCGACTTGCCCGCTGGCCAACCGGCGGGGCAGTTCGATGGGATCGTCTGGATTCTGAACAGCGCCGGGGCTCTTCATGAACAAAACTGGCCACCTGGGAAACGGCGCATTCGTTTCTTCGGCGTGCTTGCGATAGTTAAGGCCGATGCACAGGATCGCCGTCGGCTGGATGGGGGCCAGCAACTTTTTGACTGTCACCGCTTTGTCGGTGGGCTTGAGTGAATCAAGCGATTGGCCAGCCAACTCGACATACTTGCCGTCGCTGGTCGTCGTGGCAAAAACAGTCCGGTCGTTCTGATCGAGGCAGCGATGAATTTTCATAAGAGCAGGGCAGGGGAGGGGGAATCGAGGGAAAAAGCAGCTAGGAGTCTAACTCAAAGGACAGAGGAATTGCACCACGGCGACTCGCGCGCGGGCTGCAGCAGCAACTATTTCGGCCCGACACATTTTGTGCAGCGTTAGTGCTTTTCACCTGCTGGCCTTCTCGCCATGAGTTCCTCAAGCCTGTTCTTCCACCCCTTCGGATCGGTCAGATACCAAGCGATTGAGTCCGTCTGGCCGTCAACGGTGAACCGCACCTTCAGCAGGTCGTAGATTGTCGCCTTTCCCAGGTGACTCTTGGTGAACGTGATCTCCGTGATTGCTCCCAGCGGCACGCGGACATCCCCACCGGACACGAACCGGAAGAAGTGCAGGCAATCCTTGGTCAGTACCAGCCCGCCGTTGCCTCGGCCCTGCCAGATGCCCCAGGACTCCAACCCGAAATTGTTCGCCACCAGATCCTTCATGAGGATCTCGTCCGGACCGTAGAGAGCGGCGATCCGTGCCTCAAGCGGGCCCTTCATAAGGCGGAAGACGAGTTTGGGCACTACTACGAACACGATCACGATAACAACGACGCCCAACGCGACCAAACCGATGATTTCTAACGTCGTCATCTCAGCTCCCCGGTAGGCCGAACTCCTTCTCACTGATCGATGAAACGCTTCGTCAAATTTCCATACGCGTCGATTCGCCGATCACGGAGGAATGGCCAGTGCGTGCGGACGGCGTCGATGACTCCGAAATCGCACTCCGCCATCACGATCTCTTCCCGCTCGTGGGAGCCTTTGCCCAGCAGGTTGCCGTTAGGATCGCTGATGAAACTTCCGCCCCAGAATTGCAACTTGCCTTCCATGCCGACGCGGTTAGGCGCTGCTACAAAGACGCCGTTGGCAATCGCGTGGCTCCGCATCATCGTTTCCCAGGCCGAGTGCTGGCTCGCGCCGAACTCTTCTTTCTCGTCAGGCAGCCAACCGATAGCCGTCGGATAGAAGATAATTTCGGCCCCCGTTAATGCCGTCAGGCGAGCGGCTTCGGGATACCACTGGTCCCAGCACACGCACACGCCGACGCGGCCGAACTTGGTCTCGAAGCTCTTGAAGCCCAAGTCGCCGGGTGTGAAGTAGAACTTCTCGTAGTAGAGCGGATCGTCCGGGATGTGCATCTTCCGGTAGATACCAGCGGTCGAGCCGTCGACGTCGTAAACGACTGCCGTGTTGTGGTAGAGTCCGGCCGCCCGCTTCTCGAACATCGAGTTCACCACGACGATGCCATGTTGCTTGGCGGCTGCCGAAACGCGGTCGTGAATTGGCCCGGGAATCGGCTCGGCTTCGGAAAACCTAGCGTGGTCTTCGCTTTGGCAAGGATACTGGTTATGAAACAGTTCCTGCAGGCAAACGATGTTCGCGCCACGCGACGCCGCCTGGGCGATCCGTTCGATCCCCTTGGCGACGTTGGGTTCCTTTTCCACGGAGCACGTCATTTGAACGACGGCAACGGTTACACGGCGACGATCCGAGTAGTCGTACGGCATGGACGCTAACGATTCCTGCGTTGGCATTGGCTAGAAGAACAAACGGAAACGGACTCTCTTGGATGCTAAGTCCGGCGGGGTCGATTCCAAAACTGGATGGTACCCGACACGATGACCCCGCGCAACCGCCCGCCAGGAATCTTCATTGTCGGCAGCGGCACAGGCGTGGGAAAAACCGCCGTGGCAGCCGCTGTCGCTCGGCAACTGGCGGCGGAAGGCGTTCGAGTGGGCGTCTACAAGCCCGTCGCCAGCGGATGTGAGCGGGTTGATGGGAAGCTTGTGTCGGAAGACGCCGTCGCGCTGTGGGAGGCGTCGGGCAAGCACGGCACGCTTGAAGAAGTTTGCCCGCAGAAGTTTGCGGCACCTCTGGCGCCGCATTTGGCGGCTAAATCCGAAGGGAAAGAAGTCGATGCCAAGCTGCTGCGCGAAGGGGCCCAGGCTTGGCATGGACGATGCAACTTCCTGTTGATCGAGGGCGCCGGCGGCTTGATGTCGCCGTTGACCGACGACGAGTACGTCGCGGACCTGGCACTCGACTTGGGCTATCCACTGGTGGTCGTCGTGCCGAACCAACTAGGCGTCATTCACAGCGCGCTGGCGACGCTGATTGCCGCGGCCACATTTCAGGGGGGCTTACCGGTGGCCGGGTTAGTCTTGAACCATCCGCAGCCGGTCGACCTCTCGGCCGACCCAAGCCAATCGAGCAATCAAAGCGAACTAGAGAAACGCTGCGTGCCGCCGGTGCTCACGACGCTGGGATATGGCGAGAAGAAATTCGCCACATCCGTCGACTGGCGTTCATTGGCTGGCCCATAGCAGGCAAGCTGTGCTGCTTAGAACCACTCTTTCTTTTGCACTGCGTAGAGTTGGTAGAACTCCTCATCGCTCTTGGTGAGGTACAGGATTCCTTCGATGAGTCCAATGATGCCCATGATCGGGGCCAGGACGCCGCAGCTCAGCACCGAGACGCACGCCATGATGATGCCGGCCTGGGTGAAGCCGAGGATGAACTTGTGTATTCCCAGCCCCCCAATCAGGATTCCGCAGATCCCTGCGGCCAATTTCTTTCCGGCGAACTCTTTCACCGCTGCTTCGTTCATGGGCGAACCCTTTTTCAATGGGATTGTTACCGAATTCCTCAGGAACTCGCCGTCAACCTACAAAAAGTGCGGGAGGTGTCAACATGAAACAGCCAGAATTGCCGTTGGAGAGAATGATTTTCACTGGCTAAGGGCTGTATGATGGCATTGTCGAGCCGGCCAGCGGTCTCTGTTCGATTTCACCATGCAAGTTGCCAGGGGCGGGAACAGATGGCATGGACACAACCTCTGACGTGTCTCGCTCTCGAACGAGCGTGAAAGGTACTTCGTGGGTAACACCCGCGAGATTCTTTTTCGCACCGTTTACCATCGAGGCCGTTCTCTACGCCTCCGAGCAGTACCAGTGGTTCGCGTTCAATCGGCACAAGAACTGGACCGTGCTCATCACGATCGCCGTCGTCGCTGGTGCGATCGTGTTGATGGCTGGCTGGTTTGGCATTCGGCTTTTGCTTCGCAAGTCGGTGCAGTTCGATCTGGCAGCGCTGCTGATGTTGATCGCCACGATCTCGATTCCGTTTGCTTGGTTTACTGACGCTAAACAACGAGTGGAGAAGGAGCGTTTGGCTACTGAGTGGATTGAACATTTAGATGGAGGTATTTACTACGACACACACACAGGGCACGGGATATTTAGGCGTGCCAACGGTGTCGGTGTCGGTTGTTCGGCGCACCGGGATCGAAGTCTGCCATCGCTGCGAAAGTGGCTAGGCGATGCTTTTCTTGATAAGGGAATGCGACGCATCGAGATCGGGGACCGTTTCCCCTACGAGCCGCCCTATGCCTACGGTGAAGTGCCGCAACAGCCCAAGTCGTACTTCGACTACTATGATCCGCAATACGATGTTACCAACGGCGAACTGGTCCATTTGCCGCGTTTTTACGATCTCGAGCAGTTAGGAATTTGCAGCCGCAAAATCTCCGACGTGGGGCTGCGTTCCCTCTACGGTATGCGCCGACTCAATAAACTCAGTCTGGTCACGCCAAACGTAACGCCTGGAGCAGTTGCCGAGCTGCGCCGCAATTTGCCGCACTGCGAGATTGTCCAGTACGGCGACGTCACAATACCTGCGGAACCTGAGTTGGAGTTGGAGGAAGACGAGACCATTGACCTTAAGTCCTCACCTTGAAACCTTGACGATTGGGTCAAGCAAATCCACTATCCCCCTTCTCTTTGCCTCGTCGCGACATCGTTTTGTATGACGATGGCAAATAGAGGCATCAAACCGGGTGCCGCTCGGCGTACCCGCGCATCATTGCTTCGACTGCATCTTCGTAGGCGGACAGCCACGAGGCTTCCAGTTCGGGACTCCAGTTTTCCCCCTCCAGTTCGCGAAGCGTTTCGATCAGGGCCTGCCGCCAACTCGCGAACAGCGAGACGGGAATTCGCCGATCGTGGTGCTTGGTTCCGAGGTGTTCCAGGTACATCCGCGTCGCCGGATAACCGCAGTCGTGATGCCTGACCAAGACGTTCAGGGCCATGGTCAACGAGAGTTCCTGGTGGCGCCAGTCGATGCCCTCAAAGAATGGCCTGGCATCGGGAACAATCTCGAAAAAATGCTTGTAAAAGTGCGTTCCGAATGCGGTCTCGTTTTGCATGATGCGGTCGAGACTTTCTTGCAGATCCATGGGTTCAGCCTCCCGCCGTTGTGATGGCTCGCGCGGCGCGGTTGGATGGGTGGCGCCGATTGGTCATGACGCACACAGCGTTCCAAATCGCGGGGCAGATTCGCTACGACCGTTTCTCCTTACCTGTGTGTCGTATTTTCGCGTCCAATTTCGGCGGCTCTCGGCGGCAACGGTGAAATCGTGACGTAGGCTTTCGGACCGCCATGAAGGCGGTGCTCGCCGCCTCCCCCACTCCTTCAGGCAGTAGTCTCCCCACATGCGCGCACGCCGCACGCACATTTGGTCCATCTCGCACGCTTCGGCGCTGGTGGGACTCGCACTGCCATGGTCTCTCTCGTTGGCGGAAACCAGGGGAGAAATCGGTCCGCCTGTCGCGATGGTCTCGACGGGCTCATTCAGCCATGCCCGCGAGAATTCGCTGGACGAACTGGCCGCATATCCGCTTGAACGAGAACTTCTGGAGGACTGCCGCGATCGCCGGCTCGATCGGCACAACTTGCTCGAAGCTTCGCTGATCGCCGGTAGTATCTATTCAAAGGACGAATTGCAGCGCTCGCACCAGCAGTTGAACCGGCTGCTGCTGGAGTTATCGGCGGTTTGTCCGGAAAAGCTAGACGACGGAACGTCGCTCCACAAGCGGTCGGCGCTCTTGTTCGAAGAAATGCATCGCCGCATTCTGACGGGCCAATACCGGGCCGAGTGCACCGAATTGCCGATCACGCTGGAAGGCGGCGATTACAACTGTGTCACGGCGACGCTGCTGTACCAATGGATCTGTCGCAACCATCGGCTTCCCGTGGTGGCCATTGCCGTGCCGGGGCACGTCTTCTGCCAGTTGTCGCCCCAAGATGGCCATCCGTCGTTCGACGTTCAAACGACGTGCTCTGATTGGTTCCACAAATCGTCGGATGAGCGCTTGGCGATGGGGGACGGCTCGCTCCCGTCGGGTTCGCATGCTCCGCGTCGGACACTCAGCGATATCGAACTGCTGGGCAAGGTCTATTACAACCGAGGCGTCACGGCGCTCGAACGCGATGAATATTCCGAGGCTCGCCGGCTATTGTCGATTGCCCGCCGACTCGACCCAGGCGACGGGCCCGCGAAGAATAACTTTCTCGCGGGGCTGAACAACTGGGCCCTCGCCCTCAGCGACCAAGGGCAATTCGCTAGCGCCGTCGCGAAACTCGACGAATGCCGGCTGTGCGACGCTCAATTTGCTCCGCTGTTGGCGAATGAGCTTCACATCCACGAGCGGTGGGCCCGCTCGCTGTGCGACGATGGCCGCTATGCGGACGCGATTGCCACGCTGGAACAAGCCGCGGAGCATCGCCCGGAGCAGCATATGTTCCGCAAAGGAATTGCGAACATCTATGGCCTGTGGACGGCTTCGCTCGCCAAGAGCGGCAAGGTCGAGGACGCGATCGTGATCGCCGAACGAGGGTTCGCTCGAATCGAGGACCGCGCCGATCCTCGCGAATTCGCTGCGCTGACCGATCGGGTTCGCCGCCTCGGCCAAGCTAACGAACGCCAGCAGGCGGCCCGCGTTCTCAAAGAGGCCTTCGCCACCGCGAACTAGTTAGTTTGTCGCCTTGCGGACCAGTCCGCGGCGCGGATTCTCGCGGATGATGGCGTACGGCTCTTGGCCATCGAAGACGGCATCCCATTCGATTGTCGCGACGGACCACACCTTCTTTCCCAAGTAGGTGGCGGTGAAATCGACGATATTCATCCGCGCCAAAGCAAACCGCCATTTGGGGTTTTCGCCGCTGGTTGCTTCGAGCAATAGGAAGGTCTCCGGATCAGTCCCTTCGACAAAGACGAAGATCGCGCCATCAACGATATCCTGCTTCGGCGAAGAGTATCGATAGATCGGTTGTGGCAGTAACCGTAGCGACTCTTTCCCCTGTTCGGGGTGAATGCGTTCTACCTCGAAGTCATTGGCGAAATCGCGCATCTGTTTCGCTCGGCCCGTGGCGGTGGTCGCCGGAGGCTGCGCACCGGGCAACACTTCGAACGTCACTCCGGGCTTGGAGGGTTTCCAGAACGTTTGCCCGTCGCGCGCGGCCACGATAGTTGGTCGAGAGAGGGTATGCAGTTCGGTATCGAGCTTATCTTCGCTTCGGAAATCGAAAATCGCACCGATAGCTTCCGGGCGTCCCAAGTGAGTCCACACAAAGACGTTGCCAAACACATCGCCGCGAATCGCGTTGGTGTACTTGAGAACGGGCTTAGGTTGACGCTCCAGCTTGGCCGATTTGGTGGCGTCGGTGAAGAATTCGTACTTATCGGCCAGCTCAGCAATCCGCTGGGCAGACGCTTCGTTGGCCGGGACTTCGTCGGCGGTCTCGTTGTCTTCTGCCAAGGCGAAGGTTGCCGCCAATAGAAAAAGCGGGGCGATCCAGTAGGAATGAGCCGACATATCGAACCCCTTGAAGCGACGGAATTTGCTTCAAGACAATATGTCGTAATGAAGGAGGCAGGTCAATCCTGAGGGGCAGATTTGCCCGAAAATCGGCCGCCAACCGCTAAAACAGAATCCCGCCCTGGATTCCCACGTACGGCCCCGGGCGGATGTGGACGTTGTTCGTCGGCAGATCATCGTAGGTCTCTCCTTCACCGAAGCGGCGGCCGAAGGCGTAGCCTGCGGTCGCTTGGATTCCTAGCGTCTGCGTGAGCTGCAATTGCCAACCGCTGCCGACGCGCTGCTCGAAGAAGAAGAATTGGTCGGCGTGGCGCTCGCGGGCGTCGCGGAGCCAGCTTTGCGAGGTGGAATCGTAACCCAACCACAGGGTGTGCCATGGATTGATCTTCTGTCGGTACTGCACCTGCAAGTTGACCATCGGCAGGTAGGCGATCGAAAAGCTTTGCTCCGGGGTTGGGGTCCACTCGATCCAGGCCGGAACGCCGATGTTGCCTGAGAGGGTCTCGCTGGCTTTGAACTCGTAGCTGATCCCCGGAATGGGAACGTATTGTCCCAAGGGGCTATTGGTCATCGAAAGGATCGAAAACCGCCACGCGTTTCCCGTTGAGGTCGGGATGCGCATCGAGCCCAGAAAGAAAAACGTCAAATCGCGACTGCTGTGGAACGGGCGGTCGCTGGCCGTTCCGATCGCGACGCGGGTCATTCCTTCCCAACCATTGTCAAACTGGTGGCTGTAAATCGCGCCGAGATCGACCGTCCACAATTCGTTTGGAAAGTCGACATTCGAGTCGAGCAATCGCGCGCCGGTATTGAACGTCCACGACTCGATCTGGCTGGTGAGGATCCAAACACCGCGCTTCGTACGATAGACGGGATAGCCGAGATTGACTTCGTAGACATTCATCTGGAAGTCGGTCCCTTGCTCGCGGATCAATTGCCCTGGATACCAGCGAAACGAAAGTCCCTGCGGTCCTCGCATGAATGGCCCCAGCGGCGAGGTCGCTTTGCGAACGCGGGCGGTTGCCTCGTCCTCACTTTCGCCACCACTTGCCGAACCCACGTTTGGATTCGCGAGAGGATCGTCCTCGAAGAGAACTTCGTCGCGCGGTAAATACTGCCGGCGTAAAGGCACATCAGAAGGAAACGAAAAACTGTCCAACTCCTCGACGGGCGGGAGTTGGATTTCCGACATCCGCTGAGGAGCAACTCGATCCTGAAAGCCGGGTGGATCAATGCGCTCTCGCGAACTCGTCGACTGCGCCTTTGCCGCTGCGCCAAGACAGAATGAAACGAGCAGGGCGACCGTACTCAAAATGAGCAGGGAGCGGTTGTGAACGCGTTTTGAAACGCCATTCGACGAACTTTGGTCCGCTAGCTTCCGCACGTCGGTTTCCGTAATGGCGTGCATTACGGCATACAATGAAAGGTTACGGGTTCGTTATAAATCGGAGCTGCTTGTAAGTGGCAAGTGGGAATGGTGTCAAGTCGTTCATTGCGGGTCGCGAACTGGAGTTGACTCGCCTATAGTAAGGGCTTCGATTTCGCCAAAAGCCCACACGGCTGGTTGCTGAACGCGGCAAACCTACGAGCGAAATCGCCCGCCTCCCCAATCCCACCCTGTCAGCAGTACAGCAGCGCTTGCCGTGCTACTTGATCCGCATTCCGTTGGAGTCTTGAGATGAGGTTTCGTTGGAGTTTCTCGGTTCTGTGTTGCCTCGCGGCATGGATGATCGCCGGAACAGCAGTCGCTCAAAAGCCGGACTGGATTTGGATGGAAGGAGCGCCCGACGACGCGACCGTCTTCTTTCGCAAGACCTTTGAGATTCCCGAAATGGTCGAATCGGCTCGTTTGGAAGGAACGGCCGACAATGTCCTCACGGCCTACGTGAATGGACAGAAGACGATCACGGCTCCTGATTGGACCAATACCGTCAAGCAAGACGTGGCCAAATACCTGAAGCAAGGCAAGAACGTGATCGCCTTGCGCGTGAAGAACGAAGGGAACGTTGGCGCGGGAATCGCGCAGCTCAAGTTCAAGCTGGCTTCGGGCAAAGAGGTTGTCCTCTCGACGGACGCTTCTTGGAAGACGAGGCTTCCATTGGATGGAGACGACTGGACCAAGTCCGACTTCGATGACAGCGCCTGGAAGAACGCCAAGTCGATGGGCAAGCTCGGCGTCGCGCCTTGGGGCGAGGTTGGCTTCGGCTTGCGAGATGCTCCCGGCGGCGCTGACTATGCCACGACCGAAGAGAACATCACGACGATCGCCGGCTTCAAGACGGAGCTGCTGTACTCGGTTCCAAAAGCCGATCAGGGGAGTTGGGTCTCGCTGACCAGCGATGACAAAGGCCGACTCCTCGCGAGCGACCAATACGGCGCGCTCTATCGGATCACTCCGGGCGCGGATGTCGAAAGCACCAAGGTCGAACAACTCGACGTCCAAATCGGCGCTGCACATGGTTTGCTGTGGCTCAACAAGGGCTTGTATGTCGTGGTGAACGGTTCCTCCGCGAAAGGGGATGGCCTCTACCGCGTCACCGCCAGCAAAGGGGACGACAACCTCGATACCGTCGTGTTGCTGAAGAAGTTCGACGGGAGCGGCGAACACGGCCCGCACGCGGTGAAACTGGGGCCCGATGGTCGCTTGTACGTGGTGGCCGGAAACTTCACGCCGCCGCCCGCGAACTACGATCCCGCCTCGCCTGCTCGCAATTGGGCGGAGGACCTGCTACTCCCGCGCAATCCCGACGGTGGCGGGCACGATCCGCACATCATGGCGCCGGCCGGATGGGTGGCCAGCTGCGATTTGGATGGCGCCAACTGGCGACTGATCGCGACCGGCTTGCGGAACAGCTACGACATCGATTTCAACACCGACGGCGAACTCTTCAACTTCGACAGCGACATGGAGTGGGATACGGGAACGCCTTGGTACCGGCCGACCCGTGTCAATCACATCGTTTCGGCCGGCGAATACGGCTGGCGCAATGGGACCGGCAAGTGGCCTGAATACTCGCCCGACAGCTTAGGAGCAGTAGCCAACATCGGCCTCGGCTCGCCGACAGGCGTTGTCTTCGGAACGGGCGCCAAGTTCCCCGAAAAGTACCAACGCGCGTTTTTCATCAACGATTGGACCTACGGCAAGATCTACGCGGTCCACATGGTTCCAATGGGCGCCAGCTACACGGCAACGTTCGAAACATTTGTCAGCGGCAAGCCCTTGCCGGTGACCGACCTGTGCATCCACACCGACGGAAATATGTACTTTGCCATTGGCGGCCGGCGTACGCAGTCGGGTTTGTATCGCGTTCGCTACGTGGGCACCGAGCCAACCACGCCCGCGAAGCCGCTCGTCGACGAGAAGGCCGCGGCCGCTCGCAAACTGCGGCACTCGCTGGAAGCGTTCCATGGCAAGAAAGACCCAGCAGCTATCGCGGCGGCTTGGCCTCACTTGAACAGCTACGACCGTTCGATCCGCTTTGCTGCACGCGTCGCTGTCGAACATCAAGATTCGAATCTGTGGGCCGATAAGGCTCTCGCCGACAATCGCTCGACGGCCACAATCCAACTGATGATCGCGCTCGCTCGCGACGGTCGCAAGGATTTGCAATCGAAGATCCTGGCCAAGCTGAACGCGTTGCCGTACGCCAACTTGACCGAGGAGCAAATTACGTCGGCTATGCGGGCGTATTCGCTGGCCTTCATTCGCCTGGGTGAGCCGTCGCAGGCCGACCGCGATGCCGTGGTTGCCACTTTGGCGCCTCTGTACCCATCGCAAAGCGAATTCGTCAACCGCGAAGTCGCCCAGGTGCTGGCTTACCTGCAAGATCCTTCCATGGTCGCAAAGAGCATGGAACTCTTGAGCAAAGCGCCGACGCAGGAAGACCAACTCTTCTACGTGCTGGTGCTGCGGAACTTAAAGAGCGGCTTCACGCTCGACCAACGCAAGGCGATGTTTAGCTGGATGAATCTGGCCGAAGAAACGGGCCGCGGCGGTCATAGCTTCAAAAAGTTCGTGCAACGCATTCGCGAAGACGCGCTCAAGAACGTCCTCGAAGGGGACAAAGCCGCCCTCAAGGAAATTCTCGATGGCTCGCAAAAGGTGCAGGCGGTGTCGATCGAAACGACTCGCCAGTTCGTGCACAACTGGCAGATGGACGACGTAGTCCCTCTGCTCTCGCAAGTAGAAAAAGGACGCTCCTTTGAAGGTGGCAAAAAGGCCTACGCCGTCGCGCAGTGTGCCAAGTGCCACCGCTTCGCCGGCCAAGGGGGCGACACCGGTCCGGACATCACGTCGGTCGGGAACAAGTTCAACCCGACCTACATCCTCGAATCGCTGATCCACCCCAGCAAGGCGATCTCGGATCAGTACGTCACACAAGTGATTTCGTTGGAAAGCGGCGAAGTGATTACCGGCCGCATCCTGGAAGACAAGGGGGACACCATCAAAGTCCGCACCGATCCATTCGCGCTCAAGATCAAGGAAATCAAAAAGTCCGAGATTGAAGAACGTACCAACTCGAAAGTGAGCGAGATGCCCGAGGGGCTGATCAATACGCTCACTAAGGAAGAACTGCTTGACCTGGTGGCCTATCTTCGTTCCGCCGGCAACGCCGACGATAAGGCGTTCAAGCCGTAGGTTGTCTGGCAGCTCTAACTGTGAAACTCTTGGACACTGGCGTTTCGACGACGCCAGTGTTTTTTTGTTGCGCTAGATATTGTCCGCTCTGGTTGCGGTCGACTTCAGAATGAACTCTCGAAAGGCCGCTGCTTCGTGAGTGAGCTTTTCTCCTTTGCGAATCATCAGCCCCGAGTGAATAGGGCGCACCTGGTTGCCGAGCGAGACGCTGCCGACCTTTCGTCCGCGAGTTACGGCGCCGCTGGGATGCAAAGGGACAATAGCGACGCCGAGGCCCGCTTCCACCAAGCGCACTACAAGATCGGTATTTGTCGCCTCCAAATCGACGCGCGGCGATAGTCCAGCCGTTTGAAACGCTTCGATCACGTGCTCGCGGCCGGTCGAACCGCGTTCGTAAAAGATCAGATGTTCGTCAACCAGGTCGGCCAGCTTAAGACGCGATTGCTTCAGCAGCGGGTGTTTCGGCGGAGCGACAAAACTCCACGGCATCGAGAACCAGTGTTGGTAATCGAGTTCGGTACTCGTCTCATAGGGAGCGGCGACGCCGAAATCGAACTGCGGCGACTCGCAAAGGGCAGCTGCGATTTCGCTTTCCGTCTTCGCGCTCAGCCACACGCGGATCTCAGGTTGCCGGGCATGAAACTGCTTGACCGCGTCGAGCAGCGCGAACGCGATCAAGTATTGGCTGGCCAGTACGTGAACTTCCCGCCGGCGGCTCTCTTGACGGAACGATTCGCATAGCTCGTTGCCGTGTTGGAGGAAAGCGATCGCCCGCGGCAAAAGTTCGCGGCCTTGCGCCGTGAGCGGATGGCTGCGCCGCACGCCGCGGGCCTTGCGATAGAGTTCCACGCCCAAACGCGCCTCGAGCGCCAGTAGCCGGCTTCGCACGCCTTGCTCGCTCAAGACCAACGCTTCAGCGGCGGCGCGAATGCTGCCTGACTGCGCCAACTGCACAAACGCGGCGATTTGATCGGTCGAAAGCGACTCCACTACGGGAATGGAATTGGCCATGTCTTCGCCTCGTTTTCTACGCGACACCATATAACGCAAAAAACATGATAACACGGCAATGAAAACGGCGTGAGAAGTGTAGGAAAAGGGCCGACAATTCGAGCATGGAGTCAGTCGGTCATTGACGCTTATCGGAGTGCCAAACATGAAAACCTGGTTTCGAAGCGGCCTCGCCGCGGCAATCGTCGCAATGGCTTGTCTGCCGGCGACAGCGGCAGAGACGAACTCACCCGAAAAAAGTCCCTCCACCAAGAGTCCCGCATTTAAGGTGCACGAGTGGGGGACGTTCACCGCCCTGCAAGACGAAAGGGGCCATGCCCTCACGGGCATTAACGTCGACGATGAGCCCGTTCCCGGGTTCGTCCACAATCTGAATCCGTTTGTTTTGGCCAGTCCCTTTTCGAGCAGTCTTCACTGGCAGTATCGCCAAAAGGGAACGCCCAGCCGTCACCCGCAGGTGGCGATGCGGCTCGAAACGCCGGTCATCTACTTCCACCCGACACGGGAGTTGAAGGAGCCGATCACGGTCGATGTCGACGTCACGTTCCGCGGTGGTTGGCTTACTGAGTTCTATCCCGCGGCCGAAGCCAAGGCTGATGGACTCGATACCAAGACGTTCCGTTTCTCCAACTTGACGGCCGCTACGGTCGGCGGGCTCTCGTGGAAGAACCTAAAGGTGGGCGTTGAGCCTAAAGGACCGGAAACGAGCGATCACGTTTGGCTGGCCCCGCGGCGCGTGAAAGCGGCCGGCATCGAAAACGCCGGCGGCGAACGCGAACATTATTTGTTCTATCGTGGGGTCGGGAACATTAATGCGCCGATGACCGCGCTGACCGATCGCCAAAGCAAGTCGCTCACGCTCGTCTCGCACTTGGCCGAAGCAAACTCGCCTGGCTCGCCAGCTACCGCTGCGACTTTCCCTTCGCCTGCGTGGCTTCTGTCGGTCCAGCCGGATGGCTCGGCGGCGTATCGGGCCATTCCGCTCACGGCCAACGCCAAGGCCGCCGGGGGGGAACTGGCGAGCATGTCGTACGAGTTCAGCAAGGAAGATCACACTTTCGCTTCGGTTCGCCAACTCGAAAACGAAATGCGAGAGTCCCTGATCACCGACGGCCTGAACGAAGACGAAGCGATTGCCTTGCTATCGACCTGGCAACGAGCCTATTTTCAAAGCCCCGGCCTCCGGATCTTCTACCTCGTTCCGCAAAAGTGGACCGACGAAGTGCTGCCGTTGACGATTACGGGCAATCCGCCGATCGAACGCGTGATGGTCGGCCGCATCGAGCTCATCACCGAACGGCAACGTGAGTTGCTCAAGAAGCTCACGCAAACCAAAGTCTCGGATGGCTCGTGGGTCGAAAAGATTCCCGAATCGCCTGAAAAGCACCGCTTCCTCTCGGGCCGAACGCCGATTGGCGACTTGCAGACGACAATTCCCGAAGACTATCAGACGTACCTGGATTTGGGCCGCTTTCGCAACGCACTGGTGGTCGATTCGTTTCTTCGCACCCGCGATTCGCGGCTGAACGAGTTCATCAACCGCTACGAACTTCGCCCCTTCCTGCCACCACGCAAAGGTGAAGAGAACGAATAACGGCTGTTTAGCAACGCATCGCACGGGCTCACACAGTGCCCGTGCGAACTGCGTTTACTTCTCGGGCTCGGTATCGAGCTTCGGCGGTTTATCGGGATCGCGAGCTCCAGTGGGGAAAGCTCCGCGGGCTAGGCCATACAGTTGGATCGCACCGCACGAAGGGCAAATGGCGCCGTACACCGACCCCAGCGTTGGAACGCGGCCGGTCATCCACATCGCTTGTTCGTCGACGGCCGCGTAACCAAGATCGACGTGTTCCATCCCGGTGTGGTCGCTGCCGATGCTCGTCGCATCGACCAAGCGAATCGGGTACATCGTCTGGCCGCATGGCACGCACGTTCTCTCTGTATTCGTCATCGGTTGTGGCCTCTTGGGTCGAGAATTCTGCTCGCGTCACCGCATTTTAGTGGATTAGCCCAGCCACGCCACAATCGCGTCAGGCGAGTTGGCGTCCGCGACGGTCAGACTTCCCTCCTGCCCGGCAATCTTGAACGCGTTCCGTGCGTACGCGAACGCAGCGTCCAGATCCGCTCCGTCCAGCGGCTTGGCGTCGGAACCGACAGAGCCTGCAACAAGAACTTTTCGTGGAGCCACTAGCGACAAAACGTGCTGGACGTCGCCGACCATTTTCGCAATCCCGGGTGCGAGTATCCCCAGCCGCTGCTTCTCGTACGGGCGATCGGATGCGAATGTCGCCAGTGGATCGATGCAGACCAGCTTTCGAATTCCTTCTTCAAATCCCGCAGCTGTCATCGCGGGCAACGTCGCCGGTCCTGCGGCCACAATCGCGACTTCTTCTGGAACACCGTCGATCGAAGCGAGCAGCGCGTCGAGTGTGCGGCGGATGTCGTACGCCCACTGCCCGAGTAGCGGTCGTCCGATCCACATCGACCACTCGGCGGAGTTGTGATCGGTCGCTCGGCCGACGGTATCGCCGGGAATCGCCAGTGTTCCGCACGCGCGCAGTTCTGGAGCCAGCACGTTCCACCCGGCTTTGGCGAGTGCCATGGCGATCGGCCGCTCCATTGCCTTTTCGCGGCCGTCGAGATCGACCAGGATTGCCCAGCGCTTGGACGTGCCGACCTGGTGATAGGCCGACAGGCGAATGGCCGGTTCGCTGTTGTAAGCGAGCAGGCGCGATGCTTCGTCGGCTGAATCCGTCACCTCGAGCTGAATGGGGCACTCGGACGGATCATTGCCCAGCACGTAGCCCAGCGATTCCCGCATTTGTGCCATTTCGCTTTGCAGGAATTCCCAGTGATTGGGCACAGGCCGAATCGCGAGATTCTTAAGGGTTGCGGCTTTGGCAAAGCGAGGGAGCGTTTGGTAATCGTCGGGTCGCGACTCGCCCGGGAAGCACCGTAGGTCCTCCGGCGTTTCGGTTTCGTGTGGAGGATCGGGGATCGGTTCCCCCGTCCCTTCGCCACGCAGGTGCAGCGCCATCCAGCCGTACATCGCCTCGCGCATTTCCTTGTTGTAGTCGTGCCCCGATTCGAACGTGGTGTGGCGGATACTCTTCCCCTTGCCATGTAGTTCGAAGACAGGCTTGGCGCCGGCAATGCTCTTGGCTGCCTCGGCGATCGAGAACTGCCGGGCATCTCGGCTGGCGTTAATCACCATCAAGGCGCGCGGCGCAACCATCGCCAGAACGCCCCATTCTTCCGTGAATGTCAGCGCTCCGGGAACCACTTCGCACATGCAACATGCCGCACCGAGGTAGGACTGATAGTTGCCCACCGAGCAAACTGGGACCACAGCCTTGAAACGCTCGTCATACGCGCCGGTGTACATCGTTTGATTTCCCCCGCCGCTGGCACCGGTGATACCGAGTCGAGTCACATCGGCTTCCTCGCGAGTCGCCAGATAATCGACGGCTCGCATGTTTTCGTAGACTTGCAGCCCAGCGAGAGCCAGACCCGCAGGCCACAGCGTGGCTGCGGTCATTTCGCCGTGATACTCGCCGAGTGCTTTGCCGATGGCTCGCTCACCTGCGCCGAAGGCATCGACGCATAGGACGAAGAACCCAAGCTTGGCGAGCCCGATGCACCGCGATTGCACGACGGGCTCTTGCTTGGCGTGCTTCCAGTGCCCGTGCACACCGAGCACCGTTGCTGCTTTCTTTGCGCCGTCGGGAACGTAAGCGTTGGCGGTCATCCAAACATTGGGAAACGTTTGGAAGGCGATCTTCTCGACGCGATAGCCGTCGCGTTTTAGCTCGCCAAATTTCTTAGGCGCGAGATCGGGCGCTTCCTTGGGGAACGCTCCCCAGGCATTTTCCAAACCCGCTTTAATTTTTGCTCGCTGCGCGGCCCAAGAATCAAGCGTTGCGGGAGCCCTGTCGTTTTTACGAAGTTCGAGGGCGTACTCGCGAACGTATTTCAAGAACGCCGGTTCATTGGGGGCGGGATCGGCCATGGTGGGATTGCCTTGCAGGAAGGGACGCGTCGCGAGAGGGCAACGCATTCTAACGCCAAGAAATGCGGCGCGATATCACGCGGCGCCGGCTCGGGTCGCGAGCTATCCCAGCAACTCCGTCTTCAGCTGGCCGTCGCCCGCAATCGGGTGCGGACGACCCTCCCGATCAGGGACCGTGGTGTGCGGATCGATTCCCAGCAGATGGTAAACGGTCGCCTGCATATCCTTGGGTGACATCGGCGCCTCGACAACGTCCGAGGCATGCGCATCGGTCTTGCCGACCACTTTGCCGCGGGCCGTCCCACTGCCGGCAAAAACCGAAGAATAGGCTCGCGACCAATGGTGCCTAGCCGCCCCTTGTGGCTTGTTGTCGATTTGCGGCGTTCGCCCGTGCTCGCTGGTACAGACGACGAGCGTCTCGTCGAGCAGCCCGCGCTCTTCCAGATCGGAAATCAAAGTCGAGAAGCTGCGATCGAAGGCCGGCAGAAGATAGTTCTTGAGCCGCGGAAAGTGGTTCGCATGGGTATCCCACACGCTGCCGCCGTAAGGACCGAAGGGGTCCCAAAAAACTGAAACGAACCGGCAACCACGTTCCACCAACCGCCGCGCCGCCAGGCACGATTGTCCGAACAGCGACATGCCGTACTTGTCGCGCAGCGCCGGTGCTTCCTGGTGGATGTCGAGTGCCTCACGAATTTTGTTTGATGTCAGCAACGAGATAGCCCGATGCTGGTGGCGATCGTAGGTGCTTTTGCTGGCGGCAAGCTCTAACGCCGAGCGCGTATTGTTGAATTGCCCAAGCAGCAGGGTCCTGGCGTCGAGTCGCGATGGATCGACGTCAGCGAGCGGCTGAAACCCGGGATCGAGTTTGAACTTGCCGGTCGGTGCAACGGCCGCGAAAGGATCGCGTACTTCCTGCGATTGCCCGTCGGTCAGGCGCGGAACGATGGTGGTTCCGTCCCCTTCCCAGTCGGTCCACAGTGGATCGTGCGTGGAGCCCAGAAATGTCGCGTACGGGCCGGCCATCGGAGGCTCGGTCGACTTTGACCCGAACAGCCACGGCAAGCCGACGTTTCTCGGCATGCCGACCGGGTCGCCGTAGCGGCGTTGTTCCAAGTAGTCGACCACTGAACCCATGAACGGGCGATGGAGCGGATCGCGCGGCTTGAACTCGACCGCCGGCGTATAAGTCGGCATCCCCGAGAGTGCGTACGCAACGCCATGCAGTGGGTAAGGATGCGTCATCGAGCGAACGATGGTCAGCTTATCGGCAATCGCCGCCGTGTAAGGCAGCCCCTCGCCGATATGGATGCCCGGCACCGACGTAGGGATCGCCTTCATTTCCCCTTGGATTTCAGCGGGGGCGAGCGGCTTAGGATCGAACGTCTCATGCTGCGGAGGCGACCCGAAGAGAAACAGCAGAATGCACGCCTTGGCTTTGCCGAAGCCGCGCTCCTCTTGGGTGATCGGAGAAGCTTCCGCCCGGTAAAGGTCGCTCAAACCGAGGCCGAGAAATCCCAGCCCGCCCGCCTGCAAAAGTTCACGTCGCGAAGCGGGATTGAACGGCGATAAGTGGCGTCGTTGCATCGTATGGCAGCCGATGGGAAGCAGCGGAACCAGTCAAAAGTATCACACGTGCGGGAGCGCCACGCAACTTCGATCTCAAACGGCCGCCCGCCGCCCCGGTTTCACCATTCCATGCTTTGCTGCCCCGGGTTTGCTTTCGTTCCCGCAACCGGCTGCCGTTGGCAAGAGCTTATCTGGGCTAAGCAACCCCGTCGGATTAAATGATTCCCGGAGCCGGCGCATGGCATCGAGATCGCTCGGCGTGAACATTTTCTCCATGAAGTTGATCTTCTCGACGCCGATCCCGTGCTCGCCGGTCACACTGCCGCCGCAGGCCAGGCATTCAGCCAGGATCTCGTCGCTGGCTTCCAGCACGCGGATGGTTTGCTCTGCATCGCGCTCGTCGAACAAGATGATCGGGTGAATATTTCCGTCGCCCGCGTGAAAGACGTTCACGATCCGCAGGTCGAATTTTTTCCCGATCTCGTAGATGCGCCGCAAAATGTGAGGGAGCTTCGTTCGTGGGACGACACCGTCTTGGGTGCAATAGCTGGGGCTGAGCCGTCCAATCGCGCCGAACGCTTGCTTGCGGGCCTTCCAGAGCTTGAGTCGCTTCTCGGGATCGTTTGCCTGGCGGACTTCGCGAGCTTTGTTCCGCTCGCAGATTTCGACAATGGCGTCGCGCTGCGCATCGAGCCCCGCATCGAGGCCGTCGACCTCGATCAGCAGAATCGCTTCGGCATCGAGCGGAAAGCCAAAGTGGAACGCTTCTTCGAGTGCTTGCAGTATGCCTTGATCCAGCATCTCCAGCGCCGCAGGGACAATCCCCGCGCCGATGATATCGCTGATCGAATTGGTGGCGTCGTCGACCGATTCAAACACGCCGAGCATCGTCCGCACGCCTTGCGGGTTGCGAGTCAGCCGCACCCAGATCCGCGTGACGATCGCCAGCGTCCCTTCACTGCCTACCATCGCCCCGACCATGTCGAGCCCTGGAGATTCCTCGGTCGGGCCGCCGAAGACGATGATTCGCCCATCGGGCATTACGACTTCGACGCCGAGAACGTGGTTCACCGTGACGCCATATTTGAGCGTGTGCGGGCCGCCGGAATTCGTCGCGACATTGCCGCCAATCGTGCAGGCGCCTTGGCTTGATGGGTCGGGAGCGTAGTGAAAACCAGTTCCCCGAAGGGCATTGGTCAGCCAAACATTGACGACACCTGGCTGCACAATGGCAAAGCCGTCGCGCAAATTGATTTCGAGAATCTGCTTCATCCGGGTGAGGACAATCATCACACCGCCGCCCACCGGCAAGCATCCGCCGGCCAAACTGGTCCCCGCGCCGCGCGGATGAAACGGGACGTTGAGCCGCCGGCACAACCGGACAATCTCCGCGACATGCTCGGTTGATTGTGGGAACACCACGACGTCGGGCGCATTCTTTTCGATCACGAAACCATCGCATTCGAACACGACGAGTTCGCTGTGTCGTGAGAGAACGTTCTCGTTGCCCACAATTTGGGTGAGTTGGGCCAGCATATCGCTGGTGATGGCGACTCGGTCCTTTGCCGGGACTGTCATGAGTGATCCGTTTTTCGTCAGACTGGTTCAAAGAGTTCGTGTCGATCTCAATTCACTGCAGGCGCTTCGCCCACGCCTCAATCGCTTTAGGGCGATCCGCGGGCTTCTCGCAATCGATTGGCTTTCGCAGCTTGCTGGCATGGTCAGGCGTCTTGCCGCCTGTCGCGAGGTAAAAAGTTTCGCCTTCAGTTCCCGCATCAATGTTAGTCGGCTTGCTGCCATCCGCCGTGAAGACCGCTCGTGTGATCGGCGTCCACTCGTCCCCTTTCAGTACCCAGCCAGGACCAAACGTCGCTTTGCGGCGTTGGTGGTACGACTCGCCGTTGCGGCGGAAGTCCTCGACGAACGAATAGAGCCCGCCCAGCGACTTTGCGTCGGTGACGGTGGCGAACGTCGCCAGTTTCTTCCACTCGTTCTTTTCAGGAATGAAGAACCAGCCCGTATATGCGGTTCGATCTTCGAGTCGCTGGCATTCCACCGCGAGCGTGTAGGTCGTGTCGGGCCTCCACTGATAGTCGAAAAACGATTGGCCGCCGGTTCCTTCGCCGCCGAAGCGGCCCACCCGGACATCGTCGGCCTTGTAGAGCGTTTTGACTCGCAGCTTTTGATCGACCTTTTTGGGGTCGTCCCCCTCGGTTGGGTCCCATACTGAAAAGAGGATTGTTTTGCGGCCGTCGTTAAGCTGCTGGAGGCCAAAGTAGCCCGTGTTCCAGCCGCACGTCATGAAATAGGTGTGGTCGACCGTTTCGTCGATTCGTACCGATTGCACGAAGACCGAAATGTCGTTGGGCGCGTAGGCCAAGTGAACGCTTCGGCACGCGTCGAAGTCCGCCTTCTTGGCGGCTGGTTCTTTCTGCTCCTGGGCCCACCCCAGGGAAACCGCAAAGTAGGCAAGGCAAGCAATCGCAAAACTTAAGTATCGGAGCGTCAAATCGAGTCTCCAGGCTCAGGTCCCAGCAGCCAGGCGTCAAAAACAATCGTTCTCAAAAAGCCATCATACTCTCGCGAGGGGCTCTTATGACGCGTTTGCGACGCAACTGCTCGCGGCGAAAATGATCCAAGAACGGGGCCTTTGATGGCGTTGCCCTTGTCGGCAAAGTCGCTGTAAAATACCGCGTCATATCATCGGACGATATTGCGTTAGATTGATCGCGACTTGTTGTATTGATTCGGGAAGGGATTCATTCGCCGTGGGCTTCTCGGCCTGCGGGAATGGTGCCAAGGAGGAGTACGTAAGGTGTTTGTTGCTGCCACCACGGAGTGCTTTCGGGATTTGCCGCTGGAAAGCGCGCTGGAACGGCTTGCGGACCTCGAGTTCGCCACGGTCGAGTTGGCTCTGTTCGAGGAGGGGGGGCATCTGAAGCCCTCGTCGGTCCTCGCCAATCCAGACGCGGCCGCTGGGATTTGCCGCAACAGCCAACGGCTCGATGTCATTGGATTCGACTGCCGTTTTACGAGCACCGGCGCGCAGTATTACGAGGAATTCACGGCGATCTGCCGCCTGGCCAAGCTGGTTAAAGTGGTGACGATCACCATTCCGTCGGCCGAACTGGGCACGCCCTTCAACGAGGAGGTCGAGCACCTGCAAAAGGTAGTTCAAATCGCCACCAAGCACGGGGTCCGCGTCGGCATGAAGACGCAAGTCGGCCGTCTGGCGGAAGATCCCGATACGATCACCGTTTTGTGCGACAACGCCAAGGGGCTCGGGATCACGCTCGACCCAAGTTGCTTTGTGATCGGCCCAGCCGCCAATCGCAGCATCGAAAAGATCATGAAGTACGTCCACCACGTTCAGCTGCGCGATACCAGCAAGAAGGCCTTCCAGGTCCGCGTCGGCCAAGGCGAAGTCGAATACAACCGCCTCGTCTCGCAACTGCTCAAAGTGGGCTACAACCACGCCTTGTGCGTCAACATCTCGGAGATGCCCGAAGTCGAACACTCCGGCGAACTTCGCAAGATGCGGCTCTTTCTCGAGACGCTGCTGTAGCCGCTTACTTAAGAGGATCGATTCCGTTTTGAGCGAACTCTTTCTTGATTCGCTCAATTTCGTTGTCGATTTGCTTTTGTTCGTCCGGCGACAGGTTCGCCTTGAGTTCCTGGGCGAACCCGTCGAGTTGTACTGCGTAGTAGTTTCCCTTCTTATTGAGTCGTTCGCTTTCGCTCGCGGCAACGGCGAATTTGAGGGCCTGGCGACTTAAGCTCTGTTTGGCGGAGTCGTCGGTTGCGCTGAGTGCTGCTGTGCTATAGCCGCCCGCTATGGCATGACAGTCGGAGCGGAAGCGGTCTGGAAATGTCTTCTGCGAATGAACCAAAAAGGCGTTGCGCAATGCCTCTTTCGCCTGGTCCAATTGACTTGGGCGACTCTTGATCAATTCAATGCCAAGCCGCAAGTTCGCGTTGGCCCAAAGTTGGGGGTCTTCTTCGCGGGTTAGTATCGTGAGGGCATTTTTCAAAGCCCCCACGCTAATTTCTTGATCGAAAGAATTGCTCTCACTCACGCCGCGGCCCAGTTCCCAATTTGCTTCTGCCCACACGCGGGGCGCCGACTGTTTGGTGAACGTCGATAGCGCAAGTTCAAGAATGTTCATCCCCTGCGAATAATCTTGCTCCGGGGGGCCATCCTCCACCGAAAATCTTTGAATCTTGGACTTTGCCAGGTAGACCCGCGCCAGTGCGAGCATGGTCTTGGCATACATTCTGGGAGACACCGTGACGGGAGACCTGACGAGGGTCTGATTGAGCAGGTCGGCCACAGCTTTCAAATCACCGAGTTCACCGCTGTTAGGGCCCTTCATATCTGCGAGCGTGATTGCGAACTCGGCCAGAATGAGCTTGTCGCCGTCGAGATGGATGCCATAGGGGAGCGCTGTTTCAGAGGCGGTAATAACCTCTTGTTCATTGCCCGGGTGTTGGCCGCGATTCTTCATGCAACAGGCTCGCATTAACTGCAAGGCTGCGATGCGTGCCGTGCCAGTGTTGTTTTGAGTACGTGACTCGTTCAATGCGTTGGTAAGTTGTTCGATCGCGCCGGCGAGATTTTGTGCGCGTTCATCATCCGACAGGCTTCGCTCCGCGAGTTCGAGCATGATCTGGCCCAAGTTCGCCGCTAATTCGCATCGTGTGTTAGCGGGCGACTCATCGGCGGGCAGAGAAAGTGCTTCCCGGCAGTCTCTCTGTGCAGCATCCAGTGATGCTCGGGCGGCCGTCTCCGCTATAAGATCACACGTCATCAAACGGACGTACACCCGAGTACTTAGCGACATGATCCTAGCGGGAACCGCATCCAACTCCTTCGTTAGTTCAACGGCGCGGTTGGCTTCGACGAGGGCTTGGCCGGCGAGTTGGTTCGCTTCATGGATCGACGTCCAGTTCGCCTTATGAGCGAGAAAAAATGCCCGCCGGTGCCTCAGTTTTGCGAGCCTGGCCTTGTCGGAAGGATTGCGGGCGATGCCTTCATCGAGTTGGGCGATCGCTTTGACAATGTTCGGTAGTGCGAAGCGAGGTTCGCCGTGAGCCATGGTCAACGCAAACCCTATACCTCGGGTTAGTGCCAGGTCGGCGAAGAGCGAATCATTTTCGCTTTGTTGATCTCGCGACAGACTTAACCATGCGTCTTGACCTCGCGCGGCAAGTTGGTCCACCAGACCATACTTGGTGATATTCCCCGGCATGTCGTCGCGCAAAGGGGGAATTTGTTGCCTTTCTTTGGCGGCGACTAAGAATGCCTCGGCCGCAGCAAGGAAGTTCGCGTTCTCGGAACGCAAAGCCGTCTCGGCGACAAAGCGCGCCAATCCTTCCGCATCTTCGTGGCGCCCTTTTTCAGAAAGCGATTTGGTATAAGCGAGTACGTCGATGCCCGCGGATTGCGCTTGGAGCACCAGTTGCTTGATCTGCAGTGGGTCGACCTCGGCTTTTTTGGCGATTTCAGCCAGTAAGTCAGATCCGATCACCGCATGAATGCTCTTATCAATCGATACGACCTTTTTATCGATCGACACAACGTTTGAAGCGGTCTCGCGCTGCACTTGTGAAGATTCGTTGACCTCCTTTTGGATGTCTTGGCCGGTTTTCTCGATGTTGCTAGTCGTGTTTTTCAGCGCATTGGTGTTGTCGACGATTTGAGTCGTATCCCGGCGCATCCCGGCGACCGCAAACCAAATCCCAATCGAGATCGCCAACAGTCCCACGAGCGCAGCGGCGACGGTCGTCCAAGCAACGCGTTGTCGCCGTTGCTCGGCGGCGAGTTCCCGCGCGAGTTCCTCCAGTTGCAGTCGCAAGTGCTTGATACGCTCGGCGCACTGGTCGCCGGTCGAGATCGGTTCGTACTTGTCGTTGCTATCGAAGAGGGCCGCACGATGGGCTTGTTGTAGCTGAACCTTGTCTTCAGGCTCGTCATCACATTTGTCGTAGAGAAAACCGTCCCCGCAGATGAAGGTGAAGACTTTCTTCTTCAGCCGCTTGGCAACGTCGTATTCCAGTTGCGTGTACGACCTCCGCGCCGTCCCGGGTGGTAGCGAGTCTGGATTCGGTTCCGCGCCGTATCGCTTCCCCGCAATGTGAACGATCGCGTCGCAAGCTTCGATCTGGTGCGTGAGGAAATCGGCGACAGTTCGATAGTCGGGTGGAAAATCGGCTTGCTCGATAGGCATGCAGCCGATTTTTAGGAGTGCCTCTTTCACCACGGCGCGGACGGATCGCAAATCGCCCGACGTTGCGGAAACGAACACCTTGGGAGTCTTGATACCACTCATCGCCGGACTCAGCTCATTGCAAAGGGACTTGATCCGCGCGGTTGCCAGATCATCGTCACGCATTTTGCCGGCCAACCCCCTAAGGCGGCACCGCGTAGATGGCTCCTAAATTACATCACGCTCGACTGTCCCGGCATCCTAAAAAGGAAGGGGATTGCGAATGTAATCCTCGGGAGCCGGGGCCATGCTTCCATTGGCTAGGCCCTTTGGCGACTCACAAGCTGGAGCTCGACCTATGCCAGAATGTCCCGCACCACTTTGCCGTAGACGTCGGTCAACCGGAAGTCCCGCCCAGCGTAGCGATAGGTGAGCTTTTCGTGGTCGAAGCCCATCAGGTGCAAAATGGTCGCATGCAGGTCGTGGACGTGGACCGGGTTTTCCACGGCGCGGAAACCGAGCTCGTCGGTGTTCCCAAAGGCGATCCCCTTCTTGATTCCGCCGCCAGCCAGCACGATCGAATACCCTTCGCCCCAGTGCCCCCGTCCGGCGTTTTCCTGGTCCGGCGATTGCCCTCCTTCGACGCTCGGCGTGCGGCCAAACTCGCCGCTCACGATCACCAGTGTCTCGTCGAGCATGCCGATTTGCTTTAGGTCCTTCAGCAATGCTCCCAGTGGTTGGTCGACATCGCGGGCCCGATCAGCCATTGCTACCTTGAGCGTGTCGTGGTGGTCCCAACCCCCTTGCCACACTTGCACATAGCGAACGCCGCGCTCGACGAGCCGCCGGGCCAACAACATCTGCCGAGCTTGAGGCGTTGAACCGTACATCTCGCGGACCCGCATTGGCTCGTGCGCAGTATCGAAAGCATCGAGCGCCTCCTTCTGCATCGCAAACGCGAGTTCGAACGAACGAATCCGAGCGTCGAGCCGTTGGTCTTCCGCCCGTTGCTCGCGATGTCGGGCGTTGAGCTTGTCGAGCAACGTCAATTGCTCTCGCTGTTGTGCAGGCGTCGTGTAGGGGCTGCGGATGTTTTCCAGCAGTTTGTGGATTTCGCGATTGCTGGTGTCGAGGAATGTCCCCTGGTAGTTCGACGAGAGAAAAGCCGATTGCCAGTAGTCGGTCTGGCCCATGCCACCTTCGTTGAGGACGACGAACCCGGGCAAGCTTTGATTCTCCGTTCCCAAACCGTAAAGCAACCAGCTTCCCAAACTGGGTCGCGGCAATCTGCTATCGCCGCAGGTGAGCATCCGCATGCCTGGCTCGTGGTCGGGAATATCGGTCTTCATCGAGCGGACAATGCACAACTCGTCGGCCGACTCAGCCAGGTGCGGGAACAACTCGCTGATTTCGAGCCCGCTTTGCCCATGCTTTTTGAACGCAAACGGAGAGCGCAGCCCCGTCCCCTCGAAAGTCATCTCACCTTTGTTTTTCTCCGAGAGTGTTTTGCCGTGAAACTCCGTGAGTACCGGCTTGGGATCGAACGAGTCGACGTGCGACGGCCCCCCTTCCAAAAAGATGTGGATTACGTGCTTTGCCTTGGCAGGAAGGGGCGGCGTCTTTACAGCGAGCGGGTCGATCTCACTAGCGCGGGCCTGTTCCTCACCCAGCATCATCGCCAGTGCCAGCGAACCCATGCCAGCGGTGGTGCTGTGAAGCATTGCTCGTCGCGACCATAGGGGAAATTGAGGCATCATTCTTCTCCTGCTACACAATTCCATTGAGTCCACACAGCACTAATCAACGAACACAAACTCGTTCGACATAAGCAGCGTTTGCGCCAATCGGGCGAGCGGCGAGAGTGGTTCGCGTGCCTCGACGAGCGGCCCGGAAAAATCTTCGACGCTGTTCCACCGCCGCCACGACGAGTCGGCAGCATCCACGCGTGCTTTCCAAGTGATCGTCACTGGCCAGCGGAAGTCATCGTTCGAATCGGACTTGCGGCAATCGACGGCGAAGTCGACGGTGTCGCCCGCTTTCACTTTGATCCGCGGCGCTGGCGTTTCCTTTTCTTCGCGCAGCGCCGCCCAACTACCGACCATCGCTTCACGGACAAAGATTCTTGCCCGGACGCCATCGATGTCGGGGTTGTCCTTTGGGTTTCCATCCGATTCGTGTGTGATCTTGCCTTCGATATCGACCACGCCATCTTCGGGCGCCACCCAGCGTCGCACGGCCATGGTGTCGGAGTCGGAAGCTGCGTGTCCCCCTTCTCGGTTTAGCAGCAAGTAACCCAACTTCGAGTGCGGCACTCGCGTGCCAGGCTGCCATTCGTCGTTTTGAAAATACGGAAGGGCGCTGAATCTTTCCAGCCGCTTCGTTTGAGTATTCCACGCGGCGCTGCCATATCGCCAAGTCTCTTGCGCCATGTCGCCCGCGTCGAGCTTGTTGGCCGCTGTTGTCTTCAGGAATTCCTCGCAGGCGGTAAGCTCTTCCGCACTTGGCGACCTGCCAAATGCCGCCGAGAACAACTGCGTAACTTGCTCGCGCGGCGATCCTTGGCCCGCGTTGGTCGCCAGCGAACGCGACATCCTCGCGACAAAATGGCTGTTCATAAAGAACAGCGATTGCTGTGGGACCAGCGATTCGTCCCGACGGGCATTGGAGAGGCCCGGGTTGGGAAAATCGAACGACGACGAGACGCCTGTCGTCGAGCCGCGGGCGATCGTCCCGTACAGAGCCCGCCGCTGCTTGGAAAACTCGTCTCGCGATTCGTCGAACAGCGGCTCACTCGCGCCTCCTAGCGACGGATCAAGTTGATCGGCCACGGCGAGCATCGCGTCGTGCGTCGCTTCGAAATCAAGCCGTCGGCGATTCGCCCGCCACAGCCAGCGGTTTTCAGGATCGACAGCCATGGCGTCCTCGCGGGCCTGGCTCGACTGCTGATAGGCATTCGAAACAAGAATCAGCCGATGGAGCTTCTTCAATGACCAACCGCTGCGAACAAACCAGTCGGCTAGCCAATCGAGCAGTTCCGGGTGCGAGGGGGCTTGGCTGATCATGCCGAAATCGCTCGGTGTAGCGACCAGCGGACGCCCCATGTGGTGCATCCAAACGCGATTCACGATCACCCGTGCCGTGAGGGGATTTTTCGGATCGACAATCGCCTTGGCCAGTTCGAGCCGCCCGGTGCCATCTTCGAACGGCTTTCGGTCCTCAGGAGAAAGGAATTCCAGGAACTGGCGTGGCACTTGTTCGCCTTGATTGCCGGGATCGCCCTTCTTAAATACGGCCGGCGTAACCGGCTCGGGCGGATCTTGCACAATCACGGCATGAGGTGGCGACATCCGCGATCGCTTCAAATCGGCGATGCGGCCTAGGAAGGCTTCCATGGCCCCGTGGTCTTCATCCGGCAGGAAGTCCCGGAATTCCTTGATGATTTGCTCGACCGAAAAGTCCATCGGCCCATCGTTGGAATAAAGCAACTGACGGACCGCTTCGAGCGACTCGTCGGGAAGCTGAGCGAATTCGGTCCCCTCGTTCCATTGCTTTTCGCGGCCCGGGACCGATTGGGCGATCGTCTCAGTAAACAGAGCGATATACCGATCGAGCATCTCGTGAACCGAAGCTGGAGGCTGCTGAAACATTTGCGCGATTCGCGGCAGTAGTCGTCGCAGCGGTTCGCCCCGTTCCTTGGCTTCGTTTTCGCTCTCTGTCGGCTCCACCGAAGGAGGCTTCATCGCGGCGTACTCTGCAGACTTGGTTGCCACTTGCTGCTGGAATTCCTCAGGGGAGAGCTGTCGCAATTCGTGCCATGGGCCCATCAGGGGGTGAAACGGCTCGCGGACGTCGTCCAGAATGATGCGAGCCCGCTCGAACATCTGCGGCGACAGTTGGCCTGCTTCTCGCCCCACGGGGATGACGCCCGAATAGCCAGGCCGCGATGCGTGGAAGTAATCGGTGGCCCGCTTTTCGAAATCAAGGACAAGCCGCCGGCGGCGGACGTCGACAAAGCCCTCCATCGGCCCGCGAAGTTCGCCCATCCGATTGTTGAATCGCTCCAAGCGCCGCCGGTCGGCTGCACCGGAGAGAAGCGGGACCTCTTCGGTCTTCATTTCCGCCAGCACGCCGTAGAGTGAGTAGTAATCGCGCGTTGGAATCGGATCGTACTTGTGGTCGTGGCAACGAGCGCAGGCGAGGGCCAGTCCCATAGTCGTCCGGCCCAGCACATCCAACCGATCGGCTACCAGCATCACTTCGTCGTTGTCTTGCGAACGCGCGAGCGTGAGAAACCCAAGCGCTGCCAGGTCGCGATTATCGTCATCGCTTCGTTCGAGCCGGTCGGCGGCGATCTGCTCTAGCAGGAAGCGATCGTACGGCTTGTCGGCATTGAGCGAACGGACGACCCAATCGCGATAGCTGTACGCGAAGGGCATTTGCCCTTCGCTTTCCATATCGCGACCGTTGGAATCAGCATAGCGCACCAGATCCAGCCAGTGCCTCCCCCAGCGTTCGCCGTAATGCGGCGAGGCGAGATACGCGTCGACAACTTTGCGAAAAGCATCCGGCGACGGATCGCGCTCGAAGGCCTCGATCTCTTCGCGCGAAGGCGGCAGGCCGAGCAAGTCGAACTTGAGTCGCCGCAACAGCACTGCCCGACTCGCGACCGGCGACGCCTTGAGATTGTTTTCGTTCAGCTTTGCCAGGATAAAGGCGTCGATCGGCGTGCGAACAAAGCCATTCGAACTGGGACCATCGAGCCCCATCGGCGTCGACACGCTGCTCGATTTGCCAGTCGCCAGTTTGCTGGATGATTTTTTTGCTTCAGCTTGCTTGGCTTTTTTCAGAGCCGTTTGCCGCTCGGGCATTCCTTGCGCCCACATGGCGTCGCTAAAGCCGGGGACGCGCGGACTCACGACGGGCTTGAAGGCCCAATGCTCGCGCCATTTTTCCATCCGGGCCAGGTCTTCTGGTAATCGCTCTTTCGGCCACGGCGTTCCCTTGGTGATCCACTGTCGGATATCGGCGATCTGCTCGTCTGATAGCCTTCCATCAGGCGGCATCTTGATGTCGCCGTTGTATTCGACGACTTGAACCAGCTTGCTCTCGGCGACGGATTCCTCGGAGGGCGGTCCTTTGCCGCCGGGAATGATCGCTCCCGCATCGCCCCCGCGGCGAATCGCGCTGCGCGCGTCAAGACGCACACCACCTTCCTGTTTCTTTGAACCGTGGCATTCCTGGCAGCGTTCGATCAGCAGCGGGCGAATCTTTTGTTCGAAGAAGGCGTGGTCTTCGGATTCGCCGGCCCAACCGATTTGTCCGCTCGCCGCCAAGATCAGCAGCGCGAAAACGGACAAGTCAACGAAATTCGATGGGACGAGACGCATGGACGACACTCCGGACGCCATCGGCGGAGGGTGAAACCCGGTTTTGACCGCGTAAAGCCGAGAATCGACGGGGTACCGGACATTTTAACGCCCGATTTTGGTCGGGCAGTCAGATTGCGCGTAACAAAAAGATGATCAAGCCCGCTTATCCAGGAAAGGCGTCACACCAGAATATCGGTGATCGGCTGGCCTCGATCGATATCGAGGCGTTTGCGGCCGGGGATCTCGAGCGTGCGGTGATCGACGCCTAGTAAGTGGAGGACCGTCGCATGCAAGTCAGTCACGTAATGTCCGTCGCCGAGGGCGTGATAGCCCAAGTCGTCCGTCGCCCCGTGAACGTAGCCGCGCTTGATGCCGGCCCCCGCCATCCAAATGGTAAAACCATTGGGGTGATGGTCGCGACCATCTTTCCCTCCGCCGCGGAGTTCGAGACCGGGTGTGCGGCCGAATTCGGTGCAGAAGACTACGGTTACATCGTTGAATAGTCCGCGCTGTTTCAAATCGCGAATCAGCCCGGCCACGGGAAGATCGACCGTGGCACAAAGCCGCGTGTGATTGTCCTTGAGCTTCTGGTGCGAGTCCCACGTCCCATATGCGGACGGCAAGACTTGCACGAAGCGAACGCCGCGTTCGACCATCCGCCGCGCGGCCAGCAAGCGTTGCCCGGCGACTTTGGTCGCCTCTTGATCGAGCCCGTACAGCTTGTGCGTCTCGGCGGTTTCTTGCGCGAGATCAACCGCTTCCGGCACCGCCGTCTGCATGCGAAATGCAAGTTCGTAGGCTCGAATCCGCGCGCGCAAGTCGGCGTCGTCGGGGTACTCGACCGCGGCCAGTGTATTGAGTTTCGCGATTAGGGCGTATTCTTCTCGTTGTTGTTCGAGCGTTTGCCCTTCCTTGCGCGTTCCAAACGGCAGCGGCTGCGGACCATCGAGCACAATCGGCACGCCCGCGTGCTCTGGACCCAGGTAATAGGAATCGATCGACTGCCGCGTATCAGAGCGGCTTGGTCCTCCGAGCACGACGAATTTGGGCAGGTTGTCGTTCAGGCTCCCCAAGCCGTAGTGAGTCCACGCGCCGACGCTAGGCTGTGGCTCGTCGAGGCGGTGTCGTCCGGTGTGGATCTGGTTCTCGGCGGCGTGGTCATTATCCGTCGTCCACATGTTTCGGACAAAGCACAGGTCGTCGACGCACCCCGCTAAGTTCGGCCACCAATCGGTCATCTCGATGCCGCTTTCGCCGCGTTTCGAGAAGCCTACCTGCATTGGGTAGATGGTCGGATAGACATCGCGAACGTTGATTTCCTCGGCAGCGACCGAGCGAAACCGCTTTTTGTGGAGTGGCGAATCAAGCGGGTTGGCCAGCGTCGTTTTGTCGAATGTCATCCCCGCAAACTGATTGAGCGCCGGCTTGGGATCGAAGGTTTCCAGGTGGCTGTATCCGCCTGAGAGAAAGATCCAGATGATCGACTTGGCTCGCGGCTTGATTTGGGCAGGCGCGGCTTCGCTCGCCTTCACGATTCCATCGTTAGCCAGCAGGCTACCCAGTGCCAGGCCGGTAAAACCCATGCCAAGGTCGGCCAGGAACATGCGGCGCGGCGAGCAGATGCGGCAGTGATTGTGATTGGAGCGCATGGCAAACTATCGGATAGCGGGTTATCGAATAGACACGAAATCGTTGTGGTTGAGAATTGCCCGCACTAAGCTGGCTCGCTGTCGGGAGGCTTCAGGCGAGTTGAGGTCCTGGGTCGGCAGGCCAGGCGATTGAAGGTAGGTTCGACAGGCATCCAACTCGGCAGGCGACGGCTGGCGGGAAAGGATCGTTTCGTAAGCAGCGATCGTGAACGATCGAACGGGATCGGAAACGCTGGTGGCCGAAACGGTTGTTGCTTCGGCCCACAATCGTGCCGATAACTTGTCGGCCGTGCGATGGATGAGATCGCTGTTAGTCAGCGCGAAAGCCTGTTGCGGCACGATTGTCTTCGTGCGGCGATAGCAATCGAGCGAGTCGGGCGCATCGAACAACTCGCCGATCTGGCTCTTGCCGCCGACTTCGGGGTAGACGCTAAAGTAGAAGGTGCGGCGGGGAATCTTATCGACTTCGCTGTTCTCGATGCTTCGGCCCCCTTGCTGGAGATCGAGGTCACCTGCGAGATAGAGCAAGCTGTCGCGAATGACTTCCGATTCCATGCGGCCGCGATTCATTCGCCAGAGCGCGAGATTGTCCGGGTCGCTCTGCGAAGCGAGTTCTCCTTCGCCGACAGACGACTGTCGCTTGTAGGCTTCGCTGGTCACCATCAGCCGATGAAGGCGTTTCATACACCAGCCCGACTCGACGAATTCGACGGCGAGCCAATCGAGCAATTCCGGATGCGTCGGCTTGGCGCCATTGCGGCCGAAATCGGAAACCGTTTTCACGAGCGGCGTTTGAAAGTGCCGCATCCACATGTGATTCACGGCGACGCGAGCCGTGAGCGGGTGATCCGGCCGTGTCAACCACTCGGCTAAGGCTTTGCGACGGCCCGTGCTAGTTTGTGGGTATTGCGGGCCGAGGGCCGTGTAGGTTCCTTCCTGTTCGAGCTTCGCGAAGGTTGCATGGATTTGATCGCTTGCCGTTGCCGCCGCGGCGATCCGTTTATTGGCGGCGTCGATGGCCGGCGCCTTAGCCGCGTCGCCATCTGGTTTTGCTTGGGCGAGGGCCAAGTCGTGCTTGCCACCCAGTTCTTCGGCATTGGCCTGGAGCGTGCCAGCCGACAATTCATGTTGGCGTCCCACGCGCGCGAGTCGGTTCTTCGTCGCATCGTCGGCCGAGCCGAACTTGGCGTCATCGGCGGCAATGCGAGCTTCGACACTCGCTCGCTGCGCGACGGCTGCCGCGAGCTTCGCTTCGGCCGCCCGGAGTAAGGTGACCTGGTCGGGGGTCTTCTTCGCGGTATCCAATTCAGCTTCGGCCTGAGCCAACTTTTTTTGCACGTCGCTGAGTAGCGCCTGCCGGATCTCTGGCCGCACTGCGGGGTACCAGACGTCGGTCGGCAGTTGGATTGGTTCGATCTTCGCCAACGTTCCCAGAAAGCCCGCGCTGGCTGGTGAAATCGATCCCCGATCCGCCTGGCGATTCCGTTCGTCGCCGCCGGTGTAAAACCACGTGGGTGCTTGAGGGGTTTTGTCGAAGACCTTTACCGTGCCGAGTTGTTGAATCTTTCTCAGGACGCCGTAGTTGTACTCCTCGAAGGGCCCCGGATCATCTTCGCCAGCCACCCGATCTTGCCGCACGCCGATCGGTTCGAAGAAGGCGCGCAGGCGAAAGTAATCGTCTTGTGAGATGGGGTCGTACTTGTGGTCGTGGCAGTGAGCACACTGGAACGTGAGCCCCATGAAGGCCTTGCCGGTGTGTTCGACGATGCTCCGCATCCAGTCGTTCGGGTTGAGGGCGTACCAGTTGCGAATCAGGTAACCGGTGGCAACCGCATCCTCGGGATGACGCGGATCGGCGATCTCGTCGCCGGCGAGCATGGCGCGGATCATTTCGTCATAACCGCGGTCGGCGTTGATCGACTCGGCCGTCCAGTTTCGCCAGCGATATACTTGCGGCGCGCTGTTCCACACGTCGGGCACATAGCGACGGCCGTACCAATCGGCGTAACGCCAGACATCGAGCCAATGCCGGCCCCAGCGTTCGCCATGCCGCGGATCAGCCAGCAAGCGGTCGACCGCGCGCTCGTAAGCGTCAGGCGACGCATCGGCCAAAAATGCCAGCAGCTCTTCGCGAGTCGGCGTCAAGCCGATCAAGTCGATGGTCACCCGCCGCAGCACAATGGCTTTGTCGGCTGCTGGCCGGGCCGGGAGCGATTTGTTTTTTAACTCTTGATCGATAAAGGCATCGATCGGGTGTTGCCCTGCTGGAATGGCCTTCTTCACCGGAGGGATGAAGGCCCAGTGGGAGCGCGGGTCTTCTTCAGACTTTTCTTTTTCGGGCCGCGGAGCCCCTGCGGCGAGCCACGACTTCACGGCTTCGATTTGCTGAGGAGTCAGCGGTTCCCCCTCGGGCGGCATCCGCTCGCTTAAGTCGGTCGCGGCAATGCGTTGAACGAGCAGGCTCGCCGCTGGATCAGCCGTCACGAGCAATGCGCCGCTATCGCCGCCGCGAGCGATCGCCTCAACCGTATCGAGGCGCAAGCCGCCCTTTTGTGCCAGTGCGCCGTGGCACGCGTAGCAGCGCTCTTTCAAAACGGCCTTAACGTCGCGGAGGTAGGCGACGGCCGCGTCATCGGCAGCCAATGCCCGCAACATGGCGCATGCAATAAGAGCAGCGGCCACACCGCAAATCGCGTTTGATCGACGCAGGCGCATCGAAGCCTCACCAAAATCACGGAAAAGGAACACCGTGGGGGGGAGGACCAAGGCGGGGAGGGAGGTGGGACTTCTATCGTATCAGAGATTGGCGATGGTTGGCGAGCCAATTCGCCAAAAACGGGCGTCGGATTTCCGCACGCGCCTAGAGCTCGCCAAGAGTGCGGTTGCCTCGTGAGTAGACACCGCACCCACCGCGTTCTGGCGAACGCGGCTACATGGAAAGGACGCCAAGGTCTTGAAGCTGGCGCCCTCGACCCGGATGCATGCTATCGCGATCAGTTATTCTTCGTGACGCCGTCCCAATCGTCGGTGCGGAACGGAGTGAGCGGCAGTCCCGCGCCGCTGAACATGTTGACGATCGGGTTGTTCGCCCAACCGTAGCGGACCGATGCGGGCTCCTTGATCTCATCGGCCCAAACTTCGATGCGCCCGTCGGGCAGGACTTTTGCCTTGGCCCAGACGAATTTTTTGTCTTCGCCGGCGATCGCGAAACCGCGCGGTTCGTTCACGTCGAACGGCCGCCATCCGCCGACCACGTTGTCGAAGGACAGGACGATTTTGCCGTCGACTTTTTCCATCCCCTTGTAGCGAGGGCTCTTATCGACGATGTCGTTGCGGCCGTAAACCTGCCGCAAAGCCAGTCGCGCCAAACGCTTGCCGACGTCGAGTTTGTTTTTGGGATGGATGTCCTTCCCTTCGCCGATGTCGATGATCACGGCTTCGCCCGTGTTCTTGAGTTTGTCCTGCGTCATCGTTTGGGCTTCGCGAAGTTCGGCCCAGTCACTTTCAACCGGATTGGGTGTCTCGTTTTGGAAGTCGGCCAGTTGCACCCAGTAGAACGGGAAGTCTCCTTCGGCCCACTCGTCTCGCCACGATTGGATCATCAGCGGGAACATCTCGCGGTACTCGTACGCGCGGCCTGCGTTCGATTCACCTTGATACCAGATCGCGCCGCGAATTCCGTAACCCAGGATCGGCTTGAGAACTCCGTTATAGATGTTTCCGGGGCGGGAATTGCCGCGGAACAGTCCCCGGTTTTGATCGTTTTCGCCTGGTGCTTCGATGCCGGTCCAGCGATCCATCAGTTTCTTGTAGCGGTCTTTGCTGG
Organism: uncultured Pirellulaceae bacterium; assembly: GCA_964636985.1. Classification (GTDB taxonomy): domain Bacteria; phylum Planctomycetota; class Planctomycetia; order Pirellulales; family Pirellulaceae; genus CAZWSX01. Next base: position 26,108 of record CAZWSX010000009.1, on the reverse strand, counting down.
CCAGCAGGTCGCGGCGAATCCATGCTTCGCACGCCGAACCACCCCAAGCCACGTTAATCAAACCAACGGGAACGTCGGTGATCTTGTGAATCTGGCGTCCAAAGAAATAGCCGATGGCCGAGAAGTTGCCAACGGTTTCCGGCGTGCACGCCGTCCACGCGCCGTTGAAAGTGAACTGCGGTTCCTGCGTGCCGACGTTGGGAACGGTAATCAGGCGGATTTTGGGATACTTCGCAGCGGCTCGTTCCATGTCGGAATCGGTGCTGGCATTGACCGACCATTGCATGTTCGATTGCCCGGAGCAAATCCAGACTTCGCCGACGAGCACGTCGTCGCACTTGATCGTGTTTGATCCGGCAATGGTTAGCGTGAGAGGTTCGGCGCTGATCGGAAGCGGCTCGAGTGTCACCTTCCACTTGCCATCGGCACCAGCGGTCGATTCGTGCTTTTGGCCGGCGATTGTGACCGTGACTTTCTCGCCTGCTTCGGCCGTACCCCAAACCGGATTCTTCTGGCTGTGTTGCAAAACCATGTGGGGCGTGAAGACCGCCGGCACCTTCACTTCGGCTAGCGCCGTCGACGCTGCATGGCCGGCGAACAAGCTCGCGACGAGCAAACACGCGGCGTTGCGGAGCAACAAACTCCGCACGGGGAAGAGAGACTTCATTGGAGGGACCTCATGGGTTAAACGAACGTCGTCCGGGAAACACACATTAACGCGGGCTAGTGTAACGCCATCCGCGCCGGTAATCACCCGGTAGATGATTTTTAACGCACAAAGTCCTTTCCTAAAAACAGTTGTGAAGTTCTCAGCAAAGCGTTTAAGCCGCCGCCGGCGCGGCCTCCGCATCGTCGGCATGCTTTCGATCCGGGAGCATACCGATCACGGCTATCACCAGGTGAACCACAACGGCCACACCCAGTGCCGGCAAAACACCCTTGGTGAACCCGTACGAGTGGAGCCCGATGCCCAGTTGGTTGACGCCGAACCAACTCCACAGTGTGACGATGTTGCCGAACACGGCCAGGACCGCCATGCCTCGCTCGCGCACCAGCCCGCCCCAGCGAGCATGCAACAAAAGCGCGTTCCAAAGGACGATCATCAAAGCGCCATTTTCTTTGGGGTCCCAACCCCAGAAGCGGCCCCACGAGTCGTCGGCCCACAGACCACCCAAAATCGTTCCGAAGCTGCTGAGGAACAGTGCGAAGCAGGTGGTACCGTAGACAATGCCTCCCATCGTCTTTTGCTGTTCTTCGAAGTTCGAGCCTGACAACCCAAGCGAATTTCCCGCCCGAGCCAGGACGTAGCAAACAGCGAATAGTCCGGCGAACATCGTCGCCGCGTATCCCAGGTTGATCGTCACCACGTGGGTCGCGAGCCAGAATTGCGTATCGAGCACCGCTTGCATCACGGCGATGGTATCGCCGTCCATCGCGAGATATGCTGCGATCATCAGCCCCATGTAGCCACCCGCCGCAGCCACGATATTGCCGATATTCAGCCGGAAGGCCGCTTCGACCAATAGCCCCAGTGCGACCACCGCCCATCCGATGAAGATCGCCGTGCCATACAAGTTGGTCACCGGCGGGCGACCGGAAAGCCAAATCCGCAATCCGAGCGCAACGGTGTGAACAACAAATGTTCCGACCAGGGCCCAAAATACGGCAGTCGAGACTTGTTGCCGGAACCCGGCCAATCCCAAGCACGCGACCACAAACAGGATGAGGTAAGACGTCATCCCAAAGCTGAGCGACGCTGCTTTGTTATATGCCGACTCGAAACTGATCTTATTCAACTGCAGATCTTCGATTTGATCGGCGTGCGAGTTCAACCACTCTTGATACTTTGCGACACCCAGATTGAAGTCGGCGGGTTTGTCGTTAAGGCGAGCCTGGAAGATCGATGCCCAACTGACCACAGCGGGGTTGTGCGCGACGACGTCGCCAGGCAAAGCGTTGGATAACTCCTGCGTCGCGGCACCTACAGCAAAGGAAACCCAAGGTTCTCGTCCAGGCGAGGTAGCCACGGACTTCTTGTCGACGAAGCGAACCGGAACGATCTTCGGTACGCCTTCTGAAAACTCTTGAACTCGATGAATCTCGGCCACCAGCAGGCCGCTGAGTTGGCGTTGAAGTGCGGGATCAAGTGACTCAAATTTTTCTGGAGTCAGATTCAGATCCGGTGGAATTACTTTCTGGCTTACAAAGAGTCGCGAGATCGTCATGTACTCTTGAAGTCGCTTGCTGAGATCGAGGACGTCGTTCTCATAGGGAGTACGAACTTGCTTTTCAGGTAAAGCTCGAATGCGTTGCACTTCCCGGTCCACAACCCTGACCGCGTCGACAATCTCGTTTACGGAGTAACGGAAATCACCCGCCTTGGGCGCGAGCTTCAGCTCACCAAGGAGTTCCAGATTCTCAATCCGGAAGATCTCGTAATCGCGAGCCTTCTCTTGGCCGGTGGCCACGTCGAGCAGCCACTGCGTTGCCGAGATCCGCTCTCGCTTCTTATCGCCATACTTGCCAAGCCGAACGGTATCGTTGTTGGAAATGATAGTGAGCGCGACGCGGGCCATCGAATCGATCGGCTTCGTGCGACCGTCGGCAACAGCCGGGAGCTTACCGAAGGCGTCGAGGTCGTACCCGTTGACTGGTTTGTCCTGACGGCGATAGGCCAGCAACGCGCCAATCACGATGGCCACGGCCGCGGCGATACCAAGAGTGCGGCCCAGCATCACAGATGAGGAGGGACCTGGCTTGGACGTGCCGTTTTTCTTCGGAGCAGCACTTCCGTTGGCTCGCTTGCCGCGAGCTTGTTCGAGGATCGCCGACGTTTTGGAATCGGGACTTACTGCCGAATTCGCTTCGTCGACCAAAGCGTTGTTACGCACAGCGGTGAACAGGAAGCGGATCAATCGAGACGAGAAGTGCCCCAAAATTCCCACCACCACGATCATGCACGCGATGTAGGGGGCCATCCAACCGGTATTGGTCACCACTTGCAGCGTCGTTTGCTCAAGGTTTTCGCTAAGCCGAGCATATCCACTCTGATAGAACGTCTCGCCACCGTACCGAAGCGGCTCGTTCATGAAGATGCGCGTTCGCCGGTCGATACCGCGCGATGCGTCGGTCACATGGACGAACGACGAATAGTCTTTGGGGATGCCCGTGCCGACGTAGGTTTCCGACCGCACATCCTCTAGCTCGATTTGGTAGGGCTTATATCCGCGTCGAAAGCGAAGACCAAGGTTGTACGTCTTGTCGCCCACCTGAATGGGTTGTTGCGCATTCGACATCGTCGTTACTAGGTACGTGCCAAGTTCCTTATGCGAGTTGGCATCCAACAACTGAACATAAGCCGACGGCATGTCTTCTGTGCTCGCGCTAGCTCCCGCAGAGGGGGCCTTTGAAACGGCAACTTGTTCGAGGCCGAGGCCCGCGGTTGCAATCGTGCTTTCGCTCAGCTTCTTGTCGCGAAGCAACGAATTGGGGAAATAGTTCAAGACCTTGACTTCGATCGGCAACCCACTCACCTTGAGCGGCGCGGTCTTGCTTTCCGCTTCCGAGTTGCCGCTCAAAGAAAACAGAAAGTGGTGCTGCACCTTTTCGTCACTTGCGGTTCCTGCGGCAACCGGAGCGTCTTTCGCCTCGCTGAAGGCGATTGGCTTCTGTTCGACAAAAGCAAGTTCCGGAGCGCGGGTATCAATGGCGTATCGTGCGCGCGTGCCTTCGACGATCGGCATTTTTTCTTCGATTGCCGAAACGGTGACGAAGGCTTCGTAGAACATCAGCAAAGCCACGCCGGCGTGGATCGTTACAATCCCCGCCCGCCGTTCGAAGACCAGCCAGCAGGCAAAGTACAACGCAACGCCCACCGCCGTCCCTTGCAGCAATTGCCACAGGATGCGCATCGCATAGGGATCGGGCATCAGCACGTAAGCAATGGCGCCCAGCGGCATCGCGGCCGCGGTCAGAGCCAGGCCCAGATAAAATAGCAAGTTCGATTGCCACGATTTGTAGTTCGCTTTAGGGTCGCTGGCTTGAAAGAGCAGGAACAATCCTGGGATCGCGCCGCAAGCCAGAATGATCGCCCACACCATTTGCTGCGGCACGATTGGTTCTTCGCGCATGACCTGGTCGAACTGGCCGCCGAAGATCACCGCGGCGGTGAACAGCACACTACCGATGATCGACAGCACGCCCCAAAACAATCGCGGGCCGCTTGCCGAAATGGTGAAACGGTGCACGTGCGCCGCGACCAGATTCACCATCATCAAGCCGCCGATCGTTGCGCCGCCGGGGTAGGGGAACCAGGCATTACCCCAAATGAATTTGCCTTCGGGCCACATGTCGGGAAACCAAACACGCGGGAAGAAAACCCACAGTCCCACCTGGCACCCGAACGAGCGGAAGTACTTGGCCATGACGAGCCACATCCCTTCTTCCGCTTGTGCAAGTGTGCCGACCAAAACCAGAAAGGTCGCGAGCCCGAATAGCCACACCGTAACCCGCAGCGATGAAAGGACTCCCACGATTCCGTTCATCGGCGGTGCGGCGGGGGCTTCGCTGGTTGGCAGCGTCCCTTCCTCCGTGAGCAACCCTGTCGGGTCCGTTCCTGTTTTTCCGAGGTGCTTAACGACCACTTGCACATTGGGGTGGGGAGCATTCATGGCAAGTTCTCTGACGTTCGCTTGGGGGTGGGAAGGATGCTACGCCGTTGGGACGAGAAGAGTTTAAGGCGACAATTGCTTTACGGTGGTAAATGTGATTGTCGCATTGGATTGGCAACTAGGGCAATTCCAGCGAATTGCAGAACTTAAGGAAGTTCTCTTTTTCGCGGGAAACCAAGGCCGCGGGGCCGAACAATTTGACGAACCAGACCTGCGAACCTTTGTCGCAGATGGCGCCGATCACGCTCTTGGCGCCTTCGACGTCCGAGATGGCTTCGACCAGGACTCCTTCGTCTTTGCCAATCTTGATTTTGGGAAGCGCATCCGCAGTCGCTTCGTCGGTCGCCTCGAGTTTGGCCTCGCCGCGCCAGCGGTTGACGTTTTGCAAAAGTGTTCCCGAACCGGGAGCTGGTCCCAAGGCGATCACCGTGCACTCGGCTTTTGTGTTTTCGTCGGCGACGATTTCGAATGCCAATTTTCGGAACGCGCTTGTTGCCGTCGGATTCCAACCTTCTGGTGCTTCATGCTTGAGGCTGGTCTCAGCGGGTGGTGATTTAGGTCGCGGCTGCGCTGATTGCCGAGCCGGGGCCATCGGCCCGCCGCGGAACTCTCCATAGACGCTGACCGTTTGAACGTCAACGCCCGAGGCATCCACATGCCCCACGAACTCGTCGTACTCATTGGGCTTGACTGGTTCGCTTCCGAATTGCGTGCGCCAGCGAGTCAGGTTACTCGCCAAAAACACCTTGGTGATTTCATCGTCCGATTCAGCGCGCGAAACAGCGAAATCAACTTGCTCGGCCTCCGGCAACTTGATCGTGGCGTACCGCCCCATTCGCGCTTCGGGATCTTCCTCTTTCACTTCCCAACCGCTGGGCAATTCCCACGTCGGCAAATCGGCGTCTTTGGTGAACTTGAGCGTTTTGAGAAAGGCTAAGAAGGTCGCTTCGTTCTTCGCGATTTGATCAGCCGGACCGACGGCCTTGAACGTCCACAGGTATTGCCCGCGCGGAACAAACGCGCCCATCAAGCGGTCGCGCGACGGCGTGGCTTCAAACGTTCGCTCGTCGACCGGCGCGTAGTAAGGCGTATCGGTGACCTTTCGGCATCCCACCGAGGCGCAAGCCGAAAGCAAGAAACACGTAATCAAGAATCGCGACGAAAGCACGAGAGGCCTCGAATCCTGCGCCGACGGGAACGGCGCTGACACCACGATCAATGCCGCAGGCGAGTTCCCCCCCGGACAGTCCAGGCGCAACCGCTGCAATGCGACAAACGATCCATCTAGTTGGGGGCGGGACGGTTCCGTTCGCGATGTTCGCGGGGCCGAAAACCGTGGTTAGTACAACCTTCCCGATTATACGACAAAAAGTCTAGAAAGGGACCAGCCCAATTTGTGGTTCGGCGTGAGGATTCTACCGTTCAACCGCCGTCCAGTTGCCCGATTCCTCGTCCGAACGCTCGGAACGGGCCGTTTCGCCCGACGAACTGCTGCTCCGCCGTGGCGAGAAGGAATCGCTGGGAACCAGCACGATTTCGACCTTCTCCTTGGTGTTGGGGAGCGGCCGGCCCTCACCGTCTTCCAGGGGGCTGCCGCTGCGGGAGTCGACCACGATTCGCTGGCGGCTCACTCGGTTTTGCCACAGATGAGCAGCCACTGCCGAGGCCCGGGCATGGCCGGCGTTGCGTTGCCCCTCGGCGCGGTTCACATCGAGGCCCGTGATTTCGACCTGTAAATTGTTCCCTTCCGAGCTTTGGAGGAAACGGGCCAATTCGTTCAGTCGGCGCTTGGACAAATCATCGGGGCGGTCGTCAGCGTCGAATCGCATATCGCCGCGATACACAATCGCTCCGCTTCGCTCGTCGACCCGCAGGTTGGGCATCTTTTCGATCGCCGACCGCAATTCGGGGGTGAGCAATGGTCTTTTTCGCGGGGCCGATTCGCCGCCAAGATTCGTGGCGTAACGTGGTTCCAAATCGGTGTTACGACGGCGCTCTTTGATGCTCTTGGCCAGCTTGCTGCCAACCGGGTCGCGCGGATCAAGCAGCCGCGCCAGTTGGCGCTCGGCATCGGCGGCCCGGCGATTGGATTCGACGAGCTCAGCCTTGAGTTCGTCGTTGTGCTTCATCTCGTCGGCGACGCGCGAGACGAGTTGTTCCTTCTCGGTGAGCGATTTGGCGAGGCGATCCTGGCCAACGCATCCCCAAAGGCCAGGCACAGTTGCGCAGACCAGCAAGACGGTCTGGCGGATCGAGAATTTAGTTGGCATAGATTCGACTCCATTCGAATCAGTTTGTCCGGCAGCGTCTGCTGCCGTGGATTATTTGGGGGCGAATCCGGCGGCGCTCACCAAGGCCTCCATGACCACGGTTGAGTTGGGCTCGTTGCCGGGGAAGCTCCACATGAAATTCGTGATGTCCCACATCAGCAGACCGCTGATGAGCAGCGTCGAGGCAGCCATCATCAGGAACAGCACTTGCCAAATCGAGTACGGGGCTTCGGCGGGTTCCGCCGGGACGTAGCCCATGGGGGCATAGCCAGCAGCCGTCGCCGTAGCGGCACCAGCGCCAGCCATCATTTCGGGGCTGAAACCCGTTGAATCAAACGGTTGAGCGCTCGAATCGTCGGCGACCAGCCCTGCGGCGCCCTGATTGAGCATCGTCGCCGAGCTTTGGTCGAACGAAGCCGAGTCTTCCAAGGCGATCACTTGCGAGCCCGAATCGGAGTCGTCGCCGGCCGTCACTTCTTGCGAAGGCGACAGCGAGAAGTCCTCGTCGGTTTTGATTTGCGTTGCGGCGTCGAGTTCGCCCGAGTCTTCCAGCGCGATGATCTGGTCGTCTTCGGGAAGCGAGAGGTCGTCGATATTCGAACCGCCCAAGTCGAGAGGCTCTTCTTCGAGCGACAAGCCGCTGTCGGCAGGATTGCTGATGTTGATCCCGCTTTCGCCGCCGGCGATCGAGACGTCACTGCCAACGCCTGTGCTGCCGGGACCCTTCTTGCCCATTTCGGCATCGAGGTCGATCGAGTCGTCGCCGAACGACATATCGCCCAGCGATTGATCGCCCATCGAGATGCTGGCGTCGGTCATGCCGCCGCCCTTCTTGTTCATCTTGCCCAGATCGAGATCGAGGCTCTCGCCCGAATCTGATTCTTGCTTTGAAAGACTCGAGTCCATGCCGAGGGACAGATCGGACCCGCTCGACGAAAGGCCGCTGGAAAGGTTGCCGGGCGACGAAAGAGGCGGATTCGATTCGAGCGAGCTTCCCGCCAGCTTCAGGTCGCTATCCTCTTTCTCACCCTTGCCGCCATCTTTGCCGATGATGGTGCTGCCGCGCTTCACGGCCGAACCACCGAGCGCATCTTCGCTGACCAGGATCGATTCATCGGCGCTGTCGCCTGGCGCTGACGAACCCGTCAGGGATGGCCCGCCAATGTTGATCCCCGAGAGGCCGCCGCTCGAGGCAAGCGAGGGATTGGAACCGAGAAGTTCGTCGAAGTCTTCTTCCGAGGCGCCGATGATTCCGGAACCCAGACCCGAGCCCGACGCGCCGCGTTCTTGTTGCACGCGCTCGACTTCTTCGATCTTGAATTTCCAGCTCGATCCATCGCGGTAACCGAAGATATCGCCGCGCGAGCGCATCTCGGTCAGCTCGTCGGCAGATACACCCAGGATCCCAGCTGCTTCTTTGAGGTCGACAAACTTCGCCATGCGACGAAACTCCGAATCGTTCTTAATCGGGTTGGCACGGCGGGGACATCCGTTTCGTCCGCCAGCGATGGACTACACCAAAAATTCTTTACGCAACTCTCGTTCCAAAGCCAAGAGTGTAGTTCGAAATAAAGTCAAAGCGCCTATTCAGGGGCCGATTTTGGGATCCGCCCCAACTACCGCCGTTCGACAAGGGCGCGAACTTCCCGCGGCTGGGGCTTCCCACTATTGTAATCATCAATCTGCAAATCCCATCCCAAATTTCGCACGCTCTTGAGGGTGATCACGCCGGTTTGTGGGTTCACGTGATAAACCGCCATCGCCCGGGTTCGGACGTCGATAACCGTCGTTTGTTGCCGTCCGTCAGGCAGTTCGACATGGGCTACCGACAGGCCGTCGGCAGTTGCCGTTGTGGCTACGGCGGCCCTCGATCCGCCGGGGGAAAATGCCGGGAATGCCCCAGGCACGGAATCCCGGTTTTTAGCCCCTTCCGTTCGCTTGGCGGGGCCATCGGGGAGCTCGCCGAAGTCGACATCGCCGTCGGGCGGATTCGCCAGAACATCCGAAATGGCGGTTGGAAAAACCGCGGCTCCAGCGAGGAGGAGCATCAACATGGAAACGATCCACCACCGCGTGGAGGAGGTATTCCGGTCCGGTCGTTTTTCGGTGTCGTGATGAATATTCACGTTTCGTTCCGTCGTTGTGACTTTGTAGACACTCCCCTGACCTCGCGGAAACGAAGCTGGGGACGTTTCGCATCATCCGCGCTGCTTTAGCGAAACTCGCATCAAGCGCGCATTTTGCGGTCTGCGCGGGGGCGAACTATACCGATGCAATGCCAGTGGCAGCAAGGCGAGTCGTCTGCGGCAATGGCACTAACCCGTCAAAATCGGAAAGACCCGCATATTGGGACAACTGCGGTGTCTAACCACCTTGTTTTGCCGAGTGAACGACGGTGGCTCGCGCTAGGGCGATCCAATCTTGTCGCTGATTCCCGGAGTCCCCTCCATGTCCGAAAGCTTACTACTCAATATCCCATCTCGTCGCTTGTTTTTAGGTACTGTTTCCAGCTTGATCGCGGGTGGACTCTTGGTTCCTACCGAGGTGGAAGCCGCCGACCTCTCCGGCGGTGGCTGGGAAGGAAAATGGTGCAGCTATAAGAACGGACACAATGGGCCGCTCAAGGCGACCTTCTGTCGGATCAATAACTGCCAATACGAGGTTCGCTTCCGGGGGCGTTTCGCCGTGATCGTTCCGTTCCGCTACAAGGAGACGCTCAACATCGTTTCCGAAACGGAAGAATGCATACATCTGGCCGGCGAGACCGTGATCGGACCCATCATGGGAAGCTTCAGCTACGACGGTACCGCCACCAGCACACACTTCAAAGCGACATACAAATCGCGGAACGACTGCGGCCTCTTCGAGATGCGGCGCTGCTGTTCGTAACGTTCCGCACCTAAAACAGCCGTTGCTGGTGTGTCTTCAAAAGATGATCCAATCGCGCGGCAATGCGTCGCGCGGAGGAATGGAGCGGCCGTTCCTGCAGTGCATGGATCGACGACCACACGAACTCGCCGCCGTTGAGCTTCTTTGGTTTCGTGCGAAACGTCGCCGGCAAAACCGAGAGCGTTATTTTGAATCGCGTCACGCCATGCTTGAGCGTCGCGACCGGATCGTCGCAATCAACTTGCAATCCGAATCGCGTTTCGATGGCCATTGAAGCAGCCTCGCCCAGGCTCTTGCGCGACGGTTCAAGCGGCAACGAGACGCGCAGAAAATCCCACAGGCCGACCCAGCGTTCGCCCGGCTGACATTGTCGGACGAGCACTTCCCTTCGCTTGTTGAGAACAATCACCGCCGCTTCGCGCGTTTCCTCGAAAGCTTTGGGCCGCTTGGGCGCAGGAATCCGCTCTTGCAAGCTTTCCGCGAACGTTGGACAGAGCTTTGCCACCGGGCATTCATCGCAACTAGGTTGTTTCGGCGTGCAGACGAGGCTGCCTAGTTCCATTAGCGCCTGGTTGAATCGCCCTGTGTCCGCGTCCGGCAAAAGTGCCTCCGACCACGCCCACAAGTGATCCTGTCCTTGCCGAGTGGCGCAATCGCCTTCGTACTTCGAGAGCCGGGCGAGCAAGCGAATTGTGTTGGCCTCTAGAATCGGCAGTTTCGCATCGAGCCCGATCGAGAGAATCGCGCCAGCCGTGTACCTGCCGATGCCCGGCAGGCCGCGAACGTCGTCAACCGTCGACGGGAACTCTCCTTGGTGCTCCGCCACAATTTGCTTCGCGGCCGCGTGAAGTTGCCGAGCCCGGCGGTAGTAGCCGAGTCCCTCCCAGTGCCGCATCACATCGTGCTCGTCGGCTGAGGCCAGATCGGCGACGGTGGGAAAGCTTTCGACGAAGCGTTCGAAGTACGGAATCACCGTGGCGACCTGCGTCTGCTGCAGCATGATCTCGCTGACCCAGATGCGGTACAACTCGCGCGACTTGCGCCAAGGAAGATCGCGCAAGTGCTTGGCAAACCAATTTAGCAGTCTCGCGCGAAACGAACGTTTCCAATTCTCCGATGGAAGCGAAAAGGAGCATTCCGCTGATACCTCCTGAGGCCTGACGCCTGGAGCCTGACGCCTGGACTTCGCAGAAGATTTCTTCGGAGCTGCTTCCGTTGCAACACGTCGCTTCATGCGACCGGCCTTCCTTTGCTCGACTTGAACTGGGCGCTATTTGGACGGCTTAGGTGAAGTGAGATACTCGATCTTACTGTCGCCGCGCTGTTGCTCGACCAGGGTATCAAACAGATAGCGAGTAACCGCCGCGCGAAGGGGAGCACGTGCCGAAGCCCATGTCTTCTGACCTGGTTCGACCGCGAGGCAATGGATCAGGTGGATTCCGAACGCCGTTTCGATTGGCTCGCTGGTTTCGCCGGCCTTCAACGCGAAAGCGGCGGCGTTGAACGACTCCGGCATCGGTTGAGAGCGTTCGATCCAGCCGATGTCGCCCCCATTCGCAGCCGTGGGAGCCGTTGAATACTTTTTGGCTGCGTCGGCGAAAGAGAGTTCTCCGTCGGTGATCCGCCGTTTCACTACCTCGGCCTCTTTGTGATTGGCCTTGCGTTGCGCCGCATCGTCAACAGGGCAAGCCAGCAGGATATGGGCGGCATGCACCTTGGTGCCGTCGAAATCGACGCGGTGTGCATCGAAGTACTTCTTCAGATTGTCGTCGGTCAGCTTTTCCAGTAGGAACGCCGACCACGATAAACGCCAACGCAGGTCGAATCGCAGTTCCTCGTTTGTCAGGTTCAGCTCTTTCAAGTGACTTTCGAGCGTCGAGCCAAGAGGCTTAAGCCGCTCTTTGAGAATGTTGATTTCATGTTCGACATCGGCGTCGCTTGCAGCTTGCTTCTTAGCGACAAGCCGAGCCAGCGCCAGGCGTTGGCGGACGATCGTTTCGAGCGCAGCGGACTCCGCTTCCGCGGCCTTCTTTGGCGCAAGGTTGGGCAGTTTGTCGGCCAGAATTCGTTTTATCGCCGCGCGGCGAATGGTCACGTTGTCGACGGTTGCCAGCGGCTCGTTGTCGTTCGCGGTTGGCCCTTTGGATTCATCGGCGGCAGCGGGGCCGGCCAATGCGATAACCATTCCTAACGAGAGCAAACGTCCCAGCATCCGGCTCGCGAGCCGGATTTCAGATCGTGCAGTCATGGCGCTCATCATGTCCGTCTTTCGAGACATGCCCCCCAAGCGCTGGCGAAAAAGGGTTACCGAAGTCGTTACGGGAGTTCGATGTCCTTCAGCTCGATGTCGACGGGAACGTTGATCAAGGTGGAAGGCGTCTTGTAGACGAACTTGCACTTGGGTACGTCTTTCTCAGCGATTTCCGAAAGGTCGAAACGGAAGGCGAACCCCACCGAGTTTTCGTCCTGCACGGTTGTTTCCATGCTGGCAACTTCGAGTTCGTTGCCGGCGGGATCGACCATGTAGGCGGGGTTGGACGATACCCAGCCGCGATGCGATTCGAGTGCCTTCGAGCCTTGCGCGTACTCGACCAGCAGCCGGATTTCGAACAGTTCCCGGACCTTGCGAGTTTTTTCGACCGTGATCGTCACGTCGCCGCGTTGAATTTGCGTGTTGTTGGCCTTGGCTAGCTTATCGAATTCGAACGTTTCGATTCGTCCCGGAACTAGCGCATTCATTTTGCACTTGAGTTTCCCGATCTTCTTCGAGTCGCGGGAAGGGAGCTGCATCAAGAAGGTGATGTCGGTCGCCAACATAACGCCATCGATCTCGGCCAAAATCGGACCTTCCGATTCGTCGAGGGGAATGGCTTTGCCATTTTCATCCTCCACCGAGAGGTCGGCTAACTGCGCCTCGAGGATGATTGGCTTAATGCGCGGTTCCCAGGCGATCCTGGTCAGAAGCCTGAGGCTGTTTTGCGAGGGTTGTCGCAAGTCGCGCGTTGTTTCGACGGCGGCTGGTTCCAGTCGAAACAGATCTGCGTACTGTCCCCGGCCAACGCGGTTTTCGGTGCCGTTTGTGCGAGCGATGAAGGGCAAACCATTCCCTTCGTCGTTGGTCGTTTCGATTTCCAGACCCGCCTGATCGCAAATCTGGTCGACTGCTTCCCAAAAAGTGGCGTTTTGAATCGCGAGCTTGAGCGTTGGATTGGTCGCGTCCTGGCTGTAGCGATCGCGGAAGTCGACCAACGAGTTGCCCGTTTGTTCCTCGATCTTGGCGATGGCCACGCTCAACTGCATGGAGCCTTCCAGATTGACGACCGACGGTTTGAAGAAACCCGCAGCGGCCACTTTCTCGAGGGCGTCGCGCACGCGCTGGAGCCGGTTCTTAAGCTCGGCGGAGTCCTTTGCCCCAACCCGAGGCAAAAACATCAGCACCTCAGAGCCCAGTGCGACGAGTTCTTTCTCGGCGTCTTCGCGCTTATCGGCCTCGTCGGCGTCGAGCAGCTTTACCAGCCGCTTGGTCTCCGCCTCGACGTCAACCTTTTTCGTGGCAGTAGCAGCTGGCCCGCTTTTTGCCTGCGGCGCCTCGACTTGCCCCAATGTCAGTAGCCCCAAAGCCACAAAAACAGTCGCGTGCATGACGGCAACTCCCAATACGAAGACGACCCCGGTCCATTGTAAAGCGGGACGCGGGGCGAAGCGACGGCATCCTTCGCGCTACTCCGCGAGCAGCCAGGCGAGCCCCTTTTCGTCGAAGACAACGGGGCCACGCGGGATTTTCGCCAACGAGAATCCCGCCAATAGTTCGTTCGGAGTGACCTCACATTGGCGTTCGATCAGCCCCGCTGTCCAAGCCAAATAGCCAACGACCCGTTCAGGACGAACCCCCCGCTCGCGAAACCAAGCGATCCGCGTGTCGCCATGCCGTTTGGCCAACCGCCGCCCGTCGGTGCCCGTGACGAGCGGAACATGGGCAAATTGCGGCGGTGGCCACCCAAAAAAGCGATAAAGAACCAATTGCCGGGCGGCGCTCGGCAGCAGGTCGTCCCCCCGCAGAACCTCGGTCACCCCCATCGCGTGATCGTCGACAACGACCGCCAGCTGATAAGACGGCGTCCCATCCGACTTGTAGACGACGAAATCTCCCAACTCCCGGGCCATATCGAAGGCGATCTTTCCCTGGACAAGGTCGTCCAGGGATACCGTTTCGTCGGGCGTCCGAAACCTCCAGGCAAATGGACGATCGGACAGCTGGTCCGCATCGGCCACCCGTCTCGACGCACAGGTGCCCGGATAGACAGGACCTTCCTGGCCGACATGGGGTGCGCTCGCGGCGGCCTCAATATCGCTGCGTGTGCAAATGCAGGGGTAGACGGCCTCCGCAGCCTTAAGTTGCTCAAGCGCTGCCCTGTACTGATCGATCCGCTGCGTTTGAACGTAAGGCCCGCGAGTGCCCGGGCGATCTGGCCCCTCGTCCCAATCGAGCCCTAGCCAGTGCAAATCGTCAACCGCTTGCTGGGCCGCACCAGCCTTAATGCGAGGGGAATCGATATCCTCGATCCGCAGCACCAGCGAACCGCCACGGCTGCGAATGGACAACCACGCCAGCAGGTACGTCCGCGCGTTCCCCAGATGCTGCGCCCCGGTGGGCGAGGGAGCCAAACGGCCAACGAGTTCAGACGTCATGTCCCGCCACTACGCCCGCTCGTGATACCAACGATCGGCGAAATCAAGAATTCTGGTCCAGTACCCAATATTAAGCACATGCTTTTCGTCGCGACGGTACTGCATCAGTTCGCCGAAGTTGTCGCTCGAAAAGCTTTCATTCTCTTCGATGGGCCTACCTGCTTTGAGGCCGCGTTTGCCGAGCAATTTGTAAACCGGATCGGCACCTTGCAGCGACTTGAAGGCATTACCGTAGTTGGCCCAGGTGTCCTGGATCCCTTCCGTGTCGAAGATGGGCCGCGGCGCACACAGCGCCATCACGCAATGTTGATCGAAAGGGATTTTGTCTTCGTGATCGCCAAACGGCACGAAGCTATCGGCGAACCAGTGTGGGAACGATTTGTTGATCCGCGCAACCGTTTCCTGGTCGTTCGCGCGGCTCATTGCCGCTCCGCCCGTTCCTGATTGGTGCGGGCAAACAATGGCAATCCGCTGGTCGAGTGCCCCCGCCCAGAGCGCCGTTTTGCCCAAGCGCGAGTGGCCAATCGCGGCGATCCGTTTGTCGTCGATCTCGCCGCGTGTGGTCAGGTAGTCGACAACTCGGGAGAGGCCCCATGCCCAGGCGGCGACGGTCCCCCACTCGTTTTCGCCGGGTTTGCTCTGCCCCTCGCGGTAGTAGTGGCGATGAATGCCGTCGCTGAATTCTGGCGTATCCGAGTCGATGTCGCCGTCGTAAACCGTCGCGAGCGCATAGCCGCGATCGACGAGCGACTCGACGCACCAGACGTCAGTTTCCGAGCCTCGCGATTCTTCCGTCGCCTTATTGTTCACGACTCCTTTTCGGTTGGGATATTGCCACCCCCGGGCAAGTTCGATCCGCTTATCGGCCAGGACCGTATGGTTGCCGCCGAAATTGAGCCCTGCGAAAACGGGTACCTTGGCGCCGGCCGGCTTTGTTTTCGGGAGTGCCAAGAGCAGGTTGAGCTGGCACTTGTTCTGCGGGCCAAACTCGAGGCTGATCTCACTCAGGACGGCCTTGCCTCCGAGTGCGTTATCGTCTTGAAACTTCGGCGTAGCCGTGATGTGGTCGGGCTTGGGCGGCGCCTTGCCGTACATAAAGTGCTCGATCAACCGCACCAGTTCCGGACGGCGCTTATTCCACCAATCGTCCGCGGTTTTGACGGGCGTTCCGTCAAACATCTTGAGCGGATCGGGCGGCTCGGGTGACGAGGGAAGTTGATCGAATGCGGGAAACTTTTCTTCCGCGAGAGAAACTTGCATTCCCAGTCCGATCATCGCCGCGGCGGCACCGGTTGAGGCCATCACTTGTCGGCGAGTGGAGCGGCGTCGTGACATGGGCGATTCCTCTGAGGGGGAGTTGCAACCAGGAGTCATCATCTGCCGCAAGTTTACTTGCCCGAATTGGTCATCGCGACTAGCCGCGCCAGCAGTTCCTTGGCCGCTCCCGAATCAATCGCAGCGGCCGCGGCCTGGGCCGCTTCTTTCTCGCTATTGTATTTTTCTGCCGTGAACAGAGCCGCCGCCGCATTGAGCACAACAATGTCGCGAGGCGGCCCTCGTCGTCCGTCGAGAATGCCGCGAATGATCTCTGCGCTCTCCGCAGGATTATTGGCAAGTAACGACTGGCGATCGGCGGCTTCCAAACCGAAATCGCCTGGCTGCCAGGTTTTCTCCCCGAGTTCCGCACCCCGGACTTCCGATATTTGCGTTCGTCCCGCGAGTGAGACCTCGCCGATTCCATCTTCGCCAAAGGCGACCAGTGCGCGGCGGACGCCAAGTTTTGCTAGTGCAGCCGAAAGGAGTGGCCGCAATTCGGCGCGACCCACGCCCATCAACTGGTAAGCGGCTCCCGCTGGATTGCAGAGGGGACCCAGCAAATTGAAGATGGTGGGAAAACCCAATTCCTTGCGAACCGTTGAGACGTTTTTCATGGCCGGGTGCAAGCTTGGCGCGAAGCAAAAGCAGACGCCCAACTCATCGAGGCACTTTTCGACGATGGCCGGCGGAGGGGCGACTTCCACTCCCAGCGCCGCCAGGGCATCGGCCGAGCCCGTTTTGCTCGTGATGCTGCGATTGCCGTGCTTGGCGACAGGCACGCCCGCGGCTGCCGTCACCAGCGCTGCGGCCGTGCTGATGTTGAATGTGCCCGAGCGGTGGCCGCCGGGGCCGCATGTATCGATCACCTCTTCGCGATGGTGGCGAATGGGGGTCATGTGCTTTCGCATGGCGGCGGCAGCGCCGGCGAGTTCGTCGACCGTTTCCCCTTTTTGCTTGAGCGCCGTCAGCACGGCCGCGATTTGCTCGTTGGAACAATCGCCGCGCATGAAGGAGTCGAAGACCTGTTCGATCTCTCGCGTTTGTAAGTTTTCGCCCGCACAAATGCGCGCGATTTGCCCATTAATCATGAAACAACTCCCGGATGGCTATCCTACCCGTTCGAGAGCGAGAGGAAAGTCGTTAGAATTAGTGGCAATTGAAGTACGCGAGGATCAGGTTAAAAAGTCAAGGGAATTGGCGTCATGTCGAAAAAAGTGTTGATCGATTGCGACCCCGGCATCGACGACGCCGTTGCTCTGACCATGGCCCTGTTCGACCCGCGTCTGGATGTCGTCGCGGTAACCGCCTGCGAGGGGAACGTTTCGGCGGAAAAATCCGCCACGAATTTGCAGGCGCTGATCGAACACCTCGACCCGCCGCGCTGGCCGCGAATCGGCCTCGGTTCTCCCCCTGACCAAGGGCCCGTGATCGATGCCCGTCATATTCACGGCGACGACGGTCTGGGCAATGCAGCGCTCAAATCGGCACCGCTTGTCAGAGTCCATCCTGCCGAGAAAATGATCTGCGACGAGGTCCGAGCGGCCCCTAACCAGCTTACGCTCCTGTGCCTTGGTCCTCTAACGAATGTCGCGCGGGCCCTCAAGCGAGACCCAGAAATCGTGGACCTGGTTCATCGCATTTTCATCATGGGCGGGAGCGTCAACGGCATCGGGAACGTGACGGCCTCGGCCGAATTCAATATTTATGCGGACCCGGAAAGTGCCCGGTTTGTGTTCCGCTCGAACCTGCCGAAAACGATCGTCCCGCTCGATATCACCAGCCGCGTGATTTTCGACTTCGACCTGATGCGAAAGCTGCCGCCCGAATCGTCCCGCGCCGGCTCTCTGCTGGGTAGATCGCTGCCATTCCTGTTTCGCGCCTATCGCCAGCACCTGGGACTGGAATCGGTTCACATTCACGATGCGATCGCCCTGGCAGCGCTTTGCCACAGCGAACTCTTCGAATGGGCGGAGATGCATGGCGATGTGGAAACGACGGGCCACATCACCAATGGTGCCACCATCTTTGATCGCCGGCCAAGTTTCCGAGGGAAGAAAAATTGCGAGGTCGCCGTCGAAATCGACGCCGTAGCCGTCAACGATTACTTGCTGCGGGCATTGGCGGACGCGGGTCGCGCGACAGAGTAACAACCGGATCGATCCACACCGCGTTGTCTCCCACGTCGTTGCCGTCGGCCATGTCGACGACGAGCGCCATCCTGGTAGCTCCCTCAAGAGCAACGACGATCGGAAGCGAGTCTTGCCCGCTGCGGATGATCTCGCTTTCGTAGAGCGGCTTCCACGATTCTCCCTCGCCGCCGAACACGCGAAAGCGAACGGTGCCGATACTTCGAGACGTTTGCTCAACAGCCAAACGCGTCAAAAAATGCGTCGCGTCGGGAGGCAAATCAAACGCCAGTCGCGATGCGGAAGGCTGGCGTATCCCGCGAAACCAAAGCTCGTCGGTCACCCGGATCGCAGGGGCAATCGTTCGTTCGGCAACTATTTCGAAGTGTCCAGGCTCGCCCAACCAGGGTTGATGGCGGAAGCCAAGAGGTTCGACCCCAGTGAGGCTAACGGCCGTAGCGGTCTCGGTTCGCCAATATGTGGGCTCGAGCGATGCCAATTCGAGATCGGTACCCGCTGCCAAATGAACTTTGGCCCCTTGCCCTTTTTCAGCGGGCTCGACTTTTCGCGCGTGCAGTAACAAGCCGGTGAGCCCGATCCAATTGTCGCCAGCCTGTGCTGCCACCGGAGGATGGCGTTCTTCACTCCAGGCCAGCGCCCGCACGGACTCCAGCGAAAGGTCCTGGGCCTTCTTTTCGCCGCGAGTACGAAAGTTGATCGTCGTTTGGTCACTTAATGACTCGATCGTTCCGTAGACGACACTGCCGTCGCGCAGGTGTAAGGCATCTTCGGTAGAAGACTCGTGTGCGGAACGGAGCAACCTCGTCCAAAAGCGGTCGCGCGAGCGTTCGTCGCGTGGAGGATCGAAGCAAATCGCCCGGATTTGTCGAGGCGCGGCAGTGATCGTCTTGCAGGCGGAGCTAAGGGGTTCGATCTCGATCTCGTTTGCGTCCGCCGACGTTACATTGCCGGCAATCCGGCTGCCGTCGGTCAGAAGAACGATCGGTCCACGCGGGCCATCCCTCCAGGAACCGAAACTGATAACACCAGGCACTTCGCGAGAGGGTTCACTCGCCGAGTTCTCCAAGAACCGCGCGCCGTCCGGCCCAAGGTCGCCAAAAGCAGCGATGGCAACCCGATCGCGACAAATGGTATTGGGTTTGCTTTGCTGCTCTTTTTCGTCCGCCGTGGCGATGAGCATCATCGCCGATAAGAGTGCGACAGTCCCGAAAACGTTGTAGTTGGCCATGCAAAACCAGTCGTCGTTATCGCTCGAAAATCGGCAGCAAGCTCTCAGGGGTTTGCAAGATCAACAGTGCCATCGCCGTGGCATATTCGCGGCAGATGGCGTCGGACCAACTTCCGTCCCGGTCCTGCTTGGCGAGGAGCGTATCGCGAATCGCCCTGTGCCAGCGAACGGCTACATCGCCTCCGACCGTCCACGTTGCGAGCGCCGCGTAGTATTGCCCGTAAAAGTAGTGGGCCTTGTCGTTGAAGTGTTCGGCGTACGGCAACCGCTGCATCACGTAGTCAATCCCTTTGTCGATGACTTTTCCCTCGTAGATGCCAGCCGATTGCAGGCCGACGATCGCCGCAGCCGATCGCGGAAACTCGCTGATGCCTCCCTCGGAGAGCCGGTACGAAAATCCGCCGTCGCTGTTCTGGCACGACTCGACGTACTTGACGGCGCTGGTCATCGTCTCCTTCGGGACGTTCAATCCCGCATTGCGGGCAGCGCGCAATGCCATCATCTGGCAAACCGTCACCGAGATATCGGCCTCGTTCTTCACGGGGCGATAGCGCCAGCCTCCTTCTTCGTTTTGCGTGGCGAGTGTCGTTCGCAGAGCCCTGCGGAGCGTGGTCAGGAGCGCCTCGCGCTCGTCGGCTCCAACCAACTCCGCGAGCAAGAGCGTAGCGAAACCATGGTCGTACATCGGCCTTTCTGCCGCCGTGGGCGGATGAAAAATCGAGCCGTCCTCCTGCGACTGCGACAGCACGTACCCGGACGCTTTGAAAACATTCGCCGAATACGGACCGCGGCTTGAAGTACTTCCAGAAGCCATCAGCGACATGGCGGCCAAAGACGAGATCGCAACGCTGCCGCGATACGCAGCCGAGCCAAACGACCCGTCTCCGCGTTGCTGCTTAACCAGAAATGCGATGCCGCTATCGATCGCCTTGCGAACCTCGGGCGTTGTCTTCAAAGAAGGACGCGGATCGTCGCGACTGGAGTCTGCCGATGCTCCGTCCGATTCCGACGTGTCGCTCTGTGCGAACGCGCGAGACCACGCTACCGCTCCGGCCATCGATCCGCAAAGGCACCCCAGCGACGCCAGCAATCGGCGTCGGTTCATCGCGGCGGTGATGGAGAGATGACGATCCACAGCAGCTAGGGCCGTTACGGGCGATTATTGGGGCTAGTGTTCTCGCCAGTCGACTCGCGATTCTTACGGCTCGCTTCTTCGGCAAGACGTCGGTAGTACCTTTCTATCATACGTTGGTATTTGGGCAGGAAATCCTCGCCCGAGACACTCTGCAACTCTTGTCGGGCTCGTTCAGGCAAACTGCCCCAGGAATCTCGCACCAGCGATTTAAGAGGGTTCCGATTGGCTCCGCCGGGGGCGCCTTTGCTGGCCGAGGAGTTTTTCTCCCCGTTGGTGGCGTTAGTGTCGGGCCGAGTTGGGCCATTGGCTTCGCTCGCGGCTTGCTGCGAGGCGGTGCTGGACGACTGGCTCGCAGAGCTGCCTGTTTGCCGCAGTAAGTCCTCCAGGTCGAACTCGATCTCCACTTGCAAATCGACCACCGCATTGTCGGTTCGTTTATCCGAGAGCAAGGTCGACGCCCGTTTGAGCTTGTCGCGCAATCGCGCCAAAGGCGATTTTTGCGGGCCAAGTTCCAAGTCCTCGCCTGTGACTGGCGCGTCGACCGCTTTGGCGGGAGCTTGGGCTACGGCCATATTGCCCGCCGCTAAAAATGCGAACGCGACCATCATTGCCATGGAAGTAGCCTGGAGCCTCATTTTTTCCCTTCCTTCTTCGGACGGGGGAACAGTTGCTCGTCCAGATTGCCGAGCGGATCTTTGCCTGGTGTCTTGGAGGGTGCCATCTTTTCGTTGGGCAGATCCTTAGGTGATTCGTTGGCGCCGCTGAGCCATTGGTCGACGATCTTAAGCAAGGCGTCCTGTTGATTCGCCAGCGTCCTTAAGTCGTTTCCCCAAGTGCTTTCGGGTTCGCCTGCCTCGCGGCGGCGATTCAGTTCACTTGTTCGCTGCTGAATCGTGTGCTGCTCGAGTTGGAGCCATACGATCTCAGGGCGACTCGGTCCCACTCCCTGCGGCGCCTTCTTGTTGTCTGGATTGGCGCTGGCATTCTCATCGGGTGGTGCTCCTTCACTTTGCTCGCGATCGTCCGAACCATCCAAAGCGAGCGCCTCGACGAGCCGTTGCAACCGGCTTTCCGCGCGCGTGGCCGAATCTTTTCCCCTAGCCGCTGTTGTAGGTGCGGCCAACGATTCACCAGCCTGGCGGAGTTCTTCTTCCGCGGCGTTGAGCGCAAACAGCAGGGCAGGGGTGGCCTTCGCTTGCTCACCCATTTGCGAGGTGAGTTCGGCGAGTTCCAACTCATTGGCCGATAGTTCTCGGAGGACTGCTCCACCAGGCAGCGGATCAAGCGATGCGACCACTTGGGATTGTCGCTTCAATAGTTCGGCGGCACCCGCTTTGAGGAACTCAATCGTCTTGGCCACCCGTTCTCGTTGGGCCGCCATTTCGTCATCTGTGAGCGCGGCAATCGCCGCTTCGATTCGCACGCGAGCCGATTGCGCGGCGCCCCAGGCTTGCGCGAACTGAGACTTGGATGTGGTAGCGATCGCCTCGTTCATCCGGGTCTTGGCGAGGTCGAGTTCGCTTGCCGCCTGCGGCAGGACCGAGCGGTTCATCGCGTCGTCGACTTTGGTCAGCTGCCCGACAACTTTTTTTTGCTCAGCGGCAAGGGCTGCTGCCTCTCCCTCCATGGGCGCACGGCGCGTGAGGGCTTGCAGCCGCTTGACGACCTCCGTCTGTGCCGCCGCCAAGGCCGAAAGTTCTTGCCGGGCCTTGGCCATCACTTGTTGTTTCTCGCGAAACTCCGTCTCAGGCGAGTCACTCAGAACGTCGAGCAACGATTGAACGGCGACCATCGACTTGGCCACTTGTTGCTGCGCGTCGCTCGCTCTTTTCGTCCGGCCGAGGTTGATCGAGGCGGCCAGCCAGGCGTCGATCGGGGACTCCTCGGCCATGGCTCGTATCTGCCTGAAATTGGCCAGTGTCTCGCTGGCATCGAGATCGTCCCGATCCCCGTCAATCGCCTCAATGCGGGCACGAATCTGTTGCCAGAACTCCCGCGCGATCCGCGTTTGCTCCGCCATTCGGTTCTGGATGGCCGTGGTTTGCGCCCCATCGTCGCCGCTGGCAGGATCATCCGACGAACGAAGGTTTTTGAGAGCCAGGCTCGCCCAATCGCGTTCGAGCCTTCGCAGTTGGCCCAGCAGTTTTTGCAAAGCGGGGCGCAACTGCAGCGACTCTTGTTCGGCCGCGTGACGCGCAAGGACGCCATCTGTCTCGCTAAGGAACAGGTCGACTTTGGCGAGCACTGATTCGAGCCGCTTGCGGAGCTTTTCGATCTGTGCTGCTTGGGGACCATCAACCGCGCCGGTGCCGAGCGACGATGCTTCAAACAACTCATCCGACAGTGGAGTCATCGACTCCGTGTGGACGCGCTCAAGCAGCGCCTTCAATTCCTTCGTCAGTTTCCCAACGGGAGTGCTCTCGGCGCGGTTTTCACGCGTTGCACTGAACGCTTCTCCTGCAGATGCCAAAAGTCCGTCGTCCGCGCGTTCCCAGGCCGCGACCATGGGTAGCCACTTAGTCACGATTCCTTCCAAGCCTTCCTGGAGCGTGCGACTCCAGGTGTTGTGTACGCCAACGGCCGCTTCGGACTCGACTAAGATCGCCCGCAACGAACGCACTGTTCGCGCATCCTCATCCAATCGTGCGAGCAGCCCATTGAGTCGATCTTTCCACCGGCGGCTCCATTCGACGGAGTCGACGATTTCGACGGTTCGCTCAGCCGGCGGTGAACTCTGTCCTGCCGCATCTTCGGCCACCACGGTGACGACGATCCGATCGCCCGGCTTGGCATTGGTCGAGGCCAACTCGATGGTTCCGGTGATCGCGCCGGCGAGAGAGATTCCCTGTTCTGGGCCAGAAACCAAGAGCGACTCGACGGAGACCTCGATCCTTATTTCTCGCCCTTGTTCGACGCTCACGAGTGCCGCGGCAACCGATATCGCTGTGTCTGGAAAGTCGTCGCTCCACGATCCAGCAATCGGAAGGCTCGCCTGCGGAGTGGCGAACGCCTGAGCGCGCGGATGCGTCAGCCGCACATGCGGAGGTGTGTCGTCGCGCGGGCGCAAATCGAACTTGGCCGCGACCGCGCGCAGCCCCCGAGTGTCGGTT
This sequence comes from uncultured Pirellulaceae bacterium, assembly GCA_964636985.1. Taxonomy (GTDB): domain Bacteria; phylum Planctomycetota; class Planctomycetia; order Pirellulales; family Pirellulaceae; genus CAZWSX01. Next base: position 2,653 of record CAZWSX010000009.1, on the reverse strand, counting down.
AACTCCAGCCCGATCTGGCCCCGCTCGAGCAGCTTCCAGGGACGCTTGGACCCGAGCGGAATCGAAATGCCCGACTGGTCGTTCGCAATTTCGATATCGACGTCGAGCGGCCGGCGATGTTCGTCGATTAAACGCGCTGCCGCGATCGGTACGTTCGTGTTCGCCCGATACTCGATCGTCGCTCCGCGAATCGATTCGATGACGTTCCCCGACTCTTCGACCGGCAAGCGCGAATAGGAAGGTGGGTGGACCAGAATATTAGCGGAGGAGATCGACGCCCGCGGAACGACCGTAATCGACTGCCACGGCATCCGCTGGTCGTCGCCGCCACGAGCCCGGACCTCAAAGGAAACATTGCCGGCCATGATCGTCCGCTTGATAGCCGTTTGCCGCTGGACGGCCAGTGCCGTCGACTCAATCTCGGACGCCCCACTCAGTCGCCGTTCCATCACCAAATCGCGCGGCAAGCGCGGACCTCGCTTCGCGATGATTTCCAACTCCAACGAGTCGCCTGCCGCAACGAGCGAGGGCAATCCCTCGAACGCGAGTTCAACGCGTTGCGGCCACACCGTGTCTTGCCAAGGGAGAAGCAGTCGTCTCGCACCGATGCTTGCATTGGGAAACGCAACTATCCCTGCCATTGCGATGGCGAGTGCGACACCCGCGAAAATGGTGCTTCTCGGCGGGGATGACTTGCGCCAACTCGACTCGGGAATTTGCTCCAGACGGCTGACAGCACGTTGGATCGCCAACTCGCGGAGCGAGGTCGATTGCCCCGGCACATCGGAAGTTTCGGCGAACGCGGTCGCGGAGGTCAACCAACCAGTCAGGTCGGCATGGGTTTGCTCGACCCGGCCGGCGACATCGACCAGCGATTCCGATCGCGGCCCAAGCCGTCGCCAGAGCACGACCACGAGCGCGGCGGACCCTGCCACAAAACCCGCAAAGAGCACCCACCTGGCCAGCGGACCATCTGGACGAGTCCAGCTATCGATGGCCATAGCGGCAAGCGTGAGCGCTAAACAAGAAAACGCGCTCCACAGCCCGGCCATAGTCGTTTGGCGCCACCAAACGCTCTGACGCACGCGACGCATCGCAGCGAGCAGGATTTCATCGGCCGCTCGGCGAATCATCGCGACTTCCTGTTGGTAAACCGAGCTGCGCCCAAGAGAACAATGAAATACGCCCTGCCAACTACGATTATACCCATCCGGCCCTGCGTCTCAGCAGCCAATCGGACGCCCAGAGTCCGACTACCAATGCCGCCAGCCAGGGCGAGTTCCACAAAGGAATTGGCGGAAGCGATGCGATTCGGGCTCCCTTGCCGGAGGGCAGTTTCTCAAGCATGTCGTCCGATTCACTCCAGCGGGCAAATTGTCCGCCGGAGATTTCCGCAGCGCGTCGCAATGATTCCGACGCCATTTCGGGCCGATCGAGTTCCGTCTGCGGCGTCAAAACCTCGAAGTCGCACGATGCTTCGGCCTCGGGAGTCGATCCAAGCGATACCACCGCGTGATAAGTACCCGGTTTGAGGCCTGTGACGCTGCCTTCAAAAAGTCCACGCCTGGCCATCTCGGTGCGGCGAAGCGATGAACGAATTGCCTCGCCATCGGCCGGTTCAATGCGGATCGGCAGCAGATCGTCGGCCGGAGCGTTTGCTTCATCCCCAAAGCGCGCCCGTAGCAGGACCTGGTCACCCCGACGAACTTGCGGCTGCGAAACGGTCAAAGTCAGTGGTCGATCCGATGTCAGCCGCGAGCGGCACAAAAATCGTACGATCTGCAGCCAATAACGCTCGTAGGCGATCGGGTCGCTTTTTCGCCAACGGTAGGATTCGTCGAACGCTTGGAAGTAAACCTTTCCGGCACCCACAAATTGAAGCGTCGCCAGCGGCACTGAATCGCTTCCTGCCGAAGGTTTGTCCCCGGCCGCGGGTGCGTGCTTTTCGAGAAGCGTTCGCACGCCCGGTTTGGTCGGGCCTAAGTCGGCCGCCCACCAGAGAGGCTCGAGTTCTTCGAACCAAATCCGGCGGCTTTCGACAGCCGAGTCATTCAACGAAAGAGCCGCGAGTGCGGTGCCTGCGACCGTTGGTGTGGCTCGAAAGGCCTGATCGAGCTTAGAGGCCGGGACGCTCGCCGGTTCTCCCATTTCACGCTCGCGAAACGGTAACAACCCGCGCAGCGGTGTATCGGCGAACGCCTTGGGGTTGAATCGCGGCCCCGCGGCCAACAGCAGTGATCGCCCCTGCTCCGCTACGAATCGCTCGATGTGCTTCAAGGCATTTGTCCCCAACTGATTAGGCGAAACATCGCCCAGCACGATGAGGTCGTACGCGGCCAACTCCTCCCACTTTTCAGGAAACCTAGGCAACACCGTCTGGTCCGCTGCTGCATATTCCTGATCGGCCTCCAGCAGGACACACCGAAATCCCGGCGACTCGGGCGCATCGCTCGCCGTGGGATCGCGGCGGTTGAGCTTTCGTTCCAATAGATTCTTGGCAAATCGAAACTCAAATGTCGGGCGAGATTCCACCCATAAGACATTCAGTCGCCGGTCGACGATTTCCACCCGCGTCGTCTTGCGATTGTTCTCCACGTTCGTCTCGTCCCCCCAAGCGTCGGCGGTGACAACGTAGTCGATCGAACCCTTCTTG
>CAZWSX010000008.1:0-247954 GCA_964636985.1 uncultured Pirellulaceae bacterium | reverse complement strand
CCACTAACAACGGCAGTTTGAGCGGGTTGCTGAGAACGCTCCCACGCGGCCCACGCTTCTTTTTCGATTTGGTTGAGGCGAGCAATTTCCAGGTCGCGCTGGGCATCGAAGTCTCGAATGGAAGATTCTCGCCACGCGGTTTGGACGTGCTCCAGGTCCCGACTAATCGTTGCCTGCGTCAGGTTTAGTTCATGCGCGATGGCGGACTGCCCCTGCCGCGATCGCGCGAGAGATCACCGTCAAAGGCGACGAGTCGAGGTTCAAGAAGGCTGATCGGGGGAAGTTCGCCAGCAACGCGTAGTCCCGCATTGAAGCTACGACCCAACGCCCCACGTTCGCCACGTGTGGGCGTTTTCTTGTTGGTGGCGACGGTGGGCCAAGCCTGGCACCCTACGCCCGCGTTGGCAAACGTCGCGTTCACGTGGCGATCTCCGTGGCGGCTGGCACTCGTTCCGCCTTTTCGCCGGTGAACTTCTCCCAACGCGTTACGATCACATCGCAGTACAACGGGTCGAGCTCCATTACGAAGGCTTTTCGGCCCGTCTGCTGGGCGCCAATCAAAGTGCTGCCTGACCCGCCAAACAAATCGAGCACGATCTCGCCAGGACGGGACGAATACTGTATCGCTCGTGTGGCAAGCTCCACGGGCTTCTCGGTTAAGTGCACCATAGACTGTGGGTTGACCTTCTTTACGTGCCACAAGTCGGTCGCGTTGTTCGGTCCAAGGAATGTGTGCGCGGCACCTTCTTTCCATCCGTAAAAGCACCACTCGTGAGCGCCCATAAAGTCCTTTCTCGTGAGGACGGGATGTTGCTTGTCCCAAATAATTGCCTGGCTGAAGTACAAACCGTGCTTCTTGAGGAACGGCGGGTAGTTGGCACAGTTCGCGTAGCCGCCCCAGATATAGAAGCCACGACCCGGAAGAAGGACACGGGCTGCATTGCCGAACCAAGCATCCAAGAGACGGTCGAACTCTTCGTCGGAGACAAAATCGTTGGCCAGCGGTCGGTCTTTCGCCCGCAACTGCTTTTGTGTTGGCTTCGCTTTACCCGGATGCCGGGCGAGATCAAGCCCTTGGTGATGGGTGCTAGTGAACGAACTCAAACCCGCGGCGATTGCGTTGTTGCTTCGCGGTTCGACTCGCACGTTGTATGGCGGATCGGTGTTAACCAGGTGGATCGGTTGGCCACCCCGCAGCCGGTCAACGTCTTCAGGTTTGCTCGAGTCGCCGCACAACAGCCTGTGGTCACCGAGCAGCCATAGGTCGCCTGGCTGGGTAATCGCCTCATCCGGCGGTAACGGCACATCGTCCGGATCGCACTGACCGTCTTGCAAATCATTCCCAAGGAGCTTGGCCAATTCGTCGTTGTCGAATCCGAGAAGGCCCAGGTCGAAGTTGGCAGCTTCGAGGGCCTTGAGTTCGATCGGCAACAAATCGAAGTCCCAGTCGGCGATCGAAGCGGTTTGGTTGTCGGTAATTCGAAATGCTTGAACCTGCGCTGGCGTAAGGTCGGTGGCGACATGCACTGGCACCTGCTCCAGGCCGAGCTTCTGGGCCGCCTTCCAACGGGTGTGGCCGCAGATGATGACGCCGTCGCTGTCGACGACGATTGGCTGCCTCCAGCCGAACTCCCGGAGCGACTTGGGCACCGCTTCGACGGCGCCGTCGTTCACCCTCGGGTTGTTGGCGTACGGCTTGACGTCGGACACTTTCCTTAATTCGATTTGCATCCCTCAAATCCTTTGTGTGAGAATACGGACGAAAAGCTAGGCATGGATTGGTCTGGCGAGACGCTGCACGGAGCGGTTGGCCAAGGCCTGGCGTGGCAAGGCTTGGCATGGCGCGGCACGACATGGGTGCCAGTGGCACACGACGGGCGGTTGGGGAATTCCCAGCCGCTCGCTTCGTTTCTTGGTGAGGGCGTCTCGGGTTCCGATCCGCCTGACGGCGTGAGTCTGTGAGTCATGTGACTCACATTCCGGCCCCTTACACATACGCGTGCGCGCACACGCGTACACACACACATGCGTGACGTATTTCTTGACACATACATTTCTTGATAATTCACTCCCAAAAGTCCTTCAGGGTTGAAACGTGACTCACATGACTCACAGATTTCCATAACTCGCTTTGAAATAAGGATTTAGATGCGTGAGTCACGCCGTGAGTCAGCGTGAGTCTGTGAGTCAGGGGCAAGAACCGACGCGAACCAGACTCCAAATAGCACCATTTCGCCTTGGCCCGCTCGGGCAATGGTCGAAGTACCTGCCGCCTACCATTCTGCGTCTGAAGAACTTCAGCTTCGCTGCGAGTTGGCGTGTCGTCGGTGTCTTACCAGGAGGACAGCCTACGATGCTTTCAATTGCAGACCGTAGCGAACAGCTGGCCTCGTCACGCGGCGGCCACTCGTCGGCATAGAGTCGGTTGATCAGTTTGGCAATCACCACACCGCTTCCTTCAAACTCCGCCGCATGCCACGCGTCCATCAACTGTTCCAAGTTATCGACCGTCGTATCGGACATCTCGGCAAGCTTGACCCGTGTTGCACAAGGGTCCGGAAGCCCCAACCAGACAATGGATTCACGAACTAGCCGCGACCAGCCCTCATAGCTCCCAAACGGCGTGACGTTCTGCCTCGGCATGCCCTCGTTGAAATACGCTCGTAAGATCGTCAGCGCTCGCGTAAGGAGCCACGGACGCTTGGCCCTGATCCACTCGATCAAATTCGCGTGTTTGAACCCGGACCGCTCTTCGGGCTTGTCCGACAGAACGTCAAGGCGAATGTGAATGATCCGGCGAGTTGTGTCGCTGGCCACCGAGACGTTGTTTCCCGTGCCGTACCAGACTGAGATGAGCGGCAGGTCCACTTGCTCGCTTTTACCGAGAATCCGATCCTTCCATCTTGTCGTCGTCAATGCGCGATCAAGAGTATCGTTGCCGAAACTTCCTTCAAGATTGTCCAGCAGGACCATTCGGTCCCCAGCGATAGCGATCGAAGTGACTTTCTTGCGCATCTCCTCGGGATCGTGAGCGTAACTGCTGACGGGCATCTCACGGCCCAAGACAATCTGCCCAATCGTTTGCGAAAGCAAGCCTTTGCCTGCCCCGCGGACGTTGGCATCGATGAGAAAGAGGGGTGCTGGGCCCTCAAACGCGAACCGCGCCAACGGTGTGAGTAAACCGGCTAGCCAGGCGGACCGGTGATCATCGCCTTCGAATTGAAAATCACCGATGACATCTAGCAATTCCTCGACGGCTTCGAGAGCATCGTTGCGCAGGACGGAGTGGCCAACCTCCGGAAACTCGTCGGACGGCTCGTACAGAACCGACGTCATCTCGTCGTAGCCGGGCGTTTGCCAAAGACTGCCGTCGCGGCGAAGCACTGGGACATCAGAAACGCCGACCAATCGGCGAATGCCTGGCCACTCCCCACGTGCTTCAACGGCGGATACGAGCCAGGAAGTGGGGTGAGTGACAACCTCCTCCAAAACATCGCCTCGCTTCACGAACTGCGTGAACTCAACGTGTTTTGTCATTCGATCGCGCAAGTTGGCCTGCGGCACGAAAGCGATCGTTGGGCTGCCCGCAGTGCGATTGACCGTTTCGGATGACGGCTCGCGAATTACGCGGACCAAAGTTCCCCCTCGATGGAAGAGTCCGTCATCAGCGCTGAGGTAGGAAATCGTTTCGGTGACGACGCGATGTTCGTCATGGCTGATGACAACTTTTCCTTTGCCTTTGGTGGCCAATTCGCGAGGAATGAGACCGCGTTCGACCTTGAACTCTGCATCGCGGATGCGCTGCAGAACCTCTTCATTGGACCAAGGCCTGGGAAACGGCCGCTGGCGCTCATACTCGCGTATCGCGGACAATCCTTTGGTGTCGTCGAGATCGTGTTCCACGACACGGCAGGCCGCCGCGTACAAGCGTCCTGATCCGTCGTTGTTGTCCGCAACGCGTAGACGCAGCATGGCGGCCACGCAGGCTTGCACGCGTGCCGAAATCCTCAAGTTCTCGCGATTGGGCCTTTCGGAAGTCTCTCGACTCTTCTTCTTTTTCTTGTCCTCGGTACGCTCGCCGAGTTCGATCATGACGGCGTGCGCGAGTCGCTCAACCGCGGCGAGCAGTTCCTCGGGATCGATGTCCGCGGGCTCGGCATGAGGCGATTCCCACTCGATCGGTTCTCCAGATTCGTGCACGCTTGGCGGAAAGATGGTTTGCATGCCTGTCGATCGAAACTCGACAATCATGCCGGCCGATTTGCTCTTAAACTTCGACGTGACGGCGGGCTTTGTGACTCGATAGATCCAGTGGGAGCGTGGTTTTCCCGACCGGCCGAAGATAGCCTCTGTAGGAGGCAGGAATCGCGGCGCGAGCTCTACCGCCCGTGGGTTATCTAGATCAATGTCAATGAGCCATCCGGACGGCTCGCCCAGAAGCACGCCTAAGTTCTGGGGATTGCCGGTGAAGTAAGTATCGACGGTGTCCGGGGTAATGCGGAGCTGCTGCCAGTTTTTGAATCCTGGATTTTTGGTCTGAATTGGAACGGCCAGGATGGACCATCCCTTGCCGGCGTATTCGTGAGCCGCGGCAAGAACCTTTTCCCCAATGTCCTCGGGACTCATTTCCGTATTCGGCTGGCTCGCGGCTTCCATGCGAGGTCCTTGTCCTCAAGTCGGTTTCGTTCGATGTTTTGAAATTAGCGTCCGACCCAGAATCCTAGGGACTAAGGAGGTGGAGCGCATTAGGGACACTCCAAGTCAGATGCGCGGCATATGCGCGAGAGATGCGCGAAAAACCAGGGACATGCCGGACACATGTTTTTCGTGGCGCATCTGGGCGTGCGCAGACGATGTCCCTAATCAAGGCGAAGAATTACCCACAGAGAACGCAGCCGGAAGCACCGACGCTTCCCGGCCCCCTGATGGGAGAAGGATTCCGTGCCACTGTCGCCCAATTCTGCTGGACTTACGCCCAAAACCCGGCATCATGGACCCGAGCCTGGGTCCGTTTCTGAAAAGCCGCAGCCAAGCTTGTGGCTTTCACCGGAGCGAATCGCCGAGACTCGTCGCTTCTGGTCCATAGCCTACGGCCGCGTGATCAGCGACGACGAGGCCATCGAGATTCTGACCAACGTTCGCGGGCTTGCCGAAGTTTTATTGCGAACCGCCGAGGAAAGGTCATGAACGTCGTTATCTGGGCACGGGTGTCGTCCCGCGAACAACGAGAAGGTTATTCCATCGATGCCCAATTGCGGTTTACTCGGCAACGGGCGCAGTCCCAGGGCTGGACAATCGTTAAAGAATTCGCCGTGGCCGAATCGGCAAAACGGGGTGCCGAGCGAATCGCATTCAATCAGATGTTTAGCTGGGTAAAGGCAAACGCGCGACGAGAGAAGATCCAGGCGATTCTGAGCCATAAGCTCGACCGAGCATGCCGCAACATCAAGGATGCCGTCCGGCTCCAGGAACTCGACGATCAGTGCGGTGTCAAACTCGATTTTGTCGACAACCAGTTTGGGCCAGGCGCCGCTGGCGCTTTGTCATTTAACGTGATGGCCGCCGTCGCCCAGTATTACAGCGATAACCTTCGGTCCGAAGTGCTCAAAGGGATGGACGAAAAGGTTAGGCAGGGGTGGCCCACCGGCGTGGCTCCGTATGGCTACATCAATGTCGACGATAAAGAAGAGCCAGTGCAGCCGCACCCCCATAAGTCGCACGCGTTGGTCCGAATGTTCGAACTCTACGCCACAGGCGGACACACATTCAAAACGCTCGCCGACCAGTTGGCAGAGGAAGGACATGTCTACTGCGAGAGCCGCCGTCGATTTCACCGGACGGCACTTTCGTACATCCTCAGCAACCGCTTTTACATCGGCGAATTGCATCGAAATGGACAGGTGTTTGAGGGAAGCTATCGACGACTCATCGACCGCTCCGTCTTCGACGCCTGCCAGGACGTTATGCACGGCCGCAACCGCCGGACGGGCAATCCAGAGCACGGGTTGGCTGGCGGACTCTTCACGTGCCAGTTCTGTGGCCAGTCAATTACGGGCGAACGCATTCGGCGCAAGCTAAAAGGCGGCGGCATCCGGGAACACATCTATTACCGCTGTGCCAATAACCACCCCGGGCCGGAGCACCCCAGGGTCCGCTGGAAGGCCGAGGAACTCAAGCAGGCGATCGTCAGCGACTTAGCCGGCCTCCGATTCGAAGTCGAACAAACGGCGTGGTTGCGAATCCAATTGAGTGACGCTATCTGCGACCTAACAGCCCACCGGCGCCGCCAAGCCACGGCGTTCACTAAGCGGAAGAGTGAATTGGCAACCATGCAGGACCGCCTTCTCAACGCCTACCTTGGTGGCACCATCGACGAGGCTCTCTACAAGTCGAAGTCCAAAGAGCTGAAGGCCGAGGCGAAGAACGCTGACGAGTCTTTGGCCGCACTCGGAGATGTGGACCCGTCGCGGGGAAAAGTGGCGCTGGCGATTTTCGATTTCGCCCAGAATGTGGCCGAGACTTGGCGTCATTCAAACAGCTCCGTTCGTCGCGAGATCCTCGATTTGATCTGTTTGAACCGCACTCTGAGCGACGTAAACCTTTGCACCACAAAGAGAAAGCCGTTCGACGTTTTCGCCGAACGGCTCGATTTGAAGTACAGTCGGGGCGACAAGATTTGAACTTGCGACCTCTACCACCCCAAGGTAGCGCTCTAATCCAGGCTGAGCTACGCCCCGTTTTGGCGTTTTTGTGTTGCGAACGAACTGCGATCGATTGTTTCGAGACGGTTGGGGGACCATTCGTAGGTGGTGCTGCGATCGTCCTTTCGGACTAGTCGCTGGGCACTCCCTTTGGGTTCGCCGCAAACTTCGGATTATCGCGAAATCTGCCGATGCCGCAACGCCACCCCGGCTGCAATTCCTGCCATTTTGGGGGCGATCTCGCTTACGCGACGCCTGATTGCGGCCTTTTTTGGCCGTAGAGGGGGAGGCTTCCGCTCACGATTGCTTGCAGGGCCACCGCACTCCTCGCGAGTGCGGCTACAGCGCGCGCTGTAGCGGCGTGTTAGTCCTTGAATTCAAGTTCCAACTGCGGGTCGCTGTCGCCGCCAAGCTCGCGGTAGAGGAGGCTGGGTTGGATGTCGCGGTTGTCTTGGTATTTGTCGCTACGGTACTCGGAAACTGAGCCGTGCACCTGATGATAAAAGATCTGGCAGATCTCGACGCCGGGGTAGATCCGCACCGGCTGCACCGCGAACATTTCTAGCGTCCAATAACCGCGAAAGCCGACGTCGCCGAATCCGGCCGTCACGTGGACGAATAGCCCCAGTCGCCCGATGGAACTGCGACCTTCGATCATGGGCACGAAGCCGCGGGTCTCGGTGTATTCGGCGGTGCGCCCTAAGTAGAGCTGATTGGGGCTTAACACCAAGCCGTCGGGCGGAATCGTAATCCGTCGCGTGCGGCTGGGGCGCCGCATATCGAGGACGACTTCTTCGTACACCATCAGCTCGTGGTGCAACGTCAGGTTGTAGCTGTTCGGGTTGAGCCGCTCCGGCGTGAACGGGTCGATCACAATCGATTGGCCAAGATTCTTGTGAATTTCATCGCCGGTCAAGATCATGGCTTAGTCCGTTCCCTCAAGCGTTCGCAAAACATCGGTTCACGAGGCGATTCTAACCTGGAACTTCCACGCCGATACGCGGGCAAAAGTCCTTCATGCCGCATTCCTCGCACAGCGGTTTTCGGGCGGAACAAATGCGGCGTCCGTGATGGATCAACCGGTGCGAAAAGTTGATCCAGTCTTTTTTGGGAAGCAGCGCCATCATGTCGCTTTCGATCTTCACCGGGTCTTCCGCCGTAGTGAGCCCGAGCCGTTTCGTCAGTCGGGCGACGTGAGTATCAACAACCACGCCACTGGCAATGCCAAAGCACGTCCCCAGCACCACATTTGCCGTCTTGCGTCCCACACCGGCCAGCTTTGTGAGGGCGTCCAAATCCTTGGGGACTTCGCCGTTGTGCTTTCCAACGAGGGCTGTGGCACAGTCTTTGATGTTCCGCGCCTTGTTGCGAAAGAAGCCGGTCGTCTTCACGAGTTTCTCCAAATCGCCAATTGGAGCGAGGGCCATATCTTTTGCCGTCGGGTACTTCGCAAACAAGTCCTTGGTGACGATGTTTACACGCTCGTCCGTGCATTGGGCCGAGAGGATGGTGGCTATCAGCAACTGAAAGGCGGACTCGTGATTCAAGGCGCACACGGCGTCAGCGTAGTCGCGGGCCAATCGGCGAACCACCTTCCCGGCGAAAGCCTTGCGTTCCGTGGTGGAATTGCCTGCTGAATCCTTTGCTGAATTCGATTTGACCTTGGCCATTGGGAGCAGCACGGACGGGTGGGAAAATTCCAAACAACCGACGACGAGTGGCGGCATTGTCGCCTTGGCGGCGCCACTATGTCAAGAATCGGGACGATTCCCACCATTTGTAACCAATCGACTCGGCGCAAAATCCGAGCAGCGTCCTATTGGAATCGACTTATCCCCTGGCAAAGCCAGACAACTTGCGCGAAGCTGGAGAGCGCCTGGCCCCTCCACCGTCCAAGTTTCAAAGCAATCAACCTTCATGTCCGCCGAATATCACCCGCTGTATCTCGCAGGAATCGCGCACTTCAACGCGTGCGACTTCTTCGAGGCGCACGAAGTTTGGGAGGAGCTTTGGACCGAGTATTCGGGCCCGTCGCGTAAGTTCTATCAGGGCCTGATTCAGGTGGCGGTTTGCTTGCATCACTTTGGCAACGGAAACACGCGCGGCGCGAAGAAGCTGTACCACTCGTCGCTCGCTTACCTGCAAGAATACAAGCCTGAACACTTAGGTTGCGATGTCGTCAAGTTGGAGAAGAACCTGACTGAATGTTGTAAGGAAATCCTCGAAAGCACCGAGGATTTTCCGAAAGTGGAGATCGTAGGGGACCTGATTCCGGAAATTCATCTCGATCCACCCCCATCCGAGAGTTGACCAACGGGCCGGCGCGGCCAAGTATGGATATAGCGACTTTGGCGCGCTCGGCCGTCTATCCCACCCTGCACGGGCTCCGACCATGTCCGATTTTTCCGTCGCGCTCTCGAACTTCTCGGGAAGTGTTCGGCTCTTTCCACTCCCCAACTTCGTCTTGTTCCCTGGCGTCGTCCAGCCGTTCCATCTTTTCGAGCCGCGCTATCGCAAGATGCTGCTCGACTCAATGGCCGACGACAAATTGATCGCCGTCGGGCAACTGCTGCCAGGTTGGGAAGAAGAGTACGAAGGCCGCCCACCGATCTTCGACACCATCTGCGTCGGCAAAGTGATGGCCCATACGCCGCTGCCCGATGGCTGCCACAACATCTTGCTCACCGGGCTGAGCCGAGGGCGGGTGTTGAGCGAACTCGAGATCGACGAGCCCTATCGCATTGCGCGCGTCGAACTGGTCCCCGATGCCAACCCGACTCCCAATGCCGGGGTGGGGCTTCGCAAAAAGCTGATCGACGTCTGCCGACAACTGGCCGGCAAGATTTCAGACTCAGCCGACGCGATCGAGGAGTTTCTGGCGAGCGAAGCGCAGCTTGGCCAGATCGCCGATGTTCTGGCATTCGCGCTCAAGATCCCGGCGAGCGAAAAACAGGCGCTCCTCGCCGAACGAGATGCGACGCGGCGTGCACGGCGGATTCTATCGTCGCTGCGCAACCTGGCGGCACACACCGTGTCGCCGACAAACCAATCGTCGGCTGGACACAAGTTCCCACCCGACTTCAGTTTGAATTGAAAAGTGGCCGCCTCGCCTCGCAAGCAATCCAGGGCCGATAGGCCCGACAGATCTTAGCCGGTGTGCGTAAGCCCTCACGGGCACGGCTAAGATCTGTCGGGCCTTCGGCCCTTGGAAGCACTTCCGCCGACTCTGCTAGTTCGCCGGTCGCTTACGATTCCATCGCCTCGGGCGAAATGGGATGGCTAACTGCGGCGAGCTTCTTTTTTTTTCTGGAAACTCGCAGGTTCAGCAGTTCAACCATCAGCGAAAAGAACATCGCGAAGTAGATATAGCCTTTAGGAATTTCCTGCCCCAAGCCTTCGACCGTGAGCATCACGCCAATGAGCAGCAAGAATGCAAGAGCCAACATCTTAGTGGTCGGGTGACGATCGATAAAGCTGCTCACGCTGCTCGCAGCAACCATCATGACGCCAACCGACACAACCACGGCGGCGATCATCACCCAGATGTTCTTTGCCATGCCGACAGCCGTTAAGACCGAATCGAGCGAGAAGATGATGTCGAGCAGGACGATCTGCGTGACTACGGCTGGAAACGAAGCGGCGCGCGGGGCCTCCTCGCCGTGTTCTTCATCCCCTTCCATCTTGTGGTGAATTTCGCGAACGGCGCTACGGATGAGGAACAGTCCACCAATCAGCATGATCAAGTCGCGCCAAGTCACATCGTTGACGTGGTGATATTGGCGAAGCCACTGCTCGGCGATCCCCAACGAGTCGAGATGAAAGATCGGCGTGGTCAGCCCAATGATCCACTTGATTGCCAACAGGAGCATGACGCGAACGCCCATCGCCAACGCCAAGCCGATAAAGCGAGCGCGCCGCTGTTGTTCGGCCGGAAGCTTTCCGGTCGCGATGCTGATGAAAACAACGTTATCGATCCCCAGAACGATTTCCATGATCGTCAGGAAGATCAACGCGAGAAGATTCTCGAAAGTGAAAAGGTTTTCCATGGTGTTCTCGCAGGGACCGGCGGTCTAACGACCGAGGCAGGCAATCTAGCCGGGAATTACGCTACCGGGATTTGCCTTACCTGAATAGGACGGTTTGCTGCAGCAGCCTTCGAACCTGGGGCGAAATGCGGGCGAATTTGACGACATTGGAGCCTACAGTTAAGGTAAACGTTTTCGCCTACCGTAACGGTCCAGGGCAAATTGACATACATTCTTTGGGCCACGCCGGACCTAATTCCCCTCCTCGAAAACAGACCTGCCTGGCCGTCGTTGGCAATCGTCCGCACGACGGCTCCACCACCTGGGAGTTCTTCATGTCGCGTAGTCGCTATCTGGCCGCTCTTTTCATCCTGGGACTAGTCATGCCCTGGATGGCAGGCGCCCAAGAAAAAGACAAATCGGTCGTCCAAGGTAAGAAGATCGTTTTTGTTGCCGGGAACGCCAGCCACGGCTACGGCTCGCACGAACATTACGCAGGCTCCCGATTGCTCGCGGCGAAATTGCAGCAGTCGATGGGCGGCTACAAAGCCGAAGTCATCCAAAATGGCTGGCCGAAGGACGAAAGCGTCTTCGACGGCGCCGACTGCATCGTGATGTACTGCGACGGCGGCGGCGGACACGTCGTCAATCCGCACCTGGAAAAGATGGATGTGCTCGCCAAGAAGGGGGTCGGCATCGTCTGCATCCACTACGGCGTCGAAGTTCCCAAGGGTCCCTCAGGCGACAAGTTCCTCGATTGGATCGGCGGCTACTTCGAAATGAACTACTCGGTGAACCCGCACTGGGTTGCCAAGTACGAAAAGTTTCCCGACCACCCTATCTCGCGCGGCGTGAAGCCGTTCGAAATCAACGACGAGTGGTATTACCACATGCGGTTTCGTCCGGACATGAAGGGAGTCACGCCCATCCTCTCGGCGCATCCGCCCAAGAGCACGCTCGATCGTCCCGATGGCCCGCACAGCGGCAACCCGGATGTTCGCAAGGCGATTGCCGCAGGCGAAATCCAGCACATGGGCTGGGCAGCCGAACGTGATGGCGGTGGCCGTGGCTTCGGCTTCACGGGCGGGCACGTCCACTGGAATTGGGGCGACCCTAACTTCCGCAAAGTGATGCTCAACGCGATCGTTTGGTGCGCGCACGGCGAAGTGCCGACCAATGGCGTCGGCGATACGGGTGTGACGCTGGAAGACCTTGAAGCGAACCAAGACGAGCCCCAGCCCGCCGACTTCAATCGCGATCAGATCCGCAAGGAATTGAAGCTTGGCATGAGCAAACGCGATCCGCGCCGACGCTCGGTCGGGCAAGCGGCCGTGAAGCCAGCCTTTCAAAGCGGTACGGTATCGCCCCAAACCGAAGGACACAGCGTTGCGATCGAAGCCGATATCAAGGGCGCGAAAGAGCTCTACTTAGTCGTGCGCGATGGCGGCGATAGCTTTGGCTGCGACTGGGCCGACTGGATCGAACCAGTGCTCGTCGGACCGAAGGGAGAAAAAAAGCTGACCGAGCTGAAGTGGAAATCAGCCTCGAGCCAGTTTGGCAACGTCAACGTTGATAAAAACGCTGGCGGTAGCGCCATGAAGGTGAACGGCAAAGAGGTCGCCTTCGGCATCGGCACACACGCCAACTCGGTAATTGCGTTCGACCTGCCAGAAGGCTACGAGAAGCTCAAGGCGCGGGGCGGTTTGGATAATGGCGGCACAGGCCAAGGCTGCGGATCGACGGTGCAATTCGCCGTTTACACGCAAAATCCTGGCCCGCTTGGAGATTCGGGAGCATCCGCACCCGTACACGATCCCGAAAACGCCGTCGCGAACTTGGATGTCGCCCCCGGACTCGAAGCGACGCTCGTCGCGTCTGAGCCGGACATCCTGAACCTGGCGAGCATGGATATCGACGCCAAGGGCCGCCTGTGGGTTTGCGAAGTCGTTAACTATCGCGGCCACAATGGCAAGCGCCCCGAAGGGGACCGCATCCTGATCCTTGAAGATAAAGATGGTGACGGCGTCGCCGATGAAACGAAGGTCTTCTATCAAGGCCGCGACGTCGACTCGGCACTGGGTATTTGTGTGCTGGGAAACAAAGTGATCGTCTCGTGCGCTCCGAATGTGATCGAGTTCACCGATAAGGACGGCGACGACAAGCCCGACGAAAAGCGGATGCTGTTTACCAACGTCGGCCAGCCGCAGCACGACCACTCGGCCCACTCGTTCGTGTTTGGACCCGATGGAAAGCTGTACTGGAACGTCGGCAACACCGGCAAGCAAGTTTGCGATTCGGCCGGCAAGCCGATCATCGACATGGCGGGCAACAAGGTCATCGACAACGGCAAGCCGTATTGGGGCGGAATGGTTTTCCGCTGCAATATGGACGGCGCCGAGTTCGAGGTTCTGGCTCACAACTTCCGCAACAACTACGAAACGACCGTCGACTCGTTCGGCAATCTGTGGCAATCAGACAACGACGACGACGGCAACAAAGGGGTCCGCATCAACTACGTGATGGAGTTCGGCAACTACGGCTATCTGGATGAGCTCACCGGCGCGGGCTGGCAATCACCGCGGGAAAACATCGAGAAGGAAATTCCTTTTCGGCACTGGCACTTGAACGACCCCGGAGTCGTTCCCAACTTGCTGCAAACGGGACAAGGCTCACCGACCGGCATTTGCTTCTACGAAGGGACGTTGCTGCCGGAGGTCTTCCGCAATCAGATGATTCACTGCGATGCGGGGCCGAGCGTGGTTCGCGCCTATCCCGTTTCAGTGAGCGGCGCGGGCTATCACGCTGAAACGGTCAATGTCCTGCAAGGCGCGCGGGACAACTGGTTCCGTCCAGCCGACGTTTGTGTCGCACCTGATGGTTCGATCTTTGTCGCCGACTGGTTCGATCCAGGTGTCGGCGGCCACCAGGCAGGCGAAATCAACTCAGGCCGGCTCTTCCGCGTCGCGCCACCCGGCGTGAAGTATGAAATCCCCAAGTACGACTACTCGACCGCCGAAGGAGCGATCGCCGCGCTAGGCAACCCGAACAATTCCGTTCGATACCTCGCATGGACCGCTCTGCACGGCATGGGCGACAAGGCCGAGCCGGCACTTGCAAAGGTCTTTGCCAATAGTGACAACGCTCGACTTCGTGCCCGCGCCCTGTGGCTGCTTGGCAAGATCGATGGCAAGAGCAAAGACTACGTCGCCAAAGCAATCGACGATAAGGACCCGAATATCCAGATCGTCGGACTGCGGCTCGCTCGGCAGTTAAAGCTCGACCTCGTGCCGATTGTTGAGAAGTTGGTGAAGAGTCCCTCGCCAGCCGTTCGTCGCGAGTGCGCCATTTCGCTGCGGCACAACAAATCGCCCAAGGCTGCTGAACTGTGGACGGAGCTGGCCATGCAATACGACGGTAAAGATCGCTGGTATCTCGAAGCCCTTGGTATCAGCGCCGATCGTAACTGGGATGCCTGGCTGGCTGCGTTCCTGAAGAAGGTGGGCGACAAGTGGACCGAACCCGCCCCGCGCGATGTCGTATGGCGCAGCCGGGCTAAGGTCACGCCTGGGTTGCTCGCGAAGTTAATCAAGAGTGACAAACTCGGCGATCAAGAAGACAAGTTCTTCCGGGCTATGGACTTCCAGGCCGATTCGCCCGAGAAAAAAGCGGCAGTCGCAAGCCTTACCGAGTAGCTAGCCTGGCTAGTCGCTCCCCAGTGCGCGACTACAATAAATTGAGGCGAGGCGGCCCGTCAAACGGCCGCCTTGTTTCGTTTGGGGACTGCATTTTGGGATAGAGTTAGTATGCGTTTTGGAATTCGATTGGTTTGCTTCTGCCTGGCCTTGTGCACAATCGGTGGAATCGTCCTGGCACAAGACGATGACGCTCAAAAAGCAAAGGATGCTCGAGTCGTCAAAGCGCTACTGCGCATTAAGGAAGAGATCGATTTCACCGCCAAGCCCGAGGCCAAAGCGGCTCTTCTGCGTTATATCGGGCGGTTGGAAAACCCTGATGAACAGGTCGACCTGATCGAGCGATTCAAGCTGGCCGAATCGGCCAACGTACTGGCGAAGTTGGCGATCGAGGGTGGAGATTCATCCGCCGCGGCAAACGCAGCCCGGCTGCTGATCGCCTTCGGGAAAGCGGATACCTTGGCCGTAGTGCTCAACGGCAAAGACGACAAGAAAGCCATCCAAGCGGCCTATGTGTTGAGCAACGCCGGGAACGACAAGGTCGCCGACGACTTGCTGACTCCCGTCTTCGACGACGAAGAACGCTCGCCGGAAGTTCGCAACGCGGCCGCAGCGGGAGTGGCTCGCTCAAACGCGGGCCAGGAAAAGCTTCTCGCGTTCGCGCGCGAAGGAAAGTTGCCCGACTTCACCAAGGTGACAGTCGCCGTAGCGCTTTCGAAATCGCAAAACGAAGCCATCCGCACCGAAGTCGCGAAGCTACTGCCACTCCCGGCAACGGGCGACGGCAAGCCGCTGCCACCGATCACGGAACTTTTACAACGCACCGGTGACGTTGCAAAAGGAAAAATCCTCTTCGAGATGAAAGGAACGTGCGCCAAGTGCCATCAGGTCCGCGGGCAAGGTAAGGAGGTTGGTCCGAATCTGAGTGAAATCGGCAGCAAGCTCGCGCGCGATGCAATGTACACCTCGATCCTCGACCCAAGCGCCGGCATCAGCCACAATTTCGAGACCTTCCAAGTCGTCCTCGAAGACGGCACCCAGGCAACGGGGCTCATGGTCAGCGACACGGCCGAGGAAGTCTCCATCAAGACGGCCGAAGGCGTCGTCCGCAAGTTTCCCAAGAGTGAAGTGGAAGAAGTGGTCAAGCTGAAGACCTCGCTCATGCCTAACGACCTGCAGCGGAATTTGACCGCAGACGACCTGGTCGACCTGGTCGAGTACCTGGTGTCGCTCAAAAAGATGTAGGCCGATCGGACGCGGACAGAAGCCTCAACCCATTGAAGACCACGAGCAACGAAGCTCCCATATCGGCCGCGATCGCCGCCCAGAGCGACGACCATCCACCCAGCGTAAGCGCAACGAACAGCGCCTTGATCCCAAGCGAGAACCAGATGTTCTGCCGGATGATCGCCAGTGCTCGACGAGAGTGGGCCACCAGCCACGGGATCTGAGCTAGATCGTCCGACATCAAGGCAATGTCGGCCGTTTCGAGCGCGGCATCGCTTCCGGCGGCTCCCATGGCGATTCCGAGCGTAGCTCGCCCCAACGCAGGCGCATCGTTGACGCCGTCGCCTACCATGGCCACGGAGCCGTATTTGGCGACCAGCGATTCAATCGCAGCGACTTTGTCCTCGGGCAACAACTCCGCGCGGAACTCGTCGAGCCCCGTGCTTCGAACGATCTCTCGCGCCGTCGGCTCGTTGTCTCCCGTCAGCATGATCAGATGCTGGATGCCTTGGCCCCGAAGCCGGTCCAAAACTTCGCGAGTCTGCGGGCGAACTTCATCCGCCAGTGTGATAAAGCCGCAAACGTGCGAGTCGTTGCCGATGACGACGACCGTCTTGCCAGCCGATGACATCCGCTCGATCTGCTCGTGAACGTCGGGCGTCTCTTGCTCTCGCTCTTCCAAGTAGCGATGTGAACCAAGCCAGAACGGCCTGCCGTCGAAGATTGCGGAGGCCCCTTTGCCGGGCAAGATGCGGAACGAATCGGCCGGCTCTACTTTGATGTTCTGTTGCTGCGCATAGCGAACAATCGCCGCCGCGAGCGGGTGATCACTATGCTGCTCCATCGCCGCGGCGCGAGTCAGCAATTCTTCGGCGGTGTGTCCATTAAGGGGCACCACTTCCGCCACCGACGGCTGACCGCGCGTGAGCGTCCCCGTCTTGTCGAAAGCAAACGCGTTCAAGCCCGCCGGTACTTCGATAAACACTCCGCCCTTCACCAACACACCCCGTCGAGCCGCAGCGGCCAACGCCGCGACAATGCTCACGGGCGTCGAGATCACCAGCGCACACGGGCAAGCAATCACGAGTAAGACTAGCGCGTTGTAAATCCACTTCGACCAAGTCCCACCCAGGAGCAACGGGGGAACGACTAGGACCAGTAATGCCAACACCATCACCGTCGGCGTGTACCAGGCGGCGAACTTCTCCACCCATTGCTCGGATGGCGCCCGCCGCGACTGAGCCTCGCCGACCATGCGAATGATGTTGGCCAATGTGGTCTCACCCGCAGCTTTGGTGGTGCGAATTTCCAGCGCCCCTTCGCCATTGATCGTTCCGGCGAAGACTTCGTCCTCCGGCGACTTCGGAACGGGGACGCTCTCCCCTGTAATCGGCGCTTGATTGACTTGGCTATCGCCGGCGACGACGCGCCCGTCGAGGGGGATTCGCTCGCCCGGTCGAACGACAATCACCGAACCAACGGCGACACTCTCCGCTGGCACCGTTTGCTCAGAACTCTTGAGCCGAGCGACGGGCGGTGTCAGCGCCATCAGTGCCGCAACGGCTCGACGAGCACGTCCGACGCTCCACGATTCGAGCGCAAGTGATACGGAAAAAAGAAAGCCAACGGTCGCGGCCTCGAACCATTCGTTGATGGCAATCGCGCCGATCACGGCGACCGTCATCAGCAGATTCATATCGGGTCGCAGCCGTTTGAGCGAAAACCAGGCTTTAGGCAGCACCACCCAAAGTCCGGCCAAGCCACTCAAAAAGAAGAGCACCTTAACCGGCATCGGAAGATTGGTTTCGTTAGACCCATGTTCGAGTCCCAAAGCCTTCCAAACACTGCCGCTCAGCATGGCATGGGTGGCGACCGCCCCGGCCAGCAACGCACCGCTTCCAAGCGTGAGAATCAAGCGCGAACGACGATCCCAAAACGACTCGACGGCCCGGTTTTCTTTCTCGCGCCAGAGTTCCGCCCGCATTCCGGTTCGGCCGACCGTTTCGATCACCGTTTGCGATGAGACCGCAGGCTCGCCGGGGAGAACGGTCATGTGGCCGTTCATGATGTCGAACGAGAGTCGATCGGGTCCGCCAACGAGCGGTCCGATTTCGCGTTTGAGAATCGCGACTTCTTCTGCACAGTCCAGGCCGACGATTCGAAAACGCATGGCGTCGGCCATCGGAACTAGCAGCTCCGTCCTACGACGAAGTTAGGAAGCTCTCGCAAGACTTCAGTGGCGGGATTCAATGGAAGCGCGCTCGCCAGGTTGCGAGCACTATCGGCGTAGGCGAGTGCTTTGTCGCGAGCGTATTCAAGCGACTCGGTCTTCTTGAGCCAGCCTTGCAGTTCATTGTCGCGCTGCGAGGCTTCGGCTTGAAGAAGTTCGATCACCGTTTCCTTGTCGCTCGCGCCCAATTTGGACAGCATGTGGATGATCGGAAGCGTCGGCTTTTGCTTGTCGAGATCGGTCCCGAGCGACTTGCCAGTCTCGCGCTCGACGCCCGTGAGGTCGAGCAAGTCATCGGCAATCTGGAAGGCGATTCCCAAGTCACGGCCGTAGCGAGTCATCGACTCGACAATCGTTTTGTTCGCTCCGGCGTATTGAGCTCCGAGCAAACCGGCGCACGACGTCAATTCTGCGGTTTTGCCGTCGACGATGTCGTAATACGCGGCCTCGGTCAGATCGAAGTTACCGCGCGAGCCCTTTTGGCGGATTTCCCCTTCGCAAACAATATTGGTTGCCCGGCCGATTGTGCGGCAGGCTTCGGCATGGCCGGTGGTCGCCGCCAGGTAGAACGCGTGTGAGAACAAGTAATCGCCGAGCAGGATGCTGGCTTCGTTATCCCAACGGGCGTTCACCGTCGCCAAGTGCCGGCGCGTAATGGCTTCGTCGAGCACGTCGTCATGGACGAGCGTGGCCGTGTGGATCATTTCCAAAACAGCGGCCAGCGTGTGGTGGACCGGCGTGCAATTTCCAACCGCGTGGGCGGTAAGCAGCAGCAGGGCAGGGCGGAGTCGTTTTCCACCGAGCAAGCAGCCGTAGCGAACCAGTTCATCCACAAACGGATGGGGATTCCGCATTTCCTCGCGGAGGATTTCCTCAACGCGGGCCATGTCGGCGGAGATCGGGGCGTAAAGTCGGTCGAGGGTGCGGGCGGCCTTCGAAGCAACGGAGGCCGTAGAAGGTATCGCTGTCTGCGGAGTCATGTCATCCTTTCCCTATCCAAGACCTGTTTGTACAGGACAAACCGCAAGTTGGAGAGGGGAATTCACTATCTCAAGGGAACGTTCTTTACTTTGCGTCGCGGCGAAAGTCGCCTGAGCGTCCGCCCGACTTGGCTTCGAGCTGGACCCGCTCGATCACCATGCCGCGGTCGACCGCCTTACACATATCGTAAATAGTTAAAGCACAGACACTTGCGGCGACAAGGGCCTCCATCTCGACCCCCGTTTTCGCGGTTGTCGCCACCTCGACCTCGATGGCCACCCCATCGGGCTCAAAGAAAGTGTACCTCACATCCACTCTTTCGAGGGGAAGGCTGTGGCACAAGGGAATCAACTCATCCGTTCGCTTGGCGGCCATGATCGCCGCCAGCCGGGCGACTTCCAGGACGTCCCCCTTGGCGGCTGCCTTGTTCCGAATGAGGGCCAGCGTTTCGGGCTTCATTCGGACGATCGCCGAGGCAATCGCCACCCGATGCGTGACCGCCTTGTCGCCAACGTCGACCATTCGACTGGCGCCCTGATCGTCGAAATGGGAAAGCGGATTGGACATAGGAGGCAAAAAGTGGTGTGACTCTCCCGAGTCGCACAAGGTTGGGATGAGCACTAGTTTGAATGGTGGAGTTCCTAAGTTCAACACCGCTCCGAGCGAACTCCGAACGAAGGCCATCGTACAATCTAGGACAATTCATGGACTTTGCTGCGGGGAGACAGCTTTGATTAGGCACGTCGACGCCAATCCTTATCAGGCACCGCAATCCAATTCAGCGTCCGTCGAATCATCGGGCGTGCCGCCTTCGGCTGAGGTTACGGAGATGGTCGGTTGGGGACTTTTATGCGCCGCGTGTGTGGCAATGATCTTCGCCGAATCGGGAGCCATGGCACTGAGGACGCTAAGAGATGGAAACTACATTTGGGAGGCTTGCAAGACGCTTCCTCCCTTTCTTGTCGTTCCATTTCTCATCTATGGGGCCATCCGCACCAGTTGCCCCAAATCATGGTGTCGGCGAGTTACCTATGTCCTTCTTGGACTGTTTTGCTTGTCGCCTTCTACCTGGGGCGCAGTCCTACTGATACTTTTCGGGTTACTTCCTGCCGCTATCAGGTACTACGTTACTTGAACTTCAGCGAGAGACGGTTGGATCGCCCATTCAGGGCTCAGTACCAATTTCTTTCGCGCACCCAGGGCGACGCTCGCACGACTCGCTATGCCCTTGGCTGACGGTTGGTGCTGCCGCGTTGCGGCGGATGCGTGTTTATTCCTACCTGTCTAACGGGTCGCAACATTTTTCTTTGTTGCACGATTCCAACTTGCTCTCGGCGTGTTCTCCGTTTCTCCGTGTTGAATCCCTTCCTAGCCCAAGAAACGAAAAAACCGCCTCGGGGGTCAACCGTGGCGGTTTATATCGTAAACGACGCGGAAGGGCGTGGTCTCGTCGGCGAGAGCTGGTGGTTAAACCAATTCTTTGCGAGCGCCAATCAGCGTGCGGAGTCGTTCAGCCAGAAGTTTGGCGTCAAACGGCTTCTTGAACGTTTCGTTGATGCTCGAGCGATCGAAGCTCATGGGGCTTCCATCGTCGGGCAGCAAGGCAATCAGAATCGTTTCGGCGAAATCGGGGTTCTTCCGCAGGTTTTGGCAAATCTGCAGAGCCTCGACTTTACCGATTGAAAAATCCGCGATAATCGAATCGGGATGGAAGCTTTCGGCTTGGATGCCGGCCTCGAAGCCGCTGGCGGCCACAGCCACCTTGAACGACTTCTCGAGCGGCAATTCCCGTTTAAGGTTCTCGATTAACACCTGATCTTGAGCCACGATCAGCACCTTGGCCATAGCCTCGTCTTCGAGGTCGCCAAGAGGCATTCCGTGTTCTTTAAGGAACTTAATCAGGTATTCGCGCGGAATACGACGGTCTTGCGATCCGGGGATCCGGTAGCCTTTGAGGCGTCCCGAATCGAACCATTTGCTGACCGTGCGTGGGGCCACTTTACAGATCTTTGCGACCTGTCCAGTAGTGAAGACCTTCATCGCAGGCTTCTCCGTTACACACTCGTGGTCTTGGTCGCCGGACGCCAGCCGTGTACTGGCAGTCTCGACGTGTCACCCCTGTTCGTCCGGTTCAGCCTTTGTCGTTCCTTCTCAGCGGCTGTGGGTATTGGCCGGCTGGCAGGACGAACCGTATCGGGGCAACGTTCGGCAGTGTCTTCGTGGCTTGGGCTCAGTTCCCTCTGATCCGCGCCGTCTTTGACTTCATCGGCCAGTGCGAGCAAGGACTGCACAACTTGCGGCTAAGCTCCCCAACTTCACGCAAGCGTTCAGGTTGGGGTTGTCGTCCTATCTTCGCAATCACCGTTCAGTCGACAGCATGCACTCGGCGAAAGTGCACGTGGTCGGAAAGGAACTCGACACCTACGCGAACGCGCTCGTGGGTCAACGGACACGTTGCAACGAATTTGGCGGGCGCCGAAGCGTCCTGGTGTTGAGGGTCCCCCCCTCGGGCAATTGCCCCTCGTCGGTCGAGCGCGGCAATGCCGCGAGCGGTCGACGAGGATCAGTCGCCCTTGGTTAATTTCGCCCTAAGATAGGCGGCGACTTTAGCAAGACTCGCATCAGTCGTAGGGACTGGCGACGTACTGGCAATGGAAACGGTTACAAGAGTTCCGGAAAAACTCAAGATGCCGATTTTACGGGCAGTTTCCGCTACGAGCGTTCCGCATGGGCAAATGATGGCGACGATATCGTGGCAGAAAGAAGCCGACGAATTTTTTCACATTCGACAGCCAGCCACCCTCTTTATGGATACGGACCAGCCCAGTCTTGGTTCGCGCAATCCCTCGCAAGTCACCCACCGGTCATCCGACGCCGTATGATAAGCGGCTCATTGAGGGGCGGCTTTCCTGAAAAAGCTGGTACAGCAAACGACTTGTTGTCAGGCGAATTGCGATGGCGCAAAGGACAGAAGAAGAGAGGGTGGAAATCAAGCCGCTGATGGAGGGGTCGTTTCCGTGCCGGATTCCCTACTCCCTCACGCGCGATCTCTACATCAACAAGCTCTCGTATTTCCTGGTGCTAGGGCTCCCGTTGCTGGCAACCATCGGCATCTTTTTCTGTGCGCCGTGGGTAGCGGTCCTCCCCTTTGGTGTATTCCTGCTATTTGCTTTGCTATCGCTGGTCACTCTCATCTCATCGCGGCGACGCTTTGCCAAAGGGACCATTCTGCCGGGCATTGTATTTGATGCTGAGCAAAATCTCATCGCGGTGCTCGCCGATCTGGGCAACGGAACAACGCTTCCCTACCAGGAAGAACCGCGGCCCTGGCACTGCGTGAAGATCTTTCAAGGACAGGTGGACGCAGTCCTCGGATCGGAGCATCGCGTAGGGGCCCGCGTCCCTGTCGTCGCGACCTTCAAGCCCCTTGGAAGCAAATGGGTTCATAGCGTCGATTTTGATCCCGCGCTCCTCGGCGAGGGAACCTGGCACCAGGAGGTGACCAAGGCCGCCATGGACGCTATCTCCAACGAATCTTGGGCGGCGCTCGAGCGGGCGGTTCGTACAGTTCCGGCCGCGGCCGGCGTCGACCAGTTGTTTCTCGTCAAGGCCGAAGTGCCTCCTTATCAGCTGGCCGAGGCCACAATGCCGACGATTGCCCCGTATGTTCTGGGACTTCTCAAACATTCCCATGTTTTTGTGGTCAACCAGGAAGAGCCTTCACCAGCCAACGGACCGGCGAGGCAAATCGCCCGGTACGTGCTTGTTGCATCGGGGTTCGATCCGAACCACGATCAAGCCACGATCGCGTCGTGGCGGCACCGCGAGGGAACCGGAGGGTTAACTATTACAACCGCAGGGTTCGGCCAGGCGGGCGCTCAACCGAGCTTCTTCGCCAGTTGGGCAAATCTCGAGGACGCCATGTTCCGCGAGCAAGTGTTTGAATTGCTGATGAAAGATGGCACGCGGTATTGCATCGAAAACAGTAAATTCCCAGGCGCCGGGCTGGTTGCGTTGGAACCCATGATCGACTGCATGCGCGACGAGCACATCGTGCTCAAGCTCTTGCTAACGCCGTACGAGTGATCAAGCGTTAGCCGCCAGCCTTCTCACGGAAATACGCTGCAGCCCGGTTTGAGCAGCTTGAACGAGTCCGCGCCGGCCTTAGTGACTTTAGATCTCTCCATAAAAATCACTCGCAGGACGGGAGCGGTCACCAAATTGGGCAAGCTGGCATCATCGATCTCTGTCTCATCAAGGCGAAGCGAATCCAAAGCCGGCAGAGCGGCGATGCTCTTTAAGCCTTCGCTAGTGATCTTAGTTCGGCTCAAGTCAACTGCGATGAGTAGCTTCAGTCCCTGCAGGTGTGCAATGCCAGCGTCCGACACATTGCAACCAGCAAAGCCGAGGTTCTCCAAAGCTGGCTGCTCTTTCAGCCGTGCCAATCCCTGGTCGGTGATCTGAGTGTCGTTGAGTTCTAAAGAAGTAATTTTCGCATTCGCGAGCAAATGGACGAGTGCACCATCGGTCAATGGAGTCGACGACAGGTCTAGAGAGGTCAGGGCCGGAAAGTTTCGAAATGCTTCGCATCCCGTATCGGAGACCCGCGCATCGGCCAGCGTTAGCATTCCGAGTTTCGGCAGCTTGGCCAAATGTGGCACGCCAGAATCGGTGACCTGTGTCCCGCCGAGATTGAGACTGCTCAACCCCTTCAGCGCCACGAGTTGCTCGCAGCCTCGATCTCCAATTTGTGTTGATTGAAGCGTTAGCCCGTTCAGTTGGGTAAGCGCGGCCAACTCCTCAATAGCGTTGTCGCCGACGCCTGTCGACGCGAGATCTAGCCAAGATAACTGCGACAGCTCCTTCAATGGCGTTAGGCCCTTGCAGGTCACGCGAGTGTTAGAGAGGGAAAGAGTTCTCAACTTCTTGAACCCACGCAAGTGAACCATTCCAGCATCCGTGACTTGCGTACCATCAAGCTTAAGGTTCACTAGTTCTGTGAGACCCCGCAGATTCTGTAACCCAAGATCGGTGACCTGTGTCCCTTTAAGTGAAAGGTCCGTCAGCTCCGTTAATTCTCGCAGGCCCGCGAGCCCGACATCGCTAATCGGCGCGTCATCGAGGACCAGCATTTTGAGGCGCCGGCAGTTTCGCAAATGCCGTAGCCCGTCATCGTTCACGGAAGTTTTGGCCAGCCGAAGATATTTGAGCTGGGAGAATTGCCCCACGCTTCGCATCTCTTCTTCGCCGACGGTTACTGTCGTTCTGCCGTCGCCAAAGCCCGCCCGCGTCAAATCGGCCGGCTGGGACAAGGAAACGGTGTCTACCGTAGAAAAGAATTCCGTTCCCAACCACTTTGTGAGGAAGTCGGGTACGGGAGGCGCGTAGCCCTGCGTCGCCATCCCTGTGATCACCGTTGGGCCGGCATTTGTCCAGGGGCCTCCCGTCTTTCCTGTATTTCCCCTGCGATAGACGCCTCCTCCCAAGGCGACAATTTTCTCGACCGCGTCATGTTCCTTTTTCGCGCGGTCGAGTTCCCACACCAGCCAACCCAAAGCGACGGCGATCAAGGCGACCATCGTCATGGCCGTCGACATGCCAAACTGGATTCGCCGCTTGAAGAGCCAACCGATCGCGACGCCCACCCCGAGTAACGTCATGCCGACGCCAACGACGGCGACCGCGATCAAGACGGGCCAGCCCTTGCGCTCGCGGAATACAGGCCAATCCCAGCGATCGGCAATAAACAAGATGGTTACAGCCAAGATGAGCAGCCACAGGTACTTTGCCACCGAGGGGGCGTACCACAGTCGGCGCGGACGAGCGATAGATGCGACGTCAAAGTCGGCTGGCATGCCGCGATCTCCCGCCGGAAGAGGTTCCCCAGCGGGCGAATCTAGCACATTGAAATTGCCGATGAAACAAAATCTTCGACGAAATCGCCCGACACTATGTCCGGGCGAAAGTCGATTCCTTGGGCGCCTGGTAGCGGATCGCCAGGTGCGGCGTCTCCAACCGTTTCTGGCCTTTGCCCAGCGATTGAACGCCTGCCTCAACCAGGCCACCGGTCAGAAGCGTTCGCTCAACGGGATAGGGCGACTTGCCGGTCAGGAACGTCTCCTCGGCCTTCGCCATCAGCGAGGCGGAATAGGTTACGTTCGGATTCGGCGGTAGATAGAACAGCGTCGACAGGGGCTCCTTCTCCCCTTTCAGCCGGGCGGCGAACGTGAAGTCGCCCACCAGGCCGTTCATCAGGAGCATCGTTGCTTTCACGCCGTCGGCGTACTCGAATCGGTAGAGAATCGGCTCTTTCACCCACTCACGCATTTGTGCCGTCGTCGGGTAGCGATGGCTGAACGTCTCGGGTTGGTGCAACGTTTGCGTGCGTGAGAGACAAGCTTCAAAAAGCCTGGGATCCCAGCCGCCGCCTTTCCAGCTGCCCGCTTCCATCGCCTTCCAGACAGCATCACCTTGCAAGGCTTGCAGGGCGACGACGCCTGTCTCGCCGCCACGGCGGCGTTCGGCCATGCACTGGATCACTTCCAGGGCGTGGAAATCGTAGCTGTCGATCGAGCCGATCGCCACGCACATCAGTTCTTCGACATCGGCCCCATAAGGCATCTCGGTGGCCGGCATCCGCCATGTGACGGGCAACGACGATCCGGCCGTGAACGCAAATTTAAGTTCCTTGGAAAGGTCGACCATTTCCTTCGCCCACTCCCATTTCCACGAGAGGTGCTTGTCGTTGAAGACGGGGACCGCCGTGCCATCCTTACGGAAAACGTCGGCTGCCTGCTTGAACAATTCGTAGCGCGGGTACTTGGTTTGTTTGTACTCGGTCAGTTCGTACTTTCCGTGCTCACCAATAAGTAGGACGCAATCAACCGCTAGTTTATCGCCGCCGCAGCGAAGAGCTTCGGCAACGGTTGGGTAGATCGTAAAGCCGAATTCCTTCGAGCGGCTCACGCTCAGATCGTTGTCGGGCTTCTGGTCAACGTAGGCGGAAACGACGTCGATCTCCGGTTTGTGCCAATGGCCGTCGACGGGATAGCCCACCAGGAATCGCTCCGCCATGTGCCACGCGTGCTTGCCGTAGCTCCACTCCGTGGTGAGCACGGCCATCCGCTTGCGTTTGGACGGCGTTTGCTGGGCACGAGCGACTGACGATAGCAAGGTGGGAACTAGCGTCACCCCTGCGCCTGCGGCGCCTAAGAAATCTCTTCGATTTAACATGCTGCGTTCTTTCGGTTCTAAAGGAAGGCTTGAGGCATGAAGGTTCAGAGGTCAACCGATCAACGCCAGCCAATATAATAACCACTCGGCGTGACCAAGGACGTCAGCGAGAACACGCGGAAGGACACCCCATGTCTGACGACGAACCACAATCCAAACCACGCCCCAGACAAGGCAGTTGGTTCAGCTTCAGCCTCCGCACGCTGCTGATCGTGATGACGATCTGCTGCGTCGTCCTCGGCCTGTGGATGAAGCAGTTGATCCGTCAACGGACTGCGGTGCGACGTTTCTATGAGTTAACCGCCGCGCGTCACGGCCCCTTTACCACGATGGGATACCGCTACCAAGGCAAAGACGGATATTACAAACCGCTTGCCCACAAATGGCTGCATCCCTGGATCCGCGAGGAAGCCTTCGGTGAGGTTACAAGTGTACAGATTATGCTCACCCCTGCGACCGATGCAGACCTTCGCTACTTGGCGGATGTGCCCACGGTCGAGCGAGTTCGACTCAATCACACGAAGGTGACCGACCGGGGGCTGCGCCACCTGTTGGCGTGTCGGAAACTTCGGATCCTGCTGCTAGACGGTCTTCCCATCACCGATGATGGTTTGGGTCAACTGGTGGTGCTTACAGATTTGGAGCAGATTTCGCTAACCGGAACCAACGTCACCGACGCGGGAATGGACCACTTGGCAAAGATGACCAACCTGAAACACATATGGCTACGCGGCACGGCAATTACTGAGACCGGCTACGCACGGTTGAAGAGTGCGCTACCGGGTTGTGAGATTCAGGCCGACGTGCAACCGCATCGACTACCTCGGTACTCGCCGGACTACGAGGGCGTCAAGGGAGGCTCCTAAGCCACGCGTGAGTTAAGCCGGCTGCTTCGCCCTGCCGGTGACTTCCTCGGCCATCTCCTTCATTTTTTTCAGATCGAGCTTACCGCTGGCCAGCGCCGGGATCGAGTCGACTTGAAAGAACGAATCGGTCCCCGGGATGAAAAGATTAGGCACGCCCGCGGCCGAGAGTCCGTCGCACAATTCCTTAGGCGTTTTGTCCATCGCCAGATGGAGCACAATTAGACGCTCGCCTTTCTTCGCGTCGGGCACCGCTGTCACGACGGCCTTCAGTTCCTCGCCTGCGCCCAGTTGGCGGTTGATCCCTTCTTCGATCTGGATGTGCGGGACCATTTCGCCGCCGATCTTCGAGAACCGGCTTAGCCGGCCCGTGATCGTGACAAAGCCATCCTCATCAACGATCGCCAGGTCGCCGGTCTTGTACCACCCGTCCTTGAGGACCTTCTCGGTCGCTTCCGGAGCGTTGTAATACCCCTTCATGATGTTGGGGCCTTTCACGTACAGCATCCCTTGCTGGCCGTGGGGAAGTTCTTCGCCCGTCTCGGGATTGACGACGCGAACGGTGCAACCGGTGACCGGCCGGCCAACCGTCCCGGCTTTGCGGTCGACGTGCCAATGTCCCTCGCTACGACTAGGCGGAATGTTCACGGCAACCAGCGGCGTCGTTTCAGTGGCGCCGAAGCCTTCGACAGGCTCCACTCCGAATTTCTCCTTGAAAGCCGCACCCAACTCAGGCGGCAGCTTTTCAGCGCCGGTGACGACAACGTCGAGAGTCGCGAACTCTTCCTTGTCGATGCGGCGTACGTAGGTTCGCAGGAACGTCGGCGTGCACAACAGCAGCGTTCCCTTGTGCTTTTGGGTCAACTTGCCGATTTGCTTGGCATCGAGCGGGCTGAAGTGGTACGCCCCTTTGATATCGAGCGACATCGGGCCCCACATCGTCACGGTGTAGCCGAACACGTGGAAGAACGGCAACACGCCGATCAGCACGTCGTGGGGCGTAAGACGAACCGCCTGGTTAATCGCCTCGACGTTGTACTGGATGTTGGCATGAGTCAGCATGACCCCTTTGGGAACGCCCGTCGAACCGGAGGTGAAGATGATGCTGGCGACATCGTCTGGGTTGACACCGTTCAGGCCCAGCCGAAGTTCCAGTGTCTGCGCTGGAGACACGTAAGCCGACCACCAGCCAATCGCTTTGTCGAGCAGCGAGACCTTGTCCCGCAGATCTTCCAAATAGATGACCTTGGTTGAGAGTTCACTTTCCTTGATTTCTAATTTTTCCAGCACTTTGCGGCTGGTGATGATGTGTTTTAACTCGGCGACTTCGGCACAGGCATTCAATCCCGAGGCATTGGCCGTGTAGTTCAAATTGACGGCCACGCGCTTGTCGAGCGCCATCGCCGCGTTGGCGATGATGGCGGGCAAGCCAGGCGGGATCAGGATGCCAACGTTCTTTTCATCGTCGCCCAACATGCCACGCAACAACCGCCGCGCGATCAGGCTCCGCATCAAGGCCTCGCCGCCGGTGGAGTCCGCCCCCATCGAGTCGGCGAACTTGCTGACACGGAGTCGGTCTTTGCAACGGCGAATAAAACTGCGGGCAGGAATCATGGCTTCGTGCGTGCGTTTGGATACCGACTCGGTTCCCAATTCCGCGACGACCGTGCGCAGCTGGTGAACGTCGCGCAGATCGTGGACGGGCTTGCCAAATCGGATCGATACGGAGTAGGGGAGGTGCTGGGGAATCTTCCAAAAGAACCTGCCGCCAGCGTAGCTGAAGATACTTCCCCACAAGCCATCCAGATAGACCGGAATTACCGGAGCGCCGGTCCCCTCGATGATTTTCGTCACACCGGGCCGGAACCCCAACAGCTGACCGGATCGGGAAATGCCTCCCTCCGGGAAAATGCAGACCAAGTCGCCTTGTAGCACGGCCTGCCGGGCCTCCTTGAGGCCGGCCACAATCAGCTTGGGCCGCGTCGGGTTGATGAGGATCACGCCGAATAAGTTGGCAAACCACTTCATGAAGGCGTTTTCGAAGTTGCCGCTCCAGGCGATCATCCGAATGGGGCGGCTGGTCGTCATCGAGAGCAACACGGCGTCGACGTACGAGACGTGATTGGGGCAAATCACCGCGCCTCCATGCTTGGGCAAGTTCTCAAAGCCCGTCACTTTGACGCGATAAGCGACCCTCGACCCCAGGAACACAAAGAACCGAATCCAGGCCTGGGGGATCAATACGACGACATAAAAGAAGATCGGCAGAGTCAAAAGTCCGGCCACCAGGAACATCCGCTGCGAATCGAGCAGACTAGCCGAAGCACCTTCGATCTGACCACCGCGAAGCGTCTTGGCAAAATAGAAGGCAACTGCCGAGATAAGGACCCCGGAGAACGTCATGAAGTTCGAGGCCGAGAGGATCGAGCCCAACCGCTGCGGATCGCTTCGATGCTGCAAGTAAGCCTCCAGCGGCACACTGAACAGGCCCGCCGAAACACCTAAACCCAGCAGCAACACCAACGCCGAGATGTACGACGCGTTCAGCGTGGAACCGCCGTCGAACAACCGATCGGGCACCAGACATAGCATCATGGAAAACATCGATACGCCGAACGCACCGATCGGCAGCAGCCCCAGTTCGACGTGATCGCCTGAGAGCCAGGCGGCCAGCACGCTTCCGATGCAAACCCCAAGGACGAGCGAAGCGAGCAACGGCGTCTTGGCCGATTCGGTCACGGAGACGTTTCCGTTGGCGACCAGGCTCTCGGTGGTCATCAAATCAATGTTGAACTGGGCGAACGAACCAATCGCGTAAAAGAACGCAATTCCCAAGGCGACGCGAAAGAGGGGGCGTACTTTAAACAGCTCGCGCAGATCGTCCCACGTTTGCAGCGGGCCAGTCCACGGAATCGGCCGCTTGGGATCGGCGGCTGGCGTGGAAGCAATCAGGAAACTCAACAACAACCCGCCAACAGAGATCGAAATCAACCCCACAGCCGGCCAGATGAGATGCTCAGCACCCTTGAGCCCGGCTTGATCCTTGAGCGCGCTGCCAATTGCTTGCCCCAAAATGGTCGCGCCAACGGTACTCAGCCCGTAGACAGCATTTGCCGACGAAAGGGCCTCGGGCTCGAGCGTCTCCGGAATAAGTCCCACCTTGGCTGGCCCCAGGAGAGCCGCTTGAGCGCCTAGCAGTGTGACCATCACGAACAGCAGTGACTCATTCTTTGAACCGATGGCAAACAGCGTCGCCATCGCGAGGGCGACTTCAAGCAACTTCAAGCCAATCACGGTCGACCGCTTAGACCACCGGTCCGCCAGAAATCCGGCGGGGGCGGCCAGCGCCAGGAAAGGGGCCACAAAGCAAACCGTCCCCAACGTCAAAATCCATGCGTGAGTCGCCGGGTCGCTGTCAGCCGCGTAGTCCTTAGCCGCGCCGATCACGAACCAACGCACCACGTTGTCGGCCAGGGCCGTCATGAACTGCATGCCCACAACGCCCGCGAACGCAACCGACCAAAGGGAATGGCTTCCACGCGTGGCGTTTTCCGACGAGTTGGCGACGTGCATCGTTAGTCTCCCGTTCGATTCCCTTAAGGCGGACATCTTGGCCGCTCGTTGCCGGAAAAGAAAGGCAAGCTTTATGCCAAGCCCATGTTGCCCCGAAAGCCGGCCCCTTTTCGCCGCAAGGTGTCAGGTGGCAGCCGGGCGGAGCCTACCCGTAAATCACGCAGCAAACTAGACTTAAGCAAGGCTTTAGGCTCCAGACGCCAGGGGATGCCCCCATCCGCTTTCCTGGAGCCTGAGGCCTATAGCCTGGAGCCTTCTCTGGGCATTTTTTGGCGGCTGCCTGACAATGGTTGTTGGGGTGGTCGCAACGACTTTTCGCAATGGTGGGTTTTCGCGTGGTATTTCGTCGCCTCTTCCAGTCCGTGCTGTACCTGGGACTTTTGTCCGCAGGATTCCCGTTCGCCCCCTCCTTCGGCGATGACCAGCAACTTCCTCTGGGCCTCCAAAAGGAAAAGCCGGCCGATGGGCGATTCGTCGAAACGCCGCTAGGCTACATGGTCCCCTACACGGCCAAGGTTCCGGGCAGCGAGGTCGAGTTCACCATGGAACCGATCCCCGGCGGAAAGTTCAAGCTGGGTAGTCCCGATAGTGAAGCCGACCGCAAGCCCGACGAAGGGCCGCAAGTCGAAATCGAGGTCGCCCCCTTCTGGATGGCACGCCACGAGGTGACGTGGAGCGAGTACCAACGCTACATGTCGATGCACGACATCTTCAAAGAGATGGTCACCAAGAAGATCCGCAAGCCCGCGGACAAAAATCATCCCGACATCGTGACCGCACCGTCGAATCTATACGACCCAACGTTCACGTACTCTAAGGGCAAAGAACCCAAGCAGCCGGCCATTTCGATGAGCCAATTCGCCGCCAAGCAGTACACCAAGTGGCTCAGCAAGCTCTCGGGCGTCGCCTACCGTTTGCCGACCGAAGCCGAATGGGAATACGCCTGCCGCGCAGGCTCACATACTCGCTATTACTTCGGGGACGACGCCAGCCAACTCGGGCAGTACGCCTGGTACTTCGACAACGCCGGTGAAAAGCTGAACACAGTCGGTACCAAGAAACCCAATGCATGGGGCCTGCACGACATGCATGGCAATGTTGCCGAGTGGGTGCTCGACGAGTATTCGCCCGAGCACTACGCGGCCTTGGCTAAATCGGACAAGCCGCTGACGGGCCTAACGTCCACGATGTGGCCCACCAAGTATTTCCCGCGGTCCATTCGCGGCGGTTCGTTCGACGATAACGCAGCCGGTTGCCGATCGGCGGCGCGGAAAGGTTCCGACGACAAGACTTGGCGCGAAACCGACCCCAACATCCCCAAAAGCCCCTGGTGGTTCACCGACGACTATGGTCTGGCCGTCGGCTTCCGCATCATGCGGACGCTCGACGATCCCAGCCCGGAACTCCTCAAAAAGGCTTGGGAGTCGGATCTCGAAGACATCGGCGAAGTGGCGAACTACCGGATCGACGAGGAAGGCCGCGGCGCGCGGGCGGTAGTAGGCGTCGAATTGCTCGAAGACGCTAAGAAAACGAAGGCGAAGAAGTAAGGGAGAGGGGGTGGATGGGAGAAGGGGAGACGTTACAAGTCTCCCTGCACTCGTTGCACCAGATCTGCCACGCGTCCGAAGCGCGGGCGTGGCTTCTCTCGAAAGCCAAGATCGTATTCGTGCGGCTCAAGCTGCTCGCGGCCGCTGAGCCAATACGCCACGATCCGATGATGGCCATTGTCTACTTGGATCGTTCCGTCCTCCGACTCGATCAGCAGGATCGGCGGGATCCAATCTCCGTCCCTAATTGCCATGACTAGCGCGGGAATTTGTTTCGGCGCGCGCAGCTTCCGCTGGGACACATACAGTTTCGCGATGTCCATGAATACCTCCGGCGAGTGCCGGAGGCTGGGCCATCACGTGTTCTGGCAAGAAATGGCTTGATCATTGATACGTCGATGTGAACCGATCACGAACAAAGATGTCGAGGTGTGCGCGTAGCCTTCCCCTACATAAGAAGACGTCTTGCTTTCGAGAAGGTTCGGAAGTTCCCACTGCCGGCAGAACGATTGCAGGGACGAGGATGGCCTTAGAGGGCGAGCGACGGCAGAAGCAAGAAATGGCTTTTGCCGCGTCACCTCACAAAGCTCGCGCCAAGCAGAACAATCCGGCCAAAATGGAGTACGCCAGCACCTCTATCGCCAAGGCGATGGCCATGCGGCGCGTGCTCTTGGCAAAGGTGCCTGTAGCCACGGCCGCCAAGACAAACAGCGGAAACATGTCCGCCTGGTAATTGAACCAGCCCACGTACCGATCGAAGATCCCATAGCTGCCTTGCGCGATCATATACGGGTGGATCAGCAGACCGACCGCCAAGACCGGCATGTGGAACGCGATGACACATGCCCCTGCTACGAGAACGTACGGCTCAATCCAAAACCAGACTCCGATCCAACCTGGTTCCAAAGACGTACTGGGCGGAGGATGTGGATCGTTGCCCATGTGCTGTTATCGCTGCGATCTACGTCGAAGAGCTACGCAGAATGCGTATTCGCTCAATGACGGACAAGATTGTCCGTCCTACTTTCCTTTCTTCTTAAGCCGGTCCTGGGCCGACTTCGGCAGCTTGTCGATCGACGATTTTGCCCGCTTCGCATCCGGTCGATAGCTGTTGCCGGGAGCGTGGCGAGATTCCTTCTTGTTTCGTCTCAGCTTGCCGCCGGCCTTCCCCTTCTCGCCATAGTTGGGCTCAGGTTTTTCAACTTGCTTCTGGTTCGGCTTGTGGCCCGTGCCGGGGATGGTGTGGACGTAGTTGCCCGCGAAGCGTTCGTTGGCATCGTCACGACGTCGCTGCAAAGCTTCTTTCGGCGGGCGAGACGGAATCAGCGAGTCGCAGCCGTCGCCGATCAGATCTTGCCGCCCGGCTTTGAGCAGTGCTTCGCGAACTTCGAAGTAGTTTTCTGGCTTGAAGAATTGCAGTAGCGCGCGTTGCATTTTGCGATCGCGCATCTGCTTGGCAATGCGGACGGGCTTTTTGGTGAACGGATCGATCCCCGTGTAGTACATCGCGGTAGCGACGTCGAACGGAGCTGGAATGAAGTCCTGCACCTGGTCGGGCTTGTAGCCGTTGCGTTTAAGGAACACGGCCAGGTTAATCATCTCATCCAGGCCGCTACCGGGGTGGCTGGCGATGAAGTAGGGAATGACGAACTGCTTCTTGCCGGCCTTTTCGCTCTCCTTGAGGAACGACGTGGTGAACTTTTCGAAGTCGTCCGTGGCTGGCTTGCGCATTTTCATCAGCACATCGGGGTCGACATGCTCGGGCGCGACTTTGAGCCTTCC
Source organism: uncultured Pirellulaceae bacterium (assembly GCA_964636985.1). Lineage (GTDB taxonomy): Bacteria > Planctomycetota > Planctomycetia > Pirellulales > Pirellulaceae > CAZWSX01. Next base: position 214,100 of record CAZWSX010000008.1, on the reverse strand, counting down.
ACCTACGTGATGCCGGGCAAGCTCCTTCATGTACTCCGGTGAACGACGAGCGAGGTCCATCCGGATGCCACTCGCCACCAGCACCTTTTTGATGCCTGGCGTTTGGCGCCCTTCGACCATCAATTGGACGAGCGGCTCATGGTCGGTCCCCAGCAGTTTGCAAATGGTCGGATGGACGCACGATTGCCGGCGGCACACAGCCTCGACCTCGGGGCGCGTGCACTTCATCTGATACATATTGGCAGTGGGCCCGCCGATGTCGCTCACTGTCCCCTTGAACTTGTCATCCTGACCGAGTTCTTTGAGCTCGCCGAGGATCGACTCTTTGCTGCGCGATTGAATGATCCGGCCTTGATGGGCCGTGATCGAGCAGAACGTGCAGCCGCCGAAACAGCCGCGCATGATCGTGACCGAGTCCTTGATCATGCTGTAGGCGGGTATCGCCTCGGAGTAGCCGGGATGGGCTCGGCGAGTGTAAGGCAAGCCGTAGATGCGATCCATCGAATCCTGGCTGATCGGCAAACGCGGTGGGTTCGCCACGACGGCTTGATTGCCATGCCACTGTACCAACCGCTTGGCGTTGTACGGGTTGGTCTCGTCGTGGATGATCTTGGTCGCGGCGGCAAACGAAGGCTTATCCGCGACGACCTCTTCATAGCTGGGAAGGACGATCGAGTCCTCAGGCGGTTTCTCACTCGCGCCTAAGGCATAAGCGATGCCCCGCACGTCGCGCAAGTCCTTGACGCTTTGACCTTCGCCCAAACGGCGGGCGATCTCGAGGATCAACTCCTCGCCCATGCCGAAAGCGACCAAATCAGCTTTGCAATCGAGCAGGATCGACCGCCGGACTTTGTCGCTCCAGTAGTCGTAGTGCGCCAGTCGGCGGAGCGAAGCTTCCACACCGCCGGCAATCACCGGCACACCTGGATAGGCTTCCCGTGCGCGCTGGCAATACGACAACGTAGCCCGATCAGGTCGCAAGCCGATGCGTCCGCCTGGACTGTAGGCATCGCTGTTGCGGACTTTCTTGTTTGCCGTGTAGTGGTTGATCATCGAATCCATGTTCCCGGCGCTGATGCCGAAGAACAGGCGCGGCCGCCCGAAACGGCGCCAATCATCCACCTTGGTCCAGTCGGGCTGCGAAACGATGCCGACACGGTAGCCCGCCGCTTCGAGAACGCGACCCAAGATCGCCATGGCGAAGCTAGGATGATCGATATAAGCGTCGCCCGTCACGAAGACGACATCGAGTTCGTTCCACCCGCGCTGGCGGGCCTCGTCCATCGACATTGGCAAGGCTCGAGCAGCGGTGCCCGACGGAGCGATGGGAAGAGTCGTGAGCGACTCACCAAATCGCCCCGCGAGATTGCGGGGTGTGTCGAGGATGGGGAATTCGTAGCCAGCCATAGGGACGCTCAGAAAGGTTCAGGTAACCTTTCATCGTAACGAGTGCCCCCAATTTGGGCGAGGATCGATTCTCGCCCTAGAGAAGAGGAATTACCGCGAAATTCGCTTCCAGAGTTTAGCCACTGGATCGAAATCGGCTGGAAACTTGGTTTGGTCGTCGTAGGTGGGTGGTTCCTTGAAGTAGCAGCTTTCGATCGAGTCGCTGTCGAGAGCCGATAGATCGGCCCCTTCAAAATGCGCCCCGCTGATGTTGACCACCTGAAAGCATCCCGACAGCTTTGCCTGGGCAAGGTTCGCGTTCTCAAAGGAGGCACCTTGGAACGAACTTCCTGCCCCAGTCAGCGCGGCGCCTTTAAGATCCGCGTCGACGAAAGTGGCCGCCTGGAAGGAAGCACCGCCGCCAGTGAGTTTGGCATTCGCCAATTTCGCGCGGTCGAATTTGGCGAGTTGAAAAGCCGACGTTCCTCCCTCGAGGGTCGCATTTTCGAGTTGGCAATCGTTGAATGATGCTCGTTGAAATGCATTGCTGAGGCTGGCAATGGTGGCGCCAGACAGCTGGGCTCCGTCGAAGTTCGTCTTCCAGAGCACTCGCGTCTTGTCCTCCAAAAGCCGGTCGCGATCCCCCAGCGCGTCTCGCGCTCGCTCCGCTTCCTCGAGAGCGTAACGCAACCTCACTTCCTGTTCGCGCAATTGCATCTGCGTCCGCTGCGACGACGAGTACCAGCCGAACAGTACGGCCAGCAACAAGATCAACATCAGCAACGTTTGGATGCTGAACCGCGGCCGCCAACCACTGCGAGTTCCATTCTCATTCATGGTGATTCCTTTCCTTAGTCCGCGGGAGCCGTCAATCCATTCTCCGGACGCGTTCACTTATCGATCGGGATTGTCGATCAATTGCTGTAAGCGATCCCTCAAGGATGGCTGAAGCGAGTCGAGCCAACTGGCATCAATCAGCCCCACGTCGATCATGTCTAGCAAATGGACCTGGTCTTTCAGGCGAAAAGAGTTCAACTTCATGCGCACCAGCGTTTCAAGCGGCAAGGTTCGAAACGTCGGCGCCCGCTCGAATGGCTCCACGTCAGGCGTCGGTTCTACCTGGTCATCGCGTAACAACTCTCCAGTAAAGAGAATGTGAACGGAGTCTCGCGCTTTGGCGTCGGGCGAATCCAAAAACATGGGAAGGCCCGCTACTTCGCGAAAGGCGAAACCGGCGGCCTCCATAGCAGGCCGAACTCGATCGAAATCGCTGCGTCGAACGAGCACATCCACATCCCGAGTGGTTCGGACGGCCGCCTCGTCCTTTTGAGCAACCCAAATGCGGACGGCATTGCCGCCAACGATTGCGTAGGGAACGCCAGCAGCTTCCAGAGCCTTCGCCGTCCGCTCCAAACGCTCTTGTACCTTTTCCACAGCCCGCTCCATCCGAGACCAAAGCTCGTCGCCAACGATTTCTAGCGCCATTTGGGTACCCTTCGTCCGCCAGATTAAGGCATCCTTAAGTCGCCGGGTGCTTCCACGGGTCGCGATACGGCCGCATCAGGTGCTTATTGGCCGCATCGTCATTGACGATCTTATGCGCCGCCGGATCCCACTGGAGACTGCGCCCCAAGTTCATCGACATGTTGGCCAGGATGCAGGCCGCCGTCGAAATGTGCCCCTGCTCAATGTCAGCCACCGGTTTGCCGCGCGACTCGATGTTCGCCAGGAAGTTCTGCATGTGCCGCCGCAGGGCAGGGGCCACGTGCTGCTCGAGGTCCTTTTCCGTTTTGTCCTCGGGGTATTCTTCCAGTTCGTACGTGACATCTTTGTGCTCGGTCTGGCCGCCGTGCATCGGCGTGAAGTCGTAGCTGTTCACGCTCGCTTTGAGCGTCCCCTTGTCGCCGTAGAACGTCGCGCCCCAGGGATACTTCGGATCAGGCGAGCTTCCCCACGTTCGATGTTGCCAGACGACGTCGAGCCCGTCGAACTCGAACGTGGCGGTCTGCGTGTCGGAAATGTTGGCTTTGCTCTTCTTGTCGACCAGAATGCCCCCCGTCGAGTCAACACGCTTTGGCCAGCCCAAGTCCATCATCCAGCGAACCATATCGAGCATGTGGATGCACATGTCGCCCACGATTCCATTGCCGTATTCCGTGAACGCTCGCCAAGAGCGCGGGTGGACCAGCGGATTGTATGGCCGCATCGGCGCCGGGCCGGTCCACATTTCGTAGTCCAGATTTTCCGGAGGCGGACAGTCCGCCGGATTTTCTCGTGCCCGCATGTGGTAGTAGCAATAGATCTCGACTAGCGCGATCTTGCCGAGTTTGTCCGGATTGAAAAACTTCTCCTTGGCTTCGGCCAAGTGGGGCGTGCTGCGGCGCTGCGTGCCTACTTGAACCACCCGCTTGAGTTTCCGCGCGGTATCAAGCATCGCCTTCCCCTCGGCAATGTCGACGCTGATCGGCTTTTGCACGTAGACGTCGGCTCCAGCCTTCATGGCTTCGATCGCGGCCAGAGCATGCCAATGGTCGGGCGTGCAAACCAGGGCGATATCCAGGTCCTTCTCCGCGAGCAGCTTGCGATAGTCGCTGTAGGTGCGCGGGCGCTGCTTGTTGGCCTGGCGCGTAGCAACCAGATCGGCGGCACCTGAGAGCATCTTCTTGTCGACGTCGCACAGCGAAACGACATTCACCGGCGCCACTTGAATCATCCGAAGCAAGTCGCACTTGCCGTACCAACCGGTTCCAATCAGCCCGACGCGCGGCTTCGAGTCGGCAAAGGCTTCTGCGTATTTCGAAACGGCAGCAGTTAGCGCCGTACCAACCATGCCACTCACGAGAAAATCACGACGCTTCATGGTGAAACTCCAACTTGGAGAGAAAGTGGTGCGACTCTCCCGAGTCGCACTAGGTTGATACCGAACTCAGGTGACGGTTCAGCCGCAACTTTGCCCCAGTTTAACAAGAACCAGGACCTATTCTGCCACGCTCAATTCTACTTTGTGCGACTCTGGAGAGTCGCACCACGGCTATTCCTCATCCAACTCCGGCCATTCCTCTAGCCTCCCTGCGTGAAAGCAGCACATGGCAATCGCGAGAGCATCGGCGACGTCGGGCGGTTCAGGAGGTGCCGCGAGTTGAAACTCGCGGCACACCGCTAGCTGCATTTGCGATTTAGGCGCGCGGCCATTGCCGGTGAGCAGTTTTTTGACGTTCGTCGAGGGAAAGTGCCGCACGGGAATCTTCCGCGTCGCCGCCGCGAGACAGATCACGCCTCGCGCATGCCCCATCAAGATCGCCGTGCGAGGACGCTCGTAGTGGGAGTAAAGTTGTTCGATCGCCACCGAGACGGGCCGATACATGTCGAGAATTTCGCTCACGCCGGTGTGGATTTCGACCAGCCGAGCCTCTAGCGAGCGGTTCGATCCGCCGCGGACGACGCCCGCTTCCTTCATGCGGATGCGACCACCCTGAACTTCGACGACGCCGTAGCCCGTCGTATTGAGCCCAGGATCAAAGCCGACAATCATGGAGCCATCAGGAAACATAGCAGCGGTGAAATCCCTTTCCAAAGCGTCGACCCAAGGTCACGCATTGTACGAACAAATCGACCTTTTGCTTGCGAGCTCTTGACATCGTGGACGACTTTCAATCCGCTATCGCCATAGTTCGTGCAACGCCGATCTCGCCACCTTCGGGATGGAAACTCGTTGCGAAGACGCCCGTTGAAGGGATTCAAGAGATCGGCCTCACGGAGGACGAATCGCTTGTCGTCGTCAGCCGCGTCAGCGACGTTTGCCTCTTTCTATCGTCGACTGGCGAACCTGCCGTCGCGCGGTCAGAGGCAGCAGGCTCCGCGCTCGTTTCAACCACGCCCGACGGGTGGTCGACGGAGCAATTGGCAATCGATTGGCCGCAAGTGACGCTGCTCCTGCGCGAGCCTGGTTTCGCGGACTACCTCAACGGGCGGTTCCTCGTCGTGGCCCGCCCCACGGATGTGGTCGCGTGGGGCTTTTCGCCGTCTGGAAAGTATCTAGTCCTGGCGACTGAACTCGGCTTTGGGCTCTGGGTCCGGCAATAGCTAACCGGGAAATCCAGATTCAGCCACTTGCGATTGACCATTTCGCCCGGTTTGCGCATATTCCTAGCCAGCATGGCGTGCTGCGCCGTGCGATCGTGGTGCAAAAACGGGGAAAACGGTACACTAGGAACGCGGTGTAAGGACGCGAAATCGCCTTTGCCGTAAGGGTTTACGATCAAAACACGTCGCAGTGTCGATCCACGATGGATCGACCGGCGGCTGCACATATGGCCTGCCATCAGGATTACGTCACTAGCAGGGACGCGGACATCTCGCGGGGAAAAGTAACGGCCTGGCGTCTGAGCCATTTATTGATGCGGCCAATTACCATTGGGCTCGCGTAAGAAAAGGGCGAGTTCGGCGCTTCAAACAGGGATGCAAATATGCCTTCGGGCGCTCTGAAGTTCGTCCACTCCAGCGACTTCCACCTCGAACAGCCCCTCACCGGTGTGTCCGAATTGCGCGACGAATGGAAGGACTGGTTTGTCGACGCTCCTTATCACTCCGCCAAAAAGGTTTTTGATGTCGCCATCCAGGAAGAAGCTGATTTCCTGCTCTTGGCTGGCGATCTGATCGATCCCGGCGAGTGCGCGCCGCGCGCCTATGCGTTCTTACTCGAGCAATTCCAGCGGATGCACGACGAGGGAATCGCCGTCTACTGGGCGGGTGGAAATGTCGATCGCCCCGACGTCTGGCCCGATTCGCTCCGTCTGCCGCCGAGCGTGCAAGTTTTTCCTGCCGGGCGCGTCGAGGAATTGACTCACCTTCGCGACGAAACACCCGTCGCAGCGATCTTTGGGCAAAGCCGGGCCGCACGTGGTGATATTCGCGTCTCCGACTTCGATCATGAAGATAGTCGGCTATTCGGCATCGCGGTGGCAAGCGGCCGTGTCGACGGCGCTGCCCTGGGCCGGCAACGCATCAACTTTTGGGCCCTTGGCGGAGAGCACAATCGCAGCACACCGACATCGTCTCCTTATACGGTTCACTACAGCGGTTCGCCCCAAGGTCGGGCAGCCGACGAAATCGGCTCCCACGGATGCACGGTGGTTACCGTCGAGAAGGAACACACGGCCCGGATGCGACTGGTGCCGACCGACGTCGTCCGCTGGCAGCGAGAACGCGTGGTCGTCCCTGCCTCGTCCACCTACACTGACTTGGAACGGTTGATCGCCGAGCGCGGTAAAAAGCTGATGGGCGACGCGGAAGAACGTCCTCAATTGGTGACATGGCTTGTTGATGGCGTCGATCGCTGGACCCTCGCCACCAAGCGGGCAGGGATCGTCGAGAAACTAACCGAGCGTCTTCGCGAGGACTTGGCGCGGCTCAAATACCCGATTTGGACGGTAGGAGTCGAGTTAGTCCCGCCGGTCGAACAAGCCGACGCGTGGTTCGACGAGGACTCGATTCGCGGCGACTTTCTGCGGGCGGTTCGCGAGTGGCAAAGCGATTCCAACCATCCCATCGATGTGGAACCGATGCTGCCGGAGAAGGCCCTCACCGACACGTGGGAAGTCGACCTGCGAATCGCCGACCAAGTCATCCGGCGCGAAGTGCTCGACGAAGCCGCCGTGTTGGGAGTGGAACTCCTTAGCGGCGACGACCCCGGCCCCGTCGAAACCCAACGCCAAGTCAAAGCAAAAGCCGGGCGGGAATGATTAGCCACAGAGGACACAGAGTTCACCGAGAGCGATGAAAAGTAGCACGGACATTCCTATCCGTGCGCAGTGCGGCCAGTAAGTAAGCGGACATCACACTGTCGGACAAAGCATTAGTTGATTGATGACTGATGATTTTTGATTTGCGAAGTGAGGCAAATGCACTTCTCTCTGAGTCCTCTGTGATCTCTGTGGCAAAAACAAGAAACGAAAAGCAGCGGAGTTTGGTTGCATGAGAATCTCCGAGATCCATGTCGATGGATTCGGCGCGTGGAAGGACCTCTCGCTCGGATCGTTGTCCGATGGCGTGACGGTCTTCTACGGCCCCAACGAAGCGGGCAAGACGACCCTCATGCAGTTCATCCGCACGGTCCTCTACGGGTTTTCGCCTGCGCGACGCGTGCGCTATCTGCCGCCTGTCCACGGAGGCCGTCCCGGCGGCCACATCTTGGCCGAGGACGAAACGGGCAAGTATCGCCTCGTCCGGCACGCTTCGCTCGACGATCGCCCTGATCAGCTCGGCGAAGTAAGCGTGATCTCGCACGACGGCGTTAACCACGGACTCTTCCAACTGGAGAACATGCTCTCCGGCGTCGACGAACAAACGTTCAATAACGTCTTCGCGATCGGTCTTCGCGAAATTCAGGAACTGGGGACCCTCGACGACACGGCCGCTGCCGATCATCTGTATCGCCTGACGGGCGGGCTCGACCGTGTCTCGCTGGTCGACGTAGTCCGCGAGCTCCAGTCGTCGCGCCAAAAGATTGTTGGAACGAATCCGCTGCAACTGTCGGGGGCAAGCGCAGCGGAAAAACCGTCGATGGTGACGCCGCTGGTTGTAAAGCGTGACAAGCTCCGCGACGAAATGCGCGAACTAAGTACCCGCGGCGAGCGGTGGCGCAAGCTGAGCGCCCTCCGCAACGAATTGCTTCAAGAAGCGAATGAGTTGGAAAAGTCGATCGGCGATATGGATCGCCGGGCGCGAACGATGGAAATCGCCTTGCAATGTCGCGAGATTTGGGGCCAGCGCGTCGAGATCGATCGCAAACTGGAGTCGATCGGGCTGCCAGCCAAAATCACGCAGAAGATTGTCGACCGGCTTAACAAACTCAACAAGGAAATCGAGGCCGGCAAGCAGGAACTGACCAAGTTCACCGTCCAGCGCGACAAGATTCGCAACGACGCCAAGGCCCTCAAGATCAATGGACCGCTTTGGGCGAATGCACCGCGCATCGCTGCTCTGACCGAGCAATCCCCTTGGCTAGAAACGCTCGAAGGGCAAATGGAGCGGTTGCGAACGGAAATTCGCGAGGTGGAGACGCGACTTCAAGGCGGCTCGACCGCCAACAGCGCCCCAGGAACACCAGCTGCTAACGCTGTTGCGATGTACGACTCGCATGTGCAAGTCAACCACACGGCGGCGCTTCGTAAGCCAGCTCGCCTGTTGGAGGAGGAAGAGTCGAAGCTGGAGGCTGCCAAGCGAAGTCGGCAGGAAGCGAAACAATTGCTTGACCAACTCGCTTCGAAAATCGAACTGCGGCTCGCCGAACGAAACGAAACCGACCTGACACTGGCTATTGGCCGAGCGGCCGAGCGGGCACAGATGCTCCGCAAGCGGATCCAAGTCGAGCAAAAGCTCGAGCAGATGGCACGGCAGCGCGAGGAGATCGAGCGCTACCGCGACGAACTCTTCGATCGTCAAGGCTTGCCCTTGGGTACGCAGATCGCGCTCGGATCGATCTTCGTGCTGGGCTTCGTCTTGGCATTCGTCGCCTTGATCATGATCTTCGCTCCGGACTACTCGTTGGGTATCGGGGGCCGCGCATCGTTGTCCACCGAGAACAGCGGCGTTTCCCGATGGAGCGTCCCCATCGTGCTGTTCCTTCTGGGAATGTTCGGGATGGTGGCATCGCTCATGTGGGGCCGCTCGTACGAGCGGCAATCGGCACTCCGTCTGGAAACGGCGCGCCGCCAGCTGGCGCATCTCAATCGGCAGCATTCGGAACTGGTCGCGCAGCGCGACGAAATTGATCAATCCTTGCCGTCAGGTGGCGGCGCAATTGACGTTCGCTTGCAGCGTGCCGACGACGACCTGCGGCGGCTCGAAGAGCTAGTCCCGCTGCATGGGCAGCGCGAGGCGGCCCACGCCCGGCACGACGCAGCCATCGCGGCCGAGCAAGAACAAGAACGGGTAGCCAACGAAGCGCGTAATCGCTGGACCACAGCACTGCGAGCGCTCGGCTTGCCCGACAACTACACGCTGGGACAAGCCCGCCAGTTCTCGCAGCGCGGCGAGGAAGTGGGGCAGCTCCGCCGGCAATTGGAACTGGGCCGAGAAGAACTCCAGCAACGCGAACGTGAGTGGCACGGCCTGGCCGCGCGGGTCGATCAACTCATGGGCGACATGCGTCTCAAGCCCGAAAGCGATCAACCCCGGTTACGCCTGGCACAACTGGCCAAAATCATCGGCGAGCAGCAAACACTGGTGCACACCAAGCGCGATCTGTTGCGGCAAGTTCGCTTAGTAAAACGCTCGTATGATCGCGGCCTGCGAGGCGTGAAGCGGTTGATGTTCCACCGCAACAAGCTCTTCGAAAAGATGGGTGTGCGCCACGAACGCGATTTCCGCCGCGCAGCCAGCCGCTGGGATGAATACCTGGCCCTGCGAAAAAGCCGTGAGCAATTGTCGGTCCGCATCAACGACCTGCTGGCCCAACGGATCACCGAAGAGGAACTCGACGAGGAACTCTCGCGAACGGACGAAGGGACGCTCGAATCGCGCCGCGATGCCGTGCAAGCGAAGATCCGCGACCAGCGCTCGCGCTTGGGCATCGCACACGAAAAGCGCGGCCAGGCGACGCAGGAAATGACGACGCTGGCCGAGGATCGGCGGCTCGACCAAGTGAAGGTGGAGCTGTCGCTGGTCGAGCGGCAAATCGCCCAACACGCCCGCAAATGGCAAACCAGCGCCGCTACGGAGCTGGCTCTCACGTCGATCCGCCGCAACTACGAAACCAATCGCCAGCCCGAAACGCTCCGCGAGGCTTCCGAGTACCTCAAACAACTAACGAGCGGCCAATACACGCGAATCTGGACGCCGATCGAAGAACGGGCATTGAGGATCGACGATTCCAACGGCAAGCCGATCCGGCTCGACGTCCTCAGCCGTGGCACGCGCGAAGCCGTGTTTCTCTCGCTCCGCTTGGCACTGGCGAACAGCTTCAAACGCCGCAGCCAGCGAATGCCGCTGGTGCTGGACGACGTGCTAGTCAACTTCGACACCATTCGCGTCAAGGCCGCGGCGACGGTGATGCGCGATTTTGCCAAAACGCACGGGCACCAGGTCCTCATGTTCACCTGCCATGAACATATCGCCCGGCTGTTCCGCGACGCGCAGTGCGACGTCCGCAATCTGCCAGGGCATCAGCTGGTCGAACGTGAACCCGAGCCCGTGGTGGTCGAACCCAAGCCGCGCCGCAAGAAGGTCGTCGAGCCGCCCCCCGAACCTGAACCGGAGCCCGAGCCGATCCCGGTCGCCGTTATTGAACCAGCCGCACCGCGGGAGACGATCGAGCGAGAAATAATCGAGGAGGCCCCCGACTTTCACGAGGTTGATTATCGCCCTTACGATTGGACGGCCGACACCTATCGAGCAGGCCTCGTCATGAACGAGACGTATGGTCCCGATGCGATTAAGGAAGTAACGAAGCCGCTTCCACCTCCTCCGCCACCGGAAGTGGTTGAAACGGTGCAGCGACTCGTCGACGTTCAGCCGCCGAAAGAAAAGAAGAAGGTCATCATCGAGACCACAATCACGCGCACGGGCCAGCGTTTCACCTGGGACGAGTCAGAAGTGCTATGGGAAGAGCCTCTCAACGATGAAGAGGCTGAGCAGAGGACTCTAGGGTAAGTCGCACTACTGGCTCAAGAAACGCAACAACCCCGTGCCGCCTCCAAGGGCAACACGAGGCTGTCAACTATAAACGGTTGTGGCCTGCGCTTAGGCGTTGAACGAACTGCCGCAGCCGCAGGACTTCTTGGCGTTGGGATTGTTGAACGTAAATCCACGGCGCTCGAGGCCGTCCATGAAATCGACCGTCGTGCCGTCGAGGTACAGGTCGCTCTTCTTGTCGACGACGACATCGAGTCCGTGGATGTTGAACTTGCTATCGGCTTCTTCGTCGAAGTTGGTGTCGAGTCGGAAAACGTAATTGAACCCGCTGCAACCGCCGCCGGCCACGCCAATGCGAAGGAAGCTGTCGGTTTGTTTTTGTTCTTCTCGAATGCGGCTCACCTCGGAGGCGGCCTTTTCAGTCAACATGATGGGCATATCTATCGTCCTTGCTCTTTGAAAGCGGAAACACTTTTCGCGTGTGTCTTTATCGAAATATAAGCAACAGCTTGCGAGGGAAAAGGGCAAGTGCACCAATCCGCAGGGAACTCACCAAAAATTCGCCTCTTTAGGCTGGCAGGCACATAACAAACAACCCAAACGAGGGGTGCGATGCGCCTGCCATTACTCTTTTAGACGCCGTAACTTGCGAACGGTTTCGGCCACCGCACCCGCCGCGAAATCAATTTCCTCAGCCGTATTGAAGCGGCCAATTCCAAACCGCAGGCTGGCCCTAGTTTTGTCGTCCGAGAGCCCCAGAGCCCGCAAAACGTGACTGGGCTCGGGACTGGCCGACGTGCAGGCGGCGCCGCTGGAAACCGCGATATCACGAACATGAAGCATTAAGGCTTCGCCGTCGACACCTGGGAAATGGACGTTCAAATTACCAGCCAGCCGCTGGACAATAGGTGAATCGACCGGGGGGCCGTTCAACACGATGTCGGGCAAGTGGTCCAACAGCTTTCGCCACAGGTCGTCGCGGAGTTGGCGAAGCCGGATCGCCTCGGCCGCCATCTCGCTTTCGCAAATCGATGCTGCGGCAGCGAAGCCGACAATGCCCGGAACATTGAGCGTCCCGCTTCGCAGGCCGCCTTCCTGACCGCCGCCGTCCATCTGCGGTTCCAGTCGAGCCAGAGGGGCCCGCTTGCGAACGTACAGCCCGCCCACCCCTTTAGGACCGTAGATCTTGTGCGAGGAAAAACTCATCGCGTCGACACCCAATTGCTCTACGTCGACGGCGATTTTGCCAACAGCTTGCGTCGCATCCACATGAATCGGAACGCCCCGCGCATGGCAGATTTCGGCCATGGCCGCGATGTCGTGAATGATGCCGATTTCGTTGTTGGCCAGCATTACGCTCACCAGCGCGGTATCGTCTCGCAGTGCGTTGACGATACGCTGAGGATCGAGTCGCCCGGGCGTTGGGCCATCGTGTTGCTCGACGTCGATCAGCGTTAACTCAAAACCGCGCCGCGCCAGATGGCGCATCGGATCGAGCACGGCCTTGTGTTCGGTGGTCACCGTCACCAGATGATCACCGCGGCGGCGCGCGTTTTCACTAGCGCCGCGAATCACGAGGTTATTGCTTTCGGTGGCGCCGCTGGTAAACACAATATTGCGAGCGGGGGCGTTGATCAGGGCTGCAATCGTGCCGCGCGCTGCTTCGACGGCCTCGCGGGCCTCGTGGCCGAAGTTGTGGTTCGTGCTCGAAGCGTTGCCAAACTGCTCAGTGAAGAACGGCAACATGGCTTCGACCACGCGGGGGTCGCAGCGCGTGGTGGCGTGGTTATCGAGGTAGATGGGAAGACGAACCATGGCGCGCACGGAACTCCGCTAGGTCGCTTCCTCGCCGGCAAAAAGCTGCTGGTAGCTTTCGTAGCGCCGTAGATCGATTCGCCCGTCCGCAACGGCGTCTTTAACGGCGCAATCCATTTCGTGCGTGTGCGAGCAATCGGGGAACCGGCATCCGGCGACGAAGGGGCGAATGTCGCGATAGAGCGCGGCCGTCTCTTCGGGGATCACATCCCACAACTGAAACTGCCGAATGCCAGGCGTATCGACCACAAAGCCGCCGAAGGGGAGGGGAATCAGCTGCGCCGTGGTCGTGGTGTGGCGTCCCTTTTCGTTTTCGGCGCTCACGGTGGCAACTCGTAGAGCCAGTCCCGGATCGACGGCATTGAGCAGCGACGATTTCCCCACACCGCTTTGCCCCGAAACAACCGACTGCCGCCCGGCCAGGCGGGCCTTGATGCGAGAAACACCCCAACCGCGATCGGCGGAGATCAAGTGGACCTCGTAGCCCATTCGGCCGTAGACGCCGGCCAAAGGTTGGAGGTCGGCAGGATCGACCAGGTCGACTTTGTTGATGCAAATGATCGGCTCGATTCGCATTTGCTCGGCTGTTACGAGGTATCGATCGATCAGATTCGGCTTGAGGACTGGCTCGGCCGCGCTGGCGACGATGATAAGTTGGTCGACATTGGTGACGATCACATGTCGCCGCCCCCGGCTGGTTCGGCTGAGAACACCGTGACGCGGCTCGACCCGTTCGATGAAGCCTTGATTGGTCCCTTCGGGCCGAATGAAAACTCTATCGCCGGCTGCTACCACATGCCGTTGGTCGGTGGAAAGCGACTTAAGCAGCCGCCGCGTTGCGCAGCGGAAGACTCGGCCGTCATCGGTTTGGACGACGCTATCGAGCCCGTGGACCCGGAGCACGCGTCCCGGAAGCGATCCGGCGGCATCGACGCCGAGCGTGACTCCCAGCCCGCCGGAGTCGTCAGCAGTTGCCCCGACGATCGTCCGGTAACGAGTCAAATCCCCTTTGCCGCTTACCCGCTGCGATTGCGCATCGTCGAGCGTTTCTTCGCCTTCTTGTACTCGCCGGGTCAAATCCCCCTCGCGCCGCCGGGACTGTTGTCCCTTGCGAAACTCGGTGCGAAATTTCCGGCGGTCATTAGTCATGAAGGGCCATCGCAACAGTATCCCGGCGGCTATGCGGGACTAGGGACAAGTTCGCCCCCTTTTGGTTCGTCATCGACTCCGGTTTTCGCCTTCTTGGCGGCCTCGTTCAGCGCCTGGATGCTCGGGCCGAGGATCCTGGCGATTTCCGCCTCGTCGATCTCTTCCGATTTGAGCAAGGCCTGCGTGAGGGACTCGAGCTTGTCCCGATTTTCCTGCAGAACTTGCTTGGCTCGTTCGGCCGACTCGTCGAGAATCCGCCGCACTTCGTCGTCGATGACCTGCATCGTGTGTTCGCTGAACTCACGCGCATGGCCAATCTCACGGCCAAGAAAGGGGTCATCTTCGTTCATCTTGAGACTAACCGGTCCGATTTTCTCGCTCATGCCCCAGCGCGTAACCATGTGCCGCGCGATGGCTGTGGCTTTCGTCAAGTCGTTGCTTGCGCCCGTTGTGAGTTCGTCGTAAATGATGATCTCCGCGGCGCGGCCGCCCAGGATCATCGCGAGACGATCACACCATTCGCTCTTGCTTTTGTTAAGGGCCGCTTCGTCGGGAGAAGTCCATGTCACGCCCAGCGTCATCCCGCGCGGAATGATCGTCACCTTGTGCAATCGATCGTTTCCTGGAAGGAGCCACGCCAACAGCGCATGCCCCGCTTCGTGGTAGGCGGTCTTTTCGCGTGTTTCCGTGGTTAGCACCTCTTCGCGTTTAGCGCCAAGAACAATCTTGTCGCGTGCGTACTCGAAATCACTTTTAGAAACAAACGCCTTGTTGTGCCGGGCCGCCCACAAGGCCGCTTCGTTGACCAGGTTGCGAATATCGGCGCCGGTCATGCCCATGCATGCGGCAGCGAATCGCTCCAAATCGACATCGTCTGCAATGGGAACGTGTTTGGAGTGAATCTTGAAGAGTTCGATCCGCCCCTTTTGTGTGGGGCGATCGACCACAATGTTCCGATCGAAGCGACCGGGCCGCAGCAGTGCCGGGTCGAGCACGTCAGGACGATTGGTCGCCGCGATGACGATTACCATCTCCGTCGGTGAGAAACCATCCATCTCGCCAAGAATCTGATTGAGCGTTTGTTCGCGCTCATCGTGGCCGCCGCCGAAGCCGGCGCCGCGTTGGCGCCCTACGGCATCGATCTCGTCGACGAAGATGATCGAGGGGGAGGCATCCTTGGCAGTGCGGAACAGATCGCGAACGCGCGTCGCTCCCACGCCGACGAACATCTGGATGAACTCCGAACCGTTCACGGAGAAGAAGGGAACCTGCGCTTCACCCGCGATGGCACGGGCAAGCAATGTTTTTCCCGTCCCAGGCGGGCCACTCAGAAGCACGCCCTTGGGAACGCGGCCGCCGAGCTTTTGGAACTTGCGCGGGTCACGAAGAAACTCGACGATCTCGAGCAAATCTCCTTTGACGCTCTCCAGGCCTGCTACGTCCTTAAACGTGACGGGGTTTTGCCCTGGGTCGTAGCGTTTGGCCAGACTGCGCGTGAAGCCGGTTAAAAAACCTCCGCCAAAGAGTCCTCCGCTTCCTTGCGAGCGGCGAAGCGTGAGGAACACCATCCCAATTACTAAGACCGAGGCGATCATGATGGTGACCAAAACGATCCCGCCGAGGTCGGATTGAGGCGGCAACGGTTGGTAGGCCGGGATCTTGCTCGGCCCCTTGTTCTCTTTTTCTTTTTCCTGCAGGTCGTTCAGCAACTTAAGGAAGGTTTCGCCAAAATCTCCCTTGACAACAAAAGCGTACGGTGACTTCTTGAAGGCACCCGTCTTGTGGTCTTGAAACAGACCATTTCTATCGATGATCCCACTCGATTCGGGTGGGTCTCGAAAGACACCAGTTGCTTCGTTTTGCGTGAACGAGATCGATGCTACGTTCCCGCGCTTCAACTCGTTCAACAAAACCGAGTAGGCCACCTGCTCGGTGTTGGGTCGCCCCAAACCGCCCAGTGGGCTAAGAAACATCACCAAGACCAAGACTGCGATAAGGAATAGAAATATCCATTGATTGGGGGACTGCGCGGCAGTCCGCCGCGAACCTTCCTGTGAATTTTCTTCCGAGTTGCTCATGTGTTTCCTTGACACTCCATCAAAGTGGGGGAAAGATCCCCGCTTGATGCGAACCAAAGGCGTGGGCGATCTGTACCTAACCGATTCTACCGTTTGTTCCATTATTGGTCATTGGTACAAGCAGGCGCAGAGGTGAATTAGACGCGGGAAAAATCGCTACAATCGCGTCTCGGAAGGGGTGGCGTAAAGAGCCGTACGACAGTTGAGCAAAGGGCACGAACATGGCGAATTCAAGTGTCCGTCCACCTGGCAACAAACGCGGCGTTGTAGGGGTCTGCTTTCGCGATGATCAGTTTCTGGTCATCAAACGATCACAGTACGTTCGATCTCCCGGCGCCTACTGCTTTCCTGGGGGGACAATCGAACACGGTGAATCGGAAGACGTCGCGGTTATCCGTGAATTACTCGAGGAACTTAACCTCCCCATCCAACCGATCCGACGTTTGCTGGCTAGCGAAACTCCTTGGCGCGTCTCCCTCGTGTGGTGGCTTATTCACTGCGACGACTTTGAAAGAATGAATCCTAATCCTTCTGAAGTCGAGGCAGTGCATTGGATGAGCGCTGCCGAGATGCGCGCGTTGCCAAATCTGTTGGCCAGCAACTATGAATTCTTGAACGCGTGGGAGCGCGGCGAGTTCACTCTTACTCGTAGCTAAACCGAACACATTGTCGTGCGATCGCACGACTTGGTTAGGCGCCCTCTGCGATTCCCCGCCGTCCGCGTGAGCGACCCTATTTTGATCAGGACAAAGTTCCCCGCAGCCTTGTTTCTCAGGTGAATGCCCTGTGCAGTGGGACACGAACAATGGTCGATACCACGGGAGAAACATTGGCAAGAAACAAGATCTGGGACGCGTTGGGCAAGGCCGGCTCGTGATCCTGTTTCGGGGGTGAGGTAGAGGGGTGCAGTGGATCAACAATGACTGAATCGCCACATGACAGAGGGACGGCCGCGAGCCCTGTTGCTCTCGACGTCCATGGCGTGGTGAACAGCTTGGCCGCGATCCAATGCCAGTGGTTCCTGGTAAAGGCGTCCCTGACGCCGGATCGTTTGGCATCAATCGAGACAACGGCAATGGATCGCCTTTTGTCGGAACTTTCGACACGTGTCGAACAATTGCAGACCAAAGTCTTGGTGGCTAACAAAGTTCGCGGGGCAGGCAAGTGATTTTTCAGCGCGTCGAAAAAGAGCACCCTACATTGTTAAAGGCCATCGATGGATGCCCCGTCTTATTCTGTTGTACTTATTGAAGACCATTTGGCGTTCTCAGACGCGCTGTCGATGGCTTTTGGAGTGGCAAATCGCTTTCGTGTCGTGGCAAAAACGCGCGATGCTACCCAAGGGTACGACGTCGCCGTTCAGTTTCAACCCGATTTGATTGTCGCCGACATCGAACAACCCGGCCGCAGCGTCTTCGATATGTTTGCGGCGCTTCGCAAGGTTAAGATTTCATCCAAGTTCGTCGTTCTCTCCGCTTACTGCAACAGTGCGTTTATTGAGCAGGCCCTTCGTATCCGGGTGGACGGGTACCTTCTCAAGACAGAATCGTTCGAATCCCTCTGCGACAAGCTCGAGCGCGTCATGCGAGGGGAACGGGTCTTCTCCCAGCAAATCGCCGACCTGATCGAGATCGATCCGCAGGGAGGCTATCGGCTCAAGGTCACGTCCAAAATCGAACGCCTCAGTGACCGGCAAATTGACGTGGTTCGGTTATTGGCGCGCGGTTACAGCGTCAAAGAGATCGCCAAGGAGATGCACCTTTCAGCCAAAACCGTCGACAGCCACAAGTATCGGGTGATGAAGATGCTCGATCTTCACGATCGCTTGGAACTTGCCCGTTTCGCGCGCGATGCCGGGATTGTCGTCGAAGATTGACAAACAGCGGCTGCTATTTGTTGGCGTTGCCTGCTTCCGCGGCACCTTCTTTAGCGCGCGCGATCGCGAAGTCGACCAACGGCTGGCACTGAAAGAAACCCTCCCAAAAGTTGTGGCCCTGCCTTGGAGCAACCACAAGCTCCACGAGCTTCTCCGCGCCCACCGATCGATACCGCTCTAGCAACTCCGCTGAGTTCTCTTTGAGCGGGACCACCGTATCCATGTCGCCGTGAATAATGAACACCGGCACTTTCGCTTTCGCGAGATTAACGACTCGCTCGATCGGGTTGAATTCCTTGTTGCGCTCCGTCAGTTCCGCAGCCGAGACGCCATAAGCAGGTGCGGCAGCATCGAGTCCGGGATAGGTTCGAAAGTCGTAAACCGGGTAGATGCCCGCGAGGCCCGCCACCTTGTCCGCGTTGTCAGCGCCCCAGCTGCTCATCCACAGCCCGCCGCGACTCCGACCAAGCAAACAGGGTTTCGTAGCCAAACCACGGCGCTCGGTCGCTTCTTTGTAGAAGGCATCCAAGCCCTTTCGTCCCTCCGGGCTGCCGTACGCTTCGCCGACGTCAATACCGGCGATCGCAACGCCTGCCGCGAGGAACTTTTCGTGCATCCACTTCTCGGCTTGATCTGGATACGGAGGAAGCGTCGGAGCGTAGAAGATCCACGGTTGAGGTTTGGTGCGTTTGGACTCTTCCGGCCACATGATGAACGCCGGGCGTCCATCGACGAGAAACGACTCACCAGGAAGAATCAACTCTTTGACAGGCTGCTCTGCCGCCTTGTCCTGGGCATGAGTCACGCCCGTGACGACAGCAAAAATCAGTAAACAAGCCGTCATGAATAGAGCGCGAATCATTTCAAAAGCTACCTTTTGGCACCGAAGGGGCAACTACTTTAGAGTAGCTAGAACTCGATCGCGTTCAATCAACAGCGGAAAAGGCTGATAGGTGGTCCAAGCTGCCGCCTTGGTGTTGAGCGATAAGACCTTTCCCTTGTTAAGCGATACCCCTTTGTTGATCTGCTTTTCGTTGCCGCTGAGCTTCTTTTCAGCCTTGCCGAGCGCCGCCATATCTTTGTCGAGTTGTTTGAGCTGATTTCCGATCCGGTTTTTCACCGACTGCTGGCGAGAGGCAAGTTGCGCCCGTTGATTGTTCACAATGCCGATCTGCTGATCCAGGCTCGCGATATTCGCTTGCAAGCGCGAGGCGGTAACCGCCAGACGGTCGATGTCGAATCTGATCCGCCGTCGAATCACGGGATCGCGCTCCGTGGAAAGCGAGAGTTGCAACCGGGAGATGTCGGTATTCACAATCGAAAGGTTGCTTTGTTCCGCGGCGATATCCGAATCGAGCGAAGCAATTTGGCTCCGCAGGGGAGTATCTTCGTCGGCAATCTTTTTCATTTCCCCGTCGTACTCGGCTTGCAGAGAATCGCGCCGCTGTTGCAAGACCTCCGCCCTTCTTTCGTTTTCGACGCGCGCTTCGGCCACGTCTTGCAGAAGCTTCGTCTTGGTCTCCTCGGCTTCGGCCTTGGCCACCGCCTTCGAGTCGTCGCGCGCCGAGATCAATTCAGCGAACTTCACCAGCAAGTCTTCCTTAGCAGCCGACAGATCGGCACGCTGCGACTCATCGAGCCGGGCGACAATTCGCGCTTCAACATCCTCCCGACCGGCGGTGCCGGCCGTTTCCGAAGCAGGGCCCTCCATGAATCCCAGCACTCGCCCGACGAAACGCAAGTGCTCTGTGGCGGACTCGGTGCTCTCGTCACTCAGTTCGGCCAGAATCGCGGTCGACCGGTCGCAAGCGGAAAGAGACGCGCCGAAGTTGCGCTTTACGGTGACAATCCAGATCTTTGCCCGCCACGCAGGCAAATGATCGTCTTGATCGGCTAGCAATCGATCGAGCACGCGCAGCGCGTCGTCGTACCGGCGTTGGCTCATCAGAACCAGCGCGTGACCGTAAAGAGCGCGCGGATCGCCTGGTGCCATGGTGTCGATGCTGGAAAATTTTTGGTCGGCGGCCTTTGCCAATTCGGCTTTGTCGCCCCAGGTCGTGCCGATCGCTTCGGACAAGGCCTTGCGAAAGGGAGCATCATCGGCCAACACAACTTGCGTCAAGCATTGACCTATAAGGACAACCGTTGCGACTGCGAGAAGGCCTCGCCAGAAATCCGTAAGACCGGCGCAAAACGAACCGCCCCCTTGCACTCGGGTACTTGTGGCAATCATGCCCGATTCCTCTTCCACGCGACTGCGCGTACTCGCCCCGTGTTGTTGCCCCTTGCTGTTTGCCTGGCCGTGTTTCGCGAAGGAGCCGTTGACTAAGTCAACCTCCATCATCGTAACCTTTAGCCGCTACAGGGACAACGAAATGGATTTCAGGCCATGGGGACGGGCACCCCAGGGCAAGGCTGCCGCGCGTTGTATCCTCGACGAAAATCAATCACGATGGGGGATGCCCAGTGACGGGCGACCATTCCCGCTGCCCCTGCAAGGAACGCATTGCTTATGGATGCCAAGACTCCGCGCCTCGTTTCCGTTGCGGCCTTCCTCCTTCTTAGCACCTTGGTAGCGCAAGGACTTCTGGCGGTCTCTTCGCACGGGCAAGAGCCCAAGCAAGCCGAAGCCTCGCCACCTGCTGACAGCGGGGAAAGCAAGGCTCGCCCCGGCGAGGAACGTTGGGTCCAGGAATTGGTCAAGCGAACGCGTCCGGCCTTGGCGGTCATTTCCGTCGGTGGGCGGGAAGATGGACAAGGCGGCCTGGGAACCGGCTTCGTGATCTCCAGCGACGGCTTGATTGCTACCAACTTGCACGTGATTGGTGAAGGGCGCCCCATCAGCGTCGAGCTATCGGACGGGCGAACGCTCAAGGTGACCAAGATCCATGCGTGGGATCGGCATCTCGATCTGGCAATTCTTAAAGTCGATGCCGAAGGCTTGACCGCTTTGCCGCTGGGTGCCGCGCGAGCTCTAGAAAAAGGAGATCCGCTGGTCATCCAAGGAAACCCGCGCGGCCTCAAGCATTCGATCGTCACCGGTGTTGTGTCGGAACATCGCGACGTCGAAGGATTGAAGATGTTGCAAATCGCCATGCCGATCGAGAAAGGGAACAGCGGCGGGCCGGCACTCGATCGCGAGGGACGCGTCGTCGGCATCATTACCATGAAATCGGCAGTCACCGAAAACCTGGGCTTCGCGGTCGAGGTTGAAGCCCTCAAGGACTTGCTCGAAAAGCCGAATCCTGCACCGCTTGAAAGATGGCTCACGATTGGTGCCCTCGATCCTCGCCAGTGGACACCTCTCTTTGGCGCCAACTGGCGACAGCGCGGCGGACGCATTCTCGTCGAAGGAACAGGCGCGGGCTTCGGAGGGCGGTCCCTCTGCTTGTGCAGCGACAAGGCGCCGCCAGTCCCCTATGAAGTGGCCACCTGGGTCAAACTCGACGATGAAGGCGGCGCGGCGGGGCTGACGGTTCTCGCCGACGGTCGTCACCGGCACTTTGGTTTTTATCCCAGCGCGGGCAAGATGCGGTTGACCAAGTTCGATGGACCCGACGTCACGTCGTGGCAGGTCCTGATCGACGAGGAATCGCCCCACTACCACCAGAAATCGTGGAACCACATCAAGGTCCGAGTCGAGGCCGATCGTTTGGTCTGTTTCGTGAACGACCAACAAGTGTTCGTACACAACGATCGCGATTTGGACGAGTTCGCACCCGAAGGGGGTAAGTTCGGGCTGGCGAAATTCCGGCAGACGCAAGCCGAGTTCAAAGGGTTTCAGTTTGGCGATCGCATCGCCAATGTCCTGGCATCGAGCGAAGCGCGGGCCGCTTCCTCGGCGACATTGCGAGAGTTGCCTGGGCTATCGCAGTTGACGCCCGAAAAGCTGGACGACCTGGCCAAGGTGCAAGGCGTGATAACCGGCTTAGACGAGGAAGCCCGCGCGCTGGAGCAACGCGCGAGGGAAATGCGCTTGCTGGCCCGCGACGTCGCGACGCGCGAGGAATGCCGCGAACTTACGGCGCTCGCCGGTCCTGGAGTCGAGAAGGTCGATCTGTTGCGAGCGTGTCTGCGCGTTGCCAAGCTCGACGAACCCGACATCGACGTGGAGATCTATGTTCGAATGGTCGACCGCATGGCGAAGGAAGTGAACGACTCCTTGCCTGCCGACGCTACCGAAACGGCGAAACTCGACGCACTTCGCCGATTCATGTTCGACGAAAATGGCTTCCACGGAAGCCGCACCGACTACTACAACAAAGCCAACAGCTACCTCAACCGCGTCCTCGACGATCGCGAAGGGCTGCCGATCACGTTGTCGATTGTGTTTATCGAGCTGGCCAAGCGGATCGGTTTGAAAGCGGAAGGGGTCGGGCTGCCGGGACATTTTGTAGTTCGCTTCGTGCCCGGCGAGGGAGAGCCGCAGTTGCTCGACGTGTTCGAAAAAGGAGCCGTGATACCACGGGCCGATTCCGACCGGCTCATTCTCGGGGCATTAGGAGAGCCTGCCCGCGACGAGCATTACGCGGCCAGCGACGAACGAGCGATCCTGAAGCGGGCCTTGACCAACTTGTTCCGCGTGGCGCAGGAAAACCAGGACTTCGAGGCGATGATTCGCTATCTGTCGGCCATGGTTGCGATCGACCCCAACGCCCTCCAAGAGCGAGCAAATCTGGCGTTGCTCAAGGCGCAAACGGGGCGAAACGAAATCGCCGCGCGCGATTTGGATTGGTTCTTCGAACACAAGATCGAAGGAATCGATCTCGATCGGCTGCGCGAGATGCAGCAAGCGATCCGTCGGGCAAAGCGATGAGTGCTTAGTTCAGATTATTCGTATCCGTAATTGCGAAAGTAGTTTGCCCACCGGCGGCGGATTTCGGCTTTCGATTCGTCGTCGAGCTTGTGCTTGTTGGTTTGGTAGCTCTTGCGCTCGGCCGTGTAGGCCTCGATCTTCGGGGCGACAGGTTCGAAGTCGCCTAGCGAAAGCGTTTCGTAGAGACTGCGGACCGATCCGACGGGATTGGCGACCAAGTCCTCGTAGCGAATATCGACAATATTCTTGGGATCGATGTGCGGGCGCTGTCGATCGAAGCCCGCATACATCCGCTCGAAGGTGTCCAGCACGAACTCGCGCAGGTGTTCGTTCCGCGGTATCTGAAGGCCGTTCACGGCATCGAGCGATTCCCAAAGGCGGCATGTCGACGACAGGAGCGCATCGGGGTGGCGCGTGATGTGGATGAACTTGGCGCCGGGAAATGCTTTGGCCAGAAAACTGATCCGCCCGGTGTGCGGCGGCGACTTAAGCAAGATCCGCTTCTTGTACCGAAACGTCAGCGCCTTGACGAACGCGACGATCGCGGTCGCGAAAGGACGCAGCACCTTGGGGTCGACGTCCTTCATGTCGTAGAGTTCGGGATACGGATCGGGCTCGTTGGGAAAGGCGATTCGCAAATACGGCGTCGGCGCGCCGTAACCCACCATGGCGAACTCGTCTTCTTGGGGACGATCCCATCCCAGCTCCATGTTGTCCATGGGCCGCTCCTTGGGTAACAAGAAGCTCAGCAGAGGGGCCAACCACTTTTCCGTGATCAACCAATGCCGCGGTGAAAAGCATTGGTACGTGTTGGGCCAGCCGAGTCGCTCGTCGAGCGCCATCAGTTCGTGCAGGTACGTGGTGCCGCTGCGCCAGTGCCCCACGATGAAGATCGGCGGCATCTCGATCTTGGTATCGCGAATCTTGCTCCCATACAGCATTCGCTGGATGAAAGAAAGAAACGAGACCGTCGGCGTGACCAGGCTCACCAAAAACGCCATCGGGATCCGAACAAGATCGACCCGAAAGCGGTGGTCCCACAGCAGCTTCCACCAGGCACGGGTGGGCATGCCGTGCCAGAAGCGAACGCAATAGAACGGATACTTGGAAATCGCGGTCTGACTGGCCGAGACTTCTTTTTGGGAGGTGCTTTTTTCAGACGCGGGTGGCGGCGAATTCATTCCAAACCGTAGGGCGAAACCAGCGAAACAGGTGCCGCGATTTTAGACCAATTCGCTCCGCTCCCCAACGCCACTTGGTCGTGCTGTTCGCCACCAAAGGCAACCCGCACTGGCGTCTTTTGGACGCCAGTGCCACCCTGCTATCGCTTGCGCTCGCTCTTTTTCGTGGGCTTGCGGCTAACGCCGTCGCTTGCAGCCGCCTTGTCGAAACGACTATCAACGCCAAGTGGGCGGAATTGCCCCTCGTCGCTGTCGAAGGCGAAAATCTCTCCCGATCCGATGTTGAACATCCAAGCGTGCAGCCGAATCGCATTCCTCCCCAGGCGCGCGGCGACGATCGGTAGGGTATGCAAGTGCTCCAACTGGACGAGGACGTTCTCTTCAGCTGCAACCGTAAGCAGATCGTCCCCCTTAAGGTGCTTGTAATTTTCTCGCATGATCTGGCCGGTGGCGCCGCAAAAACCAAGCCATTCGCGGACGAGGGGAAGCTCGGCCAACGAATCGGGTTGAAGGACCCCCTTCATGGCCCCACAGCCCGTGTGGCCGCAAACAATAATGTCTTCGACGCCGAGCGCCGCGATGGCGAACTCAACCCCAGCCGCCTCGCCATTGTTGCCGGTGCCGATGGGTGGAATGATGTTGCCCGGATTGCGGACAACAAACAGATCGCCTGGGTTGGCGGTGGTAATCAACTCCGGCACGATCCGCGAATCACTGCAGGTGATCAGGCACGCCTTAGGGCTCTGCTTCTTCACCAGCTGCTGAAAAAGTGTTTGTTGCTTGGCGAATGCGTTGCTCCGAAAGAAGTGAATCCCTTCCGTCAGCTTCT
Organism: uncultured Pirellulaceae bacterium; assembly: GCA_964636985.1. Classification (GTDB taxonomy): domain Bacteria; phylum Planctomycetota; class Planctomycetia; order Pirellulales; family Pirellulaceae; genus CAZWSX01. The sequence goes on along the minus strand of CAZWSX010000008.1, from coordinate 189,337 downwards.
GAATTCCGCTCATCGTCGTACGTCCCCGGTGGTGGCTTGAACTCCGCGTCGTGATTGTCGCCGATCGGACGCGATCGGCAAGAGACCCTCGCCGGAGGCGTCGCAAATGTCGCCCAAAAACTGAAGCCACGTGCTACACTGCCTCGATGATTCGAAAGCCTTCTACGCTCTTTGTTCATTTTCTTCCCGAAATGGTCTCGTCGGACGATCTGGCGGGCTCCACCGTCGTCGCCGTCGACGTCCTCCGCGCTACTTCGACCATCGTCCATGCCCTGGGAAACGGGGCCGCGGCCGTTCGAGTTTGTCTGGAGATCGACGAGGCCTGCCATCTCGCGGCCAAATTGAAGACCGCCCAAGGACTCGACGTCCTGCTGGGGGGCGAGCGCGGGGGCAAGCCGATCGAGGGTTTTGACTTGGGCAATTCGCCGGAGGAATATACGGCGGAGCGGGTGGCCGAGAAAACGGTCATCATGACCACCACCAACGGCACGCGGGCGATTCGCCATGCGGCCCGCGCGAATCGAATTTTGGTGGGGGCGTTCAGCAACCTTTCGGCAACTTGCCATGGACTGATTGGGCTCGAGCAAATCGACATCGTCTGCGCGGGAACAGAAAACAAGATCACCCGCGAAGATGTGTTATTCGCCGGGGCAATCGCCCATGAAGTCTCGCTCGCTCAAGCCGTGCAATGGAACGACCAGGCGGAACTCGCGATGGACGCATGGCGAAAGCTGCAGCACGACATCGCTGGCGGCGTCCCCTTGGCTGAGATTCTCCGATCAAGCCTCGGCGCGCGGAACCTGATTGAAATCGGTATGGAAGGGGACATCGAAATCGCGGCGAGAGTCGACGCCTTCGACTTTGTCGCCGAGGTCGACAAAGACCTCTGGGAAGTCCGGCGCGCGGCGCAGTAACGCTACGCTCCCGCCTTGGGCTGCGGCAACGCTTTGCCTTGCAGTTCGTAGACGAACCGCATCACCTCGGCGACCGCCGCGTACTGTTCGACGGGGATCGGCTTCCCCACGTCGGCCGAGGAATAGAGCAAGCGGGCCAGTTCCTTGCGTTCGACAATCGGGACCGAGTTTTCCAGGGCCAAGCGCCGAATCTGCTGCGCGAGAATGCCAGCCCCTTTGGCCAATACGACTGGCGAAGCCATCGTTTCGAATTCGTACTGAAGGGCAATGGCCAGTTCCGTGGGATTGGTGACGACCACGGTCGCTTTCGGCACGGTGCTTTTCAGCCGCCCCTTCGCCAACTCTTGCTGGACCTTTTTCCGCCGGTTGATGATCTGGGGGTCGCCCATCTGCTCCTTGATTTCTTCCCGCATCTCCTGGTGCGTCATCATCAAGTCGTTTTCGAACTTGATGTACTGGTAGGAGTATTCGAACAAAGCCAGCACCACGAGCGCGATCGCCACCTTGATGCTCGTCCAGAGCGTCAGCGAAACGAGGTAACCGGCAAGCTGCGCGGCGCCGTAGTCGGTCAGGCTCATGAGGCGGAAACGTTCTCCCCACAACGCCCAGGCGGCCATTCCGGCGACAATGGCGATCTTGAACAAACCGAATAGCAACCGCATCAAGCTTTGCGTCGAGAAAATCCGCTGCGCGTTTTGCAGTGGATCGATATGGCTGAGGTCAGGCCCCACCTTGTCGGGCAACCACAGAAGGCCCGTCTGCGACAAGTTGACACCCGCCGAAACGACGACGAGCAGCGACAACAGCGGAAGCGTAAGGAGCGAGACTTCGGCGACGATCTGCGTCCATTGGTGGAAGACCATCTCGCGGCTGATTTGCAATTCGTGCGAGTTGCCGAGTTGGTGGCGGAAGATTCGTCCCATCCGCTCGGAAGAATCCTGACCAAAGTAGAGCAGCCCCAACAAACCCGCCAGCAACAACACGGCCGAGGTCAGATCCTGACTGCGCGGTACCTGGCCTTGCTCGCGGGCCTGCCGGCGCCGCTGCTCGGTCGCTTCGTACTGCTTGTCAGCGTCGGAGTCGGCCATGGTTTGTTAGGATTTTGCCACAGAGGTCACAGCGGACTCAGAGAGACGGAACAAACAAGCTGAAACTTGAGCGACACAGTTGCCTGACTTCGCAGATCACAAATCATCAATCATCAATCAATCATCAATCGATTAATCTCTTGTCCTTGAAAGCGACGCGTGGCTGACACTCATGCCGCACCTCGCACGGACAGGAATGTCCGTGCTACTTTTCCTGTGCGGACAACTCTAAGTCTTCCGCGAGGCCGAAGCCGTTTCGGATCGAGACGATGGCGTCGTAGGTTTCGTTCTGGAATGCCCACACGGCGGCGCCGAGGCTCAGGCTCATTCCGAATAGCAATACGATCGAGTTCAGGCTGAAACCAAGCGCCATGGCGTTGAGTTGCGGCAGCGTTCGGCTGATCAGGCCGACGATCAGCGTCGCCATCACCAGGGCTACCAAGACGGGAGCGCTCGCGCGGATTCCTGTTAGAAAACTTTGGTTGGTGACATGGACGAGTGCATCGAGAATCGTCTGCGAGAACATGGCGTGTCCAGGCGGCATGTCGTGGAACGAATCGAGCAGCGCGGCCATGATCATCCGATGTCCGCCGATGAGCAGAAATGTTCCCAGGGCCGTGGCATCGTAAAGCTGCGAAAAGACCGGTACGTTCGAATCGGTCGCCGGGTTGTAAACGTCGGAGAGCGACAGTCCGCTCACTTGAGCAATTGCTTGCCCGGCCAGTTGGAGTCCCGAGAAAAGAATGACGACGGCCAGGCCCAGCATTAATCCGAGAATGATTTCTCGGCCGACGATGACGCCGAGTTGCAGCAAATTCGCCGTGGCGGGAGGTTGCGTTCCCGAAAGCACCGGCAACAGCAGCAGGGCAACGATGGCCGTCAGAAAGCCCCGCACCTGCATTGGCACGCTTTGCGTACCGAACACAGGCATCGTCGCGAACAATCCGCCGACCCGCGCCAAGATCAGCACGAACAGCAAGAAGTGGTCGGCAAGAAACTGCACATTGGGCACGGCCATCATCCACCGCCCATCGTGCTCGGAATGTCGCGAATCAGTTGCTGGCAGTATTCCATCATCCGCTGCAAGAGCCACGGCAAGCTGATCGTCAGCGCGATCACCATGGCAACCAGCTTCGGGACGAAGGCAACCGTTTGATCCTGAACCTGCGTGAGAGCTTGGAGCAGGCCGAAGACCATCCCAAAAATGAGGCCGACAATCAGCACCGGCGCGCTCAACAACAGCGCCATCAAAATGGCGTTTCGCGTGACTTCAATTGCCGAGTCGGCATCCATGCACTACTCGCTTAACCAGAATCTTCGAACGACGCTGCTTGATACCGGCGTCATCCGCCGCCCATCGCGAAACTTTCCATCAACATGCCAACGATCAGCGTCCAGCCATCCACCATCACGAACAAGAGCAGCTTGAACGGCAACGAAACCATCGCCGGCGGCAGCATCATCATCCCCATCGAGATCGTGATGCTCGAAACAACAATGTCGAGCACCAAAAACGGCAAATAGATCTGAAAGCCGATCAGAAACGCCACCTTCAACTCGCTCAGCATGAAGGCGGGAAGCAACGCCTGCAGCGGCACGTCGTCGTACGTCTCGGGTTCGGCCTTCTTTTGCGACGGAGGCAGGTACTCGTAGAACAACCAAACGTCGTCCGAGTTCCCAGCCGCTTCGATCTGCCGGCTCATGAACTCCCGCACCGGAGAGCAACCGCGGTTCCACGCTTCCTCGAGTCCGATTTTCTCTTGCGAATAGGGAAGGATCGACTGCGTGTAAACTTCACTCCAAGTCGGCCCCATCAGCAGTAATGTCATAAAAAGCGAAATCGCCGTGACCACCTGCGAAGGAGGCAATCCCTGTGCCCCGATCGCCTGTCGCAAGAGCCCCATCACGACGATGATCCGCACGAAGCTGGTCGTCATCAGGAGCAGGGCAGGGGCCAGGCTGAGGACGGTCAGCAAGAGCATCACCTGCATCGTCGAGTGCATACCGCCTGGGCTGGTCCACTTCTCTGGCCCGGACGTGATGAAATCGCCAATGGGATTCGGGCCGTTGGTTGGGCCTGTAGCGAGATTGGCTCGACTCGACAGGGCGCGGTCGAAATAGTCGCTATCGCTCGTCGTCTCCGACTGCGCCAAGGCGGCCGCGCCGAGAGACAGCATGGCCAGCGCCATGACTGCCATGAGCATGTATCGCGACAATAGTATTCTCGGCATAGTCGCCACCCACACTGGTTTTGGTCGGTTACGAATACTGTTGCTGCCACCAACTGGATGGCCGATCCGGCTGGCCTGCCGCTTCCGCAGGCGAACCCACGAAGCCGGTTGCGGTGTCGCTCCCGATTTGGGCCAGCACATCGCGAAACGCCGCCGAAACGCTCTTAGGCCCGCTCTGGCGGCAGAGCGTCGACAGCCGCTCGACCTCGTCGGCATCGTTGATTTCGGTAAGCGTCTCGCTTCCGTGCGCCGTCACGCAGAGTAAGACAAGCTTCCCGCCGATGCGAACAAGCTGCAGATTCTGCCCTTTGGTGAGCGTCGAACGCCCCAGCACTTCAATGACTTCCAGTGGCAAGGCGGCAGCCCCTTTGGGCTGAGTCTGGCGAAACAACAAAGCCATCCCAAGAACCAGTGCGATCACCACCGCTAAGCTACCGCCAATGGTCCGTAGCGACTGCTCAGGCGAAGTGCGAGCCTTCTTCGACTCCGCGGACGATCGCTCTTTCTTCTTGGCCAGCTTGAGTGGCGAGTGGCCACTCGGCGACTCCGACTCGGCCGCTTCAATCACTTTGGATTGGCTTTCGATCTTCGCCGGAGTTTCCCGCGTCGTCTCGGAATCGCCTGTCACAAACTGCGACGGCCGCACCAACTCATCGGTCAACGTCGGCTTGAGAGCCGCAGCCGGTATTGCTTCGGATTCGTTTTGATCGCGGGTCACAGCTGGGTCGGCAACTCGCTGCACCTTGCGGGGGCGAACAATACTGGCCGGCGGTTCCGAGGGACCATCCTCCCGATGAATCGCGCCTGCTCGTGGAACCGGCTCAACAGCCGATCCGACGTGCGATAGAACCAACGCCATCAACAGCGCCACCGATGAGGCGAATAATCTTCCCCATGGCCGGCTCGCCGAAATGTTGTTGGTCTTCATGCAATTCGCTTGAGTCGAGAACACGATTGGGTCGATCTTTGATGCGACGTGATCCGTCACTTTTCCGTGAAGCAACTCACACAAAAATCACGGCCTCTCTTCGGCCAGATGCTGATTCCTCTATTTCCCATGCCGTTCGTCGCCCGAGAGCAGCTCGGCCACGCGAACACAAAAATTGTCGTTAAGCACCAAGACTTCGCCGCGAGCAACCAGTCGCCCGTTCACGTAGACGTCGACAGGGTCGCCTGCCAACTTATCGAGCGTGACGACCGAGCCACACTTCAGCTTGAGGACATCTTCCAAGTACATCTCTGTGCGCCCGAGCTCGATCCGGAGATCCAACTCGACATCGCGGAGAAGCTCGAGCGTGGCTTTTTCGCTAGAGGGAGGCGACCCGCCGAAATCCTCCATCGTGAAGGGCTTCAACCCTTCGATGCCGGGAATCTCGGGCTGATCGACCGATGCGATGGCCGCCTCGGCCTGCGCGAGCAACAGCGATATGTCGTCGCCGGTGCTCGAACGAGACTCGGCTGCGGGCTGTTTTGGTGGAGCTGGCTTCGGGGGAGCGGGTGGCGGCTTGGTCGCGACTGGAGCCGGAGCGCTCGCAGCCACTTTAGGCGGCGATGGAGAAGGTGCGGCTGCGGCAGCAGCTGGCTTAGGAGCCGCCTTGGGGCTGTTTCCAAGCAGAGCTTCGATTTCTGCCTGGCCCAGCGGCGTGTCGCCAGGCAGTTCTGCCGCAGGCGGGGCAGCGGGTGCCTCCGGCGGCGTGGCCGGCTTGGCCGATTGCTGCGCTTGGCGCAGCAGTTCTTCGATTTCGTCTTGGCCTACTTTTTCGGGGTCGCCCGACATGGGGAATCCATTCCCGCTGGCGTCAGCTTTCGCTTGCGCGCTATTGCTGCATGTACGTGAATTCGCTGAAGACGACCGACTGAATGATCGGCCGACCCAGGAGCTCGTTGCTTTTCGCCAAAATGCGCCGTTTGATCAAGCCCAATCCGGGGTCGGTGAGGTCGGCGGTCGCGGAGTTCCGGATCTCGAAGATCACCTGGTCCCGCACGCGGTGCTCGTTGGCCTTGAAGAGATTGCCGAATTCCTCGGTGTCCTTTTCTAAAACGGTAGCGACCAGATTGAAGCCAATCCGCAACGTCGACTCCGCTTCCGGCTTGTGAATCGTGATATTGAACTTGCCGATGATTGCTTCCGTTGCATGCACCGCATGTTCCTCTTCCTCCTCCTCGGCCTTCTTCTTTTCTTCTTCCGCGCGAGCCTTGATGTGGCTCTCGACCTGGTCGGCCGACGGAATCATGTACGCGGCCACGATGCATTCCACGGCCACGACCACGCACAAAACGGCAACGGCGATCCCAATGCGAGCCATGACAATCTCGAGAAAAACCAGGGTAGACAACGGACAGGCGCAGACTCTGCATAAATCTGGCTTACAGAGGGCCTAGAGCAAGCGAAGAAATGTGCTGTTTCGAGCGCCGCAGTTGCCGGTTGTGACGATTACGAGGGGGGATCGGTTGGCTCTGGGTTTCGGAGACGGCGCCAGAGAAGGGCTACCATGCCAATCAACCAAGACAGATAGCCCAGTCCAAGAAAGGCCGACGACGCCAAAGTGGACCTTTGGCCGTACGTGTTACGGTTCGCCACAAATGTATTGGGGACAAACTCATCGAAGATCATCATCGCAATCGCGATGGCAATATAGATCGAGAAAAAGATGCCGCCTGAGATCGCTATCGAACGAATCAATCCGATCCGTTTCGCTGGTGCGAAATCAAGAAGCGCCGCGACAAATGCAATCGGACCAGCAAACACAACACCGACAAAAATCGTCTCCTTGAGGTGGCCCTGAAATCTGTCCAGTATCGGCGCGTGGTACGAAGCCCCAAGCAATGTCCGCCCGACTGCTGGCAGAATTCCAAAAAGGAGTACTGCTACGCAAAAGTATCCAAGAGCGGCACCGAGCGCGAAAGGCCAGCGAGACGAATTACGCGGGCGATCGGGATCGAGTCCCTGTGGCGATTCGTACGGATTGGGCGAATCACTCGATGACTGCATCATCACTAAACCTTAGTCGCACTATCTTGCGACCAATTCTATCCCGTCCAAAGCTCTTTGACGACGTTCCCGTCCGTCAGCGCGAGCGGCCGACCGAAGTTGTCTTCGATGTACTGATGCGGATCGATCCCCAAATGATGGTAGATCGTCGCCAGGATGTCGCGCGGGTCGAGCGTGTGCTCTTTGGGACGAGCCCCGATTTCGTCCGTAGCGCCGATCACCTGTCCCGTGCGAATGCCGCCGCCAGTCATCAAGATCGACATTGCACCGGGCCAATGGTCGCGGCCGATTCGCCCGTTGTTGTTTTCCAATCGCGGAGTCCGGCCGAACTCGCCTGTGACCACGACGAGCACTTTTTTGTCGAGCCCGCGATCATAGATGTCGCGAATCAGCCTCGAGATCACTCGGTCGTAGCGCGGGAGCCGTCCGATCATGGCCTCGCGCATGTCCCAGTTCACCGCGTGATCGTCCCAGTCGTACGCTTTCGACAGCGACGAGCCGCCATGAACGCGCATTGTGACGAAGGAAACACCGGCCTCGACAAGCCGGAGCGCCGTGAGGAGTTCCGCGCCGTAGTCGGGGCCGTAGGCCTCGCGCGTGGCTTCGCTTTCTTGCGACAAATCGAACGCCTTTTGCGCCTTGCCGGAAGCCAAGATATCGATGGCTTGCCGTTCGAATTCGTCGCCGGCACCCATCGCGCCCGACACATCGGCCGCGCGGCGGAACCCGTCGAGCGACGATCGGAGCGAGGACCGGTCGGCCATGCGATCGGTTGCCATTTGCAGCCAACCATCGCGAAGGCCGTTGTTCAGAATGGGAACGCGGTAAATGCTTGGCCAAAATCCCTCGCCGATCCCAGCCGCGTAGTCGGGGCCATTCACGACCACGCCCCCCACCGAGACCGCCGCCGGCATACCAGGGACGCGTCCGTTAAGCAATCGATTGGCGACCGCGCCCACCATGGGATAGTGAGGCTCGTAACCGAAACCTTGCTTCAACTTGCCATAGCCCGAGAGAAACCGGCGATGCCCGGCAAAGTGATCGGCTTCGTCGTGGCAGCAGCTGCGAATCAATGTGAACTTGTCGGCGATGGCCGCGTGTTCTGGAAGGTATTCGCAAACATGGATGCCGGGCACCTTGGTCGAGATCGGCATGAATGGCCCGCGAATCTCGGCCGAAGCATGCGGCTTCATGTCGTACGTTTCGAGATGGCTCGGTCCGCCATGGACGAAAACGAGCAACACCGCCGTATCTTTTTTGGGTGCTGCCGCCTGCGCCTGAAGTCGCAACAGTTGGCTCAGGGTCAATCCACCCAGCGCAAGAAAGCCAGCGCGCAGGCCTTCGCGCCGTGACATAGCGATCGCTTCAGGTGAACCATTGAACCACCGCAGCATCTTGGTAAATCCCTATGCCCACTTTCGCCACCTACCGCACATTACGCATCGACCTTCATTTATTGTGGACGCGAGCCATTTCCTCGACAAGCCGGAAACTACTTGGCTAATAATGCAAGAAGGGGAACGCTTGCGAAAAAGAAGACCGTACCAGAAGATGCACCCGGCGACCGGCGATAATCCATTTCGGCCCTGGGGTAAGCGAGCAGGCTATGCGGTGGCTCTACATTGAACCAACGGCCCGTCAAGAACTTGCCGATCAAGCCGACGTGCGCGCAAAAATTGACGCTTGGTGGAAGGAATTCGCCAAACAGGCCAAGCGACTCGACCAGGTTTTCACCGGCGAGGAAGAGTGGGATGTTCCCGCCTGGATGGATCGGTACCTGCAATCGATCCATTCCGAGATCATGTGGGAATTTGGCCCGGCTGTCGAATGCGACGGCCACCGGCTTGTGATTACGCCCGAAGGCGCGCGCCACCTGCGGCCGCTCGTCAATGAGATTGTCGCCAGGGCACCCAAGATCGAGGGTTGGGAGTTCTACACACGTCGCCTGGATGAACCCGACTTCGACATGCTTCAACCGACCCTCGACGCACGTGCGTCCTGCAACGTGAGCGATGGAAAAGTGATGCTGTCGGCGAGCGAGACCCGCAAGATCGACTGCACGTTCTATTTTCCGAACGAGGAAGACCTGTCGGCAGAAGACCAGGCAGGCCCGGCACTCATTGCCCTGGAAACGCTTGTGGGCGAAGCGTTCCTGGACGAGTGGATCGGCAACATCAATGCCATCGATCAGTTGCCCGTCAAACCCAAGGTCAAACCGATTCCGCTCGAGCGGCTGCGCGATACGGCGTTCGCGCTGGCCGATAGCATCCAGGACCAATTGCGACCAACGACCATTCGTGAAACCTTCGGGCCCGAGGAGGGAGAGTGGTCGTCTCTTAGCCTTGAACCGGAGGAGAACGAGGATTACCCGCTCCGCAGCGACTTGATTGCGCTCGGGACATTGCTCACCGACGTGATGCTCGGCCAGCTCAATGGGCAACTGTTTCACTCGCAGTGCCACTCCCGCTGCGGCGAGACGTTCGTGTACCTCAAGATCGATGGGGATACGATCGAATGGGAAGAACGAGTCGCCTATCGCCAGGCGATCGCCGACAAGATTGACGAGATTCTTCGCCAGGCCGAACTCGGCTGCGTCTTCGGTGGCGGCACGGGAATTCGCTACCTCTACATCGACATCGTGGTCACGGATGTTCGCAAAACGATCGCCGCCTTGCGCAAGGGTTTGGCGAGCGAAGATCTTCCCACTAGGACATGGCTTTTGTTTTTCGATGACGATCTCTGCGGCGAGTGGATCGGAATCGATCCCACGGCCGAGCCGCCTCCTGTCTTTCAAGACGCCGAGGATGAAGAGGACAACGTCTAGCTGCAATGGAAACGACAAAGGGTACGACTCGTTGACTATGGAATGGATCACTTCTCTTCCCCGATTGCCGGCCCGTTCGCCCGACGCCCATAAGGGGACGTTCGGTCGGGCTCTTATAGTCGGCGGTTCACGGGGCATGGCCGGCGCGATTGGCCTGGCAGGCATGGCATGCCTGCGAGCAGGTGCCGGCCTCACAACCGTGGCAACGGCCGATGTTTGCCTCGAAACGGTGGCCAGCTACGAACCGTGTTACACCACTATTCCGTTGCCCTGCGATTCGCATGGACGCATCACCGGCAGCGCTGGCAGACGCCTCGAAGAACTTTGGGAGCGATTCACATCCATGGCGCTGGGACCGGGGCTCGGCCAATCGGACCACCTGACGTTGCTGGTCGAAGACGCCTACCGGGACTGCCCGCTGCCGATGGTCGTCGATGCCGACGGGCTTAATGCCCTTTCGAAGACAAAATGGTCGACCGTCACGCCCGCAGGTAAACGCGTACTGACGCCGCACCCCGGCGAGTTCAAACGGCTCGTAGCTTCGGCAAATCCGACCGACGAACGAGCTCACCAAGAAGACTTGGCGACGCAGTGGGCGGCCGAATCGAAAACGGTCCTGCTCCTTAAGGGGCACGGAACGTACGTGACCGACGGCTCGCAGGCCTATCGCAATACCACGGGCAATCCCGGCATGGCAAAGGGAGGCTCTGGCGACGTCCTCACGGGAATTATCGTGGCGCTGTTGGCGCAGGGGATGGCCCCCTTCACGGCCGCGTGTCTTGGGGCTTACGTGCACGGCCTGGCTGGTGATTTAGCAGTCACCGAGACGGGGCAGGTATCCCTGGTCGCCCGTGATCTGTTACGCTTTCTACCAGGGGCGTTGCGGCGCGTCTCGGATGCTTAACCGCTGTTTGTCCGTTCCAATGGGATCGATTTTCCGTGGCGCTGGTTCGTTTGTTGTCGGATTTGCCCAAGTCGGCTCGCGGCGGCGCGCTCTCCATTGGAAACTTCGACGGCGTTCACCTTGGTCACGCGGCGTTGATGAAACGGGTGGTGACGCACGCTAAACGACTCTCGGCCGCGGCCATCGCCCTGACTTTCGATCCGCATCCCAGTGCGTTGCTTCGGCCGGAATCGGTCGCCGCACCGTTGACCACCGTCGATCGGAAGGCGGAGCTGCTGGAAGCGCTTGGGATCGATTACACCATCGCCTTTCCCACGGACTGGTGGCTTCTGAAATTGACGCCGGAAGAGTTCTTCGAACGCTTCATCGTGGAAGGGCTTGATGCGAAGGTGATTGTGGAGGGCGCCGATTTCCGTTTCGGGGCAAAGCGTCAAGGCGATATCGCCCACTTGCAGAAATTGTGCGATGAAACGAAACGGACGCTCGAAGTCGTTGAGGCCGAGATTTCCGACGGTGAAGTCGTTTCGTCCAGCCGGGTTCGTGATCTGGTGCGAGCAGGGCGGCTGGGAGTGGCCCGGACTCTTCTAACGGCACCCTATCGCGTTCGCGGAAAAGTTTGCCTGGGGGCACAGCGGGGACGAAAGCTGGGGTTCCCGACAGCCAATCTCGAGCAGATTGATACGGTCTCGCCCGGGATCGGAGTCTACGCTGGGCGGGCATTTGTCGGCGGCAAACGGTGGCCGGCCGCGATCCATGTGGGGCCGAATCCCACGTTCGGCGAGGAAGCGGTCAAAATCGAGGTTCATCTGATTGATTTCGAAGGGGATCTCTACGGGAACGAACTCGCCGTAGAGTTTCTTGATCGCTTGCGCGATGTCCAAAAGTTCGCCAGCGTACAGGAGTTGTTAACTCAACTGCGGCTCGACGTCGCGGAGAGCAAGGACCTTTCAGAATGCGGCGGCGGCCCCTAACATATCGGCAAGTCCTAGATTTCTAAGCCTTTCCAACGAAAGCGGGGCGAACAGCGGGAGCTTCCCGTCGCCGATCTCATGAGTATCAACTGGCCTCGGTTTTGTGAAATCGTCAAAGATAGCCGCGATATTCTCTTAACGAGCCACATTCGCCCCGATTGCGACGCCCTGGGTAGCGAACTGGGAATGGCCGGCGTCCTGGAAGCGCTCGGCAAGAAGGTCCGCATCGTTAACGGGCATCCCACTCCCCCCAATCTCGCCTTTATCGACCCCACCAAACGCATCGGCGTGATCGGGCAAAACGTTGCGTTGGCCGATCTCCAATCTTGCGACTTGATGATGATCCTCGATACCAGCGCCTGGGCGCAGCTGGGCGCGATGGGCGACGTTCTCAAGTCGCTCTCATGCAAGAAAATCATCCTCGACCACCACGAAAGCGACGAAGATTTGGGGGCGGAGCCCTTCAAAAACACCAAGGCCGAAGCTGCCGGCCGATTGGTGATGGAAGCAGCCGATGCGCTCGGCGTTAAGCTCACGTCCGAAATGGCCATGCCGTTGTTCGCGGCGATCGCGACCGACACGGGTTGGTTTCGCTTTGGTTCGGCCAGCGCCTACACATACCAACTCGCGGCCAAGCTGATCGACGCCGGTGCCAAGCCCTCGAACATCTATAACTCGCTCTACGAAAAGGAAACGCTAGGCCGCGTCCGATTGCGGGGGATGATTCTCTCTCGCGTAACGACGGAACTCGATGGCCGGCTCGCCCATACGTATGTTCTTAAGGAAGACTTCACGGCGACTGGCGCATTGCCCAGCGATACCGAAGACGTGGTCAATCAAGCTTTGGGCATCGAGGGTACTGAGTTCGCCGTAATCATGGTCGAACAGCTGACTGGCGGCTTCAAGTTGAGCTTTCGCAGCCGGTGCGCAGTCAACTGTAACGAGTTGGCAGCGCAGTTTGGCGGAGGTGGCCATAAGGCCGCCGCGGGGGCTTTTGTCGCCGGTCCGCTGTCAGAAGTACAGCCGCGCGTGCTTGACGCCGTTCGTTCGGCCCTCAATAATTCGCGCTAGGAGTCAACGACTTCGGATTGACGCATGATGCCGCGATTCGTCTCGATTGCCTCTTCCCATCTGAAAGATATTCGCGAAATCCTTGCGAATTACGTATGTGCAGGTCGCCGCTCGCCACGATGGGTTTTTGCGGTGGCCAATTACAATAGAAATCGGTTGATTGAGCGAACCGAGTTACTTCGGTTCGTTAAGATCGACTCCCGCCTGGATTCGATTTCCCGCCTTCCCCTTCCCAAAAACTCGCTGCTGGGGCAATCTGTCCCCGTTGCGCATTCGTTTCCGTAGGAGTTTTCACATGGCTCGGCCGTCCAACTCCGGTGGTTCCACGGGCAGCCACTGGGAAAACGCCCCCGGTGGCACCAGCGAACCCCCTCGCCGGAACTTCTTGGTCGAAGGCTCCGCAATCCTGATCGGCGGGGTGATCGGCTTGTACCCGGTCGCCGTGGGGAGCCTGATGTTCCTTCACCCCGTCATCAAAAAACTGTTTGGCGGGGGTGAAAAGAAGACGGAAGGCAAACCGTACTTGCGCGTGGCCATCAAGGATGCTCTTCCCGCCGATGGAACCCCGGTTCAAGTTCCCGTCTTGGCCGACCTGACCGACGCCTGGAACCGTGAATCGGGCCAACCGATCGGCGCCGTGTACTTAATGCGGAAGGGGGACGATGTCACCTGCTTCAATGCCATTTGCCCGCACGCCGGGTGCTTTGTCGGGTACTCCAAAGAAAACAACATCTTTCAATGCCCATGCCACACCAGTTCGTTCCAACTGGATGGCAAGCGCAACATGCCGTCGCCTAGCCCGCGTGACATGGACCCTTTGAAAGTCGACGAAGAGAAGCTCAAGAACGGCGAGGTGTGGGTTCAGTTCGTGAACTACTACCCAGGTCACGAACACCGGGACGAAAAGAAGTAAGCCGGTCTTCTTCCCCGCGCATGGAACGAACCCTCGCGCTCCTCGATTTCAGATCCAACTCGACAAAGAGATCCCAGGAATGAAAGCCCTCATCAATTGGCTCGATTCGCGAACGGGTGTTAACCGAATCACCCACGATGCGTTGTACGAGTTGATTCCCAGCGGGGCCCGCTTTCGCTATGCCACCGGGAGCATGCTCGTCTTCGCGTTTGCCACGCAGGCGATCACCGGCATCTTCCTATGGATGGCGTATAGCCCGAGCAGCCAAACGGCCTATGAAAGCGTCTGGTACATCCAGAATGAAATGACAGCCGGCTGGCTCGTCCGCGGCGTCCACCACTTCATGGCGCAAGCGATGGTCGTCGTGATGGGCTTGCACTTGCTGCAAGTGATTATCGACGGCGCTTACAAAGCGCCGCGCGAAGTGAACTACTGGCTGGGCCTGGTACTGTTGCAACTGGTGATGGGGTTGGGCCTCACGGGCTACTTGTTACCGTGGGACCAGAAAGGCTATTGGGCGACCAATGTCGCCACCAACTTGATGACACTGGTCCCCTTTGTTGGCAAAGAACTGCAAGCCGTCGCACAAGGAGGTGGCGAGTACGGCCACCATACGCTCACGCGATTCTTCGCGCTGCACGCCGGCGTGCTTCCCGCTTTGCTGATCGGCTTTTTGGCGCTGCACATCGCCGTTTTCCGCCGCCACGGGATCACGGCCCACATCACGCCAGGCAAGCCCGATGAGTACTTCTGGCCCAAACAGGTACTGTTCGACGCCATTGCCTGTTTGGTTCTGCTAACGATCGTGATGTTGTGCGTGATCCACTTTGCAAACATCCCCAGCGCCCTGGCAGGAAAGCTGCCGCTTGCAGCGCACGGGCAAGAGATTGGCGCCGAACTGGGGGCGCCGTCCGATCCTTCGGAGCAGTACAGTGCAGCCCGACCAGAATGGTACTTCCTGTTTCTCTTCCAGTTACTGAAGTACTTCCCCGGCACCAGCGAAGTGATCGGGGCGATTGTCATCCCCGGCGTTCTTTTCACCATCCTGGCCCTCATGCCGCTGTGGGGTAGCTGGAAATTGGGCCACATGTTCAACGTGGCCTTCATTGTGCTTCTGCTGCTCGGCGCCGGCGGATTGACCTTGGTTGCGTTGAACGAAGACTACTTCGACTACACCGCGAAGACGCTCAAACTCGACAAGGAGAAGTACGAGAAGCAGATTAAAAACTCGCAGGACTTTATTACTGCGGTGAAGAAAGCAGGACACGACGCCCATCGGACGAACGAATTGATCACGCGCCGCTTCACCTATCCCAGTGGTACGGTCAGCGAACCCTTGCTGATCCCCAAGCAAGGGGCCGTCTATCTGCTGCGAAACGACCCCAAAACTCAGGGGCCGCGATTGTTTGAGCGCAACTGCGCCAGCTGTCACGAATATCGCCTGCCCGACAATAAAGAGGGAACCATCAGCAAGGTGGCACAGGGGCCCAAGATGTCAGACGACAAGACGATTGAAGTCGGAGCAGACGGTCAGCCGGCTTACGACGAAATACCACTCAACGGCGCGCCGAACCTATACGGTTTCGCCAGTCGCGAGTGGCTGAAGGGACTCTTCGATAAAGATCGCTACTCCGCCGTTAGTTTCAGAACACCAGCGGAAGAAAGGGCTAAGCCAACCCCAACGGAGGCTGCTACGCGGGCGATCCAGTCCGACTACTTCGGCAACACTTCGCATCGGGCCGGCCGCATGGCCGAGTGGCTCAAGAAGCACGCCGCGGGAATCGACGCCAAAGATTGGGAGAAGATCGTAGACGCCTTGTCGGCGCAGGCCCGGTTGCCTGGGCAAGCTGAGGCCGACAAAAAGGATGACGATCTAGTCCGCCAAGGGGTCACGCTTATCGAGAACCACTGCACCAGTTGCCATCGCTTTGGTGATCACGGCCAACTCGGCCTCGCCCCTGACCTGACGGGCTACGGCTCGTACGAGTGGATGATGGCCCTGGTAAGCGATCCCACGCATGCACGGTTCTATCGGATGGAGAACGATCGCATGCCATCGTTCGCCAAGGACCTGGCCGATTCCGCTTCGCACCAGTTGAGCATTCGAGAAATCTCGCTGATCGTCGATTGGCTCCGCGGCGAGTATTACGATGCGCATGCCGAAAAGCCGGTACTGCCTCATGCCGAGGAAGAAGCCCGGATGGTCGTAGCGCGAGGGCGAACGGTTGGCGAACCGAGGGTCGAGATTGTCGGTGTGAAGAAGAAGGATGGTGAGGCCAACATGGCTCGTGCCGAGAGACTCTTCAAAGAGAATTGCCTCGCCTGCCATAGCCGCGCCGACGCAGTCGGGTACGGTTTTGTCGCGCAGCGTCCTTCGGCACCCAACCTGTACGGCATCGGATCGCGGGCCTGGCTGACGGGTTTGCTCGATCCGGAAAAGATCGTCGGTCCCCAGTACTTCGGTAGCTCCTCGCATGCGGCGGGCGACATGACCGGCTGGGTGAAGGACAATCTCGCGGGACTAGACGACGCCAAAAAAGCATCGCTTGCCGATTTGGTCGCGACCCTTTCCGCTCAAGCGGAACTCCCTGGCCAGGCAGAAGCGGATGCGGCCGCGAAGTCCGACGGAACCATGGAAAAAGGGAAGGCTGCGTTTGCATCCGTATTCAGCTGCACCGATTGCCACCGCTTAGGCGATGACGGAAGCGAGGGCGCTCCCGTCCTGACCGGTTGGGGAAGCCGCGATTGGCTCAAGCGGATGATCGCCAATCCCACTCACCCGGACCTGTACGGCGAAAACAACGACCGGATGCCGCGGTTTGCCGTCCCGAGCGGTCCCGGCAAGAAACCCCTCCTCACCGAGGACGATATCGACCTGCTGGCCAAGTGGCTCCGCGGCGAGAAGTTAGAATAGCGCTTGCCGCTGTTGCTCCTGGCCGCTTTTTGATTTTACGGAGAGCCGTTTTGTCGACCTGGCACGAACTGGTAAGGGTCGATGATTTTCCCAAGGGTGCGGCCGGCGAATTTGTCGCCGGCGACCGTTTGGTGGCCCTCTTTAATGTCGACGGTAGCTTCTATGCGCTCGACGGCGTGTGCCCGCACCAAGGCGGTCCCTTGGGAAAGGGAAAGCTGGCGGGTTGCATCGTCACCTGCCCGTGGCACGGCTGGCAATTCGACGTGACCACAGGGCAGCATCAAGCGAGCCAGTCGATTCGACATCAATCTTTCCCTGTGAAAGTGGAAGAGGGAAAGATTTGGGTCTCGATCGATCCTTCTTAACTGGCCCCGTTTCTCAAGTGAGCAGTGCGCGCTAGACTGTACGCGTGGTTGGTCAGTAAGAGTTTTGCCTCGGGCCATAATGGCGAGAGCGAAACGACGTGACGATCGAGACGCGCGCTTGATTTCGTATCGGCCTTTTCGAAACTACGATCCCCCCGCGCTCGCGGATATCTGGCGCAGCCATCCCCCGTTACGCGGATTGGCGTCGGCCGTCACGCCCGCCGTTCTTGAGGACCGGGTCTACGGAAAACCGTACTTCGATCGCCGCGGCCTCATCATCGCCATCGAGGACGAGCGGCCGATCGGCTTTGTGCACGCCGGATTTTCTCCCAACGGCACCGAGACCGATCTGGACTACACCCAAGGCGTGATTTGCCGCCTGATGGTGACGCCGCATCCCGATCGGACTTCGATTCTGCGGGAACTGGTCAGCGCTGCCGAGGACTACCTGCGCTCGCGCGGAGCGGTCGAAATCAGCGCAGGCGGGGTCTCTCCCCACGAGCCGTTTTACCTGGGGCTTTACGGCGGTGCGGGGTTGCCTGGGCTGATCGAGGAAGACGACCTGACATCTCTCTTCCGCACCTTGCAATACTCGGAACTGGGCGTGCGATACCTGGTACGGCGGCCGCTGACAATGTTCCGCGCGCCGATCGACCGCGACATCATGATGGCCCGCCGCAACTCGCAAATGGTGGTCGTCATCGACCCCAAGCCGCAAACCTGGTGGGAAGCGTGCCGCTGGGCGGCGCTCGAACGCTTGCAATATCAGCTCTTGGTCAAGCGAACGGGCAAAATCGCAGCCACCGCGACGTTTTGGGAAATCCAGCCCCTGTCGATGACCTGGGGCGTGCGAACTGCCGGGTTGGTGTCGCTAGAAGCAACCGACCAGGCCCGCTGCGATGGCTCTCTCACGCTGCTACTGGCCGATGCGATGAAGCATCTCGCCGACGAAGGTTTTCACGCCGTCGAAATCTTGATTGGTCCCGACGAAGTTCGACTACAGCCGCAACTGGCCGTGCTGGGGTTCACCGAGTCGTGTCGCGGCTTGGTAATGAAGAAACGCTGGTAAGAGCGGTCCTACATCGGCGGCATAGGCTGTTGTTGCTGGAGCGCGGCCGTGATATCGGCGCGGCGGCTGAGTTCGATTGTGAGCGGGATTTCTTCCTCGCCCCGGACCACCAGGATCGATACCTTGTCGCCGGCCGCGTAGGCCCCCATGACGACGGTCAGGTGGTTGGCGTCGAGGATGGTCAGGCCTTCCACTTCGGCGATCTCATCGCCGACTTTGATTCCCGCTTTGGCGGCCGCCGAGTCGGGAACCACCGTTCGCACGTGCGCTCCCAGCGGCGGGTCCCCTTCGGGCGTCACTTGCACGCCCATGGCGCCCGACTCGATGTTCTTTCCTTCCTTGAGGCGATCCAGGACCCGTTTCAGGCTGTCCTCAGGAACGGCAAACCCAATGCCGGAATCGTACCACTGTGCTCCGGCGCCGGCCTGCGTGGCCTGCGGATGAAGGGCCGAACAGATGCCGATCAAGTTCCCTTCGATGTCGAGCAAGGGCCCGCCGTAGTTGGCGGGGCTCAGGTTCGCGTCGGTTTGAATGGCTTTCGTTGAAATGCGCGAGAGCGCGGATATGATGCCCGCGGTAAGCGAGGGATCGTTCCCGCCGTAGCCAAAACCCGCTGCGATCGCCCATTGTCCCACTTGGAGTTCATTGCGAGGGTGCCAAGTGGGAGTTGGCAGGTCTTTCACACCGTCCATTTTCAGTAGCGCGAGTTGGCGCGTTTCATCTTTGCCCACCAGCCGGGCGACGCGGCGCGTGCCATCGCTGGTCGAGACAGTAATCGTTTGCGGCCGCGTCAGGAAGTGAAAGGTGCTGGTCAGCACCCAACCGTCTTCGCCGACGATGATGCCCGTCGACGGCCCGTTTCCGGGAGTCCAGCCCAAGCTCTTGGCCGCCGCGCCGGTCGGCGAAACACCGCCGTACGTTTCGATTTTCACGATCCATGGCCGGGCCTTCGCCACCGCTGCTTGAAAGGCCTTGGGGGCCAAGCGGTTTCCACGCACCTCGGCGGCATCGGTCACGCGCGACGAGGCCGAGACCGGATCGTCAGCCGACAGCAAGCTCACTGGCCCAACAATCGCGGCGAATGTCAACAACAGCGAACCGAGAGTGCATCTCATGGCGTCTTCTTCTCGCGATCGGAGGTCGACAATCGCAGGGTCATCACTTGGTCTTTGCGTTTCACGTCGAGGACAGGATCGCTTCCGGCGGGCAACGCCGCGACCGCTTTTTGATATTCATCACTCGTCCGGATGGTTTGTCCATTCACGGCGAGAATCAAGTCGTCGGCACGCACACCCGCCACGGCGGCCGGACTATTGGGGATCACACGGTCGACGTAGGCCGCTCCCTTGCGTCCACCAAGACGAAACAAACGGATGCCCAAGTCGACAGGCTTATTGGAATTGCCGGACGTGCCCGTTGTAGCATTCGGTTCCGGCGTGCCGTTGTCGGCGACGGCCGTCTCTTCGACTCCGGCGACGAATTTCGCCAGCCGGTCGACCGGCGCTGCATAGTTGATCCGCGTGTTGGTCCCGGTGTCCTCGATTAACCGGCCGATCATCCCAACGAGCTTGCCTTCGTCGTCGACGACTGCTCCGCCTGCCGCGCCAGGGTTACTGGTAATGGCGTCGAGGAGGATCAGGTCGCCTGTGTACGGCACGTCCTGCACGCCGCGGCGGCCTTGTAGCTGGGTTCGCAACGCAAAGACGCCAACGTTAAGCGACAGCGGCTCGGTCCCCTCGGCCACCTTGAAGGCATTGCTGACCGCGAGAATCCAATCGCCTGGTCCCACTTCGCTGGGCTTGGACAAATCAAAATACTCGGGCGTGCTGGCCTCGATCTTGAGGATCGCCGCTTGTAGGGGACCGCTCCGCCGAACGACCTGTGCCGGATGCGTTTGGCCATTGGCGAGCGTCACGCGGAGGCTCGCTGCCGAGAGCTGCGCGCCTTGGGCGACGAGAATCTCGCCATCGGAAGAAACGATGATGCCCGTGCTGTAGCCGATGACACGCCCGACGCCACCACCGTAAACCTTGACGGTGCGTTGCTGGGCGAGGCTGGCTGCTTTGGCGAACACGCCATCGACGCTCGCCGGATCTTCCGCATAAGCCACACTACCTACCGATAGCGAGAGCACTGCTGCGAGCAGCATGCCTTGTCGAATCAGCGATCGTCGGGTGTATCGGGCCATGATCGTAAACCCCTAAGGGGCCTTGGGCATCGCAAACATTTCGTCGGAAAGCTGGGTGAGGCTTGTGACTTCTTGAGCTTCCAGGCGGGCGTCGGCCTTTTCCTCGAAACCGCGCACTAGCCGCCGCTCGAACGGAAAGGCTATCCCGTTTGCCGTTCCCCAGTCCGCAAACAGGGCGGCGGGGATTGGATCATCGTCGAGTCGCCCTAGCCCGCTCTTCACAAGCGAGATCGACGGCAAACCCGCCGAGTTGGTATAGCTCATCCAAACATAAAACGCCTCGTCCGAATCGCTGCGAGCGAACGCTAACCGCCCCGTTGCCTGGCCACCAGCTTTGTCGGAGCCTTCCAAGATGGGCTGTCCGAGCGGAGAGGCAAACGGATTCTCTTTCGATTCCCGCGCGACGGCCAAACTCAGGGCCAACGCCTGGCCCGCCAGCGGATCTTGCAGCCAGCGATTGCGGTCGAGTTCCTGGGGAGCATCGGTCCCGCTCGCCCGCCAAAAGACTTTACCGTCGTAACCAAGAGCCACTTGCTTTGCCTTCCAGCGATAGCTCAGCTTAATACGTCCATCGGTTGATAGATGGAGTTCGCTCTCGCCAACCGGTTCGTCCCCTTCGACGATCTTGTCGACGATTCGCAGCCCTTTGGCTTCCGCCGGGATTGCGAATAAATCCTGGAGCCTGCGAATCCAGGTTTTGCAGACGGCGCGGTTGCGATCCACAAAACGAATTCTTCCTTCGCTGTAGCCCGCCGTGGGGTCCGGATTCATCGGGCGGGCGCGATCGGGCGGAGGGGGCTCGTCTTTCTTTGGTTCGTCCTGCTTCGGCGCCTCGGGCGGCTTGGGAATGTTGTACGGCAGAGGCGCCAACCGGACGTGGATCGTCTTTCGCTCACCATCGCGTTCGTAGGTCAGCGAGACGGGCCAATCGGCTGGGAATGTTGAAATCCAGTTCGTCAGTTCATTGGCGGTCCGAATGGGAACACCTTCAAACTCGACGACGCGATCACCCAATTTCAGCCCCGCGTGCGCGGCGGCCGACGAGAGATTCATGCTTTGGCACACGACGCCATTGGAGCGCGTACCGAAGATGACATCGAGCGTTCCATGCTGCGCCAACTTCGTCGCCAGAAGATCGGGCACGAACTGCCGAGCCTGGTTGCTGCTGATCGCGTAGCCGAGACCCACGTTCACTCGCCCGCGCTCTTCGAAGCTGCATCGCCCGTTGATGCCGATGATGCGACCGCGGATATCGAACAGCGGCCCGCCCGAGTTGCCCGGGTTGATCGACGTATCGACCTGCAGGCAATTTCCGTACACGAGCATGTTGTTGCCTTGCCCTTCCTGAAACCGGTGAACGCCGCTCACCACGCCAAGCGTCACGGTGGGGCGTTGATCTTCGGCCAGCAAGAACGGGTTCCCCATCGCCATCGCCCAGTCGCCGACACGAACCGTTTCCGAATCGGCGAGCGGTGCGTGGGCGAAATCGTTTCGGCCCAGCAAATGTATAATGGCGACGTCACCGCCGGGATCGGTCCCCATCAGCTGCCAGCGATAAAGCCTGCCGTCGGAGAGCCCCGCCCAACCTGATTCGCCAGCACCAGCGATCACGTGATGGTTGGTCAGGGCGTAGCCGGCGGGATCGAACAGCACGCCCGAGCCGCCCCCTTGGCGGTCGTTTCCGTAGATGGCGACGACCGTCGGATACGCGCGGCCAATCGCGGCGATGCGGGCGGATTCGGCCGCCTTCACGTCCGACAGGTCTTCTGCAGTGAATGTTCTTACGCGCTTGGGCGTTGCAATTTCGTCTGCGCTGGCGGCGGTTGTGCTGTCGTCGGCCAAGGACGCCTGGAGCGTCGCTACGATTGCCAAGATTGCAACGGTGCCGGAAAAGGAAAATCGTGACATGCCTTCGAGTACTCCAGCACCAACCCCGATCTACCGCAACGCTCTATCGCCCTGTCGCCTTGAGCAGGAACCGGGCGTCGGCCCAATCGACCGCATCCCCAAGATCGAGGTCCTCGCCTGCTTCGACCACGAGTGTCAGCCGCCGCGCGCGTTGAACATCGATTTTCACCTGACGGGGACTTTCGGAGGCCCTGATTCGCTGCGAATAGGCTTCGCGAGCGTCCACGACGATTTTCACCTCGCAATCGCCGCGTGGGCCCGCATCGCTATCGATGCCCACCGTGACGAAAAATGTCTCCGCGCCGCTAGGGATATCGATGGTCAGTTCCGATTGAGCATGAACTCCCAGCCCCTTGGAAAATGTTTCGTTCCCGAGGCGCAGGGGGGTGCCGCTGGCCGACGCGTCGCGGCGGTAGGGCTGAGGAAAGGTTACCAGCGGGGCTTCTTCCGCTTTGATCGTCGAGAGATCGGAGAGGAAAACAATCCGCTGGGAGGAGAACTCGATTCCGGCAACTTGCGCCAGCGGAATGCTGGCGTCGCGCCGCTCGTCCACACTCCACGTCAAAACATTCTGCGATAGAGCACGCGGCGCGCCCGGGATCGACGATCCGTCGACCAGCAACAGATTTGCCGCCGCCTTGGAGGGAGTCGGCGACTGCGCCAAGACAATGGCCATGATCTTTTCACGAGCGATGGTTCGGGACGCTCCGTCGATGTCCATGACACCTTCGGTATCGCTGAGCTTCGTCAGCAGTCCCGATAAGATGATCGGCGCTTCATCCGTCTTGACGATCATCTGGTCGCGATCGGCCAGCGGCTTGGACAGCGCAACGTCGATCGCCGGCACGTTCTTCTCGCTCGTCATCCGAACGCAGACGACCGACTCTAAAGGGAAGGCGATAGCCAGCGAGCCGGAACTCGCTTTGACGAGATCGTCTTCGATCACGACCTTGTCGCAATGGAAGACGCCCGACTTGGTTTGCACCCGGAGCGACTTTTCAGCGGAGGCGACGGCTGAACGGCGCCATCGGCGAAGGCTGGTCCAGTTCAGCTTTCCCGGGACCTGGTCGCCATGAATACCGCCTTGTCCGTCTATTTCGGTGACGGTAACGGAGAGCGATTGCCCGTCGAGTGTTTCCAAGACCTCGGCCGCAGTACCGCAAGCGGGAAAACCGAACCACACCGAGCCTAGAAGGGTAGCGAGCGCCAGTAGCTGACGAGAAGACGTGAACCACTGCGCGGGCGCGTGACAAGACAAGGCGTTCGGCACGGTTACTCCTGATCCTCTTGGAAGCTTTGGTAGTACTGCTCGATCAGTTTCTCGTAGCGGCCGGGGAATTTTTCCTTAATGGCGCTGAAGACGGGGTCGCGTTCTTTGTCGCGCAGCTTGCTCCATGGGCTCTGCGGTCCCTTGCGGAGCATTTTCTGTACGCTGTTTTCGTCGATTTGCTGGCTGCCGCCGCCGCTTTGGCCGCCGGGCTTGCCGCCTTTTCCTTGGCCCTCGCCTTCGCCTTCCCCTTCTCCCTCACCTTCGCCTTGGGACTTCTTGCGCCCCTTTCCTTTGCCGCTTCCCTTTCCTTGGGATTCTTGTTCTTCGGCTTCTTTGATCAGCTTTTCGAGCATGGTGACGATCTTCTTTTGCTCGGTTCGGGTCCCTTCGCCGGAGTCGAACAAGCCCAGTCGGCGGCGGCTGAAATCCATCCGCATCTGGACGTCGGACAACTTTCCTTCCTCGACTTGCCGCAATTGTTCGATTTGCCGCTCCGCGCCGAACAACAACCGCTCGGGCGCATCGGGATTGTCCTTGAGGAACGATTCCAGCGAAGCAATGGCCTTGGCATAGTCGAGCGACTGCGACTCGGCCACCGCCTTAAGGAACTGCGCCTCACCGCGATGGAGCGCCGCGGCGGTATCGCTCGTCAAAACTTTGTCGAGAAGTCCTGCCGCTTCCTCGTAGCGCTCTTGCATGAACAGGGCACGAGCGTGGAAGAACGCGGCATCAGCTGCCAAGTGCGGATTGTCGGACGTTTCGAGCTTCGATAGACCAGCCGTCGCGGCGCCCAGGTCTTCGTCGATCAGCGCTTGCAGCGCGTCGCGAAACTCGGGCGACAACTCGCGGAGAGCCTCGGTCACCGCCATCGAACGGGCATCGGGTTCGCCAGCGACCGACTCGATCGCTTCCAGCGCACGAGTCTTCAGATCGTCGGGAACGTTAGCCGTTTGCAGCCACGTGCGAAAGGTTTCGATCAGCTTCTGGTCGTCGGCCGCGGTTCGCGGCTCGGCCCAGGTTGCCGTCACGACAACGCCCAACGATACGCCGATCGCAAGCGACAGGACCGCCGCGATCCGAGCGAATGGATTGAGTTTGAAACGACTCTTCATGGCCAGCTCCGTTATTATTGACGCTCGAGGATGCGAAGCGTCATGTCGGACACATCCTGCTGCCGTTTCGAAATGTTCTGCATCTCGCCGCGGAGATCGTCGGCGAGCTCGCCTGTGGGGCGGTTCTTATCGAAGGCTTCGGTTCGCCGGTTGATTCGCAACTGGGAGAAGCGGAGGAGCTTGAGTTCGGCCGAACTCGGCAGCAAAGGCTGATCGCCACCACCGCCTCCTCCACCGCCGCCACCGCTTTCCTTTTGCGACTGGGCCTTCTTGAGGGCCTCGATCAATTCTTCCAGGGAAATCTCGATTTCACGTTGTTGCGATTGAACGTAGGGATCGGTCTTCTGGCTGGCGATCATTTTGCCGACGCTGGCCAGGTCATCGCGAAGTTGCCCGACGATCTCGGGGAATACGACGCTGGTGCCGTCTTCCACGATGATGTCGTAGGCCTGCTGGGCCGCTTCGGCGAGGGCCTGCTCCTCGGCAGAGACCTTGCCAACCGCCAGCCGCTCGATCCGCGAGAGTTCGCCGTTGCTATCTCGCTTGGCATGCAGATCGATCGTTTGCTTGGAGGCTTCCTTCTGGCGAACCAGCATTTCCTTGAAGCGGGCTTCCAACCGCGCCAGCTTTTCAAGCTGCGTTTCTTCGCGGAGCTGCGCCAGGCGCTCTTCAATTTCCTGCAGCGCCTTCTCCAGTTCTTTGATCGCTTTGGCTTGCTTTCGCGAGGCCGAGGACGGATCTTGCGAGTCGAGGTCGCCTGCCGCCTGGTCCATTTGCTGCTGGGCTTTCGCGACGGCGTCGGAACCGGCCGAAGGCTTGCCGTCCGACTTTCCGTCTTGCTGCTTGCCTTGCTTCATTTCGGCATGGAGTTGCTTGGTTTGTTCCGAGGTATCGGTCTGCTTTTCCGCCATTTGCTTGAAGGCTTCCGGCGGCAGCGAGGCGATCCGATCGCGATCGTTCTTCAGTTCCGAAAGGGCCTTCTGCAAATCTTCCAGCGCCTTCTCCTGATCTTGTCCGGCGGCGCGAGGCTTGCCTTTGTTCAATTGGCTCTCGGCCTTTTGCTGGTTCTGCTTGGCCGATCGCAAGGCCTGCTCGGCAGGCAACTGCGGTTTGGCGCGGGGCGGTTTCTTTTCGCCACTTTCGTCGGTTTTGCCTTCGTCGTTTTGTTCCGATTCGCTTCCTTCGGGTTGCTCGCCGCCACCTTGAGAAGAGCCGTCACTTTTCTTGCCGTCACTCTTTTTGCCGCCTGACTTGCCACCCTTCGACTTCTCGCCGCCGGCCTTGTCGCCAGATGATTTTTCAGCGTCTGACTTCTCGCCTTCGGTGGGTTCTTCACTCGCCTTCTCACCTTCGGTGGGTTCGCCCGCCTTCTTCTCGCCTTCGTTGGGGGCGGACTTGGGTTCGCCTGGCTTGCCTTTGCCGGCCTCGCCCGATTTTGCTGCGCCCGATTTGCTTTCGGGGCTGTTAGGGTCGGCTTCGTCGGCGGGTGTTTCCTCTTGTGCTTCCTCACGAGGTTCACCGCCCGACATAGCGTCGGCGGCCTTGCCGGTCTCGTCTTTGACTTGCCTTTGCTTTTCCGTGACCGGTCCCAGCTTTGAGGCTGCGCCGCCGCGAGCTTCTTGCGTCTCTTCGTTGACCGCCTTTTGTTTTTGGATCAGTTCCTCGACGGCCTTGATTTGAGCCTCGAGTTCGCCGAGCGTCTTATCCTTGTTGGCTGTGCGGTCGGCTTCCATCTTCTGCTTGATCTGGTCTTGCAGGATGTTTTCGATCTGCTGGCGGAACTTCTCGAGCCGCTCCGACTCCTCGAGCGCCTTTTCGCGATCGTTTTGTTCGTTAAGCAAAAGGGCCAGCAACTTGCGAATGTCGACCAGGGCCTGCTGTTGTCCGCCGAGAGCGCTATCGAGTTGCGATTGGTCGAGCAGCTTTACGATCTCGGTCATGCGACCGTTCAACTGCAACTCGCGACTTTCCTTGAGCGCTTCCAGCAAGCGGTCGGCCCGCTCGGGTTCGGTTTCCTTCAGAGCTTGGGCGAGGGCTTTGAATTTCCGCTCGATCTCGCTCACCATCCGTTCGACGCGCTGTTGCCGAACGCCGAGCGCGGTGCCGCGGCCGGAACCTTCTTGAGCGGTGGCCAAATGGGCGGTCCAAATCACGGCCAGCGAACCGCAAAATGCGGCCATTAGCGTGAAGTGAGTAAAAGTGAAGCGGGAAGTGCGTGTTAGCATCGAGCCGTCCTCGTTAATCAATCCGTCTTGCTCGCCAATCCATTCGATTCCACTACACCATCTGGTTCCAATACGACCTTGTTACCATTTGACCTTGTTGCGACGTTCAGCGTAAAGCGAATTTCGCCCCAAATTCGATTGGTTCCATTCCAGTAAGCTAGACAATCCTGTTTGGTACTAGTCGACTCAATCAAGACGGACAGGATTGTCCGTCCTACAAACGTATCATCCGGCTAACCCTTCTTACCGGCCTTTTCCAGGAGGTCTTTTTGCTTTTGATCGCGTTCCTTGCGAGTTCGTTCCAAGACCTCTTGCTGGGCCTTTTGCAGTTCGTACATCAGGTTCACCGCTTCCTGGAACGACTCCGATTGGGCCATCTCGGCCAGGATCTCCTTCATTTCGTCGACGGCCAACTGCTGTTGAGCTAAGGTCGTCTCGATGGCGCTGTTGCGTTCGGCATTCCCATCCGACATCCGGCGGACGGCATCGAGCCGCGTCTGAATGCCGGGAAACCGTTTGTAGATCAGTTGCTGGAGCGGGTCGAGGACTTTGTCTCTCAGCCGCGTTTGCAGCGGACCATCGGTCTCTTCCAGCTGGTTGTTTTCGATCTCGTGCCGCATGCTCGATAGTTTTTGCCACACGTTGGCCACGTTGCCTGCTAGCGTCTTTTGCCGCTTTTGGAATTGAATCAAGCGATCGCGCTTCTCGGGCGGAAACGAAACGTTGGCGTCGGCGACATCGGCCGCGAAGGCCCGCGCGTCGGTGAGCAAATCGTCCTGCAACTTAGTGAGACGCTCGAAGTCCTGCCGTTGTTCCTTTTCGCGCCGCAGAAGATCGACCCGCAATTCTTCGTCAGTCACGACGCGCAGCGTGAAATCGGGGGCCGAACCGATGTTGGGGCCGGAAATGTTGTCCTTGTCCTTGGCAGAAATGCTGAGCGTCAACCCGACGCCTGTCGGAATGTTGGCAGGCTGAATGTCGAGCACGGTTTCGAAACTCGCGTCGGCTTTTCCGACCACGCCGTCGGTTCCCGGCATCGGCAACGGCCCCTTCACTGGTGCGGCTTGGGCGTCCTCTCCCCGGTACGAAAAACTGGCCGCCAGTTCAGCCACGGCAAAGTCGTCATTCACGCGACCGCTCAAAGGCAATCGGGCGCGGGAGGTGATCATGCCGCCGATGCCCGTCAGCTTGGCCCGAACCCGCGGTTCGCGGTCGCGTTTGAGGCGCACGACGAACGACGCCCCGCGGCGCGACATCAGCCCTTCCGAATCGGTCAATTCAAATGTCCACGATTGCGAGCTGGCGCCGTCAATCGCCAGACCGAAGTCCGAGGCCGAAATGGAGCCGGTCACTTCCTTATCGCCTGCGAGCGATAGCGGCAAAGTCTTGCCTTCGTTAACCAGCCGCGCCCCTTGGAGAGGTTTGTTTGCCGTTGCTTTCAAGCGAACCGTTCCGCCGGGCATTACTTGATACGGCCCCTTGCCTTGCGGAAAAATTTCCGGAGCTGCGGCGGTGTAGGGGGGCGACTCGATGGTGAACTCGGCTGTTTCGATCGCCGGCGGTTCGACAAGCTCGACGGGGACCCAGCGGGTGACGGCATCGCCACCGCGGGCGCGGAGCTCAAACGCTTGAACAATGTTTGGCAACGCGAGTTCGAACTGCGACTCGGTGGCCCCGCGTTTCATTGCTTGCGGCGCGCGGCCGTCGGAGAACTCAATCGTGACACGGTCGGCTTTGCGTTTACTTTCGGGGCCGATCAGCAGCCTTAGGAGATACTCTTCCCCACGAGGAACTCGCAGCTTTCCGTTCGCCGACAACCCTTGGATCTGCAGGTCGGTGTTGACGGGCCAATCGATATCGTGAAGAAGCACATTGCGCCTGAACCACACCTTCACGAGCGGGTGGACGACAACCAAGCAGCTAAACGCCATCAACAGTCCGGCAGCCACCGCGACGAGTGTTTGATTGCGAACGCGAATGCGGGTGTTCAGAACCTCGGTGAAATCGATCGCGCGAAGTCGTTCGCTGGCCGTCGCAACCGTGGCGGCCGCGAGTTGCCGCGAGGCCGTTGGCGACACGCCGTCTCTCGCGAACGAGAGCGCCGCCATCAGCTGCTCGTGCAATTCGGGATGACGCGTTTCCACTTCCCAGCAGAGAGCCTCGTCGGAAGACGAAACCATGAGGGGGCGAATCAATCTTCGCCACACGCGATAGCCAATCAGGCCAATTCCCAGCAGCAGCAAGACCGCCCGCTGCGACCATTCCATTTGGAAGACGCGGTCCAAAACGCCATCGGCGATAATCAGCCCGATCAGCGTCCATAGGATTCGCTGCAATCCGTCGACCCAAATCCAGCTCCGCAAGCTGTTGCGCAGCGCCGCGAGCCCCTCGGTCACTGCCGTGGGAAGAGGCGGCTTCACAGGCAGCGACGAGTCGAGGCTCTCGGCCGGTTGCTCGACGGGTTGCTCAACGGGTTGTTCAACTGCAGCCATAAAACGTTAACGACAGCCAAAGGGAATTACAGCAATCGATACTGCTTGCGCAAAAACCACTCGACACAAAGCAAACCAACCAAGCCCCACAACACGGGTTGCGAGTCCCATAACGGAGTCGGCTGGCCGCGGATCTCCACTGTTTGCGGCTTTTCGGAGATGGCCGAAGCGATGTCGCTCACCTGCGCGGGAGTGAAAACCTTGCCGCCCGACAACTGCGCCAAGTCCTCCATGAGCGGCGTGTTCAGCCAGACTTGATTGGTCTCGGCGCTGGGAAGTTCGACTTGGAACGGTGCTTCCAGCTGAATGTCGTCGCTGCCGGGAACTTTGAGCTTGAGCGAGTAGGCGCCGATCTTTCGCGGCGCGAACGTCGCCTCGAAAGCTCCAGGCTGGGTGGGGGAGGGGAGCATCGTCACGCTCGACTCCGACTCGCCCGGCACCGACAACGCGACGTCGACTTTCTCGGCCACCAGCGGCTGATACGACGGATCTTGCAACCGGGCGGTCAGCACCACGCGGTCGCCGATCTCGTAGCGATCGCGGTCGGTTTGCATCACCCCGCGGCGGCGGCCTTCGAGCGAACGCCCCTCCACCAGGTGCCGCACTGTTTGCACCCAGAACTTGTCGAAGAACTCGGCCTGGTTGCCAACTTTGCGCCAGCGCCAGGTTCCGTTGAAGCCGAGGTAAACCACCTGCGCAGGACCGTATCGCCCGGTCACCAACAAGGGCCGGGGACCTTCGACGCTCCGCAGCGCCGGGTCGCTGTGTTCGAGCAGCGAAATCGCCGTTGGCTTGATATCGAGGGCCGGAAAGCTCCAAAAGATGCCAGGCAACGTTTCCCATCGTTTGAGGGTCCGCGCGCGATCGCCGAAGAACGACATCACCGGGTGGTCGACTGCCGAGGGGGCCACTTTAAGGGGCCAGGCTTGCGAATTGGTCGTCAGCCAGCTCACCATCTCGATCGCTTGGATGTCGCCAAAGCGGACCGGCAACACCTCGCGTAGTGCTTTGGTGCGTTGATTTGTCAGGAACACGCCCGTGTATTTGGGACCGGCCATGTACAAGACACCGCCAGCGTGCTCGCCGGCAAATTGCTTGAGAAGATCGAGCCATTCGGTATCGAACTCTTGCGGGTTGGGGTCGAACATCAACACGACGTCGTACCAGAAGAGCTCTTCCTTGGTGGCAGGCAAACGCGTGATGGGGCGAGTTCCTTCTTGAGCGCGGCCCTCGTCGAGCGTTTGGAGCCAGCACGAGACGAGCATGTTCTCTTCTCGCTGCAGCAGCTTTTCGACCATCCGATATTCCCAGGTGGGAGCACCGGCGATCAGCAGCACTCGCACTTTTTCGCGGTGCAGGACTTTGACCACCTGCGATTCGAGAACGTTATCGTTATCCGAAATTTCTCCTTCTTGTGGCTCCGCCTTCACGGTGTAAACGTACTTGCCAGGCTCGGTGACTGCCCGGCTGAATGCAGCGCGAACGCGGCCGCCGCCGTCGGGGATCTTGGCCGTGGTCCGGGCAACGCTGACCGGCGCGCCGCGAGAGCCATCGGCATCGTTGACGCGGCTTTCGAGCAGTTCGACGTTCACATCGCCGGGCGGAAGCCCTTCGGCGGCCAGCAGCGCTTCGATCTCGAACGGCTCTTGGCTCCATACTTGCGGCCGCGCATAGACGCTGGCGACACGCAAGTCGCTGGGGCGACCGGGATCGCCGACACCGACGAACATCAGCGGAGCGCGCCGGGCTTTGGCTTCGCGGGCGGCCTCGCGCGGATCGCTTTTGACGGTCGATTGCCCGTCGCCCACGATGACGATCGCGGCGGGCGTTTCGCCTTCTAGCGCGGAGTTGATCGCGTCGGTCAAATCGGTGCCGCGCCCCGAGGCAACCAGCGGCGGAACCACTTGCGGTGGCGTCGCTTTCTTTTCCGTTTCTTTGGAGCCTGCGGGAGAGGACTTCGTCTCGCCCGCGGTCAACGGTGCGAGGTTTGCAACCTCGGCTCGTTGATCGGCGAAATCGATCACGCGGACGCGGCCGATGCTGCGCAGCGATTGGAGCAAACCATTCTTGGGATCGTCGAGAACGCGATCGACGATTTTGGTGCGGGGGAGCTTGGCGGCCGCAAGTTCGGCCGGCGTCATGCCCATCGCTTTGGCGGTTGGCTCGGCCGTGGCGGCGTCGGCCCAGCGGTCGGTTGTGTTCATCGAGTGCGAGGCGTCCCGCAGCAAAATGATCAGCGGGTGGATGGTTTTCGATTCAACGGGGATCAGCGACGGCCCCAGGAAGATGATGGCCAGCGCGGCAAAAACCGACGCCCGCAGCGTCGCCAGCAACCGCTTGGTCCACGTGGGGCAGGTCTCGATTTCCCGCCGGTACACATAAAACACGGCGTAGAAGATTGCGCCGACAATCGCGATCAGCGCAAAGACGCCCAATCCCTTGGGCATGTAGGTCCACTCCAGTTCGGTGCGGCGCTCGCTGGCGGCTTGTGCCAGCGGCGACTGCGCCAAACCTTGATGGACGATCGATTCAAACAACGAAAAAAACATGCGATGCGGGTCTCGTAATCGACAAACGTTCGCTTCTAAGGTGCACTAGTATCTCAAGGCAAAGATGGCATTGTTCTCATTGAAGGTCCAAACGATTTTCCCCTTGGCATCCAGCTCTTTTGCCCCCAGCCCATCGGCAATGAGATAGTTGCCCGACGGAAGAGGTTGAAGCGACTGGACGACGCGACTCGAAGCAAGCCGGAAAGTTCGCGAAAGCGCCCCTTTGCCGTCGAACTCCAGGAGTTGATTCCCTTGCACGAGGACCGTGGTCGTGCCGTCGTCGTTGCGGGAAGCGCTCATGACATCGAGCGCCTCGACCTTGAACTCGGCGACGGTCTTGTTGTTGGCATCAATTTCGATGGCCTTCTTTCCGCCTTGCAGACCGATGAGGGTATTACCCCCTTCGATTCTTCGGACCGAAACCGGACGCAGCTGTTGCTGGGGAACTTGATAGAGCGGTTTCCACTGCTGATTGCTTTGGTCGAGTTGCATCACCACACGGGCGTCGGGACATGCCACCACGAGAATCCCGTCTTCCCCTTGATGGATGCTGGTCGCGGCCGACGGCAATTGGACGCTCTGCCAAACGGGCTGCCAATTTTCGTCGTACTCGATCACGGTATTGGACGAGTTCATGCCGACAAACTTGTGTCCCGAAGGGCTCGCCCAGGCGGTCGTCGGGCCCTCCGCATCGAGCCGTTTGAGCTCCTTGCCATACTCATCCAGTTCGATAATCTGCCGGGCATTGGCGATCAGCGTCCTGCCGAGCATCAAGGGATCGTGACGATAGGGTAACTTGAGGTTCGCCGTCGCGCTGTCGTCTTGGAGCCATTTTTTCCAAGCATCGAGTTGTTCCGTTGCCTTGTCGCCAGTGGCTGTCGCATCGAAGGGCAAAACGCTGCGCGTCACACCGCGGAGCGTGCGCCCCGCCAAGGATCGCAGCGCTGCGTCGTCCGATTCCAACAGCTTGACCAGTTCCGGCAGGGCCGATCGGTCGGCGATGTGCAGGAGTCCGCGGGCAGCCTCGTAGCGAGTTCGTGGATCGGCATCGACGAGAAGCCGTTGAAGCAGCCCGCCACCCCCTTTGTTCGCAACGTGAGAGGCAATGGAAATTGCCATTCGCCGCGAATCGCCATCGGGTTTCGCCGAGAGCCCCTCCAGCCAGCTCGGAATATTGCCGCCGCTCAGCGCCCCCAACGATCGGGACATCTGGCTTCGCATGCCCGGGCTCGACCAATAGGGGAAGGTTGCGATGAGTAAATCCTCGGCGACCGCCTGATCTTTAGCTGGATCGAGACTTCGCATCGCGGTCATCATGACCGCCGAAACGCCATTGGACACTTCTGGATCGCGGAGCGCCGCGTGCGAGTTGTGATCCCTGGCTATTTCGGCAACCAGCGCGATCGACATCGCTGGTTGTTTGCTGGGCATCTCGACGTCCGCCATCAGCGACGTCATTTGGGTCAGCCCCGATGCAATTCCCTCTTGCGAGGTAAACCGCTGAAACAGACCGCGAAGATCGTCGGCCGCGCCGTCCCAATCGCCGGAGCGAGCTAGCAAGCGGGCCCGCTCGACCATCGCCGATTTGTCGCCCGACTCGACGCGCGACTTGAGACCGTCCAATCGCGAAGCGAGCGACGTCAGAGCGTACAAGCGATTCGCGTTGAGCATCCACAGCTGCTCGCCATCGGAATAGAGATTGCCGACATACTCGCCCGAGCTAGTCGCGAGCGAGACGCCGACGTGCGAGCGTTCTTTTCCCGTCGTCAGATCGTAAGCGAGGATCGAATCTTTCGATGGCACAAAGACGGCATCGCCGGCGATGCAGCCACGGCCGCAGGAGGCCTCGACTTCCCGCTCCCAAACCAACCGGCCGCTGTAGACGTCGTAGCCGCGGACTACTTTCGATCCGGCCGCGATCAATCGATTGCCTTGCGTCCCGAGGTAGTAATTCGCTTCGACGCCAAACGGGGAAACGCGTGGCGTGTCCCACATGAACTTGCCGGTCCGGCGGTCGAGGGCAAACATCCGATCGCTATCGGAGGCCAGGATCACCACTTGTCGCCCCATCGGTATGGCGACGTCGTCGTCCCAACCTTTGAATTGCCGCAAGGCCGCATTCTGTTGCCAAGGATTGTTGGCAATGGGGGCGCTCGAGGCTTCGCGGCGATAGCGACTCGCCCAGC
The DNA here is from genome assembly GCA_964636985.1 of uncultured Pirellulaceae bacterium. Classification (GTDB taxonomy): domain Bacteria; phylum Planctomycetota; class Planctomycetia; order Pirellulales; family Pirellulaceae; genus CAZWSX01. The sequence continues at coordinate 155,151 of CAZWSX010000008.1, read as the reverse complement.
GAATATCGCCCGTCGTGCCGTCGACTGCAAAGACGAGGCCTGTACCGGCGACGACGTAGGCCTCCTGACCATCGACCGAGACTCCAATCGGCGACCACGGGGAAGCACCCGACATGGGATCGTCGCAAAGCTGAGTCCGCCAGCGGGTCTTGCCGTCGGACGGAGACATTGCCATCAGGAAGATGGTGCCCCCATCGGACACAGGAACCAACAACAAGCTTCCACACGCGACCGGGCTCGCCATAAAACACGACGTGCCGGCGGCTTCGGGACCAAATCCTGCCCGTGCAACGGGCGCGGGGATAGCACCGGGCGGAAACATCGGTTCCGGCCCCCTGGTGGTGTCGGCGGGCTTTTCAGCAGCCGCAGCAGCATCCGGTGAAGGCGCTGGATCGGCGAGCTTTTCATCGCGCTCGTCGTCGGCATTGCGGCGCCAACGTACTTTGCCGCTTTTCGCATCGTAGGCAGCCAACCAGTTCTGACGGGAACGCCGGGGCGCCGCCTGTTGGAAGTTGACCTGCCGCGGCTGCAGCACCATAGTGTCTGAACCGCGACCACGCCGAACTCCTTCCAGCGTTAGCAGCAAGTCGCCGACAATCGACATCGATTGGTGAACACGGTCCCCGAACAACAAGATCTCGGCCGGGGTGCCCGGTGCGTCCGACGGGCCGCCAACATTGCCGCCGTAGTTGATCATTCGCATCGACGTCGAGAAGTACGATTGATCGTCAACTTGATATGAGTTGAGCCAAGCCGTTCTCCAGGTGGGCTTTGCAAGCGATTGTGGATTTCGAAAGCAAACCAGATCTTCACTGGTTTTCAAGTAGATTCGCCCGTCCTGGACCAATACGGTCCCTGCGGGCCGCCATCCAGCCGTCTTCCAGCGATCCATCAATTGCGGGCGTGCCACAGCTTGAGAATTGGTCCCCTGATTTTGCATGCCAGGGGCGTAGTACCCGTATTGCATTTGGACTTGTTCAGGAAGTTGCAGCGGGTACTCGAAGAAGCCCCGATCAGTGAGGGTCGCCTCGTAGCTTCCGGGCGGCAATCCGCGCATGGCCCCTCGGCGAGCAGAGCCACCCCAGGCCATGGGGAAGTCGTTTTGATTGTTGGTAATACTCGCCGCGATCTTCTTGGCCAGATCGCGCGTGACTAGTCCCACCAGGGAGCGCGCGGGTCCGGTCGCTCCGGCCTTGGCGACCAGGCCGAGAAACTCGTCGGCACCGGTTTTGTCGCCCAACTTGCCAGCCGCGATGGCCAACCGAAGTTGTAAATCCCCTTTCGAAATGGAAGGATCGGGGTGTTCGTCCAGAACCTTGAGAAACATCCGCGTCGCCAAGACGAAATCGCCACGGTCGAGCGCGCGGCATGCGATCCGATAGGCGGCATCGTCTCCCTGTTCGCTAAGAAAGAATCGACGAACGATTTGCCCGAGGATCTCCGACTCGTTCTCGGGAGTGACTCGTGCCAACATCCCGACCACTTCGTTGTCGGCATTCAAGCGGTAAGCGGCCACGGCCTCGGGCTTGGCTTTGGAAATCGCGGCCTCGACTTCGGAACGCAAGGGTACGTAGCGATCTCCTTCGACGGCGACCATGTTGTCGCCGGCTTCGTCGAGCACCTTTTGCCAAAGGATAGCCGCCAGATCATAGCGCTCGTCCGCAATAAACTGATCGGCTCGCTTGAGTAGCTGCTGCGACTCGGGGTCGATCTTGGGAACCGCCGAGTCGGCTGCACCGGCGCCGCCTTGCGAGCCCATTGCCATACCAGGGAAGACGCGCATGCCCGGCATCACCATCCTGGGTGCGCGCATAATCGGGGCGCGCCTCATCGGCGGCATCTGGGCCCATCCGAGCGAGGACATCGTCGTGGCCAACAACAACGCCACGACGAGGATTCGGAAACCGCGTGCGGGTTCGAACAACGATCGCCAGCTTTTCCGTGCCATGTCGTGCCTCGTTTCAAACAAAACGCCCGTTACCCGCCCCAGCTCACCTCAGCCAACTCACTATCGCCCCCAGCCAAACACCCACGCTAAAAGTTGCTCGCCCAGCAAGACGAGAACCAATCCCCACAGAACGAATCGCCAGATTTCGGTCTGGGCGCGAAAACCATCCACGCCGCCGGCCCCGCTTCCGTAGACCTTGATTCCCGAATCGGCCACGGCTCGCTGCAGCACGTCGGGTTCGACTCGAACCAGCGCCCCATCAGTGGGCGCCACGTTCGCAGCAAACAACACATGCTTCGATTCGGTGGCGACGGTCGGGCGCGGCGTCAACACCGCTTCGTAAAACCCGGCCCGCTGAGTATCGGTATATTCGAGCTGCCATTTCGATCCAGCAGTGGTGTCGGTTGGCTCTTTGATGGCCACGCTCTGCTTCCCGCGATGGGGCGTGTTCACCACAGCGTCGACTTCGTATTGCGAGATGTCGACGGTCTCCTTCACGGGTTGGCCGACCGCGAGTTTTCCTTGCGCGGCATCGCCAGGCGCTGCGTACCGCACGAGTTCTTGGGCGATCAAGAAGAAGCTCGGATCGGAAGGCCAATTGCTCCAGTCGGCGTCGCCCGGTCCGGCGAACAGTAGGGTTCGCCCGCGACCAAACGGACGCTCGACAAGGAAGGGAGATTCTTCCGGTTCAGTCAGCTTGATGAGTGTCGCAGCCGCAGGCGAACCAACCGCTTGTCCCGGTTCAACCTTCCACCACCGAAAGATCTTGACGTTCGACAGGAGCGGGTTTTGTTGACCGGCGAAGGCCACGAGGACGGGATGCGATGGATCATCGATTCGCAAATTCGCCCAGGAATCGAGCGAAGCATCCTCGGGAGACTCGACCCCGTCGACTCGAACGAGTCGGGCAGGCGACAACCCGGTACCGGCTTTGTCCCCCTCGCCGAACAAATGCCCATTGAACCACGATTCGTCCGTCTGATCGCCCGGCATGAACACCACCGCGCCGCCGGCCTTGGTCCACTCGGTAAGCGCATCGATCGTTTTGTCGTTCGAAAAACGGTACACGTTGCAAACAAACACGACCTGGTACTGTTTGAAGTCGACCGATTCCAACTCGGACTCGGTGACGACATCCACTACTATCCCCGAGGCGTACTTTCCACGCGGAGACAACGCATGCGTGAGATAATACGATTCGGCCTTACCGAACCCGGCGGCGGGATCGCCGTCGATAATCAAAACGGGGATACCGGGCACAAGCCGGGCGGCGAAGTACCCGGTGCTATCCGCGGCCAGCCGATCGTCGACCGGCCCTTGTTCGGCGACAGCTTCCACTTTGACACGGGCAGGCGAAATCGCGCGGCGTTCCTCCAAATCCGACTCGCTTGGCGCGGGGAACGCATGCGAAAACGAAAGGACTTCGCTTTCGCCCGCTCCGATCACGTCCAGATCGCGGGTCACGCCAATGCTTCCCTCGGGCGTGAACTTGACCTTCACGGCTTCGATCGACTTCGATCCTTGATTCTTCACCGTGACTTCGAAGCGGGATTCGACTCCCGCGACAAGCGATTGCTCGGAGCGGATCGATTCGATCGTCAGATTGCTATCGTCCCCGGCGCCAACGTCGACGACGTAGCAACTCTTGACCACTTTCGCGAGCTTGCGAAGCGATGCGAGGGCCGAGTCCCCGCTGGCGGCGTCCGCAGCGGGCTTGTCCTTTGCGGCGTCCTCGTCTTTGGGCTTGGGAGGAACGGAATTGTCGTCAGCAGATGGATTCCAATCGCGGCGGCGCAAGTCGGTGATCACGTACACAATGCGATTGACCGTGGGGGGCTGCCCAGCGGTCACGCGTTCGACTTCATCAATGGCCGTGGAGAGCGAGCAATCGAGATCGGTGGCCTCGATGCGTTGCAGTTCGGCCGTAATATCGTCGACATTTTCCGGGGCCAAGTCGTTTCCTTGAAAGAGCCGCTCGGCCGGACGCGACGAGCGAACCACCGTGATCTTCTTTTCCGACTGCCCCACAGCGATCGATCGCACGAGATCGACCATTCTGCGGCGAGCCTCTTCCATGGCGGACTCGTTCTTGACGAGCGCCTGCATGCTCGCCGAATCGTCGACAATGAAAATGTGCTCGATCTGCTGGGCGCCGGTCAATTTCGCCAGCAAGCCGGAGCTATCGAAGGGCCGTGCGAGGAGCAGCCCCAACAGCAACACGGCCAAACAACGCAGCAATAAGACGATCAGATTCTCGAGCCGCACGCGGCGGCGATTCCGCCGATCGGCTTCCAGAAGAAAGTCCATCGCCGCCCAATCGACGACTTTGAAGCGCCGCCTATTCAGCAAATGGATGATGATCGGCGCCGCGACCAACAGCGTACCGGTGGCCAAAATCGCCGGATTGGCAACCCACGATCCCAGCGATGTCAGCCAAGTCAACATGTGCGAGACGAGCAATCAATAAAGGGCGAAACTAAAACGCGACGCGGCGTCTGGCTATCATCCAGCGCTATCCACCAGGACTATCCTCCCGGGCGACGGGCGGCAATGCGGCGAGCCTTCTGCCGGAACGACAAATAACCAGCCAACGCCGCATCAAGCGGCTGCGACGTGTTCATCGGGATATAGTCGACGCCTGAGGCCGAACAAATGCCACGAACCCGCGCCAGGAACGACTCGACGGCATCCAGGTACGACTTGCGCAGCGCTCGCGGCTCGGTAAACAGCTGGTCGGTGGTTTCGAGCCCTTTGAAGAGCGTGTTCTCTTGAAAAGGGAACTTGAGTTCGTCGTCGTGCATCACGTGGAACACGAGGACTTCGTGCCGACGAAGCCGGAACTGCTTGATCGCCTCGGCCAGCGACTCGGTATCGACGAACAAGTCCGACACCAGCACGATCAAGCCGCGCTGTTTGATTTGCCCCGCCAGTTGCAAGAACACATCGCGAACATCCGACTTGTCAGAAGGCTTGGTCTGCTCCAACTCCTGGATCATCAACCGCCAGTGGTTGGGATGCGAACTCGGCGGCAGATACTTCACCACCTTGTTGTGAAACGTGAGTAGCCCAACGGCGTCTTGCTGCTGCTGGAGAAGGTGGGCAAGGCTAGCGGCGGCCGTTGCGCCGTAATCGTATTTGCTCCACTTCTCGCCGTACGCCATCGACTTGCTGGCATCGAGAATGATGGTGCACTTGAGGTTGGTTTCTTCTTCGTATTCCTTGATGTAAAGCCGGTCGGTCTTCGACCAGACTTTCCAGTCGATGTGCTTGATATCGTCGCCGGGCGTGTACTCGCGGTGGGTGGCGAACTCGACGGCGAACCCGTTGTAAGGGCTGCGATGCTGGCCCGTTAAAAAACCTTCGACCACCAGCCGAGCGCGCAAGTCGAGCCGCGTCAGGCGATCGAGCGTGCGTGGATCGACGTGTCGTCGTAAATCAACCGTGGACATGCGGCCTTACTTTCCCTGGCGATGCGACAGATTCCAGCCCCTTACGATGCAAACGCCTTAGCCAAGACGGGCGCGATTTCGTCGCCTGATTGACGCAGCGGTGTTTCCTCGAGCAATCGGTCGATCACTTTGTCGGATGTCATGCCGCTCGATTCGGCATTGAAATTGGTGATCACGCGATGCCGCAGCACGGGATGCGCGACGGCCTTGATGTCGTCGGTCGAAACGGTGGTCCGCCCTTCGAGCATCGCCTTGGCCTTGGCACCCAACAGCAAAAACTGCATGCCGCGGGGGCCGGCGCCCCAGCTGACCCATTCTTTCACGAACTTGGGCGCATCTCCTTCGTGAACGCGGGTCGCCCGCACCAACCGCAGCGCGTAGTGAATCACGTGCGGCGGCGCCGGAATGCGGCGGACGAGATTCTGCATTTGCGCAATGTCTTCGACCGACAAGGTCTCGCTCAATTCGATCTTGGCGGCGGCCGTGGTCGATTCGGCGATGCGGAACTCTTCGTCGTAGCTGGGATACCGCACAAAGACCTTGAACATAAAGCGGTCCTGCTGCGCTTCGGGAAGCGTGTAGGTCCCTTCTTGCTCGATCGGGTTCTGCGTGGCGAGGACGAAGAACGGCGAAGGCAACGCGTGCCGCTGGCCGCCGACGGTAACTTGCCGCTCTTGCATGGCTTCCAGTAAAGCTGCCTGAGTCTTGGGCGGCGTGCGGTTGATTTCGTCGGCCAAGATGATGTTGGCGAACACCGGCCCATTCAGAAAGCGGAATGCCCGCTCGCCCGTGGCCTTGTTCTCTTGAATGACTTCCGTTCCCGTGATGTCGGAAGGCATCAAGTCGGGCGTGAATTGAATGCGGTTGAACTGCAACTTCATGCAGCGAGCCAGCGAGCTCACCATCAACGTCTTGGCGAGGCCGGGCACGCCTTCGAGCAAGCAGTGTCCTTGCGAGAAAATGGCGATCAGCAATTGCTCGAGTACATCCCCCTGGCCGACGATGATCTTTGATAGCTCTGCCCGCAACGCTGCGTACGACTTTCTCACTTGTTCCAGGGTCTTCAGATCGTCCTGATTCGAGGTCACGGGGCCGCTCATGCTCTGCTCCAAGGGGTCCAATCGAGTTGTCGAGGTATGGCGTTTTAAGACGAAGGGAGTCTTCTATTAACGCGTCGGCGAGGCGAGTGTTTCTGTGACAAGTGTCTGTGGGAAGCGCGTTCCGATCCGGCCTTCCTGATCCGTTACGAAGAGGAAACGCTCTCAGTTTTAAGGTTTAGACAAGTTTTCTTAGGTTTGACGATAGGGAGCGGTTTGCGGTTCCCCCTAACAGCGTCTTAAATTGCACTAAATCAAAGTCTAACGGGTTTTAGGCCGCGTCGCGTGTCACTGCATTGTAAATCGGGGGTTTAGCGGCTGGTATCATTAAGACATACCTTGAGCGGAGGTTTGTCGCCGACTGTGCCGTTTTTTCGCGCCCTTGCCATTTCCCGTACGCGAACATTTACCTCCCATGCCCGAACGATCGCCACAACCGGACGTCGCTTGGGAAAAGCCGGTGTCGTGGGGCATCTCGACCTCGCTCCACGCCTTCCTATTGTTTATTGCGTTTTGCTGCACGACGTGGACCATCCGTTCCACCGAGCCGGGCGATCTTGGGCCGCAATTGACGGTCACGCTGCGGGGCTTCTCGCCTAAGAGTCCACTGGAGCCGCATTCCAATTTCGATGAGACAGGCGAGGCCGATTTTGTAGCGGACGTCCCATTTTCGAGTGCGTCGTTTTCCGCGGAGGATGAAGGGGATGGCGGCCTCCCCGGCGAACGAGGAACAGGACTTCCAGGAAGCGGGTTTTCCGTTCCCTCGCTCAACGACGCGATTGGCACGCAATCGCCGCTCCCGTTCGAACCTGGCCAGGCGGCGGTTTCCTCGGCAAAAGGGGAGGGGCCGGCTGCGGGTTCCAAGGCGCGTAAAGCGGCGCCGGAGCTCGTCGCGGAAGTTTTGAAGGGAGAAGCCGAGCGAGCACAAAGGGAGGCCTCGCAGGGATCGCCGGTAGCCATTGGCATGTTCGGCACGGCACCGGTGACGGGGCGAAAATTCGTGTTCGCGCTCGATCGATCCAAAAGCATGGGGACGCAAGGTCTCAACGTGCTGACAAGTGCACAAAAGGAAGTCACCAGGGCCGTTGGCCAGTTGCAGAGCAACCACCGATTCCAAGTGATTATTTACAACGAAGAGACGGTGATGCTCGGCCGCCGCGACTGGACCGCGCCCACCGAGGACAACCGCCGTAAGCTGACCGAACTGTTCGGAAGCTTGGGCTCACACGGGGCGACCGACCACTTCGCGGCCTTGCAATCGGCCCTGCGACTTACACCCGACGTCATTTTTTTGGTGAGCGACGGCGCCGATCCGGTGCTGAATAAACGTCAGCAAGAAAAACTGATCGAAACCGCCGCCGGGCGCACGCAAATCATTTGTCTCCTTTTCTGCCGCGGTAAGCTGGCTTATCCGGAGGCCGCTGAGGCGCTCTCGCACATCGCCAAAGCCACCGGCGGAACGTGCCACGTCTTCGATGTTGCCGCAACCGGCAAACCAACGGCGAGTCCGTAACGTACTCACCGTGGTCTCGTTGCCTGTCAAGTTTGTCGGGCGACGGCCCGTTGCCCTAATGGCTCACTTCGGCCAACATCTTCGGTTGCTGCGCCTGTTGCGGTTCCTTTCCATCTTCGATGATCACCCGTCATGGCCGACCAACCCAAGCGATTTCCGGTCCTTCTCTTGCTGACCGTTGTGGCAGTTGTGGCTGTTGGCGGATACTTGGGGGGGACGTGGTACCTAGGCCAACAAAAGCTCGAGGCCGATCAGCGACTCGTCGCCCTCATCCCGCTTAAGAACCGCGCGGTCGCTGAACTGGAAAACGAGCACCAAGGGGATGTCGCGGTCCCAGCAGAAGCTTTCGCGAAAATCGCGGCCGAAGTTCCCGGCGATCCCTTGGGCGCTCGCGATTTAGTGATCTTCCGCGTTCTCGACCTCAAACGCGACCCCAGCAACAAAGATCTCAAGCCCAGCGACGGGCACGCTGCCGAGGGCGGCGAAGCGAAACTCACTGAATCGGAGAAGCAGGAGATCTTTGAGCGCAAACTAGCCGACGCCCGGCAAGCAATCGCGGCGCTGCGGAAGGTCGAGCCCGAGGCGATTTCCACGGACGTCTTGGAGGCGCGGATCGACTTTGCCGAGGCGGTTAAGAGCACCGATATCGACCAAAAGACGCAGTTGCTCTACGACGGCCTCGAACGTCTCAAACGCGCGGCCGAAACCGCCGCAACCGATGCCGCGTTGTGGTACGAGGTTTACTCGACCATTGAAACCAATCACATGGACCAGGCCGAACTCGCCGAGAAGGCAGCCGAAAGGGCCTATGCCGCGGCACCCGGCAACATCGCTGCGGTGTTGGCCCACTTGATCCGCAGCGCAAAGAAGCGCGACCCCAAGTGCGCAGAGCTCCTGACCGAAGCCAAGCCCGTGTTGGAGCCGCTGGCCGACGCGATCAACCTGACCGATGCATCCGACACGGATGCCGCCGAACTCCTGGCCAATTGTCGCGACCTGGCTGAGAAGAAAGATTTCAAGCAGCTCGAAAAAGCTTTGACCGTTTTGGACAACGTGGTCAAAACGCGCGACGTCGTCCGGTCAGATCGCCAGCGACTGAATCGGCACGAGCTCGATTTCACGCTCTTCCAGTTTCGCGACGAACCGGCAATTGTAGCAAGGGTCAGTGGCGCAGCGAAAGCAACCGACGACTCAACCGCGAAACCACATGCGATCGCGTTTGCGAAGCCAACGTATGCGTTTCAGCCCAGCGATAGAAAATACGTCGCCGCGCAGCTCCACGACATCAACCTCGATGGCCGGCTCGATATTGTTGCGGCGCACAATCAGGGCCTCGAAGTCTGGCTGCAAGCGAGCGATGAGTCGTTCGCACTCGCGACGGAAGTCGAAACGCCCGCGGGAGTGCGTGGCTTCCTGGCCATCGACCTGGAGCGCTACGACGAGAACTCGGGCAAGGCCAACTTTGGGGATAATCCACCGCTGGCCGTTTCGCAGCTCCCCGAAGGGGCCAAGGGAAACACCGCCTATGTCGGCTGCGTTCGGTCGAACGGCCGCTGCGAAATGGGTCCGCTCGACTTCGTAGTGTATGGAGACTTCGGCGTCGAAGTGTTTCAAAACGAACTCGACGTTCCCGGAAAGGCCCTCACGTTTTCGCGTCGAGAACAAAACGAAACGCTGAAAGCCGTGCGCGACGTCCTTCTGGCGGTCGCGGTCGACTTCGACCATGATTCCGATCTCGATCTGGTCCTGGCAGGCAAACATGGAATCCAACTCTGGTCGAACCTCGGCATCTTTCGCTTTCGCGACGTCAGCAAATGGTCGCGATTGCCGCCAACTGATTTGAGCATCACCAGCATCGTCGCCGTCGACTGGGATCGCGATCTCGACATCGACTTCATCGTTGCCGGCGAGGACAAACAGTCGATCGGCATCCTGGAAAACATGCGGCATGGCATTGTTCACTGGCGTTCGTTCGCGGACGATGCCTCGTTCGCCGCTTTGGCTCCTTCGAAACATTTAGCTGTGGCAGAACTCGACGGCAATGTCTCGTGGGATCTCGTTTCGGCAGGCGAGGGCGCCGTTCACCGCGTCCTCACGGCCACCCATGCCGGCCCATCGGTCCGGCCCATGAGCGAGGCCAAGTACGAAGCAGCCGCGGCTCAGATGATTGTGTTCGACGCCAACCACGATGCCATTCAGGATGTGATCGCCATTTCGTCGAATGGCCAGCTCTCGACTCTTCAAGGTACGGCGGACGGCGGGTTCCTTGAACATCCACTTGTAGGGCAGGTGGCGAACAACGCTGCGATTTCCCTGGATTGCGGCGATATCGATGGTGACGGCGATCTCGATCTGCTGGCTGTCGACGACCAGGGCATAGTGGTCGTGAAGAACGAATTACTCACGTCGCCCGACAAGCCGGTCGATGGAGCGGGCTGGATCAGCTTGTGCGCCGTCGGCCTGGCCGACAACAAGGGGCGCAACAATAACAACGGCATTGGTTCGCTGGTCGAAGTTCGTGGCGGTGGACGTTACCAGGCACAAGTTGTCACGCGGCAGCACACGCATTTCGGCATCGGCGCGCAGCGGCAGGCCGATATCGTCCGCATCGTTTGGCCTAATGGCATGCCCCAAACTTTGGTTCGCCCGGGGGCGAACCAAATGCTTTGCGAGCACGCCATCCTCAAAGGATCGTGCCCTTATCTTTACGCCTTCAACGGCGAGCGGATTGAGTTCGTCACCGATTGCCTGTGGGCGGCGCCGATTGGGATGCAAGTTACCGAAGGGGTCCTCGCACCGTGTCGTCCGTGGGAATACATTCTGGTTCCTGGCGAATCGCTTGCACCAAAAAATGGTCAGTACGAGATCCAGATCACCGAAGAGCTGTGGGAGGCGACCTATTTAGACCACGTCGAGTTGATCGCCGTCGATCATCCGGCGGATGTCGAAGTCTACTCGAACGAAAAAGTAGGCCCGCCCGACATTGCGGCCTACAAGGTCCACACGGTTCGCCAGCGAAGATATCCGCTATCGGCCGTCAACCAACAGGGGCGCGACGTCCTGCCGAAACTGTCAAAACGCGACAACGTGTTCCTGCGACCATGGGATCGCCAGATTCAACAAGGGCGTGTCGAGCCCCACTTCATCGAGCTCGATCTTGGCGAACTGGCACGCGACGGGAAGTCGCCACAGCAGATCACGCTCTTTCTGACAGGCTGGGTGTTCCCGACCGATGTCACCATCAACATCAGTCTTTCGCAAAACCCGGAACTCGATGGGCCGCGATTTCCTTACGTCCTTACGCCCGACGCCGAGGGCAACTGGCGCGAAGCGCAAGCCTTCGTCGGGTTTCCAGGCGGCAAGACGAAAACGATCGCGATCGACCTTTCAAAGGCTTTTGCTACGAACGATTATCGCGTTCGTGTTGCATCGACGGGGCAACTCTATTGGGACGAGGCGTTCTTTACGGTTGACGAAGCGCCTGCCGAAGTGCGAACTAACACCATGTCAGTCGCCGAGGCCGACCTTCACTATCGGGGCTTCTCGCGGATCGTTCCGCAACCTGATCACGCTCCCGACTATTACGATTACCGGCGAGTCGTGAAGTCGTCGCAGTGGGCGCCGATGGCAGGCCAATTCACCAACTATGGGCCGGCGGCAAATTTCCTGACGGCCGAAGATGATTTCATCTTGTGCATGGGCGCCGGCGACGAAGTAACCATCCGCTTCGACGGTTCGCAGCTTCCCGAGTTGCCGTCCGGTTGGAAACGCGATTTCCTGCTGCACGCCGTGGGCTGGGACAAAGACGCCGACCTGCACACCATCTGCGGACAAATGGTCGAGCCGCTCCCCTATGTCAGCATGGCCACTTATCCACCGCTCCCCACAAACGAGGGCGACTCTCTCGATGCGTTCGTCACCCGAGAGACCAGGCAAGCCGCTGGCCGCAGCCGGCAAACATCGTGGGCCGAGTTTTGGCGGGCGTTGCATCCCACGTCCAAGACACTGCCTGGCCCGACGACGCGAGGATCGGCTCCGGTGGAGCAGGTCACGCCGCCGATCGAGTCACATTACTAATGCGGCCAAACCGGGCGGCGCAGCTAGCAATAGCGAAGTGTCATTGCTATGGTGACGCGAACCGATGGACCTGTTGGGAGCCATCGCTTCTTTGAAGGACTCTCTAGCCAAGGATTGGACGCGCTATGGTATCTCGCACCCTTTGTCTCTGCGCAATTGGCCTGGTTGCTTTGGTACTGACGAATCTTCCAGGAGATCCTGTGCCGCGGCGGGTCGACACGACACTCGTCGCCCATCTGGATGCTGAAAAAGATGCCGGCAACGCCAAGGTGGCACTGATCGACATCAACATGGTGTTCGAAAAGCATGAAAAGTTTCAGCAGCGATTCAAGGAGCTAGGCGAACGGTTTAAGGAGCTTGAGGCGACGGCTAAGACGGAGCAGGCCGAACTGAAGCGCATGCAGGATGAATTCGCCAAAAAAGAAGGTAGCGCGCAGACCGAAGAAGAGAAAGCCAGGATCGAAAAACGCGAGAGTGACCTCATTCAGACGCTGGAATTGGAACAAAAATCGCTAGCCGAGGGCGAGGCCTTGATCTACTTCGAGACGTACCAGGAAATCGAAGCGAATTGCAAAGCGATTGCGGAAGAAAAAGCGATCTCGCTGATCTTGAAAGTGATGCATGCCGAGATGAAAGCTAGCGATCCAAATTCCGTTCGACTAGGTCTCGCTCGTGCAGTGGTCTACCATAAGGAAAGTCTCGATATCACCGATGAGATCATCGCGGCGGTGAATCACGCGGTGTCACCCGACCCCAAGGCAGGCTTATCGAAACCTGGCGCAGCGCTCTTCGCAGCCCGCGATCACTGAGGTTACTGGAGAGCGTAACGCCCCCTCTTCCACGGTCACTTCCTTAGGTGAAACACTTCTAAAAGACTAAAACGCGGCCAGGTGAAGCGCACCACCAGTCTCACAAACCCAGGGGCCATTTGCGCACGGTCTGACGGGCAATTTCGACGCCGCCAACGCTCACAATTGTCCCAGAATGACGTATCTTTGAGACGATTCCTGTTAAACTAGCGATCGCTCGCTAGGATAGAAAATGCCTGCAAGGTACGCGTCATGGGCGAAGTTCTAGAAACCGTCAAAACAGTCAACAGCGCCGTCCGTACGGGCCTCGCCTTGGTCTTGGTAGGCGGTGTCGGAGCAGGGGGGTACTACGGCTACAACCTTTACCACGAAAAGGAAGTGAGCGCGCAAAACCTGAAGATCGCCGAAGAAAAAGTCAAAGAGCAAAGCGCCAAGATCGAAGAGCAGCAGCAAACGATCCGCGAAAAGGAGATCAAGATCTCCAAACTCGCAGCCGCCATGCGGGCCCTCAAAGTGACCCAGCGGGTCGCCACGATCGACGTCATCGATCAAAAGACCGACGAAGCCACCGGCGAAATCCGAACCCATATCGAGTTCCAGGAGCTCACGAGCGACGGCCACCCCGTGGATAAGCCACGGCAATTCATCCTGCCAGGCGAGTTGGTGTACGTCGACTACCGTCTGGTGAAGTTCGAGGACCAATACGTCGAAGAGGCGGACGTCGACAAAGGGGCGACACTCTTCCTGTTCGATCGCATCTTTACCGACAAGCTCGCGCCCGAAAAAGGATTCACGCTCGATAACGTGGGAGAGCGCCCCAAGGCCTATGCCACCGGTGGCAAGATGTCGGCCTTTGAGCGCGAAATTTGGGAGAATTTCTGGACCTTGGCGAACGACGATGCCAAAGCGAAGGAGTTCGGCATCCGCTCCGCTCATGGGCAAGCCAATAGCTTCCCCGCGAAGAAGGGGAAGCGCTACGAGATCCATGTTCGGGCGTCAGATGGCATGAGCGTCACGCACACAGATCTCCCAACAAGCCCGAGCGACAACCCACCTCCGAGCCGCAACTTCTAAAAAGTCGCAAAAAACTTTTGCCGATTTTGTTGCGCACCTTTACCCTTTTCGCTTTACTTGGTGGGGTGTCTTCGTTGCATCTCCCCGATGCGGGGGGCGACTTCTCAACCTTTTGGCATCTTGTTTGCCAGTTACAGCGCATCCCTTACTTGTTCGCCAAAAGTCGATGGATAAAATACGCTGGTTGAGTTGCCTATAACGACCGCGTACGTTCTGCGCGGTCATGCTTTTGTTCACCAGTGATGAGGAGTATTGAGAATGGGTAAGTACCTCAGTATTGTGGCGCTGACGATGGCGCTGGTCGGCGGCCTGAGCCAAGCGAGCACGCTGAACGCGGGCGATTGCTGCCAGCCTGCCTGTGAATGCCCGCCGCCGCCCGTAAGCGTGTCGTGGTGCGCGGAAGATCCTTGCAACTGCTGCAAGTACAACGTCTCGGCATGCCTTCCGGCTTGCTGCAAGGACCAAGTTCCTTGCCTGGCTGGCTGGCGCCACGGCATCTTCGGCCGCAAGGTTTTGACCTACAAGTTCCCTTGCGGCGAATGCGTCGAAGTGGTCATCACGATCCACGGCACCGCGTTCACCCGATAGTTTTCTGTGCCTATCGCTCATCCGGCGCCGCCTTGGGTGGCGTCGGGTGATGCTTGGCCGGTAGTTTCGAATCGGCCCTTCTCTTGCCCGCCTTCGCGAGCGGATCTCTGCCAACTGTCCCTGTTTCTGCACGGACAGGCTCCTTCTCCTAGACTAACAGGACCACCTGTTCGCCAAGTTTTTCGCGTTTTTAAGATCGAACGTGAAAGAAATGGGCAGGGTCAATTGTGTTCACTCTCAGGAGTTGACGATGGAACAATTGCCCGAGACGAACGCCCTTCTCATCGCCCGGGTCAAAGATCCGGCCGATCAATCGGCCTGGTCCGAGTTCTTGGCGATCTACCGACCCGTCGTAATGCGAATGGCTCACAACCAAGGCTTGCAATTGGCCGATGCCGAAGACCTGGCCCAAGTTGTGTTTGTTGCCGTTTCTTCGGCCATCAAGTCGTGGGAGCCCGGCCTGGATCGCCCGCCGTTTCGAGCGTGGCTGTTTACGGTTGCGCGGAATTCCATCGTCAACGCGGTCCGGTCGCGGCAGCGTCACCAGGGCACCGGTGGCACGAGCATCTTGGATCTCTTTGCACAAATTCCCGATGCGGAAGCCTCGGCCGAGTTCACACGCGAGAGCGAACGGGAGGCCTTGCGGCTCGCGGCTCAGCAGATTCGAGATGAATTCGAGCCCGCAACCTGGACCATGTTTTGGGATACCGAAGTGGCAGGCAAGTCCGTCGAGGAAGTGGCGGCGTCGGTCAATCGTTCGCACGGAGCCGTCTACGTGGCCCGGTGCCGAGTCATGAAGCGGCTAAGCCAGCGCGTTCGGGAAATCGTCGCAGGATGGAACGAGGAAGCGAGATAGGCGCAGCATTACAAAGGGAACAACATGAATTCTGTGCACGAGTGTCTTACGGACAAGATTATCCATCAGCTCATCGAGTGTGAACTGGACGACAACGCCACGGCCACCGCTGAAGAGCACCTTTCGCAATGCGATCGTTGCCGAACAGCAATGGAATCGGCCATGTCGCAAGCCGATTGGTGGCGCAAAGCAAGGGAGTCGCTGGCTGCGCAAGACGACGCGCATGCCGCCGAGGACGGCGAATCATCGTACAGCGATTTGCTCTCGCTGCTGGGCCCAACCGATCACCCGCAGATGCTGGGGCGCATCGACCAGTACGAAGTCTCCGGCGTGATCGGCCGCGGAGGAATGGGCGTGGTCTTCAAAGCGCTCGACACGTCGCTGAATCGATTTGTGGCGATCAAGATGCTGGCGCCGCAGTTGTCGGCGTGGGGCGCGGCCCGAAAGCGCTTCGCGCGGGAAGGCCAAGCTGCCGCCGCCGTGGTCGATGATTACGTGCTCCCGATTTACGGCGTGAACGAGTGGCGGGGGATGCCCTACCTGGTAACCCAATACTCGCGCGGAACGACCCTGCAAAGACGCATTCAGAATGGTGGCCCGCTCGAAACAAAAGAGATCACCAGAATCGCGATGCAAGCAGCTCGCGGTCTGGCGGCGGCCCACGCCCAGGGGTTGGTTCACCGGGACGTGAAGCCTTCCAACATTCTGCTCGACGGCAACGTGGAGCGCGCAATGCTCACCGATTTTGGCCTGGCCCGCGCTGTCGACGACGCCAGTATCACGCAGACGGGCATCATTGCCGGGACACCGCAGTACATGTCGCCCGAGCAAGCGCGCGGGGCCAACGTCGACGCGAGATCCGACTTGTTCGGCCTCGGTTGCGTGATGTACGCGATGTGCACCGGGCACCCGCCGTTTCGCGGCGAGAACAGTTTCGCGATCTTGAAATCGATCGCCGAAAAGGAACCGCAGTCGATCCGTGAGATCAATCCGGAGATTCCCGCATGGCTGTGCCTGGTGGTCTCGCGATTGATGGCCAAGGCGCCCGACGATCGCTACGCCAGCGCGGCGGACGTGGCCAATCTGCTTGGCGACTGTCTCGCGCATATGCAACAGCCGACGTTGAAAGAGTTGCCATGCAGCCTCAAGACGACCAGCCCGCCGCGGATCTTTTCGACGCTTGGGAAAGCGGCATTCATCATGTTGGGATTTGTGCTATTCGGAATCCTGGGCCTGGCGCTGGCTCAGTCCAATCCGCCGGAAATTGATGGCGACTGGGTCGACCAAGAGTGGGGCAACATTCACATTGCAAAGACCGAAGATGGCAAGTGGTCGGGAACGTTTACCGGCACAACCGCTGGAACGCCTGGCAAAATCACGCTCGCCTGGTCGCGGATCAGCCGGAGATTCAACGGCAAATGGGAAGAGGGCGAAAAAGCCCCGTTTGGCGACCTTTCGATCCGAGTTGTCGATGGGCAAATCCGCGGGGCCTATTCCATCGACAAACAATTCATTACCGACGCCACGGCGTCGCAACTAGCCGATTTGGCATGGAACCGAAGCACGGAAGCGGAACCCGACGTTCTCAGACGCATTCCCCATCTGGGTCGGTTGTTCGACAACAAAGAAGCACGCGACCGCAGTCACGGCATAGAGCCAACGCCTCATGGGATGGCGCCAAACGCCGCTCCGGTGGCCGAAGCTGGATCTGTTTCACTTCCGGAGCAAATCTCCAAAGAGTCGCCCCCGCTATGGGCCATCTCGAATTCTGAGATGCATCAGACTATGGAGCTAGGACCACTCTTTCTCGATAACGATCGCGTCCTGTGGGGCGCGGATATCTTCGACGCCAAGTCAGGCAACCACGTGGGAGGACTCGCCGCTAAGGAGTATACGGACACGATCACGGTCACACGCCTGAGCTACAACCGAAAGTTCCTAGCGATCCGTGGAGAGACCCCCATCCCTCAGCGATCCATTCCCAACCGCACGGGATGGGTTCAACTATTGAGTCTCGAGCAAGGCAGGCTTTTCGGAACGCACATCCGGCCCGACGACGAACGTACCGATGTCGACGTCACCAATGATGGCCAAACCGTCGCGATCGCATCGATGTCTGGCGTTTCGTTGTGGAACACGGCCACGGGAACAAAAACGAAAACGCTTCCCGTCGATCTCGACGATTTTCCCAAAGGGCTTCGGCACTTCTCCCCGGAGTTCTTGCGATTTTCGCCCGACAACAAGTGGCTGGTTGCGTTCAGTTCGAATTGCGGTGTTTATTGGGAGTGGCAAACGGACCGCAAACCGCAGGTGATCAGCCTGGGCCGACGGTTAGAAATGTTCGCGTTCTCGCCCGACAGCCAATTCCTTGCTGAAGGACCTTGTAGCCGCACCAATATTCAAGTTCGCAAGATGGGTTCGTTCGACGTGCTCCGCACTTTCTTCGACGAGGTCGACTCCTCCCTGGTAGCTAGAGGCCTGACGTTCACTCCCGACGGCAAAACGCTCGTCGCAGGCAACAACGAGACGCTCATCGAGTCGATCAAAATACCGCATCGTTTGCATTTTTGGGACGTGCAAACAGGAACTATCAAAAAGCAAATGGCTACAGGGGAGTTTCGGCCCCGACAATTGGACATTTCACCCGATGGAAAATGGCTCGCCGTTCGACTGGACAACGACGGTACGCCTGCCCTGGCCGTCTGGAATGTGGAAGAATAGGCGCTAACGTTAAATAGCGTTACGGCGGGCTTGTGTCGTTCTTTTCGAGGGCCTGCCGCGATTCCGCCAGCGCCCGTTCGATCGGCGTGCGATCGATCGCTTGACCAGCAGGGAACGTGCGTTCGGCCAAGATCGCCATCGCCTTCTCGTAGCAATCGATCGCCTTGGGAAACTCGTTTTGCTTCTTGCGAATGTTTCCCAAGTCGCGCCAGGAAATCACAAGATCGCGTTGCACCGCGTAGTTTTCTGGGTCGGCTTCAACCAATTCCAATCGGATCTTCATCCCGATTTCGATCGCCTCGGCGGCTTCCTTGAGGTCGCCCCGCGCGTCAAGCAGTTCCGCCAGGCGGTTCCAGCTGGTCGCCAGTTCGCGGCGCTCGCCTGCATTTTTTGGGTCGGCCGCGACCAGCTTTTGCCGCATCGTGATCGCATCACGGCATAGGTCGACTGCCTCATCGAACCGACGCAGCCTTTGCAAGATCGCACTCATGCGGTCGTAGCTCGCGCCCACGTCTCCTTGCAACGTCGCGTTTTGGGGATCGGCATCCAAAAGATTTCGCCGAATGTCGAGCGCGCGCTTGTAGAAGTCGAGCGATTGTCCAAAGTTCTGCTGTTGCCAGGCGACATCACCGAGTTTGAGATAGCTGAATCCCAAATCGCGCTGGTGGGAAACGACGCCGGGATCTTTTTTCGTCAGTTCCAGGCAGATATCACGGAAGTTCTCGAAGTTCTGCATGGCGGGGGTCAGGCGTCCCGCTTGCAAGTGAGCGTTGCCGATGCGGTCTTCACTCGAGCCAAGGTCGGCCTTGCTTCGCGCGTCATCGGGACTCGCGTCGAGCAGCGCCTTGCGAATCGCCCACGCCGTGGCGTGCCACTTGAGAGACTCTTCGCTCTTTCCCAGCAGCATTTCGATATCGCCTAGTCGAAAGAGCGCGAACGCCAGGTCGCGGCGCGTGACCGCCGCCTGCGGGTCGGCGTCCGACAGGCGTTGGCGAATCTCCAGCGACTGTTGATAGTGCTCGCGGGCCTCCTGCGTCTTGCCCTGAGTTTGGCTCAGCAGCCCCAAGCGATCGTAGCTGGCGCTGAGCTCCCGCGCGACTTGCGCATTGTCGGGGGCGGCCTTGGCCATGGCGAGCCGGCAATCCAAGCCTTGCTTCTGATACTCCTCGGCTTCGCCCGTCCGACCCAAGCGAAGAGCAATGTCGCCCAACTTCATCAGCGAGGTCCCCAAGTCGCGGCGAAATCGCATCCCCGATGGATCGGCGTCGGACAACGCTTGACGAATCGCGAGAGCCTGCTTGGTTTGATCGAATGCCTCTTGAGTGTTACCCATTTGGAGATTGACATCGCCGAGGATCATGTAGCTATCGCCCAGCCGCTGTTGATTCAAGACACAATCGCCAAGTCCCTTCGCCAAGCGCTGGTGGATTTCGTGAGATTGAAGGCAAAAACTCAACGCCTCCTTCGATTCTCCGAGCTGACTTAGCGTACGACCGAGCCGCGAGCAAACCGTGCCCAAATCTCGCTCGATGGCAACGTCGCTTGGATGGTCGCTCGCGAGCGTCGTATTCACCTCGTGCGCTTCGCGGTAAAAATCGAGCGCCGTTCGCGCTCTTCCCAATTCGACCGTGACGTCCGCCAACCGTTGCGCACTGGCAGCAAGGGCCTTTCGAGCGTCCACGTCGCGGGGCGTCGATTGAATCAACCGCTTCGCAATGTCGTAACCTTGTTTGATTTCCTGCTCTGCATCGCCTGTATGGCCAAGGTTCAGCTGAATACCGCCCAGATGGAGATGTGCCCAAAGTATCGCCAGATCGGGCTTGGCATGGTCTTCGGAGTCGGACACGATCGTCTGCAATGGCCCGCGGGCCGATTCCAGCAGCGACTTGCGAAGCGTCTGAGTATCGGGCCGGTCCTCAAGTGCTTCCTGCACGTCGAAAACCAATTGGCCGTATCCCTTGAGCGCCAGTTGCGTTCGCGAGTCGGCCACGGCTTCGGCAGACCGAGCATCCATACGTGAGCGGTTAATGAGAATCGAAGCGATGACTGCGCCGACGGTCGAAAGCAATAAGAGACTCGACAACAAGGTCGCCGCGATAACCACCGTCTTGCGCCGCTTCGCTTGTTCGACGACGGTGGCCTCTGCCGCCGAGCGTTTGAGTTCCGCCTCTCGAATGCGTGTTTCGGCCGCCGCCCGATAGTCTCCGACCAGGCGAGCCACTTCGGCCCCATCGGCCGGGCGATCGGATGGCGCAACCGCCAGGCACTTTCGCACCACGTCGGCCAACATCGGATCGGCCTGGCAATCGGCCAGCGACTGATCGACTCGCCCTAGATCTCCCTTGGCAGCCTTGAGTCGCACCTCCCGCGAACTTCCGGCAGCGAACGGCGCTTCACCGGTCAGGATCTGGTAGAGGATGGCGCCCAGCGAAAAGACGTCCGACCGCGGATCGACGGCGTGTACCTCGCCGCGCGCTTGCTCAGGCGGCATGTACAGCGGGGTTCCCAAAATTGTTCCATCTTGCGTGACCGTGAGATCCTCTTTTTGCACACGGTTTTCGCTGCTGCTGTAGGTTGTGACGTCGCTTGTCAACGTCGCTGGTTCAGGTGGCCTCTGGCTGTCGTCGGTCTCACTTGGCGCTGACTTGGCCTTGATCGGGGCTCGCAAAGTTTTGGCCAGGCCCCAGTCCATGACCTGCACTTCGCCGAATTCGCCCACCATCACGTTCGAAGGCTTCAAGTCGCGATGGATGACTCCGTTCGAGTGCGCGTAACCCACCGTCAACGCGATCTGTTCAAAGACCTGGACCCACCGCGGCAAATCTTCGTCGAGCTTCTTGCGAGCAGCCAGCAGTTCGGAGAGCGTCAGACCTTCGATCACTTTCATCGCCAGAAACGGTCCCCATTGGGGAAGCGTTCCAGAGTCGTGGACGGGCGGAATTCCCGGATGCTGAAGCCGCGCGGTGACACGCGCTTCCTCGCGAAATCGGGCGAGCGCGGCCGCTTCGCGACGGCATTTCGCTGCCAGGAATTTGACGGCGACCACTCGCCCAAACAACGTGTCTTCCGCCCGATAAACCACGCCCATGCCGCCCCGCGCGATCTCGTTACGAAGAAGGTAGCGGCCGGCGACGAGCGTTCCTGGTGGGACCTCGCTGGGGTTTCCTTTCACCTCGAATTCATCGCTGGCAGAATCTTGCGTAACCGTTTCGTTCCCGTATTGCATCTCGGTCTTCGAGATCACGCCTGTGCAACGTTGGCACCCCGAGAGATGGTGAGAGATCTGCTGAGCCGTTTCAGCAGGCAAGCTCCCCCGCGCGAATGCTCGCAACGTTGGCTCATCGGGACATCCCGTTCCGAAATCGCTGCCAGGCCCCATTGAGAATCGCTCCGAAGACGATGTATCAATCGCAACGCATTATTAGGCGGGGCAGCCGGCACGAATACAAGAGTGGCGACCTACATAATGCGGCATTGAAGCTCAGAGTTTGCTTTGAACGTTCAATTGCTTGGCATAGATGCGCCAATGCAAGAAACGAAAAACCGCCAGCAGGATTTCCCTACTGGCGGTCTCGCTATTAGCTAACCGTCCAGAAACAACATCTCGCTGACAGGCTTACTTGCCTGCCGCGGCGAGCTGCTTCTTCTTTTCGGCAATGATTTCTTCTTGGATGCTCGCCGGCACCTTGGCATAGCGGCCCAGTTCCATGGTGAAGGTCCCTTGGCCCTGCGTCATGCTGCGGATGTCGGTCGAGTAACCGAACGTTTCGGCCAGCGGCACTTCGGCTTGCAACTTCGCGGTGTTCCCTTCGATGTCGCTGCCGGTGATCATACCGCGGCGGCTCGTCAGGTCGCCGGTGACGGCGCCTTGGAATCGCTCGGGGCACTCGATTTCGATCTTCATGATCGGCTCGAGGATCGCCGGCTTTGTATCGGCAAAGTGTTCGCGGAAGCAGCCTTCGGCCGCCGTTTGAAAGGCGCGGTCGCTCGAGTCGACGTCGTGGTACGAACCGTCGTCGAGCGTCACCTTCAATCCGACCACCGGGTACTGCGCCAAAGGTCCCTTCAAGATCACATTGCGGAAGCCCTTTTCGACCGAAGGAATGTATTCCTTCGGAATGCGGCCACCGACGATATTCTCCTCGAAGATAAAGTCTTCGGCTAATTCTGCTTCGTCGACAATCGGTCCCAACGAACCCACAATGTGGGCGAATTGGCCCGAACCACCGGTTTGCTTCTTGTGCTTGTAGTTGTACTCGTACTTGCGGGTCGGCGACTCGCGGTAGCTCACCTTCGGGGCACCGACTTGCACGTCGACCTTGTACTCGCGGCGAATTCGCTCGCAGTAGATTTCGAGGTGCAATTCACCCATGCCTGCGATCAGGATTTCGCCCGATTCCTCGTCGTTGAAGACGCGGAAGGTCGGATCTTCCCGGCGGAACCGCTGCAAGGCCTTGCTCAACTTGTCCGAATCGGCACGCACCAGCGGCGTGATCGACATCTTGATCACCGCATCCGGCACGAACATCGATTCGAGCGTGCAGAACTTGGCTTCCGCAGCGTACGTGTCGCCCGAAGCACAGTCGATCCCGACGATACCGACAATGTCGCCGGCACCGGCGCCATCGATCGGCTCTTTCTTTTCAGCGTGCATCTTGTAGATGCTGCTGAAACGGTCGGTCTTGCCCGTACGTTGGTTAACATACATGCCACCCTTTTCGATCTTGCCTTGGTAAATCCGGGTGTAAGTCACCTGGCCGAAGGCCTCGTCGACAATCTTGAACGCCATGCCGACAAACGGCTTGTTGTCGTCGGCATACAGCGGGAACTTTTCATCGGGGTTCTTCCAACTCTTGGCGTAGTACTCGCGTTCCAGCGGGCTAGGCAGGTAACGGACGATCGCGTCGAGCAGCGTTTGTACGCCTTTGTTCTTGAACGCCGTCCCAACCAGCACCGGTGTAAAGCCTTGCGTTTGCGCCGCTTGCTTCAGCACCTTGTGGATCAAGTCCGCAGGAACTTCCTGCTCTTCCATGAGGAGCGACATCAATTCGTCGCTGTACATGGCGAGCGCTTCGAGCATCTCGTGACGCAGCTTCTTGGCCTTGTCGAGGTGCTCGGCGGGAACGTCGTACTCTTCGACCGTTTCGCCTTTGTCTCCGGTAAACCGGTAAGCCTTCATGGTGATCAGGTCGATGTGGCCTTCGTACGTTTCGCCGGCACCGATTGGCATTTGAATGAGCGCGCAATCAATACCCAGCTTCTCACGAAGTTCACGCACGCACTTGTAGGCATCGGCGCCGATCCGGTCCATCTTGTTGACGAACGCCAGACGAGCCACCTTGTAGCGCTTCATCTGCCGGTCGACCGTGATCGACTGGGGTTGAACGCCACCCACCGCGCACAGCACGAGCACCGCACCGTCGAGCACACGCAAGCTGCGTTCGACTTCGATCGTGAAGTCGACGTGGCCGGGCGTGTCGATCAAGTTCATAAAGTGCTCGTCGCCGTTGAGCTTCCACTTCACGGCCGTCGCAGCACTTTGAATCGTGATGCCGCGTTCCTTTTCCAAGTCCATCGAGTCCATCGTGGCGCCGTCGCCGCCGCCTTTGACTTCTTCGATCTTGTGGATGCGGCCCGTGTAATACAGGATGCGCTCGCTAAGGGTTGTTTTGCCCGAGTCGATGTGCGCGGAGATACCGAAATTGCGAACTTTTCTGAGATCCATAAAACCACCTTCGTGCCGGCGAGTTGCCGACGCTTCACCAATTGAGAATTAACTTAGCTAGAAAATGAACTTGTCTTGTACGAAACGATTTGCCCAAGCGAACGAAGTCGCCTGGAGCGCGCGCCCATGTTGGTGGCGCGGTATGGATTCGGTTGCCGGGATGTTGGATGTCCGCCCGACTCCGTCGAGCATCGTTACTGGACCATCGCCAACTTGGGCACTTCCAACGTGCAATTTCCAGCAAGTTGGGTCGACTCAACCCTGATTCGCGCCGTCTGCCATTGCCGGAACCGTGTTGCCTTTGGGTGAAATACCCTTAGACGAACGTTCGAAGCAAGGATGCCGGAGGGACCTAGCCCTCCCCATTGGGTGGGGAAAACAATTCGGCAAGATTAAATCTTACCGGAATTCACTAGGTCGAAAAGGTCAAATCGATACTTGCGGAGGGAGCTCGTAGCCCGGCCGCGCCCACTTAGATGTGGGAAAGGGCCATTGGGGGAGTCTCGACCATAGAGCCGCTCCTTATTCCGCTTTCGCCCCCTTCCGGTAGGCGATCAAGTGTCCCAATAAAGTGTTTGACCGTAAGAACGCGTAATTCTACGCACAATCCCTTAGAGTGTCATCAGGGACTTGAGGGTTCGCGCGAAGTCTTAATGAGCGAGACTTCGCAGCGCGAATCCCACTCGGAGACATCGATGACCAATCGAGATCGCATCCAGTGGCTGTTGCTCGCAGTGTCGGGCTTGGCCTTCATCCCATTTGCCGAGTGGCAGTCGGTCACACCCTTTGGGACCATGCTGCTGCAGTCCATGGCCAGTGGCTATGTGTTCTTTGTCTTGGCTGCATTGATTGGGATCCCCTGCTTCGCGATTCGACTTATCTTTTACCCGGATCGATGGAATTCTGCTTTCTATTTGTCGGCCTTCATCGTGGCGTTCGCCGCGACCATGGGCGGGATCCTTCTTGGCCAATCCATTCGCATGAACGGAATGAAGTCGTTCACTCAACGTAGCAAGCCGCTCATTGCGGCGATCCGACAGTACGAGAAGGACCATGGAACGCCGCCACCGTCACTTGAGTCGTTGGTCCCCAAGTATCTTTCCGGCGTGCCATGGACGGGGATGATGGCGTATCCCGAATACAAATATCACACGGGTGGAACCACGCCTGCGACTTACGGAGGCAACCAGTGGGTACTCATCGTGCACACATCCAGTGGCCCGGTTAATTTCGACGAGATGCTCTATTTTCCGAACAAGATTTATCCCAAACACGGGTACGGTGGCGGGCTCCAACCGGTCGGTGACTGGGCGTACGTCCACGAATAGGTAGAAAGCAATCCGCCGAGACGCAATTAGATAATGGCATGCCAAGCAAATTCTGCATCGTCGCCAGCAGAAGACTCGGTCTAGAAAACTGCGAATTTGACGTGGCTGTCGCCGAAGGCGAAGTCGTCAGGGGAGAGACGTTTGAGATTATCGAGCGCGGTTCGCCGTGGCGCTACATCGTTACCTGCATCAGGCTGACAGGTTCGGACATCGTGACGCTCGAGTGCGTCACGTGGCTCGTTACCGACGGCGCGTTCGTCGGTGAATGGTGCGAGTCCCGAGCCATGCGCAAATCGGAGCGGAAGATGTTTGCGAAAGCGTTGCCGCCTGATCTGCAGTAGCCGCGCAACTGCTTCACCAAATCTCCGAAAACGGCAGGGGAGTAATCCCGCCCGAGAGCTGAAACTCCCCTTTGCTGAGAAAGCACAGCGTATCGAACGGCTCGGGCAGCAATCGCGCGCCCTTCCACAAATAAGTGCAAGAAGGCTTGAGCCCCTCTGAATCGTAGGTCAGGTTTATTCCGAGAAGAAAAGTCTGCCAAGGGTTCATGCAGTTCTCGACGCGGCAAGCTGGCTTTGGCAGTTTAGGTGAATTAAGATTCCGTTTCCATCATTGAGTTAACACCATATGTGGAGCGGTTATGACCACTAGCAAAATTCGTATCAGGATGGGGCAAATTGAGGTTGAATACGAAGGCTCTGAACAGTTTTTAAAGAAGGAGCTTCACGAGCTTCTCGAAGCCGTGTCGAAGCTTCACAGAGAAAGCGGTGAAGCAGATGAATCTGAACTTGAAACGGAAAAAGTAGCGAGCCCACAGAAAAGCAAAACCAGCGGTAAGATCGCTGGTTCAACTGCTACGTTTGCTTCGAAACTAGGCTGCAATGACGGCCCGGGGCTGATCGTTGCCGCGGCGGCGTATTTGACCTTCGATCAAAAAATGGAGTCCTTCAGTCGGCAGCAGTTGCTCACGGCTGCAAAGTCTGCCAAATCGTACTACAAGAAGACTATTAGCAATAATCTGACCAGCACCCTAAATCGCCTCGTGAAAGAGCAAGCTCTGGTTGAGAACTCCACAGGCACCTACGCATTACATGCGGTGAAGATGAAAGAACTTGAGGCTGCCTGTGCTTAATACTCAGGCATTGAAGGAACTGCTGGGACAAAAACTGTCGGATCGAGACAAGGCTTTGCTTTGCCTGGCTGCTGATCCTGTTGGTCCTCGAAGCGTTGCATCACTTAAGGACATTGGCGCCGCTGCAGGGTGGCGTTCAATCAAGAACAAAAACGTGTCGGCAATTCTACACCACGCAAAAGGTAAGGCAGCAAACACCACAGACGGCTGGGAACTTCTGGGACCGGGGGTCGAGCATGTCAACAAGATTGCTGGCCCCTTTGCTGTCGGCTCGCCGATTGTAAAAGCTGCATCGAACCTGCGAGCGAGCCTCGCGAAGATAAACGACCCCGACACTATGGCCTTCGTCGAAGAGGCTATTCGGTGCTATGAAGGAGGCCAACTTCGAGCTGCGGTGGTGTTGACGTGGGTAGGCGCCGTTTCGGTGTTACAAGACCATGTTATGAGCAATCAATCAGTTCTCACCGCCTTCAACGCCGACGCAGTTCGACGGTTTGCGTCTGCTCGGACTCCGTTCGTGGCAGCGAAGAAGAAAGACGATTTAGGTCGCCTCGGCGAAGCAGACTTTTTGACCGTCCTCGAAAAGATTGGCGTGATTGGCAAGAATTTGAAACAAGAGCTCGACGTTGCTCTAAAACTCCGAAACGCATGTGGCCATCCGAACAGTTACAAGCTCGGCGAGCATAAAGTAACGGCTCACGTCGAAGACTTGATATTGAATGTCTTCACTCAGTTTTGAGGCACCACTTGCGACGTGCGACGCTTCGCTGGTGACCACGCTTACGACCGTGTGCGGTTTCCAAGATTTGGAGACTGTTGACGACGCCCGAGGAAGGCGCGCCGCTACCGGACGATATTCAGTAACAACTCCCCATCAAAACCCCGCCCGTCGTTCACCAAATCTCAGCAAAGGGCAGCGGCGTAATCCCGCCCGAGAGCTGAAACTCTCCCTTGCTGAGGAAGCAGAGCGTATCAAATGGCTCGGCCAGGTCGGGCGAGAGTTTTACGGCCATGGCGTTGAAGGCGCTGACTAATCCGGCGACGCCCAACATCCCGGTCTGCCGGATTGCCTTACCATAGGGCGACTCGAACATCACTGAGAAGAGCCCGTTGATCGCCGGGTCGGGGAAGGAAACGGTTCCCTCGTGGTCGCGGCGGATGTGCCCTAGTTCGCTGATGTGAAGCGAGACTTTGCCGTTGTTCCGATGCAGGACAAACACGCGGGAGTCGGACGCGTCGCGGACGCTCATTTCGAGCAACTTCTCGACCAGTTCGTTTGCGGGCTTGGACGTGGCAGCCACTTCGTTGAAGACTTTGGTGTAGCTGTTGAATTCGCCTACGCCTGCCACCACGATGTCGGGATGCAAGCGAAAGAGCTTGCGGGTGCTCACGCGGACGGGGCCGTACTTCTCGTCGCTACTGGCGATGGGCGTCTTGAAGGCGACCGAATCGGTCGAGATGACGAATCCTTGCGAACACTGAACGACCACGCAACTCGACATACGCAAATCCTTTCGCTCGAAGGAACGTCCTGAACGATTTGCTCTCTTGATGAACTCTACTTTTTAGATTCGTCCTCGCCATCCTTCGGCGAATCTTTTGCGGCATCTTCCGTAGCTTCAACAGGCGGAACGGCTGGCGGACCGAGAAGTTTTTCGAGTTCCTTCATCAGCGAGTCTTCACGGATCGTCGCGTTCAGCACCTTTCCGTCGGTGGAAATCAGGAACATGGTCGGAATGCCTTGAATGCCATACGCTTCGCTCGACGCTGGCCGGCCGTTTTCCTCCGGGTCGTGCAAGTTGATCCAGCCGATTTCGTTTTCCTTGAGGTAGCCTTCCAGCGCCTCGCGGTCGCGGTCGTGGCTGACGCCGACAATTTCGAAGCCCTTGTCCTTATAGGCGGCATAGGCCCTCTTGAGCCCAGGCATGGAAGCGACACACGGTCCACACCAGGTCGCCCAAAAATCGACCAGGACGACTTTGCCTTTGAGCATGCTGATGTCGAAGCTGGAACCGTTCATCGCCTTGCCGGCAAGTTCCATTTGGCTGCCGATCAAATTGAGCCTGCGCAAGACGGCGCTGATTCGTTTCGCTTCGCGTTTAGCGAGCGGTTCTTCCGACTTCGCGATGACGGGCAAAAAGGCCTCCAGAGCGGCGGCCGACTCGGCATCGAGCCCGGCGAACTCCAGTGATCTGGCCGTTACCGTCGCTAGTTTCAGCGACTCGGTATCAACTTTCGCTTCCAGCACTTCCTTCACTTGTTGAATAAAGCGATTGCGTTCTTCGGCCGTGGCCGCAGCCAGGCCCGATACGCGTTGTTCGAGGCTGAAGCAACTGGCCCAGCGATAGGCAGGCGACAAGTGGTCGGAATCAATCTTGACGATCCGCTCGGCCGCTTGCCGGAGCGCCGCTTTGAGCTTGCGACGATGCCTGAGAGTTTCGTCGGCCGTCGCGGGCCGCAACGTCTTCATCTTGCGCACGGCGTCGAATAAGGCGGCCACATCATCAGCGGTGGGGAGTCGGTATGAGTCCTCGGTGATTGCCGAACCTTCGGCAGCCTCTTCCTCGTCGTCTTGCTCTGCGACGACAACTCGGTCGTCGGCAGCGAGCCGCGTCGCCATCCACGAGGCGACCGTCCCACCCAAGGCCAGCGAAACAGCGATCGCCAAGACTACAAACGTCGACCAGGACCGTATAGACATCGCGTCAACTCCAAGCGATCAATTCCACGCCATTGATTTTGTTGTCACAGCGGCGCGTGGGGACTTGCTCCTGAACGTCCCATCATAAACGAACGCGAGAGAGAAGTCGCCACCTTCGCCGCGAGTCGAGAGAATCGCGCGAAATCTGGCGACAAATGATCAGACGCGGACGCGTTGCGCGACGCGCCCGCGAGAATTCGATTACATGATCGAGAAATAATTCTCGACGGCGATGTCGAGAAACTCCGGCCGGAGTTCGGCCGGGATTTTGTGGTAGGCGCAGTGATTGCGCACCTGCTGCAACAAGTCGCGCGGCTGGCACGAGCGCATTGGCCGTCCGTTGGGCGTATAGTGCGTATCGATCAGCCAGCGGACGCGCTCTTCGTTGAACTCGAATCCGAGCTTCGGGCACATCATGCGGAAGAGGTTGATAAATTCCTCTTCGGTCGGGTTGGTGATTTCGATTTTGTACGGAATACGTCGCAAGAAGGCTTCGTCGACCAGGTCCTTGGGCTGCAAGTTGGTGGCGAAGATCACCAGTTCGTCGAAGGGGACCTGAACTTTTTTGCCGTTAGGCATGTTCAGAATGTCGTACCGCTTTTCGAGCGGAACAATCCAGCGATTGAGCAGCGAGTCGATGCTCATTTTCTGCCGGCCGAAGTCGTCAACGACCAGCGTGCCGCAGTTGCCTTTTAGTTGGACCGGTGCTTCGCAAATACCCGTTGAGGGATTGAACATCACCTCGAGGTTTTCCATGGTCAATTCGCCACCGACCACGATCGTAGGTCGACGGACCTTCACCCAGCGGCGGTCGATCTGCGTCTTCTCGATCAACCCGTCGGTATTTTGTTCGGGAACTTCTTCATGAACGTTGGGATCGAACGTGCGGACAATTTCACCGTCGACGCTGATGGCCCGCGGAATCCAAATGTCGGTTCCAAAGGCGCGAGTCACTCGTTCGGCGATGCTCGTCTTGCCGTTGCCTGCTGGCCCGAATAAGAACAAACCGCGACCCGAGTTGATCGCCGGCCCCAGCCGAACAAAGATGCGATCGCTGATCAACAGGTCGCTGAAAGCGCGGCGCAAGTCGTCTTCGCCCGGCTGTTGCTTCGTTAGCGATTGACGGGAAACAGATTCGATATATTGCTCGATCGGAACCGGCGCGGAACCGAAGTACGAGCAGTGCTGCGCGAGACGCCGAGCAGCCTCTCGGCCCATGTCGGTCAACTGGTACACGTAGTCGTTCATCGGCGCGTCGGCGCGATAAACCACCAGTTGATCTTGTTTCATCTGCCGCATCAGGCCGTCGATCAAGACAAACGGCAGTTTGATCTGGTTGGCGACGTCGCGTCCGCTCGAATCGCCGCGTGCCAGCAGGAACTTGAGGACCAGCATTTCGACCTGGGCATTGGTCAAACCCGACTCGCGAATGGTCGCGGGAGCCATGGGGATGAAAGGTCCTTTTTCTCCACCCGTCGGTTCGCGTCCCGGCAGGATCGATGGATCGCCTAAGCGCGTGGCGGGAGCCATGGAGGTGACGGGGGCCTTTCCCGTTGGCGCCTTCAGCATCTCTTCGGCAAGCGCCTGTCCTTTTGTGGCCGTCGTTGCTTTCGAGTTTTCCGTACCGGTGAGTTTTTGAATCCGCTCCAGCAGGGACGAAAGGCGTCCGTCCTCTGCGGCCGCGGAGCCTTCTGCTCTGGGGGGCGTTTGGGGGTCGATGGGTTGGGGGGCAGTGGACGATGGCAAGGAATTCACGAGATTAGTCCAAAGTCGAACGAGCGAGTTTCGAAAAAGCGTACCACCGGCGATCCTCGAATCGCTATCACGCGGGCACCACTTAAACGTACGTTTGAATTCGCAGGAAGTCAGTTACTTCGCTGAACAACATTTACCGCTTATGACGAAAGTATCGCCTTGCTCGTCGATACAACCGGAATGTGGCGGATACCAACCATGAGCGACGGATTGGAAGCTAGGTTTCATCGGGTAGGAAATATCGAAAAATCGTTGCGTGGAACGAACCAGTATGTCGGGCATGGCAACTAGTGAGACACACCCCATCGCCGATGGCGAAGCGCGACGCGCTGCGCTGGAGCGATTGTTTTCGCGATTGAGCGAGGTAACTCCGCTCCCCGCGACGTGTCAGCGGCTGATCCAGATCACCAGCGAAGAAGACGCTTCGGCCGAGGACGTGCGCAAAACAATCCAGGCCGACCCGGCCCTGGTGGCCAAAATTCTGCGGCGGGTCAACTCGTCGTATTTCGGACTAAGCCACAAAGTCAGCGATATTCGAACCGCGGTCAACCTGCTAGGGATGGCCAACCTGCGGAATCTGACGCTGACGATCTTTTCCAGCCGGATGTTCAACAGCGAAGGAAATCACAAGTGCTACCGCCGCGCGGACTTGTGGTCTCACAGCGTTGCCGTCGCGTCGATCGCCGCGTTGATCGCGCGAGTCTGCGGCCGTCCTTCCCCCGAAGACGCCTACACCGCCGGCTTGTTGCACGATTTTGGATACATCGTTCTCGATCAAAATCTGCGGCGGCATTTTTGCAAAGTCATCGACGAACTCGATGAGTCGACGCCAACGCACGTTGTCGAAGCCAGCATCTACTCGTTCGACCATGCTGCCGTGGGCGGTTTCGTGGCGAAAAGGTGGAAGTTCCCTGAAGCGACTTGTGACGCCATCACTTATCACCATCGCCCCGAAGAATACCGCGGACAGTACGCGGAACTCGTCTCGGCCGTCGCACTCGCGAATTACCTGTGCAGTCGCTACGGGCATACCTCGCTGGGAATTCACAACACGCCGTCGCCGTCGGCGGTGACCTTCGCACAATTGGGGCTCGATCAGGCGACGCTATCGGTGATTGGAAGCCAGCTAGAGGACACGATTCGCAAGTCGTCGGCACTGGCAACCATGTAGCCCTGCCCAGAAGGTGGCGCTGGCGTCCGCAAGACGCCAGTGGAGGGCTCCGCGAATCTCGACTTTCTCGCACGCAGTGCTTGCCCCATTCTCGGGCAGCCAGATAATGAACGCTTTCGCCATTGCGTCGCTTGGTTAAGGTTTCTCTGCCATGGCTGCGTCGTCGGAAATGACTCGCTTTCATTTGGGCCAGGATGATATTGCGACGTCCCACTATTTGGGACATGCGGCGGTGGCTGCGTACAAAGACGACCCGCGCGATTATGAAAAATTCGCCGCGCTCGGATTAACGCAGGTCGTTCCCTTCAAGACGGGTCATACCAGCGGCTACGTTGCAGCCGGCGACCGCGACGTCGTCCTCGCGTTCCGCGGAACCGACGACATCCTCGACTGGATCGCCAATCTCGATTTTGCGCAAGTCGATGCGCTCGGCGGACGCGTTCACCGCGGTTTTTATCAAGCCCTCCAATCTGTTTGGAAGCAGGCCGCCGAAGGGCTCGACAAGGTCTACGACAAAGAGCGCAAACCACGTTTATGGGTGACCGGGCACAGCCTCGGCGGTGCCATGGCGGTTTTGGCCAGCAAGACGATCGCCCCGATACTCCCTATCGCGGGAACCTTTACCTACGGCCAACCCCGCGTGGGGGACGAGAACTTCGCCAATAGCTTTCAATCCAAGCTGATTCGCTTGGTAACCCTTCGCGACGCGGTGCCCCAGGTGCTGCTGGGTGACATGAGCAACTGGTATCGTCACCTAGGTACGGAAGAGTGGCGTTTCGACCACGCGGGAAGATGGGACCGCACAGCAGGCTTGGAATCGATCATCGGTGGGATTATGGCAATCGCATCGAACCTTCCATGGGGATCGTCCTTTAACGTGGAAGCGATTCAAAACCACGTGAAGACAGTCCTGGACGATCACAACATGCCCAATTATCTGGGCAAGATCGAGGCAAATCTCGCGAAGCGATAGCTGCTGCACGGCTGGGCGGCAGGCTCTTTTACGCTCCGCACCGACCTCTTGGATCGGTTAGGCCGTTCTTTCCGGCTATCCGATCAAACAGACAGGATTTGCACATTTCCGTAGCGTGTCGTATTCATTTCTGGCGGAAAAGCGACACACCAGGTGCGGACTGACGAACCCGCGACAACCCGCGGGGCTGACTTCCATGAACGACGAACGATCGACGCGAGTTCTGCTCGTCGACCCGCACTTACCTTCTTCGGTGTGGCTCCGCGACATCGTGTTCAGTCCGGGACGAGGATTTGAAGTCACGCATGCTGAAACGCTTGCCGAGGCGCTCCATTGGCTGTCGCAACGCGAGTTCGACGTCGCGCTGGTCGAACTCAACCTGCCCGATTGCGGCGGTCTGCAAACCCTCCGCGAGCTGCGGCAAGCCTGGCCTCGAATCCCGATTGTGATTTTGACGCGATTGGCGGATGAAAACATCGCCGCGATCGCGATCCAGCAAGGCGCGCAGGAATACATCATCAAGGACGCCGTGAATTTCACCGTCCTGGCCCGCGCGGTCCGTCACGCCCGCGAACGCAAGGCCACCGAGATCGCGTTGTGCGACGCCCGCGCTCATGCCGAGGCGGCGAACATCGCCAAGAGCGAATTCCTCGCTCAGATGAGCCACGAAATACGCACGCCGCTCACGGCCGTGCTGGGATTTGCCGACAACATCGCCGAAGGGACGTTGTCCAGCGCTGAAATCGTCGACGCGGCCCACGTGATTCGCCGGAATGCTTCGCACCTGCTCGAAGTGATCAACGAGATTCTGGATATCTCGAAAATCGAAGCGCAAAAGATGCACGTCGAGCGCTTGCCGTGTTCGCCGGCCGAAATCATTGCCGACGTCGTGCAAGTCGCGGCTCCGCGGACCCGCGATAAGGGACTCAAGTTTGATGTGACGTGGTCGCCCGCGATTCCGGCGACCATCGAAAGCGATCCCACCAAGATCAAGCAGATTCTGCTCAATCTGACCAGCAACGCCATCAAGTTCACATCGAAAGGCGAAGTCGCCCTTTCTGTGACGATGGACGAGTCGAATCCGTCAGACCCGCGCTTGGTATTGCGGTTGCGCGATACCGGCATCGGCATGACTCCGGAACAGGTAAGCGTGCTCTTCCAGCCCTACGTGCAGGCAACCGATTGGACTGCCCGAAAATATGGCGGCACGGGCTTGGGACTGGTCATCTGCCAGGCTTTTGCCCGGATGATCGACGGAACGCTCCAAGTAAAAAGCGTCTACGGAGCTGGGACGGAGTTTTGCTTGACACTGCCGACCGGTCCGCTGGCGGGAATCAAGCGTATCAACCGCTGGGATCCCGTGGCGGTCGCGCTGCCGACCATTTGCGAATCGCTATCAATCCGACTATCGGGGCGAATTCTCCTTGTCGAAGACGGTCCCGACAATCAGCGACTGATTGCCCTGGTGTTGCGAAAAGCAGGGGCCGAGGTTGACGTCGCATCCGACGGCGCCGAGGGGATTGAACGGGCCATCGACGCATGGTCCGAAGGAAACTCGTACGACCTGACGCTGATGGACGTCGTGATGCCCGTGGTCGATGGCTTAACGGCGACGCGACGCCTACGTGACGCGGGATACACGAATCCGATCGTCGCTTTGACCGCTCATGCGACTCCCGAAGCCCACAAAGAATGCTTTACAGCAGGCTGCGACGCGGTTGCTACCAAACCAATCACGCGCGGCCAATTGCTGGCCCTGGCCGCGAAATGGGTCGCCAAGCCGGAAACAGTGCCTACAGCGTGACAACGCAGTTGCTGCCACTCTGCTACCGGCTTTTCGATTTGCGTCTCGTCGGTCACACTGAGCGTGTGATCGGAGCTTCGCGCTGCGCGACATGCTCGATTTTTGCAGCCCCGTTGCGTAGATATCTTGGAACGGCATGGCGATGAAGGAACCAGTCGCGTACCTGAACGGCGCGTGGATCCCGGCGAGTGAAGCGAAAGTCTCGGTTCACGACAACGGCTTTATCCAGGGAACCACGATCGCGGAACGGCTGCGGACGTTTCGCGGAAGGCTGTTCCATCTCGATCATCATCTGGCCCGGCTCACCCGATCGCTGGCCATCATCGGGATCGATTTGCCGATTCCGATGCCAGCAGTTGGGGACGTCGCAGAGGAACTAGCCGCGCGGAATCACGCACTCCTCGATCCCGGCGACGACTTGGGAATGGTCCTGTTCGTTACGCCGGGCATCGAAGGGAAGCCAACGATCTGTCTTCACACGGAACCGCTGGCTTTCCACACGTGGGTCGACAAATACACCATCGGCGATAGTCTGGCCGAGACCTCGGTGCAGCAAGTCCCTTCCGAGTGTTGGCCGCCGGAACTCAAATGCCGCAGCCGGATGCACTACTTTCTGGCCGACCGGGAAGCGCGGCTGAAAGTCCCCGGTTCGCGGGCGGTCATGCTAGACGCGAACGGCTGGGTCACCGAGGCCTCGACGGCCAATCTGTTGATTTACAGCGCATCAGAGGGGCTGATCTCGCCACCGCCCGATATGATCCTGCCCGGTGTTACGGTCGCTGCGATTGCCGAATTATCGCCCCGATGCAACGTGACGTTCTGCCATCGACCGATTCGCGTCAGCGATCTTATCGACGCCGACGAAGTGTTGCTTTGCAGCACGTCGCCCGTGGTTTGGTCGGTGACACAGTTCAACGGCAAGCAACTAAAGCAAACGACTCCGGGCCCAATCGTGAACTCTCTACAGAAGGCCTGGAGCGAAATGGTAGGCGTCGACCTGATCGCACAGGCGAAACGGTTCGCCAGCCGATAGGCCGCCGCACTTCGCTAGATCTTGCTCGCTTCGTTCAAGATGTTGAGATAGTTTTGGGCGAGGCTGAAAATCATCGAAATGATGAAGATCGCGACACCGGCCCAAACAGCCCATCCGGACGCGAAGGCCACGGCAATGGCATTGCGTTCTGCCGACTCTTCGTAGTCCTTCGTGAGACGGGGCAACACATGCGCGAGCGAGCCCGCCATTTCGCCGTTCTCGATGGCGTCCAAGAGAAGCGGCGGGAAGACACCCGTTCTGCGAAAGGCGACGTGGAACTCCTCGCCGCTGCCGACCGCTAGTTTGGCCTTGGGGATCTGCTCCAGGTACACGGGATTCTGGGTCGTGCGGAAGGCCATCTCGACGCATTGCTTGGCTTCCATTCCGGCCTCCATGGCCGCGTGGAGGCCCCAGGTCATTCGGGCCAGTGCGAATGCTTCCAAAGCGTTGCCTAGGACCGGCAGCTTCATCGCGATGCGAATGGGGGCCGATCCAAACCATCCGCTGGCGATGGCGTTGATGAGAATCAAAAGCGCGGCGACCGATCCGCCGACGATTCCCAAAAAGGTTATCGCCCCCGATGTACCACCCAAGCCGAGAATCGACATCTCGCCATTGGAAAACGTCCCAATCAACCAGATGGCCAGCGCGACAATCCCTACCGACGCGACAAACTGCAGCAGCGGAAAAAAGACGATGCCCCAAAACGTCCGTTGCAACTTGACGCGGTGCTCATAGTAGTCGCTTAACTTGAGGAGCGAGTCCTCCAGGCGCCCTGCCTGTTCGCCCATGGCGATCAGATCGCATGCCATCGGCGGAAACCATCCGGACGCTTTGATGGCTTCGGAAAATGTGTCGCCCACGGCGACCCTCTGCCGGACAAACTCCATCGCCTGCTGCCGTCGGCCGGACGATCGTTCTACTTCCGTCTCCAAAAAGCGGCGGATGTCGACCCCCGCGCGTACGGCAATTCCGGCATTGCGCATCCAGACGGCCAGGACCTTGTCGGAGGCCTTCGATCCGAGCGGCCGGGAGACGATCGCCCGACTTTTAGGCGGTGGTTCACGATGCGCCGCTGTGATCGACTTATCGGCGGTGCTCCCCACCACGGGTGGTGGGGCAACTTCCGGCAATTGCTGCGAGTCATCCCAAGCATCGTAGGCCGATTGGCCGGAACTAGAACCCGCCACGGTTCACCGCCACTTCCGAAAAGGACCGAATCAATCCCACGCCCCCGCCATGCTCAATCACCCCGCCCGACAGCGCCCCCACAGCGCCGCGAAATCGCCTTACCCCCCACAGCGCCGCGACCTCTCCATGATAACATAGCGGCTACCATTACTTCGCTTTAGCGAGCCGTTTCTTCGATCACCGTGCGTTCGGCACGGCTTGTCCCACTTCCATGACCTCTTCCGCGAAACCGACCGCTTTTCGCTCCGAGGGGGTGCTGGTGGTTGGGCTGGGTTTGCTAGGAGCCTCGGTCGCCTTGGCGGCAAAAAAGCGATTGGGGCTGCCAAAAGTCATTGGTTTGGTCCGACGTCCTGAGATTGCCCGCCTGGCACTCGAACGGGGAATCGTTGACGAGTGCCACACCGATCCCGCCAAACTCCCGGCGTGCGACCTCGCGATCGTTTGCACCCCAATTGAGTCAATCCCCGCATTTGTACGGTCCATCGGCCCTACCGTGACCAACGGCGGGATCATTACCGACGTGGGCAGCACCAAGGCCACGATTGTCGGGCAATGCGAGGCAGCAGTTAGCTCAGCCGCCCCTGGCCGGATCTTCATCGGCAGCCACCCTATGGCGGGCGGCGAAAAAGGGGGAATGGAAAACGCCCGCGAGGATTTGTTTGTCGATCGGCCGACGATTATCACGCCTACCGAAGCTTCGCCGGCTGCGGCCGTCGATCGCGTCGAACAGTTCTGGCAAAGCTTGGGAAGCCGCGTCGAAAAGCTCTCGCCGGTCCGCCACGATGCGGTCGTCGCGGCAATTAGTCACGTACCGCACCTGGTCGCCAGCGCCTTAGCGGCGGGAACAAGCGAAGACGACCTCCAATTCGCCAGTTCCGGCTGGCGCGATACGACCCGCGTCGCCGGGGGCAATCCCGAGATGTGGCGGCAGATCCTTTCGGACAACCGCGAACAGGTCTTGCGATCGCTTGCCGAGGTCGAAAAAAAAATCGCCGCCTTTCGCGAGGCGCTGCAAAGTCAACAATCCACCAAGCTGCACCAGCTTTTAGACGAAGGGAAACGTCGCCGCGATGCTCTGGGAAATTGACATCTACCCCAACTCCGATCAGCCCGACAGTGTTGGGACGGCCCTTGCCCACGAAGCCGCCGAACTAGGGCTCGGCGAAGGTGTTTCGATCGCCGCCGCGCGCGGCTTCCTGATTCAGTGCGACCTCACGGCCGAACAAATTCGCCGCCTTGCGCACGAGTTGCTGACCGATATGGTCGTCGAACGCCCCGTGATCGCGCGGATCGGCGACGAGGAACTGATCCTATCGCCTGGCGATTACGACACACTCGTCCATGTGCTACCCAAGCCCGGCGTGACCGATGCCGTGGCGCAAAGTGCGCAGCGCGCGATCGCCGATCTTGGACTCAAAACCGAAGCCGTTGCGACGTTGCGTAAATACTGGCTCAAGGGAGTGCCAGCCGCATCGCTCCCTCGCATCACCAACCGGTTGCTGGCGAACGAATCGATCGAACATGCCGTGGTCGGGCCGCTCAAGCTTGAGCGATTGCACCTGGGTTCGCCTGGCAAGTTCGCACTCCAAACCGTGCCGCTAAGCAAGTTGTCGGATGCGGAACTGGTCTCGCTTAGCAAATCGCGCACGCTGAGCCTGACGCTGGTTGAAATGCAGACGGTCCAAAAGCACTTTCGCGAACTGGGACGCGAGCCCACGGATATCGAACTGGAAACCGTCGCTCAAACCTGGAGCGAACACTGTAGCCACAAAACGCTGGCTGGACAGATCGACTACACCGACGAAAAAGGCACGCGCAAATTCGGCAATATGCTGAAGGAGACAATCTTCGCCGCCACGCAGGAGCTGCGCAAAAAGTGGGGCGACAAGGATTGGTGCGTCAGCGTCTTTAAGGACAATGCCGGTGTGGTGTTGTTCGACGACCAATACAACGTGGCCTTCAAAGTTGAGACCCACAATCGCCCTTCGGCGATCGAACCCTACGGCGGCGCCAATACCGGCCTGGGCGGTGTCATTCGCGACACTTTGGGAACGGGCCTCGGCGCGAAGCCGATTGCGAGCACCGACGTTTTTTGCTTTGCTCCACCGAATTCGCCGGCCGATCAGTTGCCGCCGGGCGTCATTCACCCGCGACGGCTAATGCGGAAAGTTGTCGCCGGAGTTCGCGACTACGGCAACCGGATGGGCATTCCGACGGTCAACGGGGCCGTGTTGTTCGATCCCCGCTATGTCGGCAACCCGCTAGTATTCTGCGGCAACGTCGGCTTGATCCCCAAGGATAAATCGTTCAAGCACGCACAACCCAACGATTTGATCGTCGCCATCGGCGGGCGAACGGGCCGCGACGGCATTCACGGTGCGACCTTCAGCTCGGTCGAACTCACGAGCGAAAGCGAAACGCTCTCAGGCGGGGCCGTTCAAATCGGCAACGCAATCACGGAGAAGATGTTCCTCGACGTGCTGCTCACCGCGCGCGATCGCGGATTGTTCAACGCCGTGACCGACTGCGGGGCAGGGGGCTTCTCCAGCGCCGTCGGCGAGATGGGCGAAGAAATCGGCGCCGAGGTTCACCTCGACAAAGCGCCCCTCAAGTACGAAGGCCTCACCTATACGGAGATTTGGATTTCAGAAGCTCAAGAGCGAATGGTTCTGGCCGTATCAGAGAATCGCTGGCAGGAACTGTTCGACTTGTGCGAATCGGAAGGTGTTGAGGCCGTTGTCCTGGGGCGATTCGTTCCGGGCGGAAAACTGACGCTCAAGTATCAAGGCGAAACCGTTGGCCAACTTGCGATGGAGTTCCTGCACAACGGCAGGCCCAAAGTAGTCCGAGAAGCTCGCTTCACTCCCAAGGCGGCAGCGCCCGTCCAAGTTCCTAAGAAGGCGAGCTACGACGAACTCCTGAAAAAGATATTGGCCCTTCCCTCGGTCGCGAGCAAAGAGTGGATCATTCGCCAGTACGATCACGAAGTGCAAGGGGGCAGCGTGATCAAGCCGCTGGTCGGCGAAAAAGACGACGGCCCAGGCGACGCCGCGGTGCTTTGCCCTGTTCTGTCATCGAAACGGGGGCTCGTGATTGGCTGCGGTATGAACCCGTGGTATGGCGACTATGACCCAGCCGATATGGCGATGTGCGCAATCGACGAAGCGATCCGCAACTGCGTGGCTGTCGGCGCCGATCCGAGCCGCGTGGCAATCCTCGACAATTTCTGTTGGGGCTACACCGATCGGCCCGAGACGCTGGGCTCGCTCGTTCGGGCGGCGATTGCCTGCCGTGATGCGGCCCTCGCTTATGAGGCGCCGTTCATCAGCGGCAAGGACAGCCTCAACAACGAGTACAGTTACGACGCCGATGGAACGCGGAAGACGATTTCCATTCCCGGTTCGCTTTTGATCAGCGCCATGGCGCAAGTCGAAGACGTCGCCAAGTGCGTGACCATGGATCTCAAGGAAGCAGGCAATCGTCTTTACCTGGTCGGTATCACCAAGGACGAACTGGCAGGTTCGCAAGCGACAATCGCTCTCGGCCTTACGGGCGGCCAGGTTCCGCAAGTCGATTTGCTTACCGCACCCAAATTGTATGCAGCGTTCCACCAAGCGATTCGATCGGGCGTTGTTCGAAGCTGTCACGATCTGAGTGATGGGGGGCTGGCCGTCGGAGCCGCCGAAATGGCTTTTGCCGGTGGGCTAGGGGCGACCCTCGTCTTGTCGAAAGTACCTGTTCACGGCGGACTTTCCGATACGGCCACGATCCTCTTCTCCGAATCTGCTACGCGATTTTTGTGCGAAGTCGAGCCGAGTTCGGCCGCGGCATTCGAACGATCGCTGGCAGGCTTTCCGGTCGCGTATGTGGGCGATGTGACATCGAGTGGCCGCCTGATGATCCAAGGGAGCGAGGGCAGCGTCGTGATCAACTCGGAACTGGCCGACTTGAAAGAAGCGTGGCAGGCGCCGCTTCGCTGGTAGCGCGTGGCCGCATGAACTGACACACAGAAAAATCGAAAGACGGAATCGACATCATGGCATCCCCCCGCGTGCTCGTATTGCGAGCCCCCGGCGCTAACTGCGACCACGAGACGGCCTACGCGTTCGAAAAGGCCGGCGCCAAGGCCGAACGGCTGCACGTCAACGCGTTGCTGGACGAACCCATACGCGTTTCCAACTACCAGATTCTCTGCATCCCCGGCGGATTCAGCTACGGCGACGATATTTCGGCGGGGCGAATCCTGGCGAACCAAATTCGCAATCGCTTGTTCGGCGTGCTATCCGAGTTCAAAGCGGCCGACAGATTGATCCTCGGCATCTGCAACGGGTTCCAGATCCTGATCAAATCGGGGCTGATTCTGCCAGACAAACCGGAAGAACCAGCAGCGACGTTGGCCAACAACGATTCAGGGAAATTCGAGGCCCGCTGGATTCGACTGGCCGTTCGCGGAACGAAGTGCGTCTTTTTGCAGGACATCGACGAACTGGAACTACCTGTAGCCCACGGCGAGGGGAAATTCGTCGCGTCCTCGGAGGCGATGCTCAAGCGACTTCACGACGCTGGCCAACTCTGCCTTCGCTACGTGGGTGCCGATAGCGGCGGGCAACCAACGTACCCCGAAAATCCCAACGGCGCCCAACTGCATGTGGCCGGCGTGTGCGACACCAGCGGCCGCGTTTTCGGCCTGATGCCACATCCTGAGCGCCACATCGAGCCAACGCAACACCCTCGATGGACGCGACGGAAAACGCAACCCAAGGCGGGTGACGGCCTGAAAATCTTCGATAATGCGGTCAAGTTTTTCCACTAACCGAGAACAGTGGCCAAAACTTCGAAAGCTGCGAAAATGACTTTCGATGAACCAATTCCGCTTTCCCGCCGCAAGTCGACTTAAAACGCCCCGCGATTTCGATCGCGT
Source organism: uncultured Pirellulaceae bacterium (assembly GCA_964636985.1). Lineage (GTDB taxonomy): Bacteria > Planctomycetota > Planctomycetia > Pirellulales > Pirellulaceae > CAZWSX01. Next base: position 113,285 of record CAZWSX010000008.1, on the reverse strand, counting down.
ATATGCGACGGGCATTTACGCCGCCGACGATGTCCTGGTCATCAATGCGGCCGCCAACGAATTGGATCATCCCCGGTTAGGACTCTCCGTTTCCAAGAAGGTGGGCAACGCCGTGGTTCGCAACCAGTGGAAGCGACTCATTCGCGAGGCCTTTCGGCTGGCCCAGCATGAACTGCCGGCCGCGATCGATTTAGTCGCTCGCCCGCGAGCTGGCGCGGAGCCGGCTTTCGAGGCAATTCAACAATCGCTGGTGGAGTTGGCCAAACGCTTGAGCAAGAAGACTCGCCGCACGCACGCGGATGCGCAAACCTCGCCTCGACCGCCTCGCAGAAAGCGAGGTGCCACGTGATGAAGGTCCTGAAATTCGTATGGCGGATCCCGTCGTGGATTTGCATCGGATGCATCCGCGTGTACCAATGGACGCTCAGCCCGTTCATTGGCAAGCAGTGCCGGTTCCATCCGACGTGCAGCCACTACACGATCGGTGCCATCGAGAAGTACGGAGCCGTTCGCGGTATCTTGAAAGGGGCGTGGCGGATATGCCGGTGTAACCCGTTTAATCCTGGCGGCTACGATCCGCCGTAAGGCCGCAAGGTAGGACGGACAATCCTGTCCGTCGAAGGCAACCTGGTGACGGACAGGATTGTCCGTCCTACGAGAGATGTCACACACACTTCCAAACTTGTTTAAGACTTAGGAGACCAGTTACCTGCGATGAAGTCGCCGCTAGCACGACAAAATTGAAACAGTCGATCTTGACGAATTTTGGCACCAATTGGTTCTTCGGGTTGACCAGCGTTTGTCAATGCGTATAACTATGCCCGTGTCATGGATGGCACATGTCTCCAAACGGCCGTGAAATTGGCCTTTGGCGGCGGGAAGTCGAACTGGATGTGAAGGCTCCCACCATCGGTTAGCGCAATCGTGCTGAGCGTTATTTTCATCGCTGTAATTTTTGGATTTGGATCAGTTCCGGCGACAGCGTCGCTGGCGGTTCAAGACGCCTATTTGATTCCTACGCAGCAAACGAACGCACACCAAACGCAAGTGGTACTCGACGACGCTAAAGAACAGGTCCGCCAAGCTTCCGACATCACGCAAGTGCTCGGGGCCTATCTCGATCTGCGCCGACAGGGACGCAACTTCGTCGCTCGTTGCCCGTGGCACGACGACAGCCGACCCAGCATGACGATCAACCCGGAACGCCAATCGTGGCGCTGCTGGGTGTGCAACATCGGCGGCGATGTTTTCAGCTTCGTGATGAAGAAGGAAAACATCGAGTTCCGCGAAGCGCTCGAAATGCTGGCCGACAAGGCCAACATCACGCTCCAATCGCAGGGCCCGCGACCCGAAGCAGGCAGCCCTCAAGACAAGAACACGCTTTTCGCTGCGATGACCTGGGCACAAAAGCTGTACGCCGACTGCCTGCTCAAGGCCGACAGCGGCGCCCCTGGTCGTGAGTATGTGCAGGAACGCCACCTCTCGCCGGAAAGCGTTTCGCAGTTCGGGCTTGGCTTCGTTCCCAACGAGTGGACTTACCTGACCGATCGGGCTAAGCAAAGCCCCTACTCGCCCGAGATTCTGGACGCCTGCGGATTGACTCTCCGTAGTGAAAATTCGGGGCGGACATACGACCGCTACCGCGGCCGCCTGATGTTTCCCATCTACGACGTCCAAGGCCGGGTGATCGCCTTCGGCGGTCGCATCCTGCCGCAGTGGGCGTCGGAAAATCCGGCCAAGTACATCAACTCGCCTGAGACCCGGTTGTTCAGCAAAAGCGATCAGCTCTACGCGCTCAACCTGGCCAAAGACACCATCAGCAAGTCGCGGCACATCACGGTCGTCGAAGGCTACACCGACGTGATCATGGCCCATCAACACGGGCTGACCGACGTCGTCGCCTGCTTGGGAACGGCTGTCAACGAACGGCACATCGCCTTGATGCGACGCTTCGCCGATCGGATCACGCTGCTGCTCGACGGTGACGAAGCGGGCCAACGCCGCACGAACGAAGTGCTCGAGTTGTTCGTCGCCGCTCAAGCCGATTTGCGCGTGCTGACGCTGCCAGACGAATATGATCCGTGCGAGTTCCTGCAAGAGCGTGGCGCTGACGAATTTCGCCGCGTGGCAGAAAAAGCGGTCGATGCTCTGGAACACAAAATTCGCACGGCCACAGCTGGCATTAACATCGCCACCGAGACCCATCGCGCTAACAAGGCGATGGAAGAAATTTTGGACACGCTCGCCAAGGCCCCGGCCTCGACGACGCTGAGTGCATCAGCGCAGCAACTGCGAATGCAGCAAATGCTTAGCCGACTGGCGAGGGAATTTCGCGTCCCCGAAGCGGGTCTAAGAACGCGACTCCGTGACCTTCGGACTCGCAGTGGTGTTGGAAGAGTTGTTGTTGAGAACGAACAGGCGCCGCGGCTCGAACCGATCCGCTTGGCGGAACTTCCCAAGGCGGAAGTGCAGTTGATCGAGATCCTGTCCACCCACCCGGGCATGGCACCGACCGCCTTGGAAGAACTGGGGCGGGACGATTTCACCTCGTCGGTCGTACGCGACCTGTTTGATACCTATCGTCAATTGGAGGAAGCGGGGCACGACCTCGATTTCTCCGTGGTTCTGTCGGCTTTGTCCGACGAGCGATTGAAGAGCCTGTTTGTCGAGATCGATGAAACGGCGCAAGCGAAACTGGCTGCTCAGGCACGACGTCCCGAGGGACCGGCCGACCAAGCCCAATTGCTGCGCGATACCATCGATCGGCTGCGGAACCGCGAACAAGAGCGGGTCCAGCAAGAGCGTTTGGCCGCACTGGAGGCTGGCCAACTCGACGACGACAAGCAGGCGAGTTTGATGGCGCAATTGCTCGAAGAGCAGCGGCGCAAGCGAGGACTGTCGCACGGCTAGTGAGTTACGCACACTGGCGTCTTTGGGACGCCAGTGCCACCCAACCAGACGTGCGGCGTTACAACCTGAAATTCCTATCCGTTTCACCATCAGCGCAGGGAGGCGCGAACGTGCAACATCTAGAAGTCGATTTGCAAGCATTGGTTATCAAGGGACGTGCTCAAGGCTATCTGACCTACGACGAGGTCAACGCTTATTTGCCCGACCAGGACGTCAATCCGGAAAAGCTCGATAACCTGTTGATCGCCTTGGACGAGTCGGGGATCGAACTCGTCGAACAAGCACCAACTGCTCCCATCGGCAAGTCGCCCGAGGCGAAAGCGGTTCGCAACGCCATCGACGAATTCGAAGACCCGGCCCCGAACATTCTCAAGTTCCCCAGCGCCGGCGAAATCAAGCCGATCAAAGAAGCGACGCCGAAACTCAGCAACGACCCGATTCGCTTGTATCTCTCGCAAATGTGCGAGATTCCGCTCCTCACTCGCGAACAAGAAATCGGCCTCGCGAAGAAGATCGAAGTCACCCGCAAGCGATTCCGCCGCACCGTGCTGTCGTGCGATTTCGCGATGCGGACGACCGTTGCCATCCTGACACAGGTCTACAAAGGGGAATTGCCCTTCGATCGGACGATCAAGGTCTCGCTCACCGAGCGTTTGACCAAAGAACAGATCCTGGCCCGGATGCCGCACAACCTCAAGACGCTTTCGCACTTGCTCGATATGAACAAGTTCGACTTCAAGATCCTGATCAGCCGCTCCAGCTCGCGCGAGCAACGGATGCTGGCTCGCCGCAACTTCCTGCGTCGCCGCCGCAAGTGCTTGCAACTGGTCGAAGAAATGAGCCTGCGGACCCGCCGCGTCCAACCGCAAATGCGACAGCTCGAAGACTTCTCGCGTCGCATGGATTGGATCCGCCAGCGCCTGAGCGTCATTCGCAACCAGCCGAACCTGAAGGAAGAGTGCGCCAACCTTCGCCGTGAACTGCGCGACCTGATGTTGATCACGCTCGAAAGCCCCCAAAGCCTGCGGAAGCGCTGCGAAACGTTCCGCAAGCAATTCAACGAGTACGAAGGGGTTAAGCGCGAACTCTCGAGCGGCAACCTGCGGCTCGTCGTTTCGATCGCCAAGAAGTATCGCAATCGCGGCCTGAGCTTCCTCGACCTGATCCAGGAAGGGAACACCGGCCTGATGCGTGCGGTCGACAAATACGAATACCGCCGCGGCTTCAAGTTCTCGACGTACGCAACGTGGTGGATTCGCCAGGCCATCACCCGCGCGATCGCCGACCAGGCCCGCACGATCCGGATTCCGGTCCACATGATCGACGTGCTGTCGAAACTGCGCAACATCCAAAAGCGATTGTTGCAGGAACTCGGCCGTGAAGCGACCGTCGAAGAAGTGGCCGCCGTGAGCGAAGTGCCGATCGAAGAAGTTCGCCGCGTGCTCGATATTGGGCGTCATCCCGTGAGCCTCGATCGCCCGGTCGGCGACAGTGAAGACGCCAGTTTTGGTGAATTCATCGAAGATCACGCCAGCGACAACCCCGTTCGAACGGCTAACAACGGCATTCTTCGGGGCAAGATCGAGCAGTTGCTTAAGACGCTCACGTTCCGCGAGCGGGAAATCATCCGCCTCCGCTATGGTTTAGGTGACGGTTACAACTACACGCTCGAAGAAGTCGGGCGGATTTTCAAAGTGACTCGGGAACGCGTGCGGCAAATCGAAGCCAAAGCCGTGAAGAAGCTGCAACATCCGGTCCGCGCCCTGCACCTGGAAGGTTTCCTCAAGGCAGCGAGCTAATGCTCGTAATGTCGGACGATTTCCCGCACGACGCTCGCGTATGTGTCGTGCGGGGCTCTTTTCGCGTAAGATAGGGGAGTTGAATCGATTCCTCTATCGTGCGGCGCAAGCCGGCGCTTTTTCCATGGGACTGGCCCGACTACTTCGTGACATCCATCAATTCCAAACTCGCGCCAGCGAATTGCGGGAAGGAATTGCGCGCGGCCCCAAACAAGTGGGAGCCGCCGAAGCAGGTTTGAAGAAATTCGAAGACGACTGGCAAAAGTCGAAAGACATTGCCAGACAGTGCAAAATCGGAGCGGACGAAAAACAACTTCAACTCCGGCAGCGCGAGGCCAAACAAGCCGATCTCAAGAGCAAATTGATGCAGGCCGAGAGCAACACGGTCTATCAATCGCTCAAGGACCAGATCGCGGCCGACGAAAAGGCCAACAGCGTTCTGGCCGATGAAATTCTGGAGGCCCTCGAACGGCTGGACGAACTCAACGCCAAGTCGCGCGAGACCGAAGGGAACGTTGCCAAGGCCAAAGAAGAACTGGAACGCGTCAAGACACGCGTGAACCAACAGCGGGCGGGGCTTGAAGGACAGTTGGAGCAGGTTCTGGCCGATCTCCACACCGCCGAGGCCAAGTTGCCGGAGGACTACCGGCAAGAGTATTTCCGCGTCGCCAAGAGCAAGGCGGAAGAATCGTTAGCCCCGGTAGAAGGGGAATCGTGCGGCGGATGCTTCCAAATGCTGCCTCCGCAAATGGTAGCCGAAGTTCGAGCCGGAAAGCCCACCTTTTGCAAAACTTGCGGGCGGCTTTTGTACGACTCACGAGATGAGTGAGCTAGCGGCACGATTGCCGTTGGGGCTTTACACGGGGTGACTTTCGACCCAAAATAGTCTTATTGAAATCGTTATTGCGCATGCGGCCTCCTATCAGGGTGGTCGCAATTTTTTTTGTTCGGTCGCGAATTGCGGAGCAGTCGCCCGCGTCGGTTGACGGCAGTAAGAAGGTGGTTGGGAGATCAGATCATGGATCAAATTCCGATGACGCGGGCGGGCTACGAGAAGATCAAAAACGACGTGCACCACATGGAATCGGTGCTGATGCCCGAGATCGCCGAGAAGATCGCTGCGGCGCGCGCTGAAGGGGACCTTAAGGAAAACGCCGAGTACCACGGCCAGCGCGAGGCCCAAGGACAACTGCAAGCCAAGATCAACCAACTGCGCGACCGTTTGGCTCGGGCCACGATCATGGACCCGGCGAACTCGCCGAAGGACGAGGTGGGCTTTGGTTGCACCGTGGTGGTTAAAGACCCCAAGTACGGTGACGAGGAAGAATACACCTTGGTCGGTGCCGGCGAAGAAGATTTCGACCGGAATCTGATCCCCGTGACAGGCCCCATGGCCCAAGCGTTGCTTGGCAAGAAAGTGGGCCAGGTCGCCGAGATTCCCGCTCCCAAGGGGAAGTACAAGCTGGAAGTCGTATCGATCCGTTACGAGTAGACATCAACTGCGGGACGGCAATGCCGTCCCGCAACTACTGATAGGTTCCGTGACAGTCGTCGCACGACTTGTTGATGATCGTGGCCCCCTTTTGGGCGGCTGCGAAATCTTCGTCCTTGATCGCCTTGTTGATCATGAGCGCGCCTTCTTGCAGAGACCGCGCTAGTTTGATGTATTCGGGATCGTCGGCGTTCGGCAGGCCTTCTTTGGTTAGAACCTCGGCGAGCACAGCGAACACTTGCGCCTCGTGCGAGAGGACGTCGGCATTGGCCTTGAAGGCGGATTTGTCGGCCGTAAACGCCTTAATCAGAGCATCGCGCGATTGATCGAGCCGCTGCATCAAGGGCGCGCGGTCGTCGAGCACTTTCGTCCAGTCGGGCTTGGCTTCCGCTTCTTTGCTGGCGATCGATTGGCCGCCGATGAGCTCGGCAAGATCCTGCTTCCGCAGTTTGGCTTCGGTGAACGCCTGCGGGCTTCCTGTTTTGCAGTTTCCGGCCGCGCGAGCGAATGAATCGCGAATCGAGGCCGCGTCCTTCTTCCAGCGGACGTCGCCGTCGAACTCGCCGATCACCGCGAACATGATGCCTGTGATGCAAAAATCGCGGCGCGAGTTTTTGTAGCCTTTTCCGGCGAAGTCCGACTCCGTTTTGACGTTGGCGTCGGCGTTCTTCTTTTGGGCTTTGATCTCGTCTTCCAAGACGTTTCCGCTAATCAGCTGCGACCATTTTTCGCTACCCCCACCGCCCCCCGAAGAGCCATCGCTGGTTCCGACTGCCGGACCGGCGGTGACAACTGGTTTTGACAAATCGGCCGGGCGATCGCCTTTCAGTCCTTCGTCGAAAGCGTTTTTCAGGAACGGATCGCTCCTGGTGAATTTGGGCGGAGCCACTCGCTTGGGCGCGGGCTTCGCTTTCCCTTGGGCCGCGGCAATCCCGGCGGCTGCCGTGATCCCCATCCACGTCAGGAGCGCTAGTTGAAAAACGAAGCGGCGATTGGTCGTTTTCATCGGAGACTTTCGCAGAAGCGACTCGTCATTGCAGATGCTTCACGCATTATGGGCGAACCAGTGCAGATCGCAAAGCGATGTGATCGGCTCAACCGGCAAGATCGGCATGATCGGGCTTTTTGGCACTGCCTGGATTAACGCGCCGGTGAGACAAAAGGACTCATTGCACACCCGGCAACGTAGGTTTGCCAGGCTATTTCGCGTTATTGTCCGCCCCTTCTCGTGCGCTCGGGCTTGCTCCCATGATTCCCTCGATTCGCCACATCCACGAACACTTTTCGCTTCTTTCGTGGGCCTACCGGCTGCTCGATGCCGCCAGCGTGGCCGGCGGCTTGGCCCTGGCATTAGCTTTGCCGAATCAGCCCCTCTTCGATCCCTACGTGGCAGGGTTTGCCTCGCTGGCGATCTATTTTCTGTTCGCGGAAGTCAGCGGCGTTTACCGCTCGTGGCGAGGCTCGAACGAAGGGCACGAAGCGACTTGCATGATGCTCACCTGGTTCGGCACGGCCGCGGCGATGTCGGTTCTGGGTTTGTGGATTCCCGCGTTGGCCTCGATCTCGCGCCCCTGTTTGACCGTCTGGTTCTTCTCGACACCCGTCTTCATCATCGCCATTCATAGCACGGCGAGGATGGTCCAGCACGCGTTGCATGCGCGCGGCTTTAATACTCGCAACTTCGCGATCGTCGGCTGCAATGAGCTTGGCTTCCAGCTGGCGCGGAATGTTTCGCGATCGCCTGAACTGGGTTTGCGGCTGGTCGGATTTTATGACGACCGGCCTGCGCATCGTCGCAGCAACATTCCCGAAGGGTTGGGGACGCTCTCCGGTGATATCGCCCAGCTTGTTTCCGATTCGAAGCGAGGGCAAGTCGACCGGATCTACATCGCGTTCCCCATGCGGGCGGAAGAGCGAATCAAACGCGTGCTGGCCCAGTTGAGCGATAGCACGGCGTCGGTCTACATCGTGCCCGATTTTTTCGTCTTCCAGATGCTTCACTCGCGGTGGTCGAATGTCGGGGGGCTGCCGGCAGTCAGTGTTTTTGAGAGTCCGTTCTATGGAGTCGACGGGGTCCTCAAGCGCACCACCGACCTGGTGCTCAGCGCCATCCTGTTGGCGATGCTGGCGCTTCCAATGACCATCATCGCGATTGCGATCAAGGTGACATCGCCCGGCCCGGTCTTTTTCCGCCAGCGCCGCTACGGCCTCGACGGGCGGGAGATTTGGGTTTGGAAATTCCGCTCGATGCGGGTCATGGAAAATGGTGCCAAGGTCACTCAAGCGACCAAAAACGATCCCCGCATCACCCCACTGGGGAACTTTCTGCGGAAGTCGTCGCTGGATGAACTGCCGCAGCTGTTCAACGTGATCGAAGGGACGATGTCGCTGGTCGGCCCCCGTCCACACGCTTCGGCCCACAACGAGCAGTATCGCAACGTGATCGAGGGCTATATGCTCCGCCACAAGGTGAAGCCGGGAATCACGGGTTTCGCCCAGGTGAGCGGCTATCGCGGGGAAACCGACACGCTCGACAAAATGGCCAAACGGGTCGAGTTCGACCACCGGTACATCCGCGAGTGGTCCTACTGGCTCGATTGGCAGATTCTCTTCCGCACCATTTCCGTGGTTTTGGACCGGAAAAACGCGTACTAGTCGCGAGTGTGAAGATCCCTCGCAAGGCGGGCTGAATCCGCCGGTTGCTGCTGTCCGGACGACTTTCGTTCGGCTATCATGCCTACGTAATTGGCAGGTCCGATTTACGTGGCCGCGGTTTTGTAAGCGGCCGATCTGAATCATCGCTTTCGCGAGAAGGTTGCTGGCATGGCACTGGAATCGTTGCTCCTCCTGGCACAACAAGGTCCAGGCGGCCCGGGCGGTGGAAACGCTGGTGGCGGCTACGGAGTGATCATTGCCGCTGTAGTTATCATCGCCTGCGTGATCGCGCTGTTCATCGGCGTGATTGTCGCGCTGGCCTACGGGGCTCTGTGGGTGAAGGCCTACATGTCGAGCGCCGACATCAGCATCTGGAGCCTGGTTGGCATGGGCTTCCGGCGCGTCGATCCCAATCTGATCGTCGAAGCGAAAATTCGCGCCGCCCAAGCAGGCCTCGATGTCAGCCGCAGGACCGGCATCGCAACCGAGCGGCTAGAAGGCCACTACCTGGCGGGCGGAAATGTGATGACCGTCATCTTGGCGCTTATCGCCGCGCAGCGAGCCGATATCCCACTCGATTTCGATCAAGCCGCAGCCATCGACCTGGCTGGCCGTGATGTGCTCGACGCTGTCCGCACGAGCGTACTTCCCAAAGTGATCGATTGCCCCGACCCAAGGCGCGGCCGCGGACAATTGAGTGCCATCGCCAAAAACGGGGTTGAACTGCTGGTCAAGGCGCGAGTAACGGTTCGCACAAATCTGGCACAGCTCATTGGCGGTGCCACGGAGGATACCATCATCGCTCGGGTAGGTGAGGGGATCATCACCGCAATTGGCTCGTCGGACGCCCACCTGGACGTGCTTGAGAATCCCGACCGCATCAGCAAGGCGGTGTTGCGACGCGGCCTCGACGCCCACACCGCGTTCGAAATCGTCTCGATCGACATTGCGGAAATCAACGTCGGCGAAAACATTGGCGCCCGTCTGCAAGAAGACCAGGCCGAAGCCGATACGCGCCGCGCTCGAGCGCTGGCCGAATCGCGACGCGCGGAAGCCATCGCTAGCGAACAAGAAATGCGGGCGAGAGTCTGCGAGAACCGTGCTCGGCTGGTGATGGCCGAGGCGGAAGTGCCTCGTGCCATGGCCGAAGCCTTCAAGCGAGGCAGTCTCTCGATGGCCTCCGCAAACGGCACCGCCTAGACTCACTTCAGGCGAAAATATCTCTCGCAATGGCCGGCCCGTGCTGGAAGGCGCATGGACTGTCGCGCTAGACTATGCTCGGTAAGCCGCGGACCGCAATGGCGCGGGTCCGCTCGAGATCCTCTCGCAAGACAGCTAAGTTGCGGAGCCCCTTGATGAACGTCTTATGGATTGCCCCGTTGTTGCTGGCCGCCGACTGGGCCGAAACACCTGCTCAGAAGATTGAGCTGCTGAAGACCTTTCGCGAGGAATTTGTCGCGATCACGCCCGGCGAAGGGAAGTTCCCTAAGGACTTCGAGCAGGGGGACGAGGCCCTGTCCGGCGAGAAGCCCAAACTTGTCGTCATGCGTCAACCATTTGCGATGGCCAAGTACGAGGTGCCGCAAAACCTTTGGCTTGCGCTGATGGGGAAGAACCCGAGTCGCTGGAAGGGCCCGCGAAACTCGGTCGAGATGCTCACTTACGAGGAAGCGAACGAATTCTGCAAGAAAGTGACGCTGGCTCTGCGGCTGACCAAGCAGATCGGATTCGACGAGATCGTTCGGCTCCCCACGGAAGCAGAGTGGGAATACTGTGCCAAGGCGGGGACGACAACTCGCTACTCGTTTGGCAACGACGAAGCGGAACTCAAGGACTACGGCTGGTACACCGGGAACGCTGCCGGAAACGACCCGCCTGTTGGTGCGAAGCAACCCAACCCCTGGGGCCTGTACGACATGCATGGGTACCTTTGGGAATGGTGCCAAGATTCGGCAAAGGGTGATGGCAAAACGCTGCGGGTTATCAAAAGCGGAAGCTGGAAAGACAAGGCGGATCAACTCTCCAGTGGCGCGCGAAAACTCGTCTCCGAAGACATCAAAGACGATGCCGTCGGCCTGCGTTGCGTTTTGGCAAAAGAGAAGAAGCCTTCGGAGGATTTGCTCGACCTTATTCCGCTCGGAGCCAAGCCGGAGGAACTTTACCGAGGCGGCGAATTCACGGAAGGGCCCGTCGCACTGGCCGACGGCTCGATCCTTTTCTCCGACATTGGCAACAAGATCATGAAGTTCGATCGCGCAAGCGGCAAGACGACCGTCTACCGCGATCCAAGCGGCCGGTCGAATGGACTGGCTCTCGATGCCATGGGACGGCTCGTCGCTTGCGAAGGAGCCAATACGGGTGGCGGTCGCCGCATTTCGGTCACCGAAGCCGATGGCAAGGTCCGAACGATGGCCGATCGCTACGACGGGAAGCGGTTCAATAGCCCCAATGACCTGGCGATCGACCGCGACGGCAACGTCTACTTCTCCGATCCTCGTTACGTGGGTGACGACCCGCGCGAGCTCGATTTCGAAACTGTTTTCCGCGTTACGCCCGAAGGCAAAGTGACGGTGGCGACGCGCGAGGTTCAAAAGCCCAATGGGATGGCATTTTCGCCCTATGGCGACTGGCTGTACGTTTCGGACAACAATCCCGAGGGGAACCGTCAACTGGTCCGCTTCGATGTTTCGCCCAACGGGATGCTAACCAACAAGAAGGTGCTGCACGATTTTGGCGACGGGCGGGCAATCGACGGCATGAAGGTGGACGTCGACGGCAATATCTTTGCCACCGCCGGGACGGGCGATAAAGCGGGCGTCTACATCTTCAACAGCGAAGGAAAGCTGCTCGGCGTCATTTCCACGCCAGGCGATCCAACTAACTGCTGCTTCGGCCAAGGCGAAGATGCCGGTATCCTGTATATCACGACGGCGATGTCGCATAAGCCGACGGCCGAAAATGGCGGCTACGGCTTGATGCGCCTTTCCACGCGAACGCGCGGAAAGTAGAACCAATTCGCAAACACGATCCTGAACAGGAAAGACGAATATGCCGGTAGTCAGCGGTAGCACAGTGGTGGAGCAACTGAAGTGGCGTTACGCGACGAAGGTTTTTGACCCCGCGAAAAAGATCAGCGAGGAAGACTGGCAGTGCCTGGAAGAATCGCTGATCCTGGCTCCTTCGTCGTTTGGCCTGCAACCCTGGCGGTTTGTGGTTATCACCGACCAGGCGATCAAGGATCAATTGCCGGGAATGTCGTTCAGACAAAAGCAGGTGGCAGATGCGTCGCACGTCGTCGTGTTCGCGGTGAAGAAATCGACCGCCGAGGCTGACGTCGATGCCTTCGTCGAACGGACGGCCGTCGTGCGTGCGATCACCTCCGATTCGCTGGCCGGCATGCGGAAAATGCTGGTCGGTTTTCTCAACAACCCAGCGCTCGACAAGTTCCACTGGGCATCGCTGCAAGCGTACATCGCGCTCGGCCAGTTTATGGCCGCCGCCGCGATGATGGGGATCGACACCTGCCCCATGGAGGGCATCGAGCCTCAGAAGTACGACGAACTCTTGGGGCTGCCGCAGCACGGCTACGCCACCGTGGTGGCCTGTGTCGCCGGCTACCGGGCGGACAGTTGCAAGTACGCCACGGTTCCTAAGGTTCGCTTCGATGCGAAGGACGTCATCGACCGGCGCTAGGGTCTAGTTCGGCTTGTACGGGATCAAATCGAAGTCGCCCGCGAACCGCCCCAAGTAAATGTTGTCGAACAGGGCGTACTCGCCATCGAGCGGCGCGAACGAAAAACTCGTGAGATTGAACTCGCCAAAGTCGGCGAACAAGTCTCGCGTGACGACTTCCCATTGCTCGGGCGCCTTGTCGGCAATCTTGAGAACGGGACCACCGCAATCGCCCGGTCCGGCGTGGTAGCGGAACGTCTTCTCAGGCGAAGTCGGTCCAAACGTGTTGTCGTGGCCGATTTGGAGGCACAAGTTCGCGCCACCCTTTTTCTTCCAGGCGAAGCGGACGTAACGGTATTCGCCTGGGCCGGGATTTTCGCGAATGTTGAGGCCCAGCCGCTCGATCCGAGCGGCATAGCGCTGGATTGGCGTGACCTTGAGCGATCGCTCACCCGCGTATTTGTCACCCGACTCGAGGGCGATTTGCCCGCCTCCTTCGGGGACCTGGTTCAACAGTTCCGAGTCTTCTTGAAAGAACTCGAAGGGGACCTCGGCATTGGGCTTCTCGCCGGCTGTAACGTTGAGCGAGAGCCGTTGCGGCAACTCGTTTCCGTCTTTTCGCGACAGGTCCGATGTCGCCAGCAGCTTCACATCGTTGAATTGTCCCACCTGGCTGCCAAACACGAAGGTGACAGGCAACTCGAACGATTGCTGATCCCCCTTAATGAACAACGGATTTGCGCGAACACCTTGCGGCAAGTTCGCCAGCGAGAGTTTGACGCTGCCTGTGAAGCCAGGAGCACGTGTGATCGTTCCGGTGATCTTGCCGGTGTCGCCCGCACCCGCCTTCGCGTCGAGCGCCGCAGCGCTCGTAAACGCGATCGTGTAGGGAGCGACAACTTGCAGACGTTGGCTCTTGCTGTAGGCCGTCGACAGCACGGCTTTGTCGTCGGGGCCCAGCAGGTCCGCGGCGATGGCCACATCGTACGTTCCGGCCGGTAGATCCGTCGGAACCCGAACTTGCAGGTTGCCAGTCGTCGCGTCGGCGGCGAAGAGCGTTTCGCCTTCGAATCGAACGGCCCGGTCGATATCGTCTTGCTGTTGGTCTTGGTTGTTGACCTTCACAGTCTTCTTGGGCATCGGCTGCGTCGTCAGGAGTCGGAAACGTAGCTTGCCCGCGGTGTCCGGAACGCGTTTGATGGCAACTTGCACCGGAACGATGCCGCCGGCGGGGAGCGAGTCGGCCGATCCGGTCCAGTCGATTCCAATGGGTCCAACCGGTGCGGCACCAAATGCGAAGCTCTCTCGCAGCCACGGTTGAGATTGAGATTCTGGACGGCCTGGGCCGCGGACCCACGCGAGCGCTCGACCGTCGCCGACAGCACTGGCCGTCAATCGAATGCCCGATGAGACGACGTTTGTCGAACCATCGTTCGCCAAGCTGAGCAAGCCCATGGGGACGTTGGCCGGGACTTCGTTGCCGCTCACCGTCACGCCGGGCGGAAGTCCGTGGACGTCGATCTTGATCGGACCGCCGTAATTGCGACGATCGACGCGGAATGGAATGATCCGGTTGCCGCTGGCTGCGACATTGAATCGGTCGGCATCGATCTCGACGAAGACCTCGGGCAGATCGACTGGTTTGACGAGCAGCCGGTAGTTGAAGTCCGGACCGCCGCGCTGCTGCATATCGTTGATGCCGACAATGATCTTGTTCATGCCGGCCGGCACGTCGAACTCCAACCGCGGGTCCGCGGCGCCGGGCAAATCATCCATCGAGGCGAATCCCGCGCCTTGGTCGTTGGCGACGTAAACCGAGGGGTCGAGGGGCGAGCCCATACCGCGAGCCAATACCTCCAGCCGATACTTCTTGCCGGGTTCGACATTGACGAAGTAGCGATCGACTTCGCCCTTGGCTGAAAGAATCCCGCTTACACCACAGGGGGCGGTTCCGGCTTCCATTGGCTTTCCCCCTTCGGTCGCGGCCTCAACCACTTCCGAAAACGGAGAAACGAGCACGGCGGGAGCCGGCGCCGGAATTCCCAAATCGGCCGACAAAGTAACGGCTTTGCTGCCTGGCATCAGTTGCTGGGCGTCGAAAGCGGCTTCGCCGAAGGGACCGTGAGTTCCCATTAGCGCCAGCTTCGTTGCTGTGCCTCGCTGAATCGCTAACGGATGAACGCGGATGGCCGCGGCGCTTGATCCAATCGTCGCGCGAAAGTAACCAGGTCCACGGACCCGCGACAGGCGGTCGTGGATTTCGATGGTGTAAGCTCCCTCGCGCGGCAGCGCTACCGCTAATGAGGCGTCGCCAAACAGCACCTGGGTGGGTGGGCCGTATCCGACCTGGCGTCCTCGTTCATCGAGCAAGCGAACGACGGGGTCGAAGTTGGCGCCCAAACGCCGGGCTTCGACGTCGACGCGAACCATCTGGCCTGCCTTTCCGACGAACCCGATGCGAGCCTTTTGATCGCCGGCAATTTCGCCCGTCACGGCGGCAGGCAATTGCTTGAGATCGGCGGTCATCGGCACTTGCGGGAGACTGTCGACGGCAATGACGATGGGTGCCGAAACGCCTGTCTTGCTGGCGATGCGAACTGGATAGATGCCAACGGGTGTATTTGCCGAAGGAACGAGTTCGAACTCGATCCGATTGCCCGTCGCGCTTTTGACATCGGCGCGGTCCAGCGCGATGTCGGAAACGATCTTCACCCCTTCGCCAAACTCGTTCCCGTCGACAATCCACGTTTGAGGATTGCCGATTTGCCAACCGCGAGTCGACACCCGCGCAATTGTCGGTTCGGCGAAGGCCTGGCTTGAAAACAGAAGGGCGCTTGAGAACAAGAGAGTGACAGAGCCAAGGCTAGATGTCCAGCGTCCGATGCGAACCATAGCAAGAACTCCAATGCGTGTGCGAGAAAGGCCGAGCGCGTGAAGGCTCGAAAGTCGCGGGTGGGGAGGGGGCAAGGCGGGGTGGTCTCCCTATTCGCGGCGAGCGAACAAGAAGTGTGGCAGGCCACAAACCGAGATTTTCCCGATTGTGGCCTGCGGTGATTCGTCTCGTTGCAACCGGAACTGTTATCCCTGTCGCAAACGTTTTGATCCAAAGCTAGTTGCCAAACGGATCGTCGTTCTTGTCCGCAGGCTTTTCATCTTCCTCAGGCTTCTCGTCGCCGGCGGGTTCTTCGCTGGCTTCTTCCTCGGCCGCAGGTTCATCAGCGGGCATGTCTTCGGCGGGCTCTTCAGTGGCTGCTTCTTCCTCGGCGGCAGCGGCAGGTGACTTCACAGGCGGGGTGGCGGCTGCGTCGTCGCCGAACGGATCGCTCGCGGGAGGAGCCGGCTTGACTGGCGGAGGAGCAGGACGAACCGGCGGCGGAGGCACCACCGCACCGGGCGAAACCGGCTTGGTGTCGCGAATCGCACCTTCCTGGTCGCGACCAAATTCTTCGTACCGCTTTTGCTTACGTTGCTCGATTGCATTGTGGGCATTCAAGCGAGCTTCGCTGCGGGCCAATTCGATTTCGCTGCGAGCCGGTCCCTGGATGCGTTCCAGAGCCCGACCGATGCGGAAGCCGCGATCAAGTCCCAGGACTTCCAGTTCGGCAGCCTTCTTGAAGTCGGCTTGAGCTTCGGCCTTGGCTCCCTGACGAGCATAAGTCAGGCCACGAAAGTAGTACGCCCGGGGGTCCTTCGATCCACCTGCAATTGCGCGATTGAGCAGGTCCATCGCCTTGAGGTCGTCATGCGAGAAGAAGGCGTGTACGCCTCGGCCGTAGTACTCGTTCAAGACGGCTTCCGTGCGGGGTGCCGACGAAATGGCGGCCATCTCTTGGGCAAAAACTGAGCCCGAAATCGTCACCACCAGCGCCAGTGCGACGCCGTAAAAGCTTTTGCCCATAACTCGGCAAACTCCCAAACGTTTGGATAAAGGAATCTTTGACGTAGTTCGTTCCATCGTACCCGTTTTTCCGAAGCAGCCGTCCCCTCCCAAGCCCGGAAGGGGTAGCGGTTACTGCTGGCGAAAAGACCTTGGCACCGGCGAAAAGGATTGCAAACTCCCCATGTATGCTAATTCGCATAACCAGAGGTGGCAACGAATTTCGGGGGCGGGTTTCTGGTTGCGAATTCCGCTGGCCTAGGGGAGTCGTTTCACGCGGATATTGCGGTATTTAACGGTGCTTCCTGGGTCGTGTGCTTGGAGTGCGAAGGTCCCTTCGCTCAATTTCACCGTCCCCTTGACGTCGGCCGGCTCATCGTAGTCGACGACGGTCTTGCCATCAATTTTCACCGTGATGTGGCGGTCCTTCACGATGATGTGCTGCTCCCACCACTTGCCGTCTTCCGCGGGGGCTTCCAGAACCTTGACCGTGTTGTAGAGTCCGCCCGTTTTTTGGGGGTCGCCTTGGGTGTTGTTCACCTGGCACTCGTACCCCATTTTGGGCCAATCGCTGTCTTGATACTTGGTGTGGAAGAAGATTCCGCCGTTGCTCCCCTTGCTGGTCATGACTTCGGCTTTGAACTCGAAGTTTTTGAACGGTTTGGCGTCGCCGACGTAGAAAATGTGGCTGCGGTTGCCGTTGGCAACGAGCGCGCCATCGACGAGTTTCCAGCTTTCGGGCGTCTCGTTGATTTTCCAGCCGTCGGTCGACTTTCCGTCGAAAATCGTTACCCAGCCGTCTTTATCGTCGGCGAAGGCCGAAAACAGCGTCACTCCCAACAGCAACGCCAACGCGGTCCATGATTTTGAAATGGTCATGCTCAGAAATTCCTCAACAAAAATCGTCTTGTGCTTCGCCGGTGTATCTAACTCTAACTTAGTCACTGCGTCAGGGCATCCGCAGGCAGTCGCTTACGATACGATGTGACATGCCTTCGCGGGGACGCTTTCCGGCGCCCTGGGCGTCCCCATAGTTTGCATAGTGACCGCCTTGTTGTAAACGCAGCCCCCTCCGAAGTTAACCTCTCGACTGCCAAACATGTGCGGAATTACGGGCGCAATCTGGACTCGCGAAGATCTGGCGATCGCCCCCGAAACGCTCGAAAAGATGGCGACGGCGATTCGCCATCGGGGCCCCGACGATGTCGGTCATTTCCGCAATGAGTTGGCCGTCCATCCGCCGTACGGAGCTTTGCCCGGCGTGGCCCTGGGATTCCGGCGGCTGTCGATTATCGACCTCGCCGGCGGCCACCAGCCGATGTCGAACGAAGACGGCAGCGTTTGGATTGTTTTCAACGGCGAGATCTACAACTATCCGGCTCTGAGACGACGGCTAGAAGGGAACGGCCATCAGTTCAAAACCGATAGTGATACCGAGACGATCGTCCACCTTTACGAGGACCTGGGCCCCGAGTGCCTGACGCATCTCGAGGGGATGTTTGCGCTGGCGATTTGGGATGCCAAGCACAAACGACTGATGCTGGCGCGAGACCGACTAGGGAAGAAGCCTCTCTTCTATCGCTACGAGCCAGGGCGATTGATCTTCGGCAGCGAACTCAAGTGCCTGATGGCGGTGCCAGGCATTGCCCGCGAGGTCGACCCCAATGCCCTGGATGCCTATCTCACGTACCAGTATGTGCCGCACCCGCAGTGCATCTTGAAGGGGTTCAACAAGCTCCCACCGGCCACGTACGCGTTGTTCGACGGGGAGCAACTCAAGCAACAAACGTATTGGTACCCTGATTTTTCTCGCGAAATCAAAATCAGCGAAGCCGATGCAATTGCTCGCACTCGCGAACTGGTAACCAACGCCGTTCGCATGCGGATGCGGAGCGATGTGCCGCTGGGTACGTTTTTGAGCGGCGGCGTCGATTCGTCGATTGTCGCGGCTGTGATGCAAAAGCTCTCAGAACGCCCGGTGAAGACGTTTACCATTGGCTTCCCGGCCAAGGACTACGACGAGACAGAGTACGCGCGGGAAGTTGCCCGTCATTTGAATACGGACCATCACGAGTCGATCGTCGAGCCCAAAGCGCTCGAAATCCTGCCGAAGCTGGCCGAGCACTACGACGAGCCTTTTGCCGATAGCTCGGCTCTGCCGACTTGGCGGCTAAGTGAACTGACACGGCAGCACGTGACGGTCGCACTGAGCGGCGATGGCGGAGACGAGTTGTTCGCTGGGTACGAACGCTATTCGGCGGTTAGGCTGGCGCGTTCGATCGATCGCTGGGGCATTCTCAAATGGTTCTTGGCCCATCCGATGTGGCAGCGAGTTCCTTCCTCGGGCACGCAGCGATCACGCTTGCGGCAGTTCAAGAGATTCTCCGAGTCGCTGGGGCAATCGCCAGTGCGGCGGTATCTGGAGTGGATGTCGATCTTCAACGAGGGGCGGCGCGTCGATCTGTATACCGACGAGTTCATCGGCCAATTGAGCGGCCCGGAACCGAGCCAGTTCCTCACGCGAGCGTGGCAGCGGGCCGGGTCACGAGATCCAGTTCAGGCGGCGAGCTTGGCCGATCTCACAACCTACTTGCCGTGCGCGCTCATGACAAAAGTCGATATCGCGTCGATGGCGAACTCGCTCGAGGTGCGATGTCCATTCCTGGACCATCCGCTGGTCGAATTCGCCGCGAGTTTGCCGTTGGCCTTAAAACTTCGCTTTGGCAAGTCGAAGCGATTGTTGCAACTGGCGTTCGGCGACATGCTTCCCAAACGCGTTTTCACGCGACGAAAGATGGGGTTTGGAGTTCCGCTGGCCCACTGGTTTCGCGGGGAGCTCAAGCCGCTCCTGCACGAAGTGTTGGGCGCGCCGCGCGCGGTGGCACATGGATGGCTGCGGCTCGAATCGATTGCCCGTTTGCGGCAGGAACACGAAACGGGGAAGTTCGACCACTCCGCGCGATTGTGGTCGCTGCTGATGCTCGAAATGTGGTTGCGACGGTGGTTGCCGGCCTAGCGTTCTTTCGTCGTTCGCTCTTTGATGAGGCTTTCCATGTCCAACATCGCCTTGGCCGCGGAACTGATCGCGAAAGCCTCGGAACAGTATCTTCCGGAGAGCGCGGGTGAAGGAATTGTCCACTTCAAGGACTTGCGGATTTATGTCGCGATCAAAGAGGAACAAGCGCAACTGATGGGGAACATGGCCCTCTTCATTTGCGAGATCACGGCCACGAGCCAGCCCACCAAGCCCGGCATGACGATCACCAGCGTCGGCATCGGCAACGGCATGGAATCGGCCATCAGCCAGGCCACGGGACAATGGGTAGCCGGCGTTCTGCCGGTGCTGGCGCGGTGGCGCGACAAACATACGTGCCTGGTAGGCGACTTGTCGCTGGTCGAAACGCGCGGTGGCGCATTCGAGGCGATCTTAAGTCCGGTCGTGATCCGGGGCGGTGAAGCATCTGTACCCCAAGGCACGACAGAAGACGACGGCGTCTTCAAAGTTGTCCGGCAGGCGGTCGAGAGCGACAGACTTAAGCCGCGCGTTCACTGGCTGGAGTTGTTCGTCGCGCTGACCAATGGCGAGGTTCAGGCGACCTGCCGACTCGACAACCGCGATTGGATCCCGGGACAGGAAGCCCTTAAGAAATTCGGTGAGACGTTTCCCGAGACCGACTCCCCCATCAACTCGTGCCGGCAATTCGTCCTGTTGCTCCCGAGACACGGCGACCGCGAGACGATCACTGTGCCATCGTTTTGGTCGTGGCTGTTTGGGATGGCGTGAAGCGATCAGCTTGATGCGATCGTTCGGCCTCCGTCGACCGGCAAGCATACTCCCGTCACGAAGTCGTTGCCAATCAAAAACGCCACTGCGTCGGCCACGTGCTCCGGTGAACCTTCTCGCTTGACCAAAGTCCCGGCAATCGCGTGGGCACGCTCAGCATCCGACAGTTCTGGCGGAAGCATCACCGGCCCAGGCAGAACAGCGTTGACGCGGATGCGCGGATTTCTCGCCGCTAGTTCCACGGCAAAATTGCGCGTGAGCGTAGGGATCGCGCCCTTCGAGGGGAAATAGGCGGCGTAATCCGGATACGGCCGGGCAGTTGCCCAGTCGCCGATGTTGACGATGGCTCCACCACGAGGCTGGCCCGCCATTTTGAGGCCGGCGTGCTGGCACGCGATGAAGGTGGCGAGCGTGTTGGTTTCAAAATTCTTCCGCACGTCAGCGGCGGTGACGGTTTCGAGCGGAATCGGCGACCAGATGGCGGCGGCATTGACCAAGATGTCGAGCCGCCCTTTCCAGAGGAACGCATCGTCGACCAGCTTGCGCACGGCAGACTCGGCCGAGAGATCGGCTAGAAGCGCGATTGATTCGTTGCCAGCCGCTTTCAGTTCGGCGACGGTTTGCTCAGCCTCTTTGCGGCTGCGATTCGCGTGAATGACGACGCCGCAACCAAGCTCGGCCAGCTTGCGGGCAATGGCGTTGCCGACTCGCTTGGCCCCGCTTCCAGTGACGAGAGCCACAGGGCGGGGCGTATCGTAGAGTGCAGCGAGCGAGATCATGCTTCGCCTGTGGGCAAGGAATCAGTGATGGCTTGCGATGATGATTCGAGGCTTCTGAAATCGAAGTGATTTCTTCTTCCCCGTTCCGTTCCCGAAGCTGCTTTTCTGTCGGCACCTTCGGGCCTTGGAAACCTCTCGCTTCAGAAAACCGGGGCCTGACGACCCCGGCTGAGATCTGTCGGGCCTTCGGCCCTTTTTCATTTCAGCGATTGTTCTCTGAGATGCGGCTCTGCTATCTGTCTCTGAGGTCTCTGCGTCCTCTGTGGCAAAAATCCTCTTCCTGGTTCTAACCAGCAAGAACTATTTCTCGCCTTCTTTGGCGATGCGGATTCCGAGTTCCTTGAGCTGCTTCGCGTCGACCAGATTTGGGGCGTCGGTCATCAAGTCGGTCGCTTTTTGCGTCTTGGGGAACGCGATGCAGTCGCGGATGCTTTCGAGCTTGCCGAACAGCATCACGACGCGGTCGATCCCGAGCGCAATACCACCGTGCGGCGGCGCACCAAATTGCAGAGCGTCGAGCAAGAAGCCGAAGCGGTTGCGAGCCGTCTCGGGATCGATCCCGAGCAAGCTGAAGACTTTCGACTGCGTGGCGCTGTCGTGAATTCGAATGGTGCCACCGCCTGCCTCGCTGCCGTTCAGGACCAAGTCGTAGGCCTGCGCGCGGCAACCAGCGGGATCGCTTTCGAGCTTGGCCAAGTCCTGTTTGCGCGGGGCGGTAAACGGATGGTGCATGGCCACCCAGCGATCTTCCTCGACGTCCCGTTCGAACATCGGGAACTCGATGACCCACGAAAAGTGCATGGCATTGGGGTCGTACAGTTTGAGCTCGGCACCCAAGCGCTTTCGCAGGTTATGCAGAGCCTTGCACGTCACGGCCCACTTGTCGGCAACGAAGAACAGCAAGTCGCCCGGCTGCGATTCCATCTTGGTGGCGATGCCTGTCAGCACTTCGTCCGAGAGGTTCTTGCTGATCGGCGACCAGAGCTTGCCGTCTGGCTCGACGCGGAACCAGGCGAGCCCCTTGGCTTCGAATTGTTTCACAAACTCCGTAAGGCCGTCGATGTCTTTGCGAGAGTACTTCGCAGCGGCGCCTGGTGCGCGAATGCCACGAATGCAGCCGCCACCTTCGACGCACTCTTTGAACACGCGGAAATCGCTCTTGGCGGCGATGTCGGTGCAATTGACCAGTTCCATGCCGTAGCGGAGGTCGGGGGCGTCGTGGCCAAAGCGCTCCATCGCCTCGTCCCAGGTCATGCGAGGGAGGGGCAATTGCAAGTCGATGCCGAGCAGTTCCTTGGCCAGCTCCTTCATCAGGCCGTCGATCATTCCCATGACGTCGTCGGCATCGACGAACGACATCTCGAGGTCGAGTTGCGTGAACTCGGGTTGGCGGTCGGCACGCAAGTCTTCGTCGCGGAAGCAGCGGGCGACCTGCACGTAACGGTCGTAGCCCGCCACCATCAAGATTTGTTTGTAAAGCTGAGGCGACTGGGGCAGGGCGTAGAACTGCCCGTTGTGGACGCGACTCGGCACCAGATAGTCGCGGGCACCTTCGGGCGTACTGCGGCCCAGGATCGGAGTCTCGACGTCGATGAAGTGGTTCTTCTCAAAGTAGTCGCGCATTTTCTTGATGATGCGACTGCGCAGAATGAGCGTCTTTTGCATCTCGGTGCGGCGGAGGTCGAGATAGCGATACTTCAGTCGCAAGTCTTCGCCCGGAAGATTTTCCATCCCAGGCGTGACGGGGGGATTGTTCCCTTTGTTCAGAACCTCGATGCGGCGGCAGCGGATTTCGATCTCGCCGGTTTCCAGTTTGGGGTTGGCAGTCTTTTCGGGACGAGCGGCAACTTCGCCACTCACCAGCACTACGTCTTCCGCGGCCAACGACTTGGCGGCGTTCACGGCAGCGGCACCGCTTTCGGGTCCCACGGCGACTTGCGTTCGCCCGTAACGGTCGCGGATATCGAGGAAAATGACGCCGCCGTGGTCGCGGGAGGAGTCGACCCACCCAGTCAGAGTGACTTCTTTACCGATATGCGACGCGCGCAATTCGCCGCATGTGTGGGACCGCAACAAGTGAATTTCCTTATCCGTAAGGGCTATTGGGCAAACACCGAGGGACGTTTCGCCGCCCTTTACGGTGCCCAGGATGCCCCCGAGAGAACAAAAGTTCGCATTCTAGACGGATTGCCGGGCGACGGAAAGGTTCGTCTGGAGCGGCAAGGCTGGCGGCAACAGTCGTTTGCTCGCAGCTTTGTCCTTTATCGCCCTCCCCAAGGCAGAAGGCTTTTCAGCCAAGTCAACGTCGTGCTGGGAGGGGCCGGGGCTGACTCAACGGCCGAACTCGCCAGTGGAATTTCGATGTCGGCGAGCGAGGCGGCCAGTTCCGAGGTCACGTGGTTGCCGTCGGCTGCCCGCCGTTTTGCGTCGCGCTTTGCTGCTTCGGCGATAGCGGGATCGTAGTGGCAGCGGTGCCGATAGACGGTCGAGTCGAGCGAGGGCTCTAGCGCCACAGGGTGACCTGATTCGACGGCCAACTCGACGTTGCGATAGTTCGAGCAAAAGTGGACCCGTTTCTGGCACGCGCTGCACGCGCGAATCTCGGGCGTTGGCGTCGGCTTGAGCATCAGCCAGCGCAGAGGACATTGATGACAACCTGCCAGGTCGCTGGGCTGAGCGGCGGGGCAATTCAGGGGAGCCACGTCGACAACTTGAGAGAGCCAAGATGGCGTGATCCTGCGGACCAACTCCTGCATTCGGATTTGACAAGCATCGCGCGCTGGGTCGGTCACGGAAAGCTCACTCCATTGGCAAGCCAGCCGCAGGTACTCCGCGCGGCTATCGAACTGTTCCTCGAGCCAGTCGGCATAGACATAGCGAGGCGCATGATCGAGCGGAGCAGCGGCAATCGCTTCCAGAAACGCTGCTTCAATCGACTGCGCCGACTCCGGATCGACAGACATGGCGAGCTCCCCTTACTCAGGCTCCATGCTGAACCAGCTCTTGATCCATGCGACCAGACTCGGCCGCGGCGCGTCGCGAGTGGCCTTCTCTTCCAATGTCGCGAGGAAGTTTGTCGCAACCGCCTCTCCTTGAGAACGTCGCAGCGCAAACTCGGCCACTCGCTGATCAAACGCGATTTCCGGGACGACACCATTCGACCGAATGATCGCCGGATCAAGGACGACGGGATTTTTGGCTGCCACAGCCGTCCTAACTTCCGGCACCGAACCGCAGTACACGACTCGATTCGTACACGCATGGCAAACGCGATGCTCCGAAGCGTGCGTGGGTACAAGACTGAGCCAGGGCTGTGGGCAGTGCTTGAAGCCTCGCGCATCATCGGGTCGGCACGCGGGGCAATGTTCTGGATAACCGTCGGCGACTTCTGCCCGCCAGTGCGAAGGAATCTCTAAGGCCAGTTCTCCAAGCCTGGCTCGAACGATGTCGCACGCCGAGTCGCCTGGCGGGAGACTCCACAATTGGCAACTGCGCCTGAGATATTCGGAGCGGGAATCGAGTTGGTCTTCGAGAAAATCGGCGTACGACAATCGAGGCGTAGGGTCGGTGGGGGCTTCGCTGATTGCAAACAAGAGCGACTGCTCCACTTGATCCTGGTACTCCATGATCTGTCCCCCGCGAAAAGAGCATCTCGCCGTGGCTATTTTAGCGCTCGACTTTAGCGTTCGATGCAGATTACGGAGGGACCACGGGGTTTGGTTCATCGGAATCTTCCGTCGCCGTTTCAGATGACAAAGGCGTGATCGGTTCGCGGCGGTAGGGTGCGGGGAGATAACCTTCTTGACCCGGCAAGCGGGTCTGCGTCCCATCGACCGACATCAGCTGCGACCAAAGGGCGGGAGCAATTTGCCCATGTGTCCATTTCACGCTCCCATCGCAATAGGCGGTGATCCAGCCTCCTTTGTGCAGCCCCGCGGGGCGGGCAAATCGGAGGGAGCCGTCTCCGGCTCCGGGCTTTTCGTTGGGCGACAAGAGCGGAGATGGTGTTTCTTGCAGCCCCTCCGGAAACCACAACACGGCGAGTTGCGACTCCTCCACGGAAGTCCACGGCCCCGCGTCGATGTTTTCCGCGAGCAAGACGGTCGATTCCACGCCGTCTAACCCAGCGATGTCAGAAATCTTCCATCGTTGAGCCGAGTACATCCCGTCTTGAAAAACCCCGTTTGCCGGCCAATCGGGCGGAAAGTTCTTCGCCGGCGTCACGTCGGGCATGCCGCCGTTGACGCCCATGGATAGCGGTGCCACCGACCGCTTTCGGGGTGGAACGGTTGGACAAATAAGCGAACCAATCGGTGGAATCGTCTTTCCCGACGCGTCGGTCGGCTGGGCCATCTCGTCGGCCAGTTTTTTCCACGGACCCGGATGATCGGCGCGCCGGCCGGACGCCTTCTCTTCATCGGACAAGCGAATGTCGAGATAGGGGAGGACGGCGACGACCCAACTGCGGGGCTGCCCGCCTGATTCCATCCGCCACCCCGGGAGTTGGCTCCGGAACTCGTCGTAGCGAATGATAGATTCGGAGGTTTGGGTGAAGTTTCGCTCACACTGAAGCCGGCGGGAACTTTCCCGCTGCTGAGTGGCAACAACCATCAACATTCCCACGGCGAGGGTTGCCACGACCACGACGACGGCCAAATCGGCGCGTGTGTAACCGCACCGATATTCGCGAAAACCAAACGGTTTCATGGCTGTTTTCTTGACGGGTTTGTGGAAACTCGATCGAATAAACCGAAGGATTGTTCGGGTTTGAGTTAAACTTAAGTTGACACTTGGCTGGCGATACGCCAACTTTGTTTCGGTTTGAACAAACTCAAATCCTAACCTCGGACGTGCGTTGCTGTCGCTTGGGGCGGCGGCGTTCGTCTCGCTTGTCAGTTTGATGACTTCTCACAACTCCCTTACGACCTGGGATCGTCCCATGCCCAAGCGCCATGTTTCGCTTCGCCAAGCGTTCACGTTGGTTGAATTGCTGGTGGCCATGACCATCAGCCTGATCATGGTTTACGCCATGGTCGAGATCTTCCGCACGATCGGTTCGTCGACGTCCGACGGGCGAGCCGTGATCGACATGCAAGGGCAGCTCAAGACCGCCAAGGCATTGCTCCACAACGACCTGCGCGGGCTGACTGTTCCCGGCACAACGTGGCCCTCAGCCGACGCGGGGAACGGCTACGTTTACTACGACGAAGGACCGATGGCGAACCGGCGTGGTGCTGTTTCCGTGAATCTTCCCTCGCCGACTCCCGACAATGCTTTTTTCGCCAACGACGTGGTGCCGGTTTATCGGATTTTCAATCCCCTCCCGGGCGCCGGCAATGCCAGTGATCGATTTCTGGATTTTCGCTGCATCCTCGACGACGGCCAATTCGGGCGCGGCCCATGGGACGATGTCTCGCTCACGCAAACGGGAGGCAACAACCCCCACGACCTGGAAGCGATCGACATCAACGCCCCAGCCGGAAACGCTGGCGAGCGAAACTTCAACAACACCCCCCACTGGCGGCACGCCTTCGGCGACGTGAACGACGTGCTGATGTTCACGGTCCGCAGCACCAGCGTTCCCTTTCGAGGACGGTACAACGGCGGGATTATCGAATCGCAACTCGCCGAGGTGATTTGGTGGACACAACTGAACGAGAATCCCTCCACCCAAAACGGTGTCTGGGATATTGGTGAATCGTTCTCGCTTCGTCGCCGCGTTCTGCTTATTCGCCCGGACTTGAATGTTTCGCTGAGCGCGGCCACCACGGCCACAGTGCTTCCTGATATCTACGGCAACCCATTCGCATTTGCCGGGGCATTGGACCCCATGATGGCGAAACTTCGCTTTCTTCACGACAACGACGTGTCGGTGAGGGTTGCCGGAACACAGGTAAATAACAACGGTCAGTTTGTGGCTCAACCGCTGCGAGAGCGGACCTCGTTTCCGACTGCGTCCGGCGATTCCTACTACCTCGCGGCCAACTCGCTGAACGATTTGGCGCAGCGCCACAACCGCTCGTTATTCGATCCGTTTCCGATCACGGTCGCCGGCGGCCAGGTGACGGTCTCGCCTTTGCTGTTCCACATGGACGACGATACCCTCGAATTGGCTGGGTTTGAAGCGGGCGGCGACATGGTGGGCGAAGACGTGGTCATTCGCAAAGTTGTTGGGTTCGACGTGCGGGGATTTGACCCCTACGCACCGATCTTCCAATTCAACTACGGCGGCACCGTGGTTCGCGTCCAACCGGGCGACGAGGCCTTTGCCAAAGTCGCAGTCGATGCGATCAACTCCACAACGGGGCCCGTGGGATACGGAGCGTATGTCGATCTGGGCTGGGGGCAAACCCTTCGTCACACGGCCGCATCGAATCTCCTGTTAGGAATCAACTCCAACGCGGCGTGGCCGACTGTCAAAACTCCGCTCGAAGTTCGAACCCAGCGCGATGTTCTCAACCTCGCCGCCGCAGCCCCGACCCCGCTTGATCCACAGTACTGCACGTCGTACTTCATGCGACCGTCACTGAATGTACTGCCTCGCGGTACGGCACTCTCTCAGGCGATTATCGGAGCCCCCGACAACCCGCTGTTGATGCAGTATCCCAGCACGGGAACGTTCGTTTACAACACCAACGCTTACGACACCTGGACGCTCGCGTACGAATCGGACGGCATCAACCAGGATCAAGATGCCGGCCTTGACGAAGGACGCGATGGATTGGTCAACGCTGGAGTGATCAGGACCAGGGACACCATTTTTGAGCGAGAAACCTCGCCGCCTTACGATCGCCAACTACGGGGGATCGAAGTGCGGATCCGCATGTACGACGCCGATACGCGTCAAATTCGCCAGACCACTGTCATCGGCGACTTGAGCGATCTGCACTAGACGGCATTTCCTTGCTATGCACGTCATTCGCTTGCGCGGAAACTGGTCACTCAACGCATTCGCACAACCAGAGGGTGAGCCGACACGGGTCGACGAGCCTGGGCAGTGGCTTTCGCATCTGGGGGCCGACTTTCGCGGACGAGTTCGATTGACTCGCCGCTTCCATGCGCCAACGGGAATCACGGCAAACGACATCGTCGCCGTGACGTTTGAGCATCAGGGCGTGGTAGGCTCTGTATTGCTCGACGGCATTCCGCTGGCGGCGTTCGACTCCCTCGCGGCACCGCAGCCCATTCTCTTTTCGCACGACATACGGGGCCAACTTGAGCGAGGCCATGAACTGGCCCTTGAGATCGAGAGGCCTGACCAATTGGACCTTGAATCGCCGCAGGGACGTTCTGAGCCTGCGTTTGCCAGCCCCGTAATGGGGACGGTCCGATTGGAGATTCGATCGGCGTAAAAGCGAGCTAGGATCGTTTTCGCCGCAGTCGGCTGACCGCGAGAACGACGGCTCCCAACACGACCGCTCCTCCTATCGAAGCCAGTCCCACGTTGCTGCGGTAGGCTTCGGGAACGGTCAACACCGACGCGACCGCCGCCCCGACCAGCGGACCAAATACCATGCCGACGGGGATCGTGACCAATCGCGGTGCCTGAAAGAAACTGACGATCAGCCCGACCACAAATCCACCAACAGCGCCGGCAACCAGCCCCGCTGCGAATTCCTGCATCTCTTGGCCGGCAGCCATCGCCCCTTGTACGGAGGCCGCGATCATGCCGGCCAGTGTGGCACAAACGCCGATGACGACTAACAACTCGGCAATGCCCGAGTTGACTCGCTCCAGTGGAAGCTGGTCACGATAGAGCGACGGCGGCAGCGACGAAAAGGCCTCGCCACCGTTGCGCGATTGAATGGCTGCTAACGAAGTAGTGGGGCGTGTTTCCATGTCTCACTTTTCCGATCGACAGGTTCGCGCGGCCCGCGATCCCAACTACTTGCCCGCTTCCCTTCCATCGATCTTAACCCGTCCGATCGACAGGTAAACAAAACCGAGTTCCGCCATCTGCTGAGGATCGTACAAATTTCGCCCGTCGAAAACGAGCGGCACCTTCAAGCGGCGCTTCATTTCGGCGAAGTTGGGCTGCCGGAACTCGTTCCATTCGGTGTTGATCGCCAGGGCGTCGGCCCCGTCGAGGGTGGCCAGAGGCTGGTCGCAGTAAACCAGTTTGTCGCCCAACTCTGCTTTCACATTGCCGATTGCCTCGGGGTCGTGAACGCGGCATGTGGCCCCGTGTTTGAGCAGGTGATGGATCAGGACCAGGGCAGGGGCCTCGCGAATGTCGTCGGTCTTGGGCTTGAACGAGAGCCCCCAAATCGCGAAGGTTTTGCCTTTTAATTGTCCGTTGAAATGGTTGGAGATCTTTTCGATCAATACGTTCTTCTGGTTGTTGTTAGTGTCCTCGACGGCCTGCATCATGAGCGGCCGGACGCCGTGCGACTTGGCCATGTGGATGAGAGCCCGCACATCTTTGGGGAAGCAACTTCCGCCATAGCCGACACCGGGAAAGAGAAACTCGAAGCCGATTCGCCGGTCGTGGCCGATTCCGCGGCGGACATCGTTGATGTCGCCCCCCATCCGCTCACAGAGATTTGCCATCTCGTTGATGAAGCTGATTTTGGTCGACAGCATCGCGTTGGCGACGTACTTGGTGAGTTCTGCGCTTTCGGGCGTCATCACCAGGAACGGTTTATCGGTCCGCAAGAAGGGCGAGTAGAGTTTCCGCAGCAGCTCTTCGGCGTACTTGGTGCGAACGCCCACCACGACGCGGTCGGGATACATGAAGTCGTTGATCGCCGCCCCTTCTTTGAGGAACTCGGGGTTGCTGGCGACGTCGCATTCGCGGCCCGTTAATTCTTGAAGAAGCTTGTAAATCGCCGCGTTCGTTCCCACCGGAACGGTGCTTTTGGTGATGACAACGGCATCCCGCCCCAGTTGGCCAGCGAACGATTTGACGGCCCCCCACAGGCCCGAGAGATCGGCTGAGCCGTCGTCGGCGCTGGGTGTTCCCACGGCGAGGTAAACCAGCATGGCCCCCTTCACCGCCGCCATCGTGTCGGTGGTGAAAGTGAGCCGCCCGTGCCCCACGTTGCGCGAGACCAACTCTTGCAGGCCGGGCTCGTAGATGGGGATTTCCCCTTTTTGCAGCCGGGCGACCTTAGCCGCGTTGATATCCACGCAGGTCACTTCGTTTCCGCTCTCCGCGAAGCACGTTCCTGTGACCAATCCGACGTATCCCGTGCCAATAACGGCGATTTTCACGAACCAGATCTCCTCGAACCCAAAACCAGCGAGCACACCCCAGAAGAGGGGATGCCTCAGTCTACTTCGTCAATTGTCTTTCCGAGTTGAGTTGCCTACGAATTACGCCAGCGACGGTTCGTTTGGCCCGTCTGTTATAACGCGGATTCCGTATTTACAGCGACAGAGTTGAACGTGAATACTACGCCCCGCCGTTCTTCCGGTTGATGGGTTCACGCCCCAAAGGATAAGCCGATGGGCATTGGTCTTGTTTCGTTCTTTGCCATAGCGATAGCCGTTTCGGCGGACACCACGCCATCGATGGGTCCCGACACGATTGTGTTGTGTCCAAACGAGTTTCGTGCCGCATTGCAGCCGTGGCTGGACTACCGGCGCGCTCAGGGTTACGACATCGTCGTGGCAGAGCCGGCGGGGACGTCGCGAGAAATCTCGGAACAGATCAAAAACCAATCGACGCGCAGCCGTCTGAAGAATGTCGTCCTGATCGGCGACGCTCCCGAACGAGGCGTGCGCCAGCGCGATCCACAAGGGCCATCAAGCCGTCTAACGCCCACCTGCTTCGTCAAAGGCGAGATCAACGAGTCACTTGGCGAATCGACTCCCATTGCTACCGATGCCCCCTTCGCCGACCTCGATGGCGACGGGTCGCCGGATCTGTGCGTAGGGCGAATCTCGGTCGATAACCCCGCCGAGCTCACGACGTTTGTCAACAAAACGATCCGCTACGAAACCGAGCTCGATCACGGGCTCTGGCGACGACGAATCAATCTGGTAGCGGGCGTCGGCGATTTCGGTCCTGTGGCCGACAAATTGATCGAGAACGCGACGCGGGCCTGCTTAGTCGGTCGAGTGCCGGGAGGCTTCGATACTTGCATGACGTACGGAAGTTGGCGGAGTCCTTACTTCCCGAGCCCCGAACGATTTCAAGAGACGTGCCTGACGCGTCTCAACGAAGGATGCTTGTTTTGGGTCTACATCGGCCACGGTTCACCTCGAGCGTGTGACAGCGTGCGGCACCAGGGAAAGTATTTTCCCATCTTGCGAACACGCGACTGTGATGAATTGAACGCCGCAGCCGGATCGCCTGTGGCGCTCTTCTTTTGCTGCTACACGGGCGCGTACGACCAGCCCAACGATTGCCTGGCCGAGGAGATGCTACGAAAGGAAAATGGGCCGGTGGCGGCCATCGCATCGAGTCGCATTTCGCTTCCTTACTCATTGGCTCTGTTTGGTCGCGGGTTGATCGAGGAGTATTTTCACGGTGATGGGCAAACCCTCGGCGAGTTGGTTCGTCGCGCCAAGGTTCGACTCAAGAGCCACCAACCGATCGTTCCCGAGAGCGGCGAACTGCCGGACGATGCGACGCCGGAAGAACGGCTCACCGCGGTGATCGATTCGGCGGCCGCACTCATCAGTCCAAGCGGTGACCGTTTGGACGCAGAGCGGGAGGAGCACATTGCGCTCCTCAATTTGCTAGGCGATCCGCTGCTGCGAGTGACTCGAAGCCGCTCGGCAGATGTGGAACTGCCGAAGACAAAGCTTGCTCCCGGCGAACGGCTGTCGGTCAAGGTCGTTTCACCTATCGCGGGCAAGGGACGGATCGAACTTACGTGCCGGCGTGGAAGCACCAAAGAGCCGCTTCCGGCCCGCAAGCTGGAGGATTTGTCGCAGAAACAATTCGCCCGCTTGCACGCCGAATATGAGAAGGCCATTGATGCGGTTTGGAGCCGGACCGATTCGGACATACGACAAGGCAATAACGTTATCGAACTCGAAGTCCCGCGCGAGACGCGGGGTCCGTTGCAAGTTCGCGTGTTTGTGGAAGGAAAAGAGGGGCACGCGATCGGCGTCGCCGATGCAGAGACCGCTTCCTCCAACTAGTTTGAAGGGCAGGGGCACGTTGGCCCCGTTCACCCCAATCAGGAATGGCCCTATTTCACGCCTGCAAACGGCACCATGGCATTTTCGTTTAGCGAAGTCGCTGATTCGTAGCGGCTTGCGCGGACCTGGGCTGTGGCTGCGCGCGGCCCGAAAACTGGGACTGTTGAGCCAAGGCGCAACGTACCGGTTGGCAGACGATCTGCTCGTCGATGTCCCGATCTTTCGCATGGAAACAATGTGGGATGAGGAAGAGACGCGCAACTACGAACGAGAGTTGCTCGATAGCGTTGCGAGTTCGGCGACGAAACTGGACGGACCGCTGACGCTCATCGATTGCGGGGCCGATATCGGCTTGTTTTCGCTAGGCATGGTGAAGAGGCTTCCCGCGCTTAAGCAAATCGTGGCCTTTGAACCGAATCCAATCGCCTTTCCGTGGCTGAAACGAAATTTGGATCGCCTCGCGATCAAGACATGGGCTTCGACGAACGCTGTTGGCGAATCAACCGGCAGAGCGCAGCTGAGTTCCCCGGGCTACGATTCGTCGGATCACGCCCGCTTCGCCGAACCAGCAGCCGAGGGCGGAATCGAAATGACGCGGCCGGATGAGATCGATTGGGCTGCGCACGGCATGGAAACGCCGCGAAATCTCATTCTGAAAATCGACGTGGAGGGAGGCGAGCTTGCCGTGCTGCGCGGCTGCGAAAAGCTGATGCGGACAGTCGATCAACTATTGGTCGTGATCGAGATGCATCCAAAGGTCCTCGCTCGGACTAAGACCAGTCCGCGTTCCGCAATCGAGTTCCTAGCGGCGCTCCACCGCCCGTTCTTGTTGGGGTGGGCCGAAGTGTCCGATCAGCCAATTGAAGTTGACGGCGATCCGCTCATGGCAGCATGGGATGGACAGTCACCCAAACACCTTCTCGTGTTGGCAGACCGCACGGCCAGGTCACACCACCCAAAATAGCGGCTTTCTTGGCGTCTCCGACCTTTACGGGGTGGGGGAACTGGAAAACAATAGTGCAGGCAACACTTGCTCAAGATTGGTCACGCTTCGGGGTTATCGGAATCGAATAGATTGCGCAGGATTTTCGGGCTTGGTAAAAGCTCGTA
Source organism: uncultured Pirellulaceae bacterium (assembly GCA_964636985.1). Lineage (GTDB taxonomy): Bacteria > Planctomycetota > Planctomycetia > Pirellulales > Pirellulaceae > CAZWSX01. The sequence goes on along the minus strand of CAZWSX010000008.1, from coordinate 80,113 downwards.
TGGCCGGGAAGTCCCGGAGTTCCTATTTTGCCGCGCGACCACGCCGACGGCGAAGAGGACGAAACGTATGTTCTTGAATGGCAATTAGTTAGGAAAGTCGGACTCGACGCTGATCGTTGATCAGGATCGCCGTCGGGGTGCCGTTTTGGCGAACAAGAATTTCCCGCTTGTGGGGATAAAAACACACCATGGCTGATACTGAAATCGCATCGGGAGAAGTAGTTCCAGTGGCAAATACTCCCGCCGATCCGAACCCCTACGTCGCTCAGGTCACCGACATCGATCCGGCCGAGACGCAGGAGTGGCTTGAATCGCTCGATTACATCTTGCGAACCAAAGGCCCAGAACGAGTTCGCTATCTATTGATGGAGTTGGAAGACAAGGCCCAGCGGGACGGCGTCGAGATGCCGGTCGCGATGAACACGCCTTACATCAACACGATCCCTCGTTCCAAGCAACCGCGTTACCCTGGCAATCGCGAACTCGAACGCCGCATCAAGAGCATCATTCGTTGGAACGCGATGGCGATGGTCGTCCGCGCCAACAAGCGGTTCGATGGATTGGGCGGCCACATCAGCACCTTCGCATCAAGTGCTACGCTCTACGAAGTGGCTTTCAATCACTTCTTCAAAGGCCGCGGCGAAGATGGTTACAGCGGCGACCAGATTTACTTCCAAGGCCATGCCTCGCCTGGGATGTATTCGCGAGCCTTCTTGGAAGGTCGCTTGAGCGAAGCCAACCTCGATAACTTCCGCCGCGAGTTGCAAAGCGAGCGGGGACTATCGAGCTATCCGCACCCCTGGCTGATGCCTGACTTTTGGGAGTTTCCCACGGTCTCGATGGGCTTGGGCCCGATCATGGCGATCTACCAGGCCCGCTTCAATCACTACCTGACCGATCGAGGCATCAAGGATGCTTCCAAGGCCCGCGTGTGGGCGTTCTTGGGCGACGGCGAATGCGACGAGCCCGAGTCGCTCGGCGCCATCACGCTGGCTGGCCGCGAGAAGCTGAACAACCTGACGTTTGTCATCAACTGCAACTTGCAGCGGCTCGACGGGCCCGTTCGCGGTAACGGCAAGATCATCCAAGAACTGGAAGGGCTCTTCCGCGGTGCCGGCTGGAACGTCGTGAAGGTCATTTGGGGCGACGACTGGGATCAGTTGATCGAGCGCGACGATACCGGCTTGCTCGTCAAGCGGATGGAAGAAGTCGTCGACGGCCAATTCCAAAAGTACGTCGTGAGCCCGGGTTCGTACATTCGCGAGCACTTCTTCGGCAAGTATCCGGAGTTGCTCAAGCTGGTGGAGAACATCAGCGACGAGAAGCTGCAATCGCTACGCCGCGGCGGCCACGATCCGGAGAAGGTTTACGCCGCCTACAAGGCCGCGGTCGAATCGAGCGACAAACCGACGGTGATCCTCGCCAAAACAATCAAAGGCTACGGCCTTGGTGAGGCCGGCGAAGGTCGTAACGTCGCGCACAATACCAAGAAGGTCAACGAGAAAGAACTGTTCGAATTCCGCAGCCGCTTCGGAATTCCGATCTCGGACGACGACGTGGTCAAAGCTCCGTTTTATAAGCCACCTGAGGATAGCGCCGAGATGCGTTACCTGCGTGAGCGTCGCGGCGCGATGGGCGGGTCGACGCCATCCCGACCGACAACGCATCCGGTAAGCGAGACGCCAAAGCTCGAGGAGTACAAAGAATTCCTCGGCGGCAGCCAAGGCAAGGACATGTCGACCACGATGGCCGTGGTTCGCATGATCGACAAGCTTTGCCGCGACAAGAAGGTGGGCAAATTCGTCGTGCCGATCGTGCCGGACGAATCGCGAACCTTCGGCATGGAAGGGATGTTCAACTCGTTCGGCATCTACAGCCACGTCGGGCAATTGTACGAGCCGGTCGATTCGCACATTATCGCCAAGTACAAAGAAGCAACCAATGGCCAGATCCTGGAAGAAGGGATCACCGAAGCAGGGTCGATGTCGAGCTTCAACGCCGCCGGTACCGCTTACTCGACGCATGGGATCAACATGATCCCGCTGTTCATCTACTACTCGATGTTCGGCTTCCAGCGGATTGGCGACTTGGTCTGGGCCGCCCAAGACATGCGGGCCAAGGGCTTCATGTTCGGCGGGACGCATGGCCGGACGACGCTCAATGGCGAAGGGCTGCAACACCAGGACGGCCATAGCACGCTCAACGCGATGGCGTTCCCGAACGTTCGCGCCTATGACCCTGCGTACGCTTACGAGTACGCCGTGCTGATGATCGACGCCCTCAAACGTCTGTACCAAGACGGCGAGACGGCGATCTACTACATCACCTGCGGCAACGAGAACTACGTTCACCCTGGCATGCCGGAAGGTGCCGAGAATGGCATCATTCGCGGGATGTACAAGTTGCAATCGAGTCAAGTAAGCAGCCCGAAGGCCGGCATTCGGCTGTTAGGCAGCGGTGCCATCCTGCGGATGACGCTCCAAGCGCAGCAGATCCTGGCCGAGAAGTATCAGATCGCCAGTGATGTTTATAGCGTCACGAGCTACACGGAACTTCGCCGCGAAGCACAAACGTGCCAGCGGTGGAACATGCTCCACCCGACGGCACCGCCGAAGGTTTCGTACCTGGAAGAGCAGTTTGCCGGTTACAACGGCCTGACTCTCGCTGCGAGCGACAATGTCCGTGCCGTCACCGAGCAAATCCAGCCATGGGTACCGGGCGATTTTTATGTGCTCGGAACCGATGGCATGGGCCGCAGCGAAACACGCGAGGCCTTGCGACGGCACTTCGAGGTCGATGCCGAGTCGATTGTGATCGCCACGTTATGGCGACTCTCGAAGGCAGGCGTCATCGCACCGAGCGAAGTGCAAAAAGCAATCGAAGAATTGGGCATCGACGCCGACAAGCAAAACCCGCTGTACGCATAGCGATATTCACACTGGATCTAAGGTTTAGAAATCCATACACACTATGGCGACTGACATCACACTACCAAGCCCTGGCGAAGGGGTCGATTCCGGCGAAGTGGTTGAAATCCTGGTTAATGTGGGCGACACCATCTCCCGCGACCAGGAAATCATTCAACTCGCAACCGGCAAGGCGACGCTCCCTGTCCCCGCCGATGCAGCAGGTAAGATAACGAAGATCTACGTCCAAAAGGGCCAAACCATCTCGGTGGGTGCACCAATCCTAGCCGTCGATGGCGCGCCCGCCGCTGCTCCTAAAGCAGCCGCTCCACCGGCTGCGGCTCCGCCCGCACAACCGCCGGCGCAGCAACCAGCCGCCCCACAGCCAGCTGCGGCCAAGCCCCAGCAGGCCCCGCCACAACAGCCGGCGGCGCCGCCTCAGCCAGCACCACAACCGGTTCAACCTGCGCCGCAACCAGTCGCGGTTGCACCTCCATCAGCTCAGCCCGCGCCGGCTCAACCGGCAGCCAGTGCGGGTGGTGATGTCGCGGCAGGTCCTGCTGTGCGACGCTTCGCACGTGAAGTTGGCGTCGACCTGCGAAACGTGTCCGGCAGCGGCGAAATGGGCCGCGTTACGCGCGACGACGTCCTTCGCGCCGTCCGCGAACACGCAGCACCGGCAGCTCGTGACAATGGCACGGCAACCGCGACGGAGAATCGGCCAGCACCAGCTACCGAAAACAAAGCGCCGCGCGCCGGTCAGTCCGACAAATGGGGACCTGTTCACATTGAAAAGATGACGCAAATGCGTAAGGCAATCGCCACGCAAATGCACAAATCGTGGTCGACCGTCCCCCGCGTCACGAACTTCGACGACGCCGACGTCACCGAACTCGAACGCATCCGCAGCAGCAGCAAAGACGACTACGCCAAGCGCGGCCTTAAGCTGACGACGATGCCGTTTTTGATCAAAGCGGTCGCGATGGCTCTTCGCGAGCACCCGGCGATCAACGCATCGATCGACATGGAACGGGACGAGATCGTCTACAAGGAATATGTGAACATCGGGATCGCCGTCGACACGGAGAAGGGCCTTGTGGTCCCGCCGCTACGACAACCCGATCGACTCTCGATCAGTGAGATCACCCGCGATCTGGCGACGTTGGCCGAGAAGGTCCGCGAGAGCAAGTACTCGCTGGCCGATCTGCAGGGAGGGACCTTCACGATCAGCAACTTGGGAGCGATCGGCGGGACATACTCGACGCCTATCGTGAACATTCCGGAGGTCGCCATCCTACTGGTCGGCCGCTCGCGGCAAATGCCCGTGGTGATCGACGGCAAGGTCGAAGTCCGATTCATGATGCCGATGTCGCTTTCGTATGACCATCGCCTGGTCGACGGCGCCACGGCAGCGAGGTTCCTCAATGACGTCATTGGCTACTTGAAGGCGCCAAGTCGATTGTTGTTGGCGCCGTAGAAATCACTCAGATCGGTCGCCTGAGTTTCTATCATCAAGCAGGCCGACGGACGCTTTGGCCCGTCGGCCTGATTTTTTACAACCATCCATCCGTGCCCCGCATTCTTCAAATCATTCCGACGCTGGTCCGGGGCGGTGCCGAAAAGCAGATGTGCCTGCTGGCTGAGGGACTCAAGTCGGCTGGCTACGACGTCCACGTCGCGTGCCTGACTTCCGGCGGTCCGCTGGAAGAGCGGCTGAAAGCCGCCAACGTCTCAACGAAGATCATCGGCAAGTCGTGGAAGATCGATCCGTGGGCCTACGGGCGGCTCAAGCGGCACATCATGGAGCTCAAGCCCGACGTGGTCCACACGTGGATCTTCGCGGCCAACAGTTACGGCCGAGCGGCGGCCTTCGCGGCGAAGGTGCCCGTCGTCATCGCGGGCGAACGGTGCGTCGATCCTTGGAAGCGCTGGCATGAGCTGGCCGTCGATCGTTGGCTCGCCAAGCGAACGACAACGATCGCGACGAACAGCTCGGGCGTGGTCGACTTCTACACCGGCGCCGGAATTCCCAAAGAGAAGTTCACGGTCATCCCCAATGGGGTTGCTCCGTTCTGCCCTGCGCAGTCCGTTTCACGTGGAGACTTACTGAGGGAACTCGGCCTGCCCGAGAACGCGAAACTGATTGGAGCAGTAGGTCGTTTGTGGCCGCAGAAGCGGATCAAGGATTTGATCTGGGCGATGGACCTGGTCCAGTGCGTGCGGGACGACGCCCATCTGCTGATCGTCGGCGATGGACCGCAACGGTGGCGGCTGGAGCGGTTCAGCAAGCAAACCGAGACAGAAAAGTGCGTTCACTTTTTAGGCGAGCGCGACGATGTTGCTCGACTTTTACCCCACTTCGACGTGTTCTGCCTGGCCAGCGGCTATGAAGGGCAATCGAACGCGATCATGGAAGCGATGTCGGCGGGAGTTCCCGTGATCGCGTCCGATATTCCGGGGAACCGCGACTTGGTCGTTCCGGGAGTGACAGGCGAAACCGTACCCGTTGGCGACCGGGCTGAATTCGCCAAGGCCATCAAAGGGATGCTCGAGGAACCCGACCGCGCCAGGGCTTTTGGCGCCGCCAGCAAACAGCGGATGCTGGAAGAATTCTCGATCGAGAAGATGGTCTCGCGGCACATCGATCTGTATGACCGATTGCTAAGGCAATCCGCGTCGAGCTAGGCTCGATTTCACAAGAAATCGATCGATGGGCCAAACTGGGCTATCGGGCCGATGATGGGCGCGTTAGGCTTATGATATTGGCGAAATGTTTAAGAAAGTCTGCTGTCTCGTATTTTGACTTGCGGATCGCACCGAGAGTTTTTTCTCCGCGATTCGTCTCTGTCCTGACGACCCTGGCTGATTCTCCCCAGGATTTGGTGCTGCTTAGGCTTGGCATTCCTCTACCTCTGCCCACGTGACATATGGCTGAGAGGGGATGCTCGCGGCCTTAGTGATCACCCGATGCTCCTGATAAGCCGCGAGGGATGCGGCAATGGTTGGTGTTCTTGCGGTTTAGAAATGCAATTTTTGAACGAGGCGTAGCACGACTTGCAGTCGTTGCTGCGCGGACGTTGTTCGCCACCGTTCGCCGTAAACTGTTCTACACCGATCCGTCGTTAAGCCCATACAGCCGTCCAACTGGATCGACCTGCATTTACTGCGTGTGGCACGATTCCATTCTGATGCCCATGTTTCTCGGGCGTCAACCGTCAACAAAGGCGCTTGTCGGGCGACATCAAGACGGTACGTTTCTTGCAAATGCACTGGCCACGATCGGGATTTCCAGTGTCCGTGGTTCCAGTTCGCAGGGTGGAGCCAGAGCCGTCCGGCAATTGATTGATGAAACGAGTGGACACCATATTGTGGTGACGCCCGACGGACCGCGGGGTCCGCGACGCCAGATGAAGTCCGGCATCGCATTCTTAAGTTCGCATACCGGGAAACGGGTGGTCCCTACCGCATTCGCCTGTACCAGCAGTTGGTCGTGGGGAACGGGCTGGACTGATCTGGTTGTGCCCAGGCCCGGCTCGACGGTAATTGCGCTGTCGGGAGAAGCAATCGCCATCCCGCCTGCAGCAAGCCGAAGTGAACTTGACGAATACAGTGGCCGGATCCAAAGCGAAATGAATCGCGTCAATTCGATTGCAGAAAAGGTCACAGCTACAGTGAAGGCAGGATCTGCTCTGCCAGTCGAAATGAACGACTTTTTTTGGAGCGACCATAGTCCGGTTGCACATTGTTGTGAATGAAACGAGGTTGCGATCGACCCGTCTCAGTCAGATAATCAACACCGTTATCTGGGGAGTGATTGCGGCGCATGAATTTAAAAGAACACATGCGGTGGCAGTTTTGCTGCCGATGATGGTTTGGCCGGGGCGATTGTCGCTACGGCCAGTATTTAGGTCTCGTCTCGCATCGACCGATCCTTTTCGGATGTCAGGTTCAGCAGGACGTCTCGGAAAAGGATGATACGGTTATGGCTACGAAATTGTATGTGGGCAATCTGACTTACGGCGTGGATAACGCTGCCCTGGAAGACATGTTCTCCAGCTTCGGCGAATTGCGGTCCGCTGAAGTTGTGATGGATCGCGAAACCGGTCGCTCCAAAGGATTTGGTTTCGTTGAATTCAACGATGCTCAAGCAGCACAGGCCGCGATCGCGGCCATGAATGGCAAAGAAAACGGCGGGCGCACGCTGACTGTCAATGAAGCGCGTCCGCGCGAAGAGCGCGGTGGTGGTGGTCGCGGTGGCTACGGTGGGGGCGGCGGAGGTGGTCGCGGTGGATATGGTGGCGGTGGCGGCCGACGCTACTAAGCCGCTTTAGACTTTGGTTCGCGTTATTAAAAAGGAGCTCGCGCATTGATGATGTGCGGGCTCTTTGCGTTTAATGAGCGGCTCTCGGATCGGAGCTACTACTTCGCCGAAATATCCAACGTCGCTCTTTGCTTTGTGCGTCTCAATCGCTTCGACGTGGCGTTCATGCCGGTGGCGTAGGCCTCGCGGACCCGCTCGATCCACGTGTGTTTTTTCCCGGAGGGCCGTCAAGGAGCGCGCGAACTTTCGCCAGCGAAACCGCGTTGACCTCGAATGGAGCGAGGATCAGGAGGCCTCTTGCGCGTGGGCGGCCGTGTCAAACAATCAAATGAGCAGTCCCGTTCCAACGCGACAAGAATCACCCCTCGACGAATCATGACACGTCCTCAAAAGTTCGCGAAACGCTGCAGAATCTCGCCTACATTGGTCGGCTTTTATGGAATTCGTTTCAAAATTCCACGACGGGCGAACCCGTTCTTGCCGGCTCCGCCAGACGGCGGCCGTAACAGCTTACCAATCGCCCCTGACGCACCGTCGTCAGCCCTCTAATTGGTACTCATTGCGGAATGCTCCTATTCCCAACCAAGGGACTTGCATTCACGCAGCCGTTATATTGCCAAACTGTGCAATGCTCGTTTGTACGGTTGAAAGTTTTTCCTTTTTGAGATGCCATCATGAGACGTCCCATCTTTTCAGCGGCCATCGCCGCCGGCTTGGTACTCACAAGTTGCTTTACGCTCAGCCGCCTCCCCGCCGCCGACGAAAAGGCCGAAGCGCCCGTGCGAGAGATGCTCGACGCATATGTGGCGGCGTTCAACAAAGGGGATTCCACGGCAATTGGCGAGCAGTGGCGAGAAGACGGCGTTTACATCGACCGGGCCACCGGCGAGAAGACGAAAGGCCGCGAGGCGATCGTCGCATCGCTGGCCGACACTTTCAGTCAGCAAAAGAAATTGCGGCTTCAAGTTACGGTGAGCGAGATTCGCTTCCTCACGCCTGACGTCGCACAGGTGGAGGGTGTCGCGACTATCTCCGCCGCGGATGTTGATCCGTTCGTAACCAATGTTTCGGCAATCGCACTCAAGTCGGCTGGCGCCAAGCCGGCGTGGCAACTGAGCAGCGTCGAGGAGATTCCGCCTGCGGTCCCCGATTCGGCCGAAGAGGCACTGATGCCGCTGTCGTGGCTGGTCGGGGTGTGGGCCGATCAAGACGATGCTCCCGACGCCAAGCCGGTTCGATCGTCCTTCCGCTTCAGCGCGAACAATACCTTTTTGATCCGATCTTTTGTCGGCACCAACAACGCCGACGAAGAAGCCGAAGGAACGCAAGTCATCGGCTGGGACCCGATCGCGAAGCATATCCGTTCTTGGACGTTCTTCTCGGACGGCGCATTCTCGGAGGCCATTTGGACCAAGGTGGAAGACGGTTGGTCGATCAAATCGACGCAAACGCTGGCCGACGGCCGATTGGCAACGGGAACGTTCGTGATCGAACGCGTCGATCACGACACCATGAAGGTGCAACTGCTGGCTCACGAAGTCGATGGCGAGTCGCTCCCATCTAAGCCCGCGATCACGGTGGCACGACAAAAGGAAACGGCCGAAAACGCGCCGACGGGCGATGCGGCTCCCAAAGCCTCGACGCCGCCGGCGCCCAAATCGCCGACGCCTCCAACGCCCACTAAACCCAAGTCGAAGTAACGTTCACACACAAGGAGCCTGCGCATGACAATTCGTTATCGATTGATCGTGGCTGTGTTCGCGGGAATCGCCGCGATGTGCGAACCAGCCTTCGCGATTGGAGCCCGCGGCGGTGGTATGCCGCGCGGTGGTGGCGGAATGGGAGGCATGGGAGGCGGCGGAATGCGGCCTCAAATGCCTTCACGTCCCACGGGAGGCGGTGGTGGCGGCTTCGGCGGAAGCATGGGCCACATGGGAGGCGGCGGCGCACCTCGCCCTAACTTCAATCCAGGAGGCGGCGGCGCGAACTTCAATCGGCCCAACATCAACATGCCGGCTGGAGGAGGGGCCAACTTCAACCGGCCAAATCCAGGGATCGGTAACCCGGGCGGGGCGAACTTCAATCGTCCGAATCCTGGAGTCGGGCGACCGAACGTGGGAAGTCCAAATGTCGGGAATCCTGGCGTTGGAAATCCCAACTTCGGAGGCGGAAATTTCAATCGGCCTGGCATTAACAATCCCAAATTCAATGGACCCTCCGGCGCAATGAAGCCTGCCATACCAGGCTCAGCCACCAGACCGGCAACACGCCCACGCCCAAATCTCCCGGGCGACGTCGTCGGCAGACCTGGTACAAGACCGGGAAGTCTGCCGAGTTTGGATGGCCCGAACACAAAACTTCCGGGCAAAACTCCCGGTAATCCGATCACCGGAACTCGCCCGACACCGCGTCCTGGAATTCCAGGGCAGGGAAACTTGGGGCCGGGCAATACCCGTCCGGGAACGGGACGTCCATCGCCTGGCGACGTCGGCGACTTCTTAGGAATGCAACGGCCCAACAAGCCGATTACGCGCCCGGGAACTCTGCCAGGAAACCTTCCTGGAAAGCTGCCCGGAGATATTGCTGGCAATCGACCGGGACTCAATCGTCCGGGTACTGGTCAGCCTGGATTCACACGTCCGGCGCCGAAGCCGGGAATCACCGACAAGGGCTGGTGGAACGGCGGCAATGTCGGACCGGGAAATATCGGCAACAGGCCGAACTACAACAATCTGATCAGCACGCGGCCCAGTTGGGCGGCGGACTTCGGCCACAATACGAATATCAACATCAACAACAAGTGGCAGAACACTTTCAATCGTCCCAACTGGGGAGCGCGTCCCAACTATAACTTCGATCGCTGGCACAATTGGGGAAACAATTTCCGCCATCACTGGGGTTACTACAACCAGTGCCACAACTGGTTCAACCAAGGCTGGTGGTACAACCACCGGCATCCTTTGTGCGGTTGGCACTACGGCTACCAGTTCTACAACTACGGTTGGAACTACTGGTGGTCGCAGCCAACCTGGCCCGTGGTGACATCGTGGTTCGCGTGGGACAACGCCCCGGTGGTCGCATGGCAGCAGCCGATCTATTACTCGTACGGACCGAGCGGAAACGTTCAGTACGTTGACAACAGGGTCACCGTCGGCGGTGAAACGGTTGCGTCAACCGAAGAGTTCGCCGAAAGCGCGGCGACGTTGGCCACGGTGGCCCCTCCTGCTTCGGAAGCCGAGGCGGAAAAGGTCGAGTGGCTGCCGCTGGGGACCTTCGCCGTCACCACCGGCGACAAAGACCTGGACTCCGGACGCTCGATCCAACTCGCCGTGTCTAAGGACGGAATCATTTCGGGAACCGCGTACAACGTCGACAACGACAAGGCGCAAACGATTCAAGGTCGAGTCGACAAGGATACGCAGCGCGTCGCGTTCCGCATTGGCGACAAAGAAGATTTCGTCGCCGAGACGGGCATCTACAACCTGACTCAGAACGAGGCTCCGTTGCTCGTTCACTTCGGCAAGGACCGAAGCGAGAACTGGATGCTGGTGCGACTCGATGCACCCGAAGAGCCGACGCCTGACAACGGCAATTAGTAACGTCGATTCTTAAACCGGAGCGCGGGTCGCAATGGGCCCGCGCTCGGAGATTGCCTTTTCGATCCGCGAGAGTTGATCGGGCGATAGTTTCCAACCCATCGCGCCGGCCGATTCTTCAATCTGGTACGCCCGCTTGGCGCCACACAAGGCGACGGTGATCCCGTTCTGGTGGATCGTCCAGTTGATTACGACCTGGGCGACCGTCTTGCCCGTCTCTTCGGCGATCTCTTTCAAGCGGTCGACAAAGTCCTGGTTGCGTTGCCACTCGTCCCCCTGAAACATTGGGTACTTGGACCGGCTGTCTCCCTTGGTGAATTGATGGTCGCGTGGAATGCGCCCAGCGAGCAATCCCTTCATCAACGGCCAATAGACCATCAAGGCGACGTTCCGCTGGCGGCACCAGGGGATGAGGTCTTGTTCGATCTCGCGTTGCAGCATGTTGTAAGGTGGCTGGACCGCTGCGACGGGGCACTCGGCGGCGAATTCCTCCAGTTGTTCGAGCGATACGTTCGAGGCCCCAACCGCCCGCACCTTACCTTGCTCCAGCAACCCGCGAAGGGCAGCGGCGCTGGCGGCGACAGGCGTTTTGCCATCGGGCGCGTGCAGGTAGTGAAGATCGATGTAGTCGACGTTCAATCGGCGGAGGCTTTCATCGCATTCCATTTGCAACCGCGCGGGGGACGCATCCTGAACGCGGTCGGTGGGCGTGCGCCAGTGAATGCCCCCTTTCGTCGCGATGACAATCTGCTCGCGACGTCCCTTGAATACCTGCCCAATGAGCCGCTCGCTCAGGCCGTCGGCCCCGTAGCAATAGGCGGTATCGAAGAAGTTGATCCCCGACGCCAGAGCCGCTTCGAGCGTCGCAACGCTGTCGCGCTCATTTGCGTCGAGCGTCGTCATCCCGGCGATGGGCCAGCATCCCATGGCCACGGGAGAAACGAGCGTGCGGTGCGGACCAAAAGGTCGACGTTCGGCGTTCATGCAGAAATCTCGGAGCGCGAGGCTCCGTTTTCGGGAAGCTGCCACAAGGCGGCGGTAGCGAATTCGACGCTGTTGCCGGCCGGATCACGGACGTAAAGCGAGTGCCCTCCGTTGGGCCAAGCGATCTCCGACTCGATCGCGATCTCTGCCGTTGTCAGTTTGCTTCGCCAGGCATCGACGGCGTCGGCAGCAATGCGAAAGCAAAGGTGCCCCTGCCCGCGCGAGCCGTGTCGTGGAATGAAGCCGTTGCCGATTTTGATGGTGTGGTGCTCGGTCGCGTTCGGATTAAAGATCAGCACCATCGCCTTGTCGCAGCGAAAGAACAGGTGATGCCCCGGTTCGTGGGCGTGCAGCGACAATTCGACGACGTCCCGATAGAAGGGGAGCATCGCATCCAGGTTTTCGGCGTACAAAACCGATTCCAACACGCCGGCGGGTTTCATCAAAGGTCGTCCGAGTTCGGGATCGTGCCAAACTGTCACGCTGGGGCGACAGCCCAAGATGATTGTGCCGCGGCCCGTGAAGGCGACAGCATAATTCAACTTACCTTTGCGGCACGATCGCGAACATCCCCGCTTGCCGCCGAGAGCTATTTGGCTTCCCGACTATTGGATATTCGACCATTCGCTATTCGACCATTCGCTATTCGACCATCCGCAAGCCGAAGCAGCGTGCCAGCGGATCGAGAACCATCACCATCCCGCCGATGGTGAGCAAAATGCCTGGCAGGCTTTCCGGAAAAAGGGTCGCCAGCGCGTGACTTCCGTGAATCGCCATTCCCGACAGGCACCAGATGATCCCAATCGCCATGCTGGTCGGATCGAGGAGTTTGGCGCCATCCGCAGATGGCTGACGGCTTTCTTTAACGCGCTCAATCGCATCTTCGATCTGATCGGTCTCGAAGCCGCGGCGTTCGAGCTTCTCGACGACCTGGCGCTCCGGGACTCGCAGGTCGACCAGTGCGGCGACCGTCTCGTCCAGAACTTCCTTCATCATCCGTTCCGCGACTTGCGGGCCGGCTCCAGCAGAGCGGAGGGCGGTTTCGATTTCATCGGCCCGAGCGCCGCTGCGGGCGGCATCGCGGGACATTTGTTGATAAGCGGTCACGATCATGGCGCGATCCGTATCCGCGTTTCCGTAGCAACCTTCGAATGTCGTCAACATGGCTTTGCCTCCGTACTGTTTAGTCCCCACGTCAGACAGAGCGTGAGGCCCCGGAGGATGTGACAACGAGTGCTATCTAGGCCGCTACTTTCGCAGAATCGCGATTCTGCCGTTACGCGTGAGGAGATCGATCCCTTTGGACCGCTCCCCACCACGGGTGATCGCAAAAAACCGATCGAAAAGGCCGAAGTTTCCCAGGGGGCCTTCATCCGGTTCCTTGGTCCGGAATCCCGACCAATCGCGTCGGATTTCGTCTTCCTTGTCTTCCCCTTCGAGGTGGAAGTCGTCGAATTCCTCTCGTTTCAGATTGGTTCGCACTCCACCGTGGTTGGTCACAGCGACGACGGGGATCGACTTCCAGGCGTCCGCCGAGAGGAGGGCATCGATCCGCCCGCACTCGCTGTAAATGCGATGGGCCGCTTCCGCAAAGGGCTTCTCGGCCACCAGGTGCGTATCGCCAAATTCGTTCACGACGTCGATGGTCCCCTCGATCTTGCTGAGGTCGAGCTTGACCCGCCCATACCGCACATGGACGTTGCCGCTAACGTCCTCGATTTGCACCGCAAACTGCCGGGCAGGCGTCATGGTGCGGAAACCATCTTCGTGCATCGTCCCCGCTCCTTCGACGCCAAACTCGGTGGTCGATTCGACCGAAATGTCTCCCGTCACTTTCGCAATCTTGTGGAGCGGAAAGTTTCGGCAGATCAGCTTGCCTGTAAGCCCCTCCACATCAAAGCGACCTCGCGCATCGGAGTCAGTATTTCCGTCGCTCGTGAGAACGAGATCGGCCGACAGGTTTTCGGCTTGTAATCCCCGCCGGGCACCGCGAACCGTGACGCTTGTGCACTGCGGAACGTAAGCGGTCACTTCGGCATAGCGCTGCCGAACCGATCCCCACTGCCCGACTCCGTCTTCGGATTGGACTCGCATGCTGATCGATTTGTTGTCCTGGTAATCGAGGCCGCTCACCGAAACGACGTCGATGTCTTTGCCCAACAGATCGCGATAGAGGGCGTAGCTCTTGCGAATTCCGTCGACAAACTTGCGGCGGTCCTCGCGCTGTTCCGGCGTCAACTCGGCGCCATCTTTCTTCAGGTACTCCGCTTCGTCGGCGTCCCATTCGGCATCGGTGCCGCCGGCGAATTCCGCTCGCCCGAGCTTGTGGACGATAGCAATCGCCTTGAGCTGATCGTCGACCGGCTTGCCGTCGTTCGAGAGAACCTTCTTCTTCAACTCGATGCGGACGTTCGGTTGATCCCAGCCCACGACACGCACTTGATTTGCCGTGATCGCCAACCGTTTTTCTGGCCCGAGGTCAAAATCAATAGTCTCGGTCTGTTCGTGGATTTCAGCTCCTTGCACGTGAACGCGGCTATTGTCGATACTCTGGCGCAGTGCCTTGAGCTTGGTTCGCAGCTCGCCAAGTTGCTTGGTGGCTTCCTTGGAATCGATCGCACCGGCATCGACGTCGGCCTGCAAGCCTTCGAGCCGTTTGAGCGCCGAATCGTACTCTTCCTTAAGCTCCTTCGGCGCGAAGTACCAGCCCGCGAGCGTCTCGCCGACAATCGCATGCTTTGGCGGTGCTTTGACGGGCTTCTGTTCGTCCTCGACCGCTCGCGCGACTTGGAAGTTCAGCCAGCCGATGGCCGCGATCACTGCCGCTCGCATCCATATCGATCTAAAAAACTGCTTACGCATCGCTACTTACTCCTATCGTAAAACTCGTCCAAGGTAATTTCGATTTCATGCCGCAGGGCTGCCATTTGCAGCCCTGCGCTTACTTCCTCCAACTCTGCATCGGCGCGGTCCAAGTCGTCGGTCATCTGCTGGAAGACAACATCGACCAACGAAACCTTGGTCACCGCGGACAAGACTCGCTGATCTGGCCGGTTAACCACCCTCGGCGGTTCGTGCTGTGGCCACCACGTGGCAACGATCACCCCTATCAGCAGTGCCGCGGCCGTCGCTAATCCCCACAGCAATGGCTGTTTCCAAAGCGATCGCGGCGGCAGCGAAACTACCTCGCTCTCGTCCTGCAAAACTTTCTCGATCAGGCTCGCGACCAACTCTGGCGTTGCCCGACGTTGCCGGGCGCGACCGATTGCGGCAAGTAACTCGCCTGGCAGTGGTCTGTCCGGCGTCGATTCGTTTTGGGATTCGTGATGGCTCATGGCTTTGAGTCTCTGCTGCATGCCCTAAAGGCGATGTTTTTCAAAAGCGATCGACAGTTTCTTTCTTGCCACCGAAAGCGACTTAGAAACCGCTCCTGGCGAGCTGTCGAGCGCTGTGGCGATCTCCGCGACCGAAAGTTCTTCGAAATACGTCAAGCAAAAGACCTCGGCCTCGCGCGGCGGCAAGCGAGCCAGCTCCTTGCGCAACCGTTGGTCAAGTTCGGCGGCGATTGCGTACTCGCTCGGTTCGTACTGCCGCTGATCTCGCAGGTGCCCTTCCAGGTCGGTCCACGGCTTGGCTCTTCTCAGTCGATCGAGTGCCCGGCGTGTGGCGATGGTTCGGACCAGCGCCGGCTGATCGGCGAGTTGTTGCACTTTCCCACCGCGGTGGATTTCCAAAAACACATCCTGCGCCACGTCCTCGGCATCGGCTGCGTGCGCGACCACCCGCAAGGCGGAATCCAAAACCGCTTGCGCGTGACGGGCCACAAACTCTTCCCAAGGGACGGTCATTCGTCGTTTTCGTTGGCATCCGCGGGGCGTTATCCCCGGCTTGTGATTTGCTTTCAGATAGTTATCGCGACAGAGCGGCAAGGCTTACCAGAATTCGATGAATACAAAGGGCGGCTGATCTGCGTTCGGCATCTTGCTTAAATAAGGACTTTTCAGCGCCTTCATTTTGCAGGGGATGCGGTCATGAGTATTGAGGTTCCGCCAAGTTCCCGCCGCGGCGCGCGGGTCTTGCTGTTCGGCCCCAGTGGGCGATTGTTGTTGCTTAAGGCCTCAGTAGGTGACCTGAAAGATTTCTGGCTATGCCCCGGCGGGGGTCTTGAACCAGGAGAAACGTGGGAACAAGCGGCAATTCGCGAGGTGCATGAAGAAACAGGCCTCACCGTTTCACTCGGTCCGCTTCTGTGGTACCGGCGACATGTTTACTCGGATCGTGATGGCGACTTCGACCTTTTCGACGTCTTTTTCCTGGGCCGGTCGGAATCCGAAAATGTAACGCCGCGCAATCAGGACAGCTTCGTGCATGGCGAGCGATGGTGGACGATTGAGGAACTGCTGACGACCAGCGATGTGCTGGCTCCGCGTCGGCTGAAAGAACTCATTGTTCCAGTCTGCCGCGGAGAATTTCCGGACCAGCCGATCGATTGCGGTTTTTGAATCGACAGACTCGCGCAGGCGTCAAGTTCCAAATGTGTATTGGTTCACGATCGCGTCTTGTAGCGAATTGAGTTCCTTGACTTGCTCGTCGGTAAGAACGTACTGAGAATCGGGGCGGACAACAAAGTCTACATATTCGAGTGCTTGGCGACGCAGCAGGTTGCTAAGAGCTTGAAACGAGACACGCGTGTGACTAAGCGTGAGCGTCTTCACAGTCAATGGCAGAGAATCTACGGTACGATCATCGATGGATGATCCTGTCAGTGTCGCGACGAGCAGATTCGGAAATCGCTGCGCCGCTGCAAGCAGCTCGCGCGTGGCAAACGGACCGCCAAGCGACAGCGATTTAAGTTGGGATGGGTTCGGCACTGCCATCAATGTAGCCGGAGTTGCCCTGGTGTACTCGATACCGAGGCCCTCTAGAGCCTCGGCCTCTCCCAACCAGGCAAATCCATGATCGGTGACAGATCGCGACTTAATGGAAACGCCTTCCCACTTTCGCGACGCAATTCCCAGGGCCAAAACGTGTCGGTCGGTGAATTCGCTTCCTTCAAGTGAAATGCCACCCAATCGCGAGGCCAAAGAAATCTTTTCGACAACCTCGGGACTGATCGAGCAATGTCCAATCGAAAGGTAAAAAATCGATGATTGCGCGAGAGGTACAACCGCCTCATCGTCGATAGGCAAATTCTGCAGCGTCAGCATGTGTAGTCGGGGCAACTTCGCAATTGCATGCAACGACTTTGTTCCGTGCGACGTATCCGAAAGATGCAATGTCAAAAGGTGGGGCAGATGCGAAAATAGTTCCGCACTTCCGTCGCCAACATTTCGCGAAACGATCATCAAGTGACGAAGCCGACGACTTCCCGCCAATGCCATGGCCTCAGCGTCCGTTGCCGAGAGTTCAAGAAGACAGTCCTCGAGCATGTGACTTTCGGTCGCGCACTTTAAGCCTTCTGGCGTTGCTCCCTTCCCAGTGTTTAGAGTCGCCCTGGGAAGACTCTTAACCAGCGCGCCAATTTCACCATCCGTCAGTTCACGGTCGCAGATTTTGAGCCGAAGGTTAAGCCAATTGGCCAGAACCTCGATAATCGCAGGAGACGATGTCCACTCCCAGATCGCCACTTCCGACAAAATTGGCAGTTGCTGGAGCGTCCGAAGCTCATCTGGTGTAGTCGAATTCACACTTACCTTGGCTACTTCTGGAAACAATTCGACGAATCGCTGCAGCAGCTCAGGTGTCACCTTTTTGCTTAGATCGACATCACGATAGAAATTTCCATCGGGCACCGTGTTTGAAAACTTCCACTCGAACTCGCCTTCCGGGTACGGTCGAAACCGGCAGTCTCGTCGTTTCAGTTCTCGAATGAGCAGGTCTCGAGGCGAAGCCTCGGGCGGTTCCGTCGATCCATTCCCTGACGCAGAGACTAGGAGAGGAAGACTGGCACTGGCAAGCCAACTCCTGCGACCTAACCGTAATGCCCTTCCGGTTTCGTCTTTCGTGCCATCCATCACATTGCCCCGATTCGGTAGATCCTGCTTCGAACAGTCAACCTGCAAGTATGGCGGCGGAGCGGACTGCCCGGCAACAACTCGCGCAGGGACTAGCAATCCATCTGATTGTCAGATAATCTAATCCTGTCCCCTTCATTGGCTAACCTCAGGGATTTCCGGTGCATACACTTCGTCGACCTAAGGTTCGCGATCAAGCGGCCGAGCAGATCAAGCAATTCATCCTCGCCGAGAAACTTGCGCCAGGCGATCGGTTGCCCACCGAGAACCAGCTCGCTGCCTCATTCGGGATCAGCCGTCTCACGGTCCGCGAGGCCACCAAAGCGCTGGAGTTCCTGGGTATCGTCGAATCGAAAACCGGGGTCGGGCTCACCGTCGGGCACATCGACATGGGGCGAGTCACCCAGCATTTAGGCTTCCATCCCAGCTTGCTTAGGGCCGATGCACAGCAGTTGATCGACAGCCGCGTCGTTATCGAGACGGGCGTTCTCTCCCACGTCGCCAGGCGCATGTTGGAAGATCCCTCCATCGAGCAACGGTTGAGAAAAGTCGCCCTCGACTTTAGTACCGCCCGAGATCTGACAACGTTGATCGATCTGGATATCGAGTTCCATCGCTCGCTGCTGGAGGCAAGCGGTCTGGAACCGCTGGTAGCATTTGGCGATCTGCTGCAGGTCTTCTTTCGTCGATTCCGCGAGAGCGTGAAGAAGGCGGAGCGGAAGCAAGGCGTCGATGGCCACCAACGGATCGTCGACCTGCTGGTGGCAGGTAAAGTCGAAGCCGCGGTACGAGAACTCCGCGAGCACATCGAAAGCCACAAGGAGCGGATGGGATGAATAGCCATACCAGATCGCTTATAGCATTCAGCAGCTTGCTCTTAGCATTGGGCACCGCGGTTGTTTCGGCGGAGGAGACCGCCCGTGCTGCTGCAGGCGACTTCAAGCTTTTCGAGGATCGCATTCGACCGCTGCTCGTGAAGCATTGTTACGAGTGCCACAGCGGAGAGGTTGCCGAGGGAGAACTGCGGCTCGACATCAAGAGCGGCTGGGAACGCGGCGGCAGTCGTGGCCCGGCCATCGTGCCGGGCGATCCATCTTCAAGTTTGCTGATCCGCGCCGTCAACCACGGCGACGAAAAGCTCAAGATGCCGCCCGTGGATTCCGGCGACAAGCTCACCGACGCCGAGATCGAGGCGCTCACCAATTGGATTCGACAAGGGGCCAGCGATCCGCGCACTGGCGGCAAGATCGTCAGCCACATCGAAAAGGCCGCTGCCGAACACTGGGCATTCCAGCCGATCGCGCCGCCTGCCATCGAGGGTGGCGTTCATCCGATCGATTTTCTCGTGGAGCGCAAGTTGCGGGAACGGGGGTTCTCGACGACCGACCCCGCCGACATGCCGACTTTGATCCGGCGGACAACGTTCGACCTGCTTGGACTGCCACCAAGCGAGTCGCAACTAGCGACGACGCGAGAAAACTATCCGCATCTTGCCCACGAGTTGCTGGCCTCACCGCGATACGGCGAACGCTGGGCCCGACACTGGCTGGATGTCGCGCGATACTCGGACGCAAAGGATGGCGTGTTGATGTACGGCGATGCGAGGATTCGCCCTTTCGCGTACACCTATCGTGACTATGTCATTCGGGCGTTCAACGACGACAAGCCGTTCGATCAGTTCGTTCGCGAGCAACTGGCAGCGGATCAACTTAGCTTGCCCGCCGACTCGCCCAATCTTGGCGCGATGGGGCTGCTCACGTTGGGGCGGATGTTCGACAGCAATCGGCACGACATCGTGGACGACCAAATCGACGTGGTGGGGCGAGGGTTTCTTGGCCTGTCGATCGCTTGCGCGCGTTGCCACGACCACAAGTACGATCCGGTGCCGACCAGCGACTACTACTCGCTGTACGGCGTGTTCGCCAGCAGCATCGAGCCGTATGAGCGTCCCCGAATTGGCGAAGTAACCGAAGCAGGATCGGGATTCGAGCAAGAGATCGCGGGCAAGCTGAAGGAAATCACCGACCAGCAGCGAACGCACTACGAAGAGGCCCTTAAAACGGGGCGCGAACGAACGCCCGACTACCTGGTGCATGTGGCGACCACGCAGCCTGACGTGACGGAAACGGCGTTCTTCTTTTTATCGCCGACGCCCGAGCAACTTCGGCCGCAAATCACCAAGCGATGGCGGCAAACGATCGCTCGTCGCGCGTTTCCGGAAGATCCAGTGTTCGGCCCCTGGTACGACCTGATGCGCGAAATGTTGCTTAAGCCCGAGGAGTGGAAGGCTCGCGGGGTGGAAGGGCGGATCATTGATGGATTAGTCGCCGCACAACCGGCGACGAAGGCCGACGTTGCCAAGGCCTACGGAAACATCCTTCGCGAAGCGTGGCTGAGTGGCGCAGGGGAGAGCGATCCCCTAGCGGCTCTGCTTACTTCGCGCGAGAGCCCCGTTTGGTTCCCCGAGCGGGATATCGCGTCCTACTTGTCACGCCAACCGGGCGACGCCTATCGCGGATTGCTGGCTCAGCTCGACCAGATTTCCATCAAACACAAGGACGCCGCACCGCGCGCGATGGTGCTGCAAGACGCAGAAGTCCTGTGCGACCCGGTCATCTTCCAACGCGGCGATCCGAGCGCGCGAGGGACGCCTGTTCCTCGGCGGTTCTTGGAGATTCTGTCGCCTGCGGAGCGAACGCCGTTCACGCACGGCGGCGGCCGGCTCGACTTGGCCAATGCCATTGCTTCGCCGACCAATCCGCTCACCGCACGGGTGTGGGTCAACCGCGTGTGGATGCACCACTTTGGCGAGCCTCTCGTCGAAAATCCCAGCGACTTCGGCCTGCAAGCGAGGCGGCCGGTGCAACTCGATGTGCTTGACTTCCTTGCCGACTACTTCATCAAAAACGGTTGGCGGACCAAGCCGCTACACGAGTTGATTTTGACGTCTCGCGTTTACCAGCGCGCGTCGGTCGTTCCCGACACCGAAGCCATGGCCAACCAGAGGCGAATGGACCCAACCAACTCGCTCTTGTGGCGAGCCAACCGCCGGCGGCTGGACCTCGAACAAATGCGCGACACGCTGCTCACTATTTCCGGCGAACTGGACGAGAAAATGTTCGGCCGCCCGACGGAGATCACGGACGAAGCGAATCACCGCCGGACGATCTATGCCTTTGTCGAGCGGCAGAACATCCCTGCGATGGTGCAGACGTTCGATTTTGCGAATTCCGATACCAGCACGGCTCGCCGCAGCATGACGACCGTTCCGCAGCAAGCGCTGTTCTCGTTGAACTCAACGTTCATGTTGGCTCGGGCCGATGCCCTGGCCAGGCAAGTTGCAGAGGTTGAAGCCCCTCAACGAATTTCGCTTTTGTATCGTCGCGTCTTGGGGCGTGATCCGTCGCCTTTAGAACGCGAACAGTGCGAGCGTTTCGTGGAATCTTCCTCCTGGGAACAGTTGGCCCAGGTGTTGTTGATGACGAACGAGCTGATTTTTATCGACTAGGCCCAGAAACTTGTGACGGGTAACGCCATGATTCCTTTTTCGCGACGCGAATTGTTATCCCATGTCGGCACGGGCATCGGCTGGCTCGCGCTGCCTGCCTTGTTGCAAGCGGAAGAGTCCGCGCCCTCGGTCGCAAACAATCCGCTGGCCCCTCGGCCGCCTCACTTTCCTTCGCGGGCGAAGCACATCATCCACATCTACCTGAACGGCGGCCCTTCGCAGGTCGACACGTGGGACCCCAAGCCGGAGTTGCAAAGACTGGGTGGTCAGAAGCTGCCCCTTGGCAACTTGACCACCGAACGCGAAACCGGCGTGGCCTTACCTTCACCGTTTAAGTTTGCCCAATATGGCGAAAGCGGCCTGTGGTGCAGCGAAGTCTTCCAGCAAACCGCCAGCCAGCACGCCGACAAGATCTGTGTGATCCGATCGGCCTATGCCAACACGCCCAACCATGAACAGAGCATGCGGCTGATGAACACGGGGGACGAGCGGCTCTCGCGTCCTAGCTACGGTTCGTGGCTGACTTACGGACTGGGTTGTGAGAATCAAAATCTGCCGGGCTTTGTGACGATGTGTCCTGGTTTGCCCGTGGCCGATTCGTCGAACTGGCGCAGTGCGTTTTTGCCTGGGGCGTATCAAGGAACGTATCTCGACACCCGCAAGGCCAAAGTTATTGAATTGATCGCCAACATTCAGAGCCCGCGAACGCCGCAAGTCGACCAGCGGCGGCAGCTCGATCTTTTGGCGAGCCTCAATCAGCAGCATCAAGCGACGCGCCGCGAAGATCCGAACTTGGAAGCTCGCATTCAATCGTTCGAACTGGCTTACCGGATGCAGATGGAAGCTGCCAGCGCGCTCGATATCTCGGAGGAAACTAAGGCAACGCAGGACCTGTACAAAGCCGAGACCGTCCACGGTCGCCAAATGCTCATCACGCGGCGGTTGATCGAGCGCGGGGTCCGAGTGGTGCAGTGTTATCACGGCGACGTACAGCCATGGGATTCACATAGCAACCTCGCTGAAGAGCACCGCAAGCTCGGCAACGAATGCGACGGGCCGATTGCTGCGCTGTTAACCGACCTGTCCCAACGTGGGATGCTCGATGAAACGTTGATCATTTGCGGCGGTGAATTCGGCCGAACGCCGGCAGTGGAAATACCTATCGGCGGCGGCAACCCCACAGGGCGCGATCACAACCACCACGGCTTCTCCATCTGGATGGCTGGCGGCGGCGTGAAGGGAGGCTTCGCCTACGGAGCCACCGACGACTTCGGCTATCGCGCGGTCGAGAAGCGTGTGCACGTGCGCGATATCCATGCGACGATGCTTCACCTGATGGGCTTCGATCACAAGAAGCTCACCTACCGCCACGCCGGCCTCGACTTCCGTCTTACGGGACTGGAAGACGCCAAGGTGATTACGGACGTGCTGGCATAGTGCGCTAGCGATTCAGCTCACGGACGCACTCTTCCCAGAGCAAATCGACCGATTTGCCGGTGATCTTCTCGAAGTCATCGATCGAAAAGTCGCCGTCTTGCAGCTTACGGTGGATCTGATCCACCGATCCGGCATGCTTCTCATCGAGCCAGACCAGGAATTTGGCCGACGTGCGGTAGCTATCCTTGTAGCTCTGCCGTTTCGTCAGTCGATTGGGCAACGACCAGTCTAGCTGCTTCCCGGGCGTGTAGAGATAGCGGGCGTAGTCCGCGATTCCTTCCGTAAGCCAGCCTGGTGCCGAGTCGTACCGCTGCACCGCATGCGTGAGTTCGTGCGTCAACAGTGCGAAGTCGTCTGGATGTTCCTTCAGCCATTTCGAGCTGACGGTGATCTTGTCGCCCGAGCAAAAAGCCGGTGCTTCGATATTGGGATCGAAAATCACGTCGATGTGCCGCGGGGCCGGCCGTTTTGGATTTTCAAAACGCTTCACCAGCTTCGGATACGACTGATGGAACAAAGTCGTCAACTGTCCCGCGACTTCGGCGTTGGACTCGTCGATGTCGCCTGAGAGCGTGACCGTGAATTCGGTTTGCCGCTTGGCCGGCTCTTCGGCGAACGACGTAATACAGAAGACGAGAAGCGTTGCGGTGACGAAGAGAGCAAGTCGAGACGAGACCATGCGGCGACCTTCGACCAAAAGAATCGTGATGAGAACACGATTTTAGTTGGACGCCGCGTTATGAACAACGCACGCAAAGGATATCAAGGCGACTATGAAATCATCTCCTCGCCTTGCTCGTCCTGATGCGTGGTGAGCTCGCCCATGTCTTCGAGCTTGCGAATGATGTCGACGATTTGTTGCTGACCCTTTTCTACTTCCGATTGTTTCTTGGCGCCCAGGAACTCCATTTCTTCGCGGAGCATCTGCGCGGCACGGCTCGACATGTTGCCGAGAATGCGTTGCCGGAGCGTTTCGCTGGTCCCCTTGAGGGCGAGCGCCCACTGGCTGGTCTCGACATTTTTGAGGACGGATTGAATGTCCTTGTCGGAGAGTTTCGAGATGTCTTCGAAGACGAACATAAGGCGTCGAATTTCCTCGACGAGTTCTGGGTCTTCTTGAGAAAGTTGCTCGATCAAGTTCCGCTCGGTCGCGCGATCGGTGACGTTGAGAATCTCCGCCACGCTGGGTACGCCGCCCGCCTTTTCGAACGACTGCCCCATCACATTCGCCATCCGGCTTTCGAGGCCGCGTTCCACTTGCTCGATCACTTCGGGATTGGTTTGCCCCATCTTGGCGATGCGGCGAACGACGGCCAACTGCCGTTCGGGCGGAAGGCCTTTGACGATTTCCGCCCCCATTGTTGGCGGAAGGTGCGAGAGAATCAGAGCGATGGTTTGCGGGTGCTCATCGATGACGAACGTGAGCAGATTTTGCGGATCAACCTTTTTCAAGAATCCAAACGGTAAGGCCTCGATCGATTGGCGGACGTTGGCGAGCGTCGCGCCCGCACTATCGCCGAGAGCTTTTTCGACGAGTGCTTTCGCCAGATCGATGCTGCCGCCCAAGTTTCCGAAGGAGGAGGGGTTCGCATCGGCGAATTCGTTGATGATCGCATCTTGCTCGTCGAGTGCAATTCGCCCGAGCCTTGCGATCTCGATCGAAACAGCCTCGACCTGCTTAGGCGAAAGTTTTCCCAGCAGTTTGGCCGCGTCATCCTCCGGGAGACACATCAACAGAACGGCGGCCTTCCGGATCTCGGTAGCGGCTGCCATGGTTGGTTTCCTCCCGGAAATTGCGTCTTGGGCTAACTCGTTCGCGCTCCCTGCGCGGCGGCCCCTATCAATTGGTATCGGCCAGGGAGGATTTTCGGCTCAGGCAAAAGAGTCGCTCTCGCGAATGGTTACTTTTGGCCGTTTTGCTTGCATCGCTACCAATCGAGCACTTGCCAAAAGGTCGGCTCTGAACCATTCTTTGCATTCTGCAATGCCCTGGAGCATTCCTGGAGGAATCGAGCGATGGCGGGTTTTGATCACGGACCGGCGAAGCCGGACGAGCCTGAAGATATGGAGCTAGCGGCCGCTAACGCCCGCACGGGCATGGTTCTGTTCGCGATCTACTTCGTGCTCTATGCCGCGTACGTCGGCTTGGCCGCCTTCTCATACCAAACGTTCGCGACGCCAACGCCATTGACTGGGATGCTATCGATCGATTTCGGCATGGCCCTGATTATCGGCGCGATGGCGATTGCCGTACTTTACGGCTGGCTTTGCAGCACCCACGGAAGCGCGACTCGCTCGCCCGCCAAAGACGGAGGGCATCGATGATCCCCCATCCTTCCACGCTTGCAATCGCAATTTTTTTCGTGATTGTGGGTTTAACGCTCGGACTCAGTTTCTATCTGGGCGCCCAGGCCCGCAGTGCCAAAGGGTACTTCGCGGCCGGGGGCGGTATCCATTGGTTCGTGAACGGCGTGGCGTTCGCAGGCGACTATTTGTCGGCGGCGTCGTTCTTGGGCATTTGCGGCATGATCGCCTTCAACGGATACGACGGTTTTCTCTATTCGATTGGCTTTCTAGCGGGTTGGATCGTCGCCTTGCTTGTCGTCGCCGAGCCGCTCAAACGCTTGGGCAAATACACGCTGGCCGATGCACTCGACCATCGTTTCCACTCCAAAGGCATCAAGCTCGCCGTCGCCGTGAGTACACTCGTCGCGAGCTTGTTCTATTTGATCCCGCAAATGGTCGGAGCAGGGGCCCTGATCAAACCACTTCTCGGCTTTGACCATTGGGCTGGCGTTGTGATGGTAGGCGCTGTCGTGACCATCATCGTCGCAACTGCGGGCATGGTCAGCACCACCTACGTGCAATTCCTCAAGGGAGGACTGCTGGTGATTTTCAGCCTCGTGTTGACGGTGCTCGTGTTAATGCGAGGTCTTACGGCAACCACCGATTCGGCCGCAATGGAACAACAAACGGTTGTTTCTAAAGGAGCCGGAGAGAAGGATGTGGTCAATGGCCTGCCGCAAGGGACTAAAGACGGTGAGGGGGACCTTCGCACCATTGGCCATGTGAAGTCACTGCCGGGCGGAATCGCCAAAACAGGGCCACTAGGTCCCATCGCTTTTCTCAAATCGATTCGCGACAGCGAAATCATTGTGTGGAACAAGTCGACGGACCCCAACGACAAGTCGACCACTCGTTACACGGCAGCAGTAAAGACGGGAAGCGAGTTACTCACGCCAGGCAACGGGATGTTCGCCGGGATCAGAAAGTCGGGTCAGTGGAAAGACAGCCTCAACTTTATCTCGCTCATGCTGGCTCTCTTTTGCGGCACGGCGTCGCTGCCGCACATTTTGATTCGCTATTACACGGTGAAAGATCAGGCCTCCGCCCGGAAGAGCACGGTCGTGGGAATCATCACCATCGGCTTGTTCTACATTCTGACGCTCTACATTGGCTTAGGCGCGATGACGAGCGGTGCGCTCGATGTGACAAACAGCAATCTTGCGGCGCCGCTCTTGGCCCGCAGCTTCGGCGAGTGGCTGTTCGCCGTGATCTCGGCGATTGCCTTCACGACGGTGCTGGGAACCGTCAGCGGATTGATTATCGCCGCGGCAGGAGCTGTTGTTCACGACCTGGCTGGGTCGGTGCTGGGGATCGAAATGAACGATCACGGCAAGGTTCGCCTGGCCAAGATCGCTTCGGTGGTGGTTGGAGTCATCGCCATCGTTCTGGGCATTGTCTTCGAGAAAATGAACGTTGGTTTTCTGGTCGGCTGGGCGTTCAGTATCGCCGCGTCCGCAAACTTGCCGGCGCTGGTGATGATGCTGTTCTGGAAACGGACGACCAAAGAAGGCGTCATCGCCGCTGTGACGGTGGGAACGTTCGCCGCGCTCGGTTGGGTGCTACTAAGCAAAGAGGCCATGACCGATGTTTACGGCCTGAGCGCCGCGAGCGCACAAGTGCCATTCAGCCAACCGGGGATTGTGACGATCCCGCTCAGTTTTTTGGTGCTGGTGGTCGTGTCGTTGATGACCAAGCCACAAGGCGAGTTGGCGCCGGTCAAGCACTTAGCGCGGTAAGGACATGGCTACCAATTCGCGGCCGGCTTGGCATCTGGAAAGCTGCCGACCAGCCGCAACAATCGGCGCTTCGCCTCATGCCGATGCTGGCTGTCGCAAACATCGCATAATTGCCGGGCGGCCTCGCTAACGTGGTCCAGGCCGTAGACATCGCTCGACGTGGCCAGGAAGTTCCCTAGTCGACGCACTTCCGCCCAGTTGTCTTCAAGCGCGGCGCGGAAAAGTTCTTCCGCATGCGTGGGGAGAGATTGAACGAACCGCATCACTCGCTGATTGTCGGCGGCGAGCCTGCGCGCGGCTTGGTTCTGCAGAGGCGGGGCCGAATCGTCCATCGGGTGGGCTCCTCAGGGACCGGTCCTCTTAGCCGGAGTGCCGCCTTTGCACTCATCGACCGAGCCATCCCTGGCGAGACATCGCCCGCGAGCTTCCCTTCGCGACCGATCCCATCCAACACAACGCGATCATGCGAAACTAGGCGACGCGACGGTACTCGCTTCGAACTGGAGCGAGCGACGCGCGCTTGGTAAGTCGGCGTGCCAGGATTGCCACCGCGAAATCGAACGCTTCCTCAACCACTTTGGGCGCTCGAAAGCCCATGCTGGCCAGATTGGCGGTCAATCGTTCGCGAATCAACAAGCCGACACGGGCACGGATGTAGCCAATGGCTTCATGCCGCGCCGTTCTTTGAATCTTTTGCAACACCATGTTGGACACTTCGGCCTCCATTCGGTCGACCGTATGTTCGGCGAGTTCTTGAGCGCTAGGCACACGAAGTCCTCCCGTGATCCAATTCCAAAGTCCCATGAATTTTTCCTTTCCATCCAAGTGGGCTTCGCTCGCGCGATCCGCTTTAGCCGGTCTCGCTGCGGATCGCATCGCTCACTTGCCCGTGCTGTCAATCCATCGAACCGCGGGCCGCGCTTCCTTGACGCGTGGCAATTCGGGTGACGAACGTGAAACTTGCCGGGAATTTGCGGACGGAACAGTGACCGCGATCCGAATAAAGGGTATTGCCCCCAGTAGGAACAGTTGGCCCTATCCGTAAGTTTTGCCTGACTGCAATTCTTCGCGATGAGCTAGCAGAGAGGAAAACGAACTTGTACGTCGATTTGCCCGCGACCTCTGGCGTGGTTTGCGTCTCCGCATCGCCTGATCCCTTACTGGAGTGGATCGGCGATCAGGTGGTTTCGGAATTACTTGCACGTGGCATTCGAGCAGCGCGAGTCGCCGATGGCGAAGACTTGCCATCCGATACCAGCCAGCTGTGGCTGATCGGCCGGGCGTGTTCCTTCTCGAAGTTTGCCGCCCGCTTCAAAGGCCAAGCCGACATCGCGCGTCCTCACGTGGTCCTGTGGCAGTTTTTTCCGTTGCCACCACCGCTGTTCTCCGAGCGAGCCGAAAAGCTTGCCGAGGGTCTCGACCGCGGCCAGCTAGGCGACCTGTTCGGAAACTGGGCGGCGAGCCTGGATCGCTGGATTCAGCCTCGCGGCAAAATGAAAACAGCCATCCGCCGACTGGTTGGCCTGCAATTGCAAAACGAGCTCGGTCGCCTGGGCGGACCGGATTATGGCGAGATCGGCCTTGGCGAGATGCAACGCATGCTCGACGAAGCGCGTTGGATTCAAGACCACGCGGGCCCCGCCGGTTGGATCGACCGGGTCGCTGTAACGTGCCCCGGCCGCGTGACCTACCTCAACTTGCGGCGAATCGCGGCGGAGTACGTGCCCTTTGGATATGTTCCCAGTGCCACGCCCGATGCTACCGGCGCCAGCGAAAAGCCGCGCGATGTCGACGTTCTGTTCACGGGCCAGGGCTCGTCATTCTTACGTCACGAAGTATTGCCTCAGCTCCCCAACCAGCTCAAACGCTGGGGCTACACGGCGCGGCACTTGACCGGCGAAGAGCCCGCTGCGAATCAGCTCGACGTCCTCTCGCGAACCCGCATTTTGCTGCACATTCCGTGCTGCCCGTGGGACAATTCGGCACCGCGATTGACGCTTGCCGTCGCCAACGGCGCGTTGGTCCTGAGCACCGCGCGCGGAGCTATCGGCCCGCTGCGAGCTGACGATCACTTGGTGACGCGGACCCTCGACTCGATTTGCGCAACGTTGACCACGTTTCTCGACTGCGAATCGTATCGCTACGAACATGCCCAACGGCGACGCATGGCGTTGCAGGGGGAACGCACGTTGGAAAAGGCCGTTTCCCGCCTTTTGACGATGCTATCGGCGCGCTCCCGAACCATGCCCGGCAACACCGTGACGACCACCAGACGCTAAAGCACACCGTTTAACTCTTCGCAACCGGAAAAGTCTAACCGAAGCGCCCATTCGATGCCGATAAACGGCATACGTCGTCGTCCGCGCTTGTGATAGCAAGTCCAAAGCACGGGCGGACGATAGCGATGAAAGCTTCGCCGGTGATCTCAAGGCTTCGTCTTTGTTTCACCTGCGCTAGCTAAGCCAAGGTCGGCACTTTTCCAAAGGTTCGGCACGGATGCCAGCCAGCGCGTCTCTATCTTTGAACCAATTCAGGTCGCCATTGGCGCTCTGGTGCATCTTGTGCGCGCTGACGATCAGCAGCGCCGCAGCCGATGACGTTTGGTCGCTCGAAAGAGCCTCCCAGTTATCCGAAAGTGTCGACACGCTCGAACAACGCGTGCGCGATCATCGCGACGAAGAGCACACACCCGAATTCCTTTGGAAGCGGGCCCTCGCGCTCAAGGCCGCTGGTCGAGTTGACGAAGCCATCGCCGTTTGCGAAATCTCGGCCCGTGAGTTTCCCGAGTCGTCGGCCAATGCTCTATTAGGGCTCGCCGCGTGGCATCGCGAGCAAAACCGCGCCCTGGAGTGCGAATCCGCATGTGAGCGCTGGTTTCAGCTGGAAGGGGACCATCCTCGCAAAGACGCGGCCCTTTATTTGTTGGCGTGGACGCAGGGCCGGCAGGGCAGAGTACTGGAAGCCGTTACGACATTGAATCGCCTGGTCGACGAATGCCCGCAAAGTTCTTATTGGGCTGATTCTGCCTGTCGCGCGGCGGAGCATTTACGCCAGCGCGGCCAGTTCGATAATGCGATCGAGTTGCTGGAAAAAGTCATCAATCGCCAAGACCCGCTGGTCGACGGGGCAGCGAGGCTGGCGATGGCGCTGGTCGCCTCGCAGAAACAGGACTGGGCCAATGTTCTGGATGTCGTCGAGCCTTTGTGCGACAGCAAGCACGAGCGCGCTCACCATTTGCCGGCCTTGTTCTGGCGCGCGGAAGCGACGTTTCGATTGGCCGACTACACGGGCGCCGACGCTCACTTTACCGAGCTCGAAGACGCCGTGAGCGACGGCGACGCCTCGCGACGGTTTGCAGCGGACCGGGAAAAGTGGCTCCCGATTGCCTGGTTGCGGCGGGCTCAAATTGCTGCCCAACGCGAAGAGTGGACCACGGCTCGCGAACTCGCGAACAGTTGCAGCAGCGAGTTTCCCATGTTTGCTCGCGGATTTGAGGTCGACTACGTGGCAGCGCGGGCCCTGATGGCTGAGGGAAAGCTGGAAAGCGCCTACTCGCAGCTTGAAAAGGTCGCGAGCAATAGCTCGCCTGAGGCCAACGACACGCGAGCGGCTGCCCTTTGGATGCGCGGCGAGTGCCGGATGATGCAACGGCGCTACGAAGAAGCCGAGGCTGCCTACGCGGTGCTGCACAACGATGCCAAGCAACCGGCCTCGTGGCGAGCCATGGCATGGCTCCAAGCAGGCAAATGCTGCGAGCAGCGCTCTAACCTCCTTAAGGCCCAAGAGCATTACGCGCAAGCCATCGAAGCCGGACAAGATTCAGTACGAAACGAAGCCAACGAGCGAATGACGGCTGTAGCACGACGGCAAGGATCGCAGATCGTCCCCAAGAAACCTCGTCGCCTTTAATCTTTTTATTTTCAAAAGTTCCTCACGAGTTTCGCGAAGACCTTTCCATGGTTACGACTTCACAATCGACTGGCGATCGCCTGCTAAGCAGGGCCGTTTGGGCGTTGCTGCTGGTTGGCTGCGTGACGATGGTCGCTCCGCACTCCGTGTTTTCGCAAGAGCGCGCGCCGAAGGTCAGCGACTCCGAAGAAGCGGACGAAGCCGAAGAGACGGCTGCCACCCCTGGCCGTAGCGGCAATCTGTTTAACGTCCTGACCGACGGCGGGCCCGTGATGTGGCCTATTGCCGGATGTTCGATTGCTCTGTTGGTGTTCGTATTCGAGCGGCTGATCTCGCTGCGTCGCGCGCGGGTGATCCCAAAGCCGTTTGTCACCCGCATTCTCGAACAGGTGCGTGATGGGAACCTCGGCCGCGATGCCGGTGTAAAACTCTGCCTGGAGAACGGCAGCCCCGTGGCGGAAGTGTTCGGCGGCGCTCTCAAAAAGTGGGGACGGCCCGCTGTGGAAGTGGAACAGGCCGTCATCGATGCCGGCGAACGCGTCACGCACGACCTTCGCAAATACCTGCGGCTGTTCAACGGGATCTCACAGGTCGCACCGTTGCTCGGCTTGCTGGGAACCGTGCTGGGGATGATCACATCGTTCAACACGATCGTTGCTCAAAATGCGATGGGCAGAGCGGAGTTGCTGGCCGGCGGCATCGGCGAAGCCCTCATCTGCACCGCTGGCGGCTTGATTGTTGCCATTCCGGCGCTCACGGCTTACCTGTTCTTTTTGAGCCGGGTCGAAACGCTGCTGGTCGAGATCGACGGCTACGCCCAACAGCTCGTCGACATGGTCTCGGCCGAGGGGATGGAGCGAGAGACGACCGGCAAGACGATGTCGACCAAGCGAGCCAAAGCGGCGTAAGGCGGAGACCAGCGACGCATGCGATTGAAAACCTTCACGGAAGAAATTCCGCCGATCAATTTGACGCCCATGCTCGACGTGGTCTTCAACCTGATGATCTTTTTCATGGTGGCAACGCAGTTCGCCGACGCGGAACGGCAGATGGACTTGAAGGTCCCCACCGTCACGGACGCTGCGCCGCTTACGCCCGCCCCGAAAAAGCAGATCATCAACGTCAACGCAAGTGGCTCCTGCACGCTGAACGGTCGCGAGTACGACCTGCCTGCGTTGACCGCGGAACTTGCCGACATCAAGCAGCAGTACCCGGACTTGGGAGTTCTGGTTCGCGGGGACGGACAGTGCAAGTTCGAAAACGTTGCCCGCGTGCTTGCTGCGTGCAGCAAAGCTTGCATCGCCGAGACCTCGATCGCCGTTCGCCTCGACGCCAAGACTTCGACACGATAGGTGCCGCCGCCACGCTCCATGGACTTGCCACTTCCACCACCGTTGTTTGCAGCCATCGATTGGGGCCAGGTCTTCTTCTGGTCAGGCGCTGCTTCCGTGGCCGTGGCCTTGATCGTCTTGATGCGAACCCGCTGGGGCAACGGGCGGATTGTCACCAAGTGCATCATCCTTTCGGTTTACGCGCATATCCTGATTGGCCTGTACGTCTACACCATTAGCCCGGCGAAGGCGCGATTGGGCCCGCCTGGAAACGGATCTGGCTACAACAGTCCGTATCGCGTAGGCGTCTCGCCTGAGGGTGTGGAGGATGGCATCCCCTTTGGAGTCGACCCCTCCGAGGCGGACCCAACCGCCTCCAAACAATCCGAACCTTGGGAAACGGCGGAGCCACTTCCTGCCGAACAAGTCGCGACCGAGTTGCCTCCGGAAAAGCCCGTGGAGGCTGAAGAGAAAGCCGCCGAAGAACCACCGCAAGAGAAGCCCGTCGAGACCGCCAGTTCACAGCTACCGAGCGAGGCAGGCGCCGACCTCACGCCGCCGACACCAGGTTCCGACACTTCGACGAACAACACGGCGCAACTAGACGAGCCCCCCTCGGACGGAGCGAAGGGCGATCCGTCGGCTACATCGGCGGAAGAAGAGCTACAGCCGATCGAGGCGTCGCCTACCTCGGTGATTGCCAGCGGTCGTCCGGTCGAGACCGAGCGCGCCGCGCCTCATCCAACTAGCGATGCATCCGCTCCAGCCCCCGAGTCGTACAAGTTGCGAACGGCGCACAATCGAATGGCCATCGTGCGAGAGAACGGCGGCGACGAAGACACCGAGGCGGCGGTTCAAGCAGGCCTCAGTTGGTTGGCCGACAACCAAGCCGGCGACGGCCGGTGGGACGCGAAACGTCATGGCCTGCGCAAAGACGAACGTGAAGGTCAGGTGATGGGGACCATCGACACCGGCATTACGGCCTTGGCTGTTCTCGCATTCTTGGCCAACGGCGAAACGCACTTGGAGGGGGACCATCGCGAAACCGTCCAGAAGGGACTCGAGTTCCTGCTGACGATGCAAGCGGAAGACGGGAACCTCGCCGGTCATGCCGGATTGCCTGCCAAAACGTATTGCCATGGCATGGCATCGCTCGCTTTGGCCGAATGCTACGCCATGACTGGCGACACGCGGCTGAAGCGAGGCCTCGAGCGGGCCATTGCTTACACGATTCGATCGCAACATAGCGGTGGCGGCTGGCGCTACACACCGGCTAGCCAGGGCGACATGAGCCAGTTCGGCTGGCAGATCATGGCACTCAAGAGTGCCGAACTAGGCGGCATCAAGTTCCCGCAAGAGAATCGTCGCCGTAGTGAGACGTTCATCAAAAGCGTATCATCCGGTCGGTTCGGCGGTCTGGCCAGTTATCAGGCCCGCCAGCGACCATCGCGGGTGATGACTGCCGAGAGCCGTCTTTGCCAATCGTTATTGCAATTGCACGTCGACGACCAGGCGATCGAGGAAGCGTCGCAATTCATTCTGGAGGAATGCCCAGGTCAAGGAGATCGCAACGTCTACTATTGGTACTACGGAACATTGGCTCTCTTCCACCAGCGCGATGGACGCGAATGGGCCCAGTGGAACGCGCGATTGAAGACTGAGTTGTGCCGCAGCCAGCGGTATGACGGGAACCTGGCGGGAAGTTGGGACCCCGATCGCACGTGGGGAACCTACGGCGGGCGGGTCTTTCAGACTTCGCTCTCGTGCCTTTGCCTTGAGGTGTACTACCGATACCTCCCGATGTACGACGAAAATCGCGCCTGGTACTCGGCACAAAGAAATGGTGAGCAGGCCCGATAGTCGTCCGGCACTGCCAAGAACCGCGCTAAATCGCTCTATTCGAGGTTGCACGATACTCTCTTCTCTAGCCAACGCATCAAGTTTCGCCGATACTTAGGAGAGACTATCGTCCGAATCTCCAAAGGCGGGAGAATCTTGGCATGTCGCCCTTTGAGTCTGGCCTTCAAACGACGCGCCGAACCATGCTCGGCGGTGGACTTTCCGCGCTGGCCGGATTGTCGCTCGCCGATACGCTGAGAGCCCAAGAGGAGACGCCCGCGAGCACACCGCGCAAGGTCAAGTCGGTGATCATGATCTGCCTGGCGGGCGGTCCCAGTCACATCGACATGTACGACCTCAAGCCCGAGGCGCCGCTCGATTATCGGGGGCTGTTCAAGCCGATCGCGACGAACGTCTCCGGCTTTGATATCAGCGAGTGTTTTCCGCTGCAGGCGCAAATCGCCGATAAGCTCGCGCTCCTGCGATCGCTCCAATTCTTCGAGCCAATGCAGCACGAGCTCGAGGAGGTTTACACCGGGTTTCCCAAAAGCCAACAGCGGCCGGCGTTCGGCTCGGTGATCAGCCGCTTCGGCAAGACCGATCCCAAACTCCCTTCGTACGTCAGCTTGGAGTATGCCCACTCGGTTGTCGCGTACGAAAACCCGCAGTACTTGGGCGCAGTGCACACGCCGATGCACGTCTCGGGCGGCGACGGCGTTACCAACATGGGACTGATGTATGGCATCCCACCGAATCGCTTCGCCACTCGCAAAGAGCTAATGTCTTCGCTCGATTCGCTGGAGCGGCGACTCGACAAATGCCGCGAGATGAGCACCATCGACACGTACAACGCCAAGGCCCTCGAACTGCTGACCAGCAAGAAGGCGCGCCAGGCGTTCGATCTCACGCTCGAGCCGCAGTCGGTTCTCGACCGCTATGGCCGGCGTGACGATAAGTTTGCTTATATTGGCCCCACGTCGGACGAGATTTGGGACAGCCATAAATTCTTGCTGGCCCGACGGCTCGTCGAAGCAGGTGTACCGATCATCAAGATGCGGATGGGGGTTTGGGACCACCACGGCAATGTGATCCAATCGGCCGGCGGCGGCGATATCTGGCGCTGCTTGCGAAGCCAACTGCCACGGCTCGATCGTTCGATCCACGCGCTGGTCACCGACCTGCACGAGCGCGGACTCGACAAAGAGACGCTCGTCTTGGTATGGGGCGAGTTCGGCCGCACGCCCAAGATCTCGCTCGCTGGGCGCGACCACTGGCCTGAAGCGAGTTTTGCCTTGTTCGCCGGCGCCGTTCACGGCGGCCAAGTCATTGGAGAAACCGACAGCCGCGCGGAGCGGCCTCGCAATAATCCACTAACTGCGCAGAACGTGATCGGTACGGTCTATCAGGCGCTCGGCATCGACTGGCGCGCCAAGGTGAACGACTTTGGCGGACGCCCGACACAATTGCTTGATAATGGACGGGCGATTGAGGGGCTATTGTTGTAGGCCAAGTCGCTAAATCGTCGGTCCCACCAGCCAGTGCCTTCTATTTCGGCGTGATTCGCCCGGAGCTTACACGGTGCTCCGTCATTCCATCGGAATCGACCACATAGACGGTAAAGCTACGGCCGTCCCCATCGGGATCATCTTTGTACAGGTCGGTGGGCGTAGCCCTACCGAGAACCACCGCTTTGACCTTGCCTCGCACAATGATGGGCCGTGTCTCGCGAAGAGTTTCGTATCGTTCGCTTGACTCCTCGTCTTCCTTGATCGCTTTCTTTGCCGGAAGTGTCGCTTTCAACTCAGGTACCTTGGGAGAATCTCGCCAGGCTTCCGCGACCGCCTCGGCGTCGTCCACTTGGCTATTGAGAAGACAACGCTCCCGCTCATGCCCGAACTTCACCGCTTCTTCGATCCAGTTTTCGTTGTACTGCAAGCCAATCACATGTTCTTCCAGGTCGAAATCGGCCGCGTAGAAAATGAGATTGATCGGGTTTGCCTCGACAACCTCGGCTTTGCCATCAATGGTTTGTTCACGCAATTCAGGCGGATAGTTTTCACGGACTTTTTTGTAGCAGGCTTCAAGATTCGTCATGAATTTATCGTCGACGGCTGGGATGGTGGCGTTCATGTAGCCGGCGAATCCACAAAAGTAGCCGCCGCCGTGATCAACCATGATCGCGTAGCCGAATGTTCGTTCGCCTGTTTTGGTTTTCTTCAGTGACTCGATGTCAACTTTGGTTAGGCGAGTGTGAAAACAAGCATCGCCCGGAAGAAAAAAACTGTTGTTGGCGAAACAGCGGCCTGCGATAAGAACCATCCCCAGCAAAATCACAACCTGAGAAAGTCGGCGCATGGATTCTCCCCTAACCGCATCGACGGCACCTGCTGTCCGCTGACGTCGAATGGAAGCGCATTCAACCGAAGTAGTTACTCGGTTCACCAACCGAGTATGATCCGTTCCTAGCTACAGCGTCGGTCCCACCAGCCACGGGACGAACTCTTCGTCGCCGATACCTTGCAATTCGCTCTTGGTCTTCTTGCCGCTGGCCACTTTGAGGATTTCTTCGAAAATCTCCTGCCCCACGCTTTCCACGGTCCGACCATTGAGGATTTCGCCGGCGTTGATGTCCATGTCGTCGATCATTCGCTCGTACATCGGCGTGTTGGTGGCGACTTTGATCGATGGCGTTGGCTTGCAGCCAAAGCAACTTCCGCGGCCGGTCGTAAAGACCACCACGTTGCAGCCCCCGGCTACCAGGCCCGTCACGCTCGGCGGGTCGAAGCCTGGGGTATCCATGACTACGAGGCCTTTCGCTCGAATCGGCATGGCGTATTCGACCACGTCAACGAGCGCCGTCGATCCTGCTTTCGCTACGGCGCCGAGCGACTTTTCGGCGATCGTGGTCAGGCCGCCTTCTTTGTTGCCGACGGAGGGGTTGTTATCGAGGTCGACGCCATAACCGCCCGCGTACGTGAGCCACCATTGGATTCGCTCGAGCAACTTGTCGGCTACTTGTTCGCTGACGGCCCGGCGTGTGAGCAGGTGCTCGGCACCGTAAATCTCGGTTGTCTCGGCCAAGACCGAAGTTCCCCCCGCAGCGACAAGCAGGTCCGACGCGACACCTAGCGCGGGATTGGCGGTGATGCCGCTGTTGCCGTCGCTGCCGCCGCAGTTGGTCCCCAGGATGATCTCGCTGGCTGGGATCGAAACTCGCTTCACGTCATTGGCCCGAGGCAACAATTGAGCAAGCGTCCGAATGCCAGCTTCAATGGTCTTCGCCGTACCTCCGAGGTCTTGCATCGAGAGCATTGGTGGCGTTGTCTGCTTGCCGGCGCCATCGAGTTGAACCAGGTTTTGCGAATCGACAAAGTAGCCCATCGCGCCTTGTTCGCATCCCAAGCCGATCAGCAAGTAACCGCCGATGTTCGGATGCTTGGCGATGCCCGCCATCACGCGATTGAGCATCTCGTGCTTGGTACCGGCGAACTGCATGCCGCACCCGGCATCGTGCGTGAACGCGACAACACCGTCGATGTTCGGATATTGCTTGAGGACGTTCTGATCGAAACGCTGCGCGACATACTTGGAAACGGTGGCCGAACAGTTCACGGTCGAAATAACGGCCACGTAGTTTCGCGTGCCGGCGCTGCCGTTAGGACGGCGGAAGCCTTCGAACGTTCGTCCCACAATCGGCTTGGGGGGCGTGGGAATCGCCGAGCACTTGGCCGGGTCGCGGTGAAAATTCGTCAGCACGCAATTGTGCGAGTGTACCCAGTCGCCGGGTGCGATATCGCGATTCGCTTCGCCGATGATTTGCCCGTACTTGAGAACGAACGTCCCCTTGGGAATCGCCGTCACGGCCACCTTGTGCCCCAACTTGATTGACGCGGGGAGCATGAGTTCGCCGCCGCCTGGCAGGGGAATCAACTCCCCTTTTTCCAGAGGGCGGACGGCGATCGAAATGTTGTCGGTGGGATGAAGGTGTACGGCACTCGAACGGGCGGCAATCATGGTGGGGCCAAACGAGGAAGGCGGGGCGGGAACCAAACCCCTATCTTACTCGTTAGCCATTCCGATGCGGAATGGCATTAGGCCCTTAGAAGTCCGCCTGGTTTAGAGTTCGACAATCTCGCCGCCATTCATCGTGAGGGCCTTCAAGATCTCGTCGGCCAGTTTGGCACGAGGAACTCCACGGACAGCTCCGTCCGCCATTAACACGTAAATGACCTTCTGGTCGTCGTAGGCGTTGAAATGCAAGCCGTTCGTTGGATCTTTCGGATCGATGGTCAGATCGTCTGGCTTCGTCCAAACGACGGAGTGCTGTGCATCGGCGGCGACAACCATAATCGTGTTCGACGTCCCGTCGGTGATGTCTCGCACCCCCGCCCCCTCCTTGCCGCTGAAAATCGATCTTTCCGAGACGGGGACGACAAACGGAGTTTTTCCCTTCTCGTCGACCTTGACCATTGGGCTACGAAACTCGGGCGGCATTTGCTCGATCAGCTTTTTGTTGTGTTCGCTATCCCATGGTTCATCCAGTTTGAACTGGGCGTAAAGGTCCTCGCGGCCAATGTAGGGGAGGATCTGCACGCGCCAACTCAGCAGCGGTTTGCCCGCGGCATCGTACAAAGCGCGAGCCGGGAAACGCCCCTTCGGACTCTCGAAGCTGTGCATTGCCAAGCCGAGTTGCTTCAACTGATTGGCGTGTTGGATCCGGATTTGACCGCGGCGGGACGCCGAGAAAAGTTTGGAGATGGCGGATTGCAGCGTCTCGCGATCGCCCGGTTTCGATCCAATCGTGACGACAACGTTCGTTCCCTCGATGCGCGGGGCGATTTTTTCCCAGATGGCCTTGGTCTCCGACAATTCGGCGTCACTTGCAGCCTTCTTGGTAAGCAGCTTGGCGCCTCCCTCGACCAACTTCGCGACCGACTTGGCGACGTCGCCACTGGCGGTTTTGACCTCCAGGTTGATGTCCAAATTCGGGGGTGTGTTCGCCGACAAGACGACCCACTGGATGCCGTCGGCAATATCACTTCCAGTCAAACCGCCCAAATCGTCCGGCAGCTTAGGAAAGGTTTCGCGAATCACTCGTTTCAAATCGGTTGGAATTTGCGCGACGATTCGAACCGCCCCCGGCTTACTTGAATCGAAGGCTGCGGCAAGCGACTCGGACGGCCAAGCATCTGCGGCAAGGGACTTGAGTCGATCAGGAAGAGCGACAATCACGGTGTCTCCGCGCTCCTGAACGTCGTATGCTTCGCCCGGCACGAACGCGCGAATGACTTCTGCGGCTTTTTTCGCGCCGGTGGGCTCCACGGGAATAACGACCGCCACATCCAATAACGCATCTGGAAGAACAGCACGCGGAGGAAAGACAACGACATTAACTTCGCGAATTCCAGCGGCTTTCACCTTGGCCGAAAGGTCCTGAAACTGCTTCGCCGCTGCCTGGGCATCTGCGTGATCGGATAAGGATATTTGCCCTGCCCAGTTCGTGAGTGCTGGGACATCGGCCTTCGCGAGGTCGAGGTGTCCTACTGCGATGGCATTTTTAGCGTCGAGCGGCGCGACAAGCTCTGCAAGGCGACGCCCCAAGGTCTTCTCTTGGGCCAAACTTGGCAATGTCACCGTCAGACAGACGATAACAAACGGAACCAAGCAACGGAAAAGGATCATGGGAATGCCTATGGATTGGAGATGAATTGGTGAATGAATCCGAATTGGACAGCCACAGCTACTTGGCAACGCTCAGTTCGTAGTGTTTGATCCATCGCGGGTCGTCGCCTCGCCCGACGGCAGGAACAATCAGCGTCGCGCCGGTCGCCGTGCGTTGATAAGAGAATGGAAGACCCGTCGCGAGACTCGTTGGCAGCGGTACAACTTTGATGTCGTCCAGCTTCTCCGGCAGCGCGCCGGTCGCCGCCAAGTGAGCACGAATCGCTTCCAGTGTTCGCAGTGCGGCACTTTCCTCCTCCAATCTTGCCTGCGACAAAAAAGCCTGCCCTACAGCCGGCATCAGGTGTCGTCCGATGGGTAGAGGCTCGTACCATCGGCCGCCGAATTTGGATTCCTCCGCCATCAGGGCATCAATTTTCGAAAAGTGGGCGTTTCGCAAGGGTGCTGGCAGATTCAGTCCCTTGAGCATCTCGTCGGCCATCTCGCGAAGCACGCGCCGGCTATGGATTGCCACCACCTGGCAGACGGGCATCGATTCGAGCCGAGCCGGGTCGAATCCATCTTTAAGCAGCCAGTCCTTCGCAATCGGATAAGCCGCCGCCATCATCGCAGTGACAGCCAAGTCGCGTTGCGATTTTGTTGCCAGAGCGTCAGACTTGGTGTTGGTCAACATTTCGATATCAGCCAGGGCGTCGCTCATCAGTTGCCGCCATTCTTCGGGCGTGCGATTCGCCGTTTCTGCATCTTTGATAAAGGGGAACGTCCTTTCGGAAAGGCGAACGTCATATTCCAGCGAAGGCCGCAAATCGATCGCAGGCTGCGACATGGCGGTGAGCGGCCAGTACAAGTTGGGCGAGTTCGGTGCGCCAATCCAACGTTCGGTCTCGCCATGGGTCACCATGGTCACGGCAACGCCCACCAAACCGCAAATCAACAACGGTTCCGAATTGGCGTCGCGCCCCAGCTGATAGCCCATGCGAAGTGTTTCGAGGGCGTCGTCGAACTTTCCTTCCGAGATTTCAAGACGGGCCTTATGCCGCAAGTAGCGAGCGAAAGTTCGCATCTCCTGAAATTCCGGAAGCATCACCATGATGGCTTCTTTCACCGTCAGGCGATTCAGCTGGAGATCGAAATCGCAAGACTCGCGCCTGCTTGCTTCGCGTAGCTGGTTCAACACAACGGGCGGGAACTGATTCACCCAAGCCCGAATCTGATCGCGCGTCTCGCCCTCGCAAGGTTTTTCGCTCCACTCCTGGTCGTATTTGGCCAGCGTGAGTTGCTGCTCTTTCGAAATGGGATCTTGCTGATAGAGCAGCATCGCCTTGGCGTAGCAGGGAGCGGCATTTCCGGCGACGCGATCGACCGAGTCCAACTGAAGCTGATACCGCAAGACAGGCCGAGTGGGTGCGCTGGGACTCAACGTCAACTTGACGACTCGCGGCTTGCGTGTATCCCCTTCCTCCGCGCAGAGCGAAGTTGTGGCCAGCGCCAGGACGAGACAACAACGCGACAGAACCTTGATCATGAACGCCCTCCCAAACGAGAAGAACCTTGTAAACTCGACCCCTTATCCGCAGGCGACAGGGTTTCTCGTAATTCAACAGGCAAATCCAAATACAGTTGACGTTGCGTGGCGGGGGGGCGGCTGACGCCGCCACCGCGCGCTTCGTTTTGTTCCACAAGCGCGAAGCCCTCCTCGCGCAGGACCTGCTCGCGGAGGCGTAGGAAGCCGTTCTCGGGAACAATTTCACCGCGCGGCGGCAGGGCCTCGTCCGCGGTCGACATCGCCACCACTGATGTTTTCTGCGGTGACACTTCGGCCTTTGGCGCCTCTGCTGGATTGGCATCGACAACCGGCGGCGCGTGATTGCGATCGGTAACCGCGGATGGAGACAAGGAAGGCAACCACAACATCGCCAAGCTGGCCGCGGCGGCAGTCGATACGAAGGTCAGGAACTTCCAGCGTCGATTGGCCTTGCGCGTATCGACCGACAACTTCTCCAACTCTTGCTTCCCCGCTTGATAGCCCGCGAGGAACATGAGCCGTTCGCGATCGATGGCGTTCTCTTTTGGCGTAAAACCGGCCAGCAGCGATTCAATGGCTGGCTCCTCTGGCGATGGCTCTTCCGGCAATGGTTCTTGATTCAACACGACACACCTAACCTTTCCCGCAGTGCAGCCAGAGCGGCTTCGTACTGCCGATGAACGGTGCTCTTGGACGTTCCCATCAGTTGCGCGATTTGTTCGAGCGTCAACTTGCCCCACACCTTGGCGATGACGACTTCCCGTTCGTTCGCGTCTAACCGCTCGATGGCCAGCGCGAGCGCTTCCACATCGACACCGCTGTCGGCCTTGGTTCCACTTTCGGATCGCAACCGCGCGGCAATGGCTTCGTGCCTGCGGCGACGTGTTCCGGATCTGAGTTGCCCGAGCGCGAGGTTCTTCACAACGCGATAAAGCCAAGCAACTTCGTTGTCTGGCCAAGTCCGCTGCGCCGCCAGACGAATCAGCCCCTCCTGCAAGCAGTCGTCGGGAGTGTCGGCCCACTGCGCCGCATAAAGAGCCAGCGCCGGCCCTTGCTCGGTCAGCAAGGCCGCGATGCGCCGCGCCTTTTCCTCAGGCGACAGGTCTTGTGAGGGCAGGGACGACATCCAATCGCACTTTGGGAGAGTTGAATCGCTCGCCGGTGGCTTGTTTCACAAAGAAGATGCCGGCGTGCCTCGATTTTCCCACACCGATGGAGATTGTGCGCAAGAAGTACCGATTTGCAGGCCTATTTCTGCCTGACCGTCAATTCGTAATGTTTCACAGGCACGCGTCCAAGCGCCGGAATGGTTAAGGTCGCGCCAGATTCAGTTCTCTCATAACCCAGTGGCTGATGGGTGATCGGGTTGGCCGGCAATGGGACCACCTTGATGTCTTCCAACTTCTCCGGCAGCGCTCCAGTTTCAGCCATGTGCGCCCGGATTGCTTCCAAGGTTCGAAGGCCGGCGAATTCGAGTTCGACCCTTGTTTGCGCCGTAAGTGCGGGATGCACCGCCGGCATAAAGAGCTTTGCCACGGGAACAATCTCATACAGCCGCTCGGGTGGTTCGAGCTCTTTCGTCATTCGCTTGTCGAGATCGTTGTAGTAGGAATCGATTTCTGTCTCCGGAAGGTAAATCCCCTTGATAAATTCGTCCGAGATTTCTCGTAGAACGCGATGCATATGGATCGCTACGACCTGACCTCGCGACATGCCGATTAGCTTGTCGACGGGATAACCGTTCTCGAGCAGCCAAGCCTTGGCTGGCGCGTAATGGAGCTTAACTAGCGCGTCGAACGATTCGAGAGGGTTGCTGCCATCCTCGCGGCGGAAATCGGAGTTGTTGTCAGCCGCCCAATTCCTAAACAATCTGACCCACTCGTCATCGGACCGCATCTTCACTTCCGAGTCGTGGAGAAACTCCATGAACTTTTCCAGCGCTCGCACTTCTCTTACCAACGCTGGCCGGACGTCGATGTACGGTTGTGGCACTGCCGAAAGTGGCCAATAGAGGTTGGGAGACCCGTCAGAACCAATCCAATACTCAATTTCCTGATTGGCGAAGCCAACCATGCTAACTCCCATCATTGCCGAGAAGATTGAGGGGTCTGAACTTGCGTCGCGACCGAGTTGGTGCAACTGCCGCAGGGATTCTCGGGCTTCCTCAAACTTCGCATCAGCCAAGTCTACACGTGCTTGAAATCGGAGCATTCGGGCGAACGCTCGCAGGTTTTGCTCGTATCCTCCTGCTCGAACATCGCGCGACAGGGATAACTCCGTGCGACGATGCTCGAAGTCGCATCGCTCGCGTCGCGTGGCATCGCGAACATCTTCGCGAATTTCCTTGGGAATCTGGTTCAGCCAGGCCACGATCTCGTCACGTAATTCACCTGTGCATGGACCCGTCGACCACTTCTCGTTCGATTTTATCGCCATGTCGTCGAATTTCTTACCGCCCGAGATATCCTTGAACGCCAGAATAGCGCGGTAGTAAAGTTGAGCCGCGTTGCCCGGCGTA
The DNA here is from genome assembly GCA_964636985.1 of uncultured Pirellulaceae bacterium. GTDB lineage: Bacteria > Planctomycetota > Planctomycetia > Pirellulales > Pirellulaceae > CAZWSX01. Next base: position 36,461 of record CAZWSX010000008.1, on the reverse strand, counting down.
CGCTCATAAGGGTCAATGACCAAGCTATGCTTCAAAGCTGGACGCGCCGGAGCACTTGGGCTGAGCGTCAATTTGACGACGCGCGGAGGTTTTGGCGTCTCATCGGCAACAGAATGCTTCGCAATCGCCAGCACGCAGAACAACCAGCCAATGGAGAGGAGCCATCGGCGGACGGCAAAGCTCATAAAGTGTTTCCCTGCTCAGAGAGGCCACACAATCGGGGCAGCATTGGCCCCACGCGTGTGCCACTCGACTATTCTGGTGACTTAGGCACTGTCTTTGATTGAACTCGATGCCAATACCGAATGCGAGCGCCAAGCCCTTAGCTTCCGCTGAAAAGAGATACACCATGCGAACTGCCGACGCGAACTACCACCGATTGGGGAATCTTTTGCGTTTTGTTCTGCTACTTGGGCTGATCTTGACTTTGGTCGCCGTGCGTGCCGACGTCCAGGCCGCAGAGCTTCGCGCTGGTGCGGCCAAGATCGATATCACCAATCGCGAGGCCGGGCCTGTAAACGACACCCTCAATGCGAAGGCGCTGGTCCTGGATGACGGTTCGGGCCCGGTCGTCCTGATCACCGTCGACGCCGTGGCGATTGGCGAGATTGGCCCGATCGGCAACAGTTACCTGCCCGACGTCCGCAAGCAGCTCAAAGCGGAGTTGGGAATCTCGCCAGAGCGCGTCGTGGTAAACGCCAGCCACTGTCATGGGATCGTGTGCGCGGATGTCGCAGCGCGAACCGTAGAGGTCGTCAAGCAAGCCGCGAAGCGATTGGAGAAAGTGAAGGTCGGCGCAGGAACAGGCTTTGAGAATCGCATCTCCGAGAATCGTCGTCTCAAACTCAAGGACGGCACCGAAGCGGACGTGCGCCATGCTTACTCGATGCCGCGCGATGAAGATGTAGCCGAGATTGGCCCCGTCGATCCGCAGATTGGCCTATTGCGGATTGACCGGCTCGACGGACGTCCCTTGGCTGTTGTTTACAACTTTGCCTGTCATCCGATTATTGGAACGCCGAGCAAAGGGAACACGGCCGACTTTCCAGGGTTCGCGTCGCGAGTGATCGAAGAGAATTGGGGGACCGATACCATTGCCTTGTTCGTTCAAGGTTGTGCCGGCGACATCAATCCGGTGACGTACAAAGACGTCAACTCTCCGCGCGACGCCGAACCGCTGGGCAATCTGCTTGGGCTGAGCGTTCTTCGCGGCCTGCGGAAAATTGAAGCCAAATCAGATTCGCAACTGAAGCTGGTGAACCTGATTGTGGCCATTCCGCGCGGACGCGACTTGCAAAAGCGGATCGAGGCGAACGAAGCAGAAGTCGCTCGGCTGGTGAAAAGCATTGGAGGAACGAGTTTGAACTTTAAGACGTTCCTGGAACTGCAACTCAAGTACAACCTGTCGCCCGAGTTTCCGTCGTATTACTCGCACCGCTATGCACTCGATAAGCGGCTGGGGCGGAACGACCTCAGCAAGCTGGATGAAGAAAATCGAGCCAACGTAAAGCAATACTTAGCGAACATCGACGCCATGGAACGCATTTCGAGATTGCAGGTGAACGCGGCGTTATTGAGGAGGCATTTGGCGCAGCACGAGGCCGCGGGCAACAAAGATATGGAACTGGAACTCGTCGGCCTGCGCGTCGGAGATTTTCGCTTAGTCACGTTCCCGGCCGAACTCACGGTCGAAATCGGCCTCAATATCAAAGAGAAGGCCAAGCTCGAGAATGCTTTCGTCGCGGGATACACCAACGGCTACATCTACTACGCCCCCACGGCAAAGCAGCGGAACAACCCTGGTTACGCTCAAGAGGACTGCGATAGTCTCGTAGGCCCCGATTGGCAGGAGAAGTTTGAGAGCAAAGCGGTTGAAGTACTGAAAGGCCTTTAGTGCCTTTTGGATCGCCAGAGCGTAAGAATCGATGTCGTTTTACGGGCCTCCGCACTCTTGGCGAGTGCGGCTACGGACTGCTCCTACTTCCGTTTCAGCCTAGGCACCAACCCTTTGAATCGCTCCATCATGCCGGGACGGTTGGAGGTCTTGGCAGGCGTCTTTCCGGCGCTGGCTGATTTCGATTGGGCATCGTCCGGCTCGCGCTTGATTCCACCGCTGCGCCGCAGGAAGTCGGGCCACGGGCTGGCTAGAAACCGGCAGCAGTGGTCGTAGTGGCCCCGTTCGATTTGAAGTTCGGCGAGCGCCGCCGAGCGCGTGAGATGGTCGAACTCGCGCTCATTTACCCACACATCGAACAGTTCAACATGATCGATCCACACTTCTCCAGGACCGATCAAATCGAAGCCGACTTGCAAATCGCTCAACCCTTGTTCCGGCAAACCCTCCAGAGCGAAAACGTATTTCTTCCACTGCGTTGACAGGGGATTCGACGCCGAGCCATCCTCGCTCTTGCCCACATTAGCCCAGCGGTAGTAGCCGCGCCCCTGGTATCGCCCGTCGAAGGCGATTCGAACCGTAGGCTGCGCGTTGTCGCTGGCCGTGCGCATCCAAACCGTCACCGCAATGCGACGCGTGGGCGGGGGCTCGAAATCGGAACTTCGAATCCACGCCACGGCCGTGGGATCGCTTTTCGGCGTCCTGTTGATCAAGTGCAGAGACTGCTTCCCTTCGTAGGGACCGCGATCGTCGATCTCCACGCCGACGTGCGCGCCCTCGGAAATAGCCCAGCCGGGCGGCATCCCTTTTAACGCCGGCGTTTCGAACCCGGCGTTGGAGATGACGTCGATCGCATGCGGGTCCCGGATGTTGGGCAATCTCTGGCGAACATCACGAACCCATTGCCGCAACGTCTCGCCTGTCTTTTCGTCCGACCGGGCGGACCAGCGCTCCAGGATGTGGGAGCCCTCGGCTCTCAAGGTGATGATTTCATACCCTTGCAACCGGGCGGTCCAGTTATTCACGCCGCTCGATTCGTCGATCGTCTCGAGTTTCGCTCCGTCGCCTAAGCGTTCCAGAACGAATCCCTGCCCAGACGCAAACTCGATGGAAAAGTCCTGCGGCCAAGGAGCGGCGTTGATGAGGGACCAATAGGTGTAACCATCGGCCTCGCCCGAGCGAATCACGGCCAGGCGCGTCTGGTCGGCATCTTCCGGCGATATGTAGGAAAGAGGCATCGGCGGCAGATTTCGAAGCGCGAGCAGGGCAGGGCGAACCTCCGACTGATCGCCAAGCGGCACAATGCCACCGCCGAAGAACCACTCTTCCTGATCCAGGGACGCCATGTTCACAGCAAGCGAGCGGCGGGCCTGCGAACCGACCGCAACCGCTTGCGAGGCAACGTACGAATGGCTCTTCATGGCGCCGAAAGGATTCTTCGATTCCCACGTCTCGCCGTTGAGAATCATCGTCGGGCGCAAGTCCCCCATCGCGAAAGAAGCCGATTCACCACTTCCCGAGTGTGCGTCTCCCAAATCGAAGGGATCGACATTTTGAGGCGGAATGATCCATCGCAGGGGGGCGTCGGCTTCGTCGGGAAACCATCCCGCGGCCATCAGAGCCTGGTCATCGATCGACATCGCAACCCCTTCGGGGCGTTGCGTCGCCGAAACCAAGACTTCGGTCCTCAAGGCGGGGAGCAAACGCGCCGACGGGGCATGACTCTGAACTTCACGCGCCAACGACGCAAGCCACCTCGCATGCTTGCGTGCGCGCCACGCATGCCAGGCGCGGCGGCGCGACGTGGGTTCGTTCGCAACGCCGTCTTCCGATGCTTCCCAGCGATTAGCCGCGAACTCAAGGCCAACGGGTGTCTCCGCCCCTTCGTCGGTTGAGATAAAGCAAAGGGGGACGTCGCGTTGCAAATTCAATGCAATGCCGGAAAACGATGGGTGACGCCCGTAATTCTTGGCGACCTCGATGAGAACATCGCGAACGCTTTTTTGCCATTCCGGATCGAGAGGATCATAGTATCGCCCCCCTTCTGACGGTACACCCGACATTCCTTTCCGTTCGGCGCCGGGTAACGTTCCGTTAAACGTGATCGCAGGAATCAGCCGCAGGCCTTCGCGATCAAACGTCCGCAGCAACAGCTCCAGAATGTCCTTGCGAACCGGATCGCTGGCATCGCCACTCGCACTTCGCTCCAGACGGGGCGACGGCGCCAGAGCGTCGCACGGGAACAAGCTTCCCCCATCTGCCGCAAGCGTGATCACGGCGCCGTTCGCGCCGCTTCGCTTCACGTGGTCTACAAGGCGTTCGGCAGCGATGCGCCAGGTGTTCCAGTCGTCGACGACTCGTTTGGTCGTCGGATCGATCACATCGGGCGCCGACATATCGCGAGCCAGCCATGGCCGCTCAACGAAGAGCCAAGCCGTGCGGCCGTCGTTGCCGGCCGGCGTCGCGGCCATTCCTTCGGCGACTCGGACCGACATCTTGCCGATCAAAGCGTTCTTGTTCGAATCGCGGTTCGTGAGGAGAACCCAAGTTCCTTTCGCTCCAGGCCAAAAAGGGATTCGCACGCGATGGGGTTGCGAGTCGTCCAAACGGTGCCAATCGTCGATCTGAATGCGCCGCTCGCATAAGAGCGTAGGACTCTCGCCTCCGCCGTTGGGTTCAACAATCGCAATGCCCACGTCCGCGGGCAAATTAGGAGCCAGAGCGAGTTCCAGCACCAAAGGGCCCGTTGCCTTTCCGACCGGGAGCGGACATGCCTGCCATTGTCCGGGGCTGATTCCTAGCCAATCGATTCCTTCGTGGTTCAAAATCGATGTCGTGCCGCTCGCGACAGGGCCGTTGCGACTTCCCACGAAGACCTTTGACGTCGGCAGACGCGCGATTCGCTCCCACCACCGTGGATTGGCCAAGTCGATCTCGCCGAGCACGGTTCCTTCGTCGGTCCGAACATCGCGAAGCGCCATGCTCGAGGATTCGTTCGTCGGCGGTCGTGCGTCGACGACGATGAATTGAACGCGCCGCTTGGCCGCTGCCGTACGGCGGGGGAGAGGAATGGCCCGCTTGGGAAACACCGAGAGGAGCACTTCGTAGATGCCCGGCTCTTTTGGCGCCGCAAACGAAACGTCGACGCCATCGCTTTCGTCGTTGCCGCCGAACCGGAGTTCCTCCTCGCGGTTCCAAAGTTCAGCACCGGCGGCATCCTGCAAACGCACGTGGAGCGTCGCGGCTTGGGGCTTCCCTGGCAAATGGGCAACGACGACATTCGTCGCAATCTGATCGCCTGGGCTGAACACAAGGCTTCGACCACGCGGAACGACCCGAATGGTATCGTTAGCCAAGCGCGTGATGCTGAACTGAACAGCTCCTCGCTGGAACGGCTTCTGGTAGGTGTGTTCCAGCAGTTCGCTTAGCGGCACTTCCAACTGGATGCTCTCGCGCCCCGCGGCCGCCAGATCGATCTCGATCTTATCGGTGGCCTTGCCTCGAACCACCAGGTCGCACCCGTCGTGGGTTCGCATCAAGCGCGGCGCAACCTGCACCGTTTTGGAGTCCGCCAGGCGAATGGCACCCGGTGAGTCGGTCTCGGTTGCCAAAGAAGTAACCGAGACAATTTCGCCACCGGGTATCGAGAGCGTGCCATGATAGCCGGCAGGCTGATCGCACGACCAGTTGATCCGCACGTGCCACTGTGAAGAGTCGACGGCAAGGGCGAGCGGTGCGAAGCAACTCAGCAGAACGACCGCAACTAAAAGTCGCGCCAGCCAGAAACCCGCCGCGCGTAGGCTCTCCCTTCGCGCGGAGATAGCGCGCAGCAAAAGGAGTCGCGGTGGACATCCATGTCCAAGCATGACGACGGCCGTGTCTTATACGAATTGCCTGTGAGCGAAGTCCGCCTCGCTTGCGGCGCGCTCTTCCTGCGAAAAACCGGCCAATTATAGGCAGAAGGTATGGTTTTGGACCACGTCAAAGACCAGGTGACGAACTTGCGCGTAGTCAGCTCTGCACGCCGCCTGTCTTTGGTCGCTCAGCGAGCAACCCATCGTGCTATCGTCGTCCCACAAATCGGGAAGTTCGTCTTCTCTGCCTTACCCTGCTTGGCTACACTTCCAGAAAACCGACCGCGATCGGGCTCGACCACAGCAACAAGCGCGTTGACTGGCCCCGCCGATTTCGAAATCAACACGACGAAGGGAGTCGAAGATGAAACAGACGCCTGCCGCGATCATCATTTTGGCTGGTGCTATTTTTGCTGCTGGGGCCGCCATTTGCCTTAACAGCGACAGTGACCTCCTCCGGCAGCTCGGAGTTTGGGTGAGTGTCTTCTCCGCGGTTTCCATTTTCTCCGGACTGATGTTTTTGATCCGCGCCTGTTTGCTGGATCACGAGATGGCGATCGACGTCCGTGCTCGGCTCGACTTTTTGGAGGAGCTCGTGCACCTCGAAAAGCTTTCGATGGAGCACCGCCGGCGGCGGGCCGAGTTGCGCGGCGAATCGCTTCCCTCACGGCTATCGGACGAATCGAGCTACGAACGATTCTCAAGCCGCGTCGGGTAACCGCAGTCCGCACGGCGCGCCAATTGGCTGATTTCGTTGATACGCCTGAGTAGAATGGCTGCAGAAGTCAATCGTCGCCTTGAAGGTGCCACCGTCTTAGGACCGCCACGTGATCAAGCCGGGAGACGAACCGTTTCCGCCTCGTGATTCGGACGACGAACGGATTCCATTCGACGCGGTCGAATTCGACGAGCCGTTCGATCCGGCTCCGATGATCGATCCGATCGAACTCCCAAGCGCTTACAGCAGGCGACCGCGTTCCGAACTGACGGAACCGGTCGATCCCGCGCTCTATCAGCTCACCCACTCCAGCCAAGAAATCACGGATACGATCTGGTTCCTCCTTTCAGCCCGCTGCGCTCATTGCCGGACTGTACTCGACACCGACGATATCAAAGGGCTGCGCGACCAAGATCCCTTGCGATGGGCGCGCGTCGCGGCGGTTCGAGCCATTGATGCTGGATGGATGGCGGCCGCATCCGAGGCTTTGCTCTTTTGTCCCGATTGCTCGGTCAAAGCGCGCTCCTGAGTCGAAATCGTCCAGCGCGGCGAAATATTACGACGGGCGAAATGTTTGTCCGCTGGCCGTAATATTCGCCAAATCTGCTACTGGCGTTTCGCCCCCTCTCAAAGCAGCGTGGCGTGGAATCGAAGCCACTTCCAGGCGTGTCTCCCGGCTGGTAAGTTGGGCGTTCCGCACCCTCTCCACAGTGTGCGTTTTTCACGCTTTCGGCACTTTTTGGCCCTTGGCGGGAAGGCGTTTGTTGTTCCCTGCGAGATGGGTCTCCTTTCAAAACGTGATCCTTCCCAGACGGTGGTCCTTCCCGAACAGAGTTCCCTCCTAGACAGCGCTCCTTCCCCGATGGCGCTCCTTCCCAGAACGGGACAGGCGACTAGGTTCTGGGGACTGAGCCATCTCTATTTGCTCGCATGAAGAAAATCAAAAAACTGCTTGTTGCGAACCGAAGCGAAATTGCCATTCGGGTTTTTCGCAGTGCCCACGAGCTCGGAATCCGGACCGTCGCTGTTTACACGCACGAGGATCGATTCGCTCTCCATCGATTTAAGGCCGACGAAGCTTACGAGATCGGCAAGCCGGGCATCCCGATCAAGGCGTATCTCGACTACGAAAAGATCACGGCACTGGCCGCGCGAAACGGCGTCGATGCGATTCACCCCGGCTACGGTTTCATGTCGGAGAACCCCGAACTGGCGCGGGCCTGCGAAAAGCACGGAATCATCTTCGTGGGCCCGTCGATCGAGGCCCTCGAACAACTCGGGGACAAGACGTTCGCGCGGAACATTGCCAAGAAGATCGGCGTGCCGATTCTGGGCGGAACAGCGGCCTCGCTCCAGTCGGTGGAAGAAGGTCTCGCCGCCGCCGAGAAGTTGACCTATCCGATCATCCTCAAAGCAGCCAAGGGTGGCGGCGGCCGCGGGATGCGCGTCGTGCAATCGGCCAAGGATTTTCCAGCCGCCTTCGAACAAGCCCAGCGCGAATCGCTGAACGCGTTCGGCAGTAGCGATGTCTTCATCGAAAAGTTCATCTCCAAGGCGCGGCACATCGAAGTGCAGTTGCTCGGCGATAAGCATGGCAACCTCGTCCACTTGTTCGAGCGCGACTGCTCGGTGCAGCGACGGCACCAAAAGGTCGTCGAAATGGCGCCGAGCCCCAACCTCGATCCGAGTGTGGTCGAAGGCCTTTGCCAGGCGGCGATTAACATCGGCAAGGAAGTCAATTACTACGCCGCAGGCACGGTCGAGTTCCTGGTCGACCGCGATACCAACCAGTACTACTTCATCGAAGTCAACCCGCGGATTCAGGTCGAGCACACCGTCACCGAGGAAGTGACGGGGGTTGACATCGTCAAATCGCAGATCCTCGTCGCGCAGGGAGTTCCTCTCAGCGATCCGGAGATCGGCCTTGGCTCTCAGTCGGAGGTCAAGGTGAACGGCTTTGCGATTCAAGTCCGCGTCACTACCGAAGACGCCGCAAACGGCTTTTTGCCCGACTACGGCCGCGTGATGCACTATCGTTCGGCCAGCGGCCCGGGCGTGCGGCTTGATGCCGGCACGGCGTTTAGTGGTGCCGTCGTCAACCCGTTTTACGACTCGCTCCTCGTCAAGGTGACAACCCGTGGGCGGCGTTTTATCGACGCGGCGCGGCGCGTCCAACGTTGCTTGGAAGAGTTCCGCATTCGCGGCGTGAAAACAAACATCCCGTTCTTGATCAAGTTGGTCACTCATCCGACGTTTTTGGCCGGCGGTTGCACGACGCGATTCATCGATGAAACGCCTGAGCTGTTCGTGCTGCCTGAACGCCGCGACCGCGCGAGCAAGATACTCTCGTACATCGGCGAAATCGCCGTCAACGGCAACGAGTTGGTCAAGGGCGCACCCAAGGCAACTCGACGCCATCCGGTACCGGTTCCGGCGTTCGATCGTTACAAGGCTCCGCCGCCCGGCACGCGCGACAAGCTCAAGGAACTGGGGCCGGAAAAGTTTTCGAAGTGGATCCTCGATCAAAAGCGATTGCTGCTGACCGATACCACTTTCCGCGACGCCCACCAGTCGCTCTTGGCGACCCGCCTCCGCACCCAGGACATGCTCAATATCGCTGGCGCCTACGCTCACAACACGCCGAAGCTGTTTTCGCTGGAGATGTGGGGCGGGGCGACGTTCGATACGTCGATGCGGTTCCTCAAGGAATGCCCGTGGCAACGCCTGGCAGATATGCGCGAGGCGATTCCAAACATCCTCTTCCAAATGCTCTATCGCTCGTCGAATGCGGTGGGCTACACCAGCTATCCCGACAATGTCGTGGAAGCATTTGTGGAAGAAGCGGTCCAGGCCGGCATGGACATCTTCCGGATCTTCGACTCGCTCAACTACCTGCCCAACCTCGAACTCGCGATGGATGCCGTTATCAAACACGGTGGGATTTGCGAGGCCGCCGTTTGCTACACGGGCGATATCCTCGATCCGAAGCGAACCAAGTACGATCTGAAATACTACGTCAACCTCGCTAAGGAGTTGGCTAAGCGAGGTGCCCACATCCTGGCGATCAAGGATATGGCGGGGCTTTGCAAGCCCTACGCCGCTGAAAAGCTGGTTAAGACGCTCAAGGAAGAGGTCGGCTTGCCGATTCACTTCCACACCCATGACACCGCCGGCGTCCAAGCCGGAGCGATCATGAAGGCCGCGGAAAACGGCGTCGATATCGCCGATGCCGCCATGGCATCGATGTCGGGTGGTACTTCGCAGCCCAACATCAACACGTTGGTCGAATCGCTCCGCTTCACGGATCGCGATACAGAACTGGATGCCGATCGACTGACGGAAATTTCTGAATACTGGCGATCGGCGCGCGAGTTTTACACGCCGTTCGAGAGCCCCACGCTCGCTGCCGCCGCCGACCTTTATCACCACGAAATGCCGGGCGGCCAGTACACCAATCTGTACCACCAGGCCCGCTCACTCGGCTTGGCGGATCGCTGGCCGGAAGTGTGCGCCAAGTACGGCGACGTTAACCAAATGCTGGGTGACATCGTCAAAGTGACGCCAAGTTCCAAAGCGGTCGGCGACATGGCGTTGTTCATGGTCAACAACGACCTGACAGCAGACGATATTGTCAACGGTAACCGTGATCTCGCGTTCCCCGAATCGATCGTCGATCTTGTTGGCGGGATGATGGGCCAGCCGCCGGGTGGGTTCCCGCCAGCCGTGGTGAGTCGAATCCTCAAGGGAAAAACTCCCGTTACCACACGACCTGGCGCGACCCTGGCCCCGGCCGATTTCAAATCTTCCGCCGAGACGGTTCGCAAGCTGATGGGGCACGAGCCGAAGCGGCGCGATGTCGTTTCGTACTTGCTCTATCCGAAGGTCTTCACCGACTTCATCAAGCATCAAAACCAGTACAGCGACACCAGCATGCTGGCGACGCCGATCTTCCTGTACGCCATGGAAACCGGCGAAGAAACAGCCGTCGAAATCGAAAAAGGGAAGACGCTGATCGTCAAATTCCTGACGGTTGGAGTTCCTCACGAGAACGGAACGCGGACCGTCTTTTTCGAGCTCAACGGGCAACCGCGCGACGTTACGATTGTCGATCGATCGGTCGAATCAACCGTCGTCCGCAACGAAAAGTGTGATACCACCGATCCCAAGCAAGTCGGCGCCGGTATGCCGGGCATGGTGGTGACCGTGGCCGTCAAGGTGGGCGATGTGGTCGAGAAGGGGCAGAAGCTCCTGACGCTCGAAGCGATGAAGATGGAAACCACGGTCGCGGCGCCGCACAACGGAACCATCAAGCAGATCCTGGTAAAACCGGGAACCAAGATCGAAACAGGCGATTTGCTTCTCAAGTTCGAGTAGCCGACGGGTCTGCCAATGGATGGTTCGGTTACGTACGACCTTTCGGCACTGGCCGCGTCGCTGGCGAACGTGGCCTTGGAGCACCGGCCGGAGGTCGAGTCGACCAACACCTGGGCCCTCGAGATGGCCCGGGAGACGCAGCGGCCAGTTCCATTTCTGGCCATTACGTCTCGCCAGACGGGCGGGCGCGGACGCGGCAGCAACCGCTGGTGGTCTAGCGAGGGCGCGGCGACTTTTTCGCTGGTGGTCGATCCCACGGCTCTCGGAATCTCTCCCACCCGCTGTGGACAAATCGCGCTCGCAACGGGCGTGGCTGTCGCCGAGTCTCTGGCGCACCACTACGCAGAGGGCTCGTTCGCCGTGAAGTGGCCGAACGATGTCTATCTCAACGACCGCAAACTGTGTGGCATCCTGGTCGAATCAGTCGCGGCGCCAGGTTCACGGGCGGTGATCGGGGTCGGCATCAACATCAACAACTCGCTGGTCGAGGCGCCTCCCGACGTCGCTGCGCGAGCGATCACGTTGAGCGATGCCGCCAATGCCCCGTTCGATATGACGGAGATTGTGGCATCGGTTGCCAACCAAATTCTCCAGCGCGTGGGCGCTTTGAGCAGCAATGCAGAGGGTGTACTGCAACGTTTTCGGAAGCGGTGTTGGCTGACCGGAAAGATTGTGACCGTACTCTCAGGCCAGCAAGAGACGCACGGCCGCTGCAAGGGAATCGACGATAGCGGGGCCTTGATCCTGGCAACCGGCGAAGGCCCCAAGGCCATTAACGCGGGCGTGATCGCCTCGGTGGAAGACGATCCGTAGCGCTTCGCTTACGTCCACTCCTGGACGTTGAGCGTCAGGTTGGCCCGCTCTTGATTGGTGAGCGCACGGACCTCGTCGACCACTTCAAAGAAGGCGTCGATGATTTCCGGGTCCCACTGCTTGCCGCGACCGTTGCGGAAGATGTCGGCGACCTTTTCGAACGGCAGACCCTTGCGGTACGGGCGATCGCTCGTCATGGCATCGTACGAGTCGGCCACTGCCAGAATGCGGGCGATGCGAGGAATTTGGTCTTGGGCCAATTCGCAAGGATAGCCTCGACCGTCCCATTGCTCGTGGTGGTGCAACACCGCCGGAAGAATATCCGACAACTGCCGGATGTCTGCCAGAATGCGATAGCCCTTTTCGCAGTGGGTCTTGATGTGGTCGTATTCTTCGGTTGTGAGCGGGCCTTGCTTTCCGAGAACGGCGTCGCTGATGCCGATCTTGCCGATGTCGTGCAGCAAACCGGCCATGTAGATCGTGTGCAGGGCCTTGGGTTCGCAGCCCACGTGCTTCGCGATCGTCACGGCAATGCGGGCCACGCGATCGCTGTGACCGCATGTGTACGGGTCTTTGGCGTCGATCGCGGAGGTGAGCGCGCGAACCACGCTAGCCAAGAATTCCGATTGCTGGCGATATAAGTCGCGGTTGCCGCTGTGAACGCCGAGGATGCTGGCCACCGAAGCCATCAAACTGGCTTCCACGCTGCCGAATTCGCGTCCGTTGGAGTGGTTGATCGCGACGATCCAACCGTGAACGCGATCGTTTTCAGCCATGGCGATCACGATTAACTGCCGGGCATCCGGCAACAAATCGGTGGTGCGGCTGGCTTGCAAATTTCGCACCACAATGGATCGTCGCTGGTCGACGCCAAGTTGAGCGGCAATGGCGGGGAACTCGCTGGCCTGCAAGTTCAAGCAGTCGCCGTGCGAGATCAATACCGGTTCGGTGCGAGCCTTGTAGGTGACTTCGTTCGGTTTGGCGACGGGCGTGTAGACAATGGCCAATCCTTGCGCCGGGATGCATTCCGCAAGTGAATCGAGCACCGACCGCGCCAAGTCCTCGTCGGAGCGAGTGAGGCGCAGGCTCTGCGACAGGTCGTGCAGTAGGCAGATTTCTTCGTACGTTTGCGTGAGATTAATGGCGATCTGTTCGTTTTCGTCGCGCAACCGAACGTTGTCGACCATCGCCTCCCAATTTCGCAATACCGACTTGGCCGTTCGCGAAAGCGGGACCACGGGCCAAACGGGCTGCGAGCGAATCCACAGTTCCCCTTCACCGTGAGTCAGGCCGATCAGTTCGGTAGCGCGGGGGAAGGCTTCGCCTTCGACCGTTTCGCGCGTCACCAGCGGCGCCACCGCGACTAATCGGCGTCCTTCGCAAACGCCCAGCGGCAAGGCCAGCAGGATGATCGGATCTTCGTCGGCAACGAAATGGGGCCCTTTCCGGTGGCCGACTCCTTCCAAGACTTGGACAATCCAACCGGCGTCGGGGCACGCCCAATCCCGCGCCGTTACTACGATTTCACCTTTCGCCGAATCCAACAGAGCGAACGAAACCCCAAAGGTTTCTTCGAGAAAATCGAGGAAGCGGCGCACGTCGGCCCCTATTCCAGGCGACGCGGATGAAGCCGCGCCTGGAATGCCGATCACGTGTGCGTCTGTGGAAATTAGCTCTGCCATAACGGTGAAATCCGACCAACTCCTACCGGGGGCGTGGGAAAACCTACGTCACAGGTCGGTCGATTCAATTGGCAGGGCAGATTGCAGCGTTTTGACCGCCGCCACGTCGAGAAAAGTAATGTCGTGGCCAGAATGAACCAAATCATCGGTTCGGCAGCGCCGGAAGAATCGGCAGATTCGTTGCGATGCGAACGGTCGCCGCTAAAAGTTGCGCCGTTGATCGCGCCGCAAAGTCACTTCCACGAGGAGAGCTGCTTCGTCCCAATTGGCGACCATGGCGTGAGGCGTTCCGTCGTTTTCCGCCTCCCGCGCGTTGAACCAGATAGCAGTCATGCCTGCCAGACGAGCGCCGCGGACATCGTTGTTAAGGCTGTCGCCAATGAACCAAAGTCCTTGCGGTGCGATATTCAGTCTCGCCGCCGCAGCGGAAAAGATCGCAGGATGCGGTTTGCGAACTCCATACTCCGCGCTCGACATCAGAAACGCGAAGTAATCGCGAATGCCGTGCGAATCGAGTTTCCAGCTCAACACGCCGCTGGAGAACATGGCGTTGCTTACCACGCCCATCGGCACTCCAAGCTCGCCCATCCGTCGTAGGAAACCATGAATTCCCGGCACGGGCGCCATCTCGCACGCGGCCTTCCAGAATTCGAATTCAAGGTCGGCAATCGAAACGCGCGGCTGCGATCGAGCGCTTTGCAGGGATAAGCGAAGAAACGATTGGAACGAGAGTTCGACGACGCCGGACAAAAGATGAGCCCGCAAGTCGCGATAGACGGTCGTAACGTGCGTCGCGAACTCGGCCTCGTCAAGCCGGTTTTCGCAAAGCTCGTGGATCCGTTTCAGTCCACTAGGGAAATCATACTGGGCCTCGCGCAGCACCGTGTTGCCCAAATCGAGCAACAAGCCATTGGGACGCGGCAGCGCACGTTCATCGCGAGTCGACTCCGACGAGTCATCGGGCAAGTCTCGTGTCGACACGTCAAATCTCGCTAAATCTCAAGGGGCTGAGGTGAAAGGAGTGCCTCGAAAGTTCGACGCCCAGGCGAAGTGGTATTGTAGCGACGAGGCATGCTGCCCGCCAATTCGCGGTAATTTCCGAGGTAAAGGAGTCGTGAGAAGCCGCCGTAACGACCGGCGAAAGACTCGATCGGCGCATGGCTTTCGGTCGGCTAGGAGATCGGATCAACGCTACGCAGCCTTTGATTGTAGCGCTCGTTGGATTGTAACCGCCTCACTTGCTGATATAGCGTCTCTAATAGATTCTCGGCACCGCCGTCATCGTGAACGATTCGCTCTCGGCTGGTTTGGTCGGTATCTCCCAATTCGCCTCCGCGGCAATACATCGTGACGCTCGAACTGACGGCCGAATTGCGAAATGTGGGGCTAAGCCGGACATGGCCCCCATCGAGCACGAACGCCGCCAGCTGGTCGAGTCGCCGATCGCGATTGCGAATCAACTCCCGCAGGACCTGGGCACCTGCATGGCCCAATTCCTCCAAGAGGTCGGCGGCGTTTTCGAGAATGACTTTGTCCTGGTCGGTGATCATCCCGGCATTTTCCGGGAAGGCCATGCGGCTTTCAAGCGTGCCGCGCTCGACGTTTGAGTCCGGTCCCCGCCGCCGGCCCTCGTCTGGAACTATGGGCCGGAACTATGGGCCGGCCCCCATTTCGGCCGCTAGGCGCAGGTAAGCGAGGTAGTACCACAGCGAGGCAACGGCGACTATCGCGACAATAACGCCAAAGAAGATGGTTCTGATCGCTCTCATCAAGTCGCCCACACCGTTTTCTTTTCAAGTGGCATCTTAGTTGAATCACTTGCCGCGAAGAACGAGCGTCTTGCAAAACGCACTCACGCCATCAGCTTGACGGGCAGCGTGCCATGTTGCAATCGATAGAGCCGGTCGTGCATCATCCAACGCAAGATCCCGGACGTTACCAGGAACGGAAGAAACGCCATCATCAACTTCGAAACAAGACTGTCGGACCGCAAAAAGGCCTGTGTTTGATTCCGTTGATGTTGCTGAATTTCTTTGATCTCGGGCATTCGTTCCGTCATCGTCTGGCGGCAGGCGGCATCGATTTCGGCTGGATCGTTTCCTCGCGCGAGGACGGGACAGAGATGATTTGCCGCGACCAGCGTGTCTCGCAAGGCCATATTGATTCCTTGGCCTCCTTGCGGCGACATCGGGTGCGCGGCATCTCCTAAAAGCATCGTCCCAGGGACGACCCAATCCTGCAGACAACCGACCATCACATCCAGCAGTACCGGATGCATGAGGCACTCGTAGTTGTGCCGCAAGTGAGCGGCAAGGTCGGGCGAATTGCGGCGGATCAGTTCCTCGGCCAGGGTTTCCGGACCGGCCTCGCGCAGTTGTTTGAATTGTCCTTTTTGAATGGTCATGGCCATCCACAGATCGCCATCGGTGAGCGGCAGGGCACCGGTGATGCAGCCGTTGCCAATTTCGAGCCGCACGGTTTGGCGATCGGGCCAAAAATCGGGGTAGGGGACCCGGAAGTTCACGACGTCGAAATGCTCAGGCGACGGGATATCGGTAAAAGCTCCTCGCTTGCGGAGCGTCGAGTATCGGCCGTCCGTGCCGATGACGAGATCGGCCGGAAAATCGCGCGGCCCATCGGGGCCTTCGGCTTGTACACCGGCAACGCGGTCACCTGAGTAAATAAGGTCGCGGACCGAGGTTCCCATGTGGAGGCGGAAGTTCGGATACTTGCTGGCCTCGCCAGTGACCATCGCGAGCACCAGCGGCTGCGGGATGAAGCGGCCGATGAATCCCATGGCCTCGGTCGCGATGCGGGCCTGCTTGCGGCCGTTTCGATAAAGTTCAAGGTGGTTGACCGTCGTCTGGGGGAGCTTGCGGAGTTGCTCGCCGAGCCCCATCTGGTCGAAGGCATCGACGCCGCTGGGCTGCAAGCCGTCGCCACGGAAGGCTCTGGCGAAATCAGGATGCCGCTCGAGCAGGTCGACCTCGATACCGCGGCGAGCCAGCAAAAAGGCGAGTGCCGCACCGGCTGGTCCCGCGCCTACAATCACCACGCGTCCTACCGACATAACATCACTCCTTTATCCGCGACGGTCTTGCTCGTTCGCGAGCGATATCTGCTACTTGCAGAGCGATATTCGCCGCACGGTGCAACGCGCTGGGTCCTGGAGACAGCACCGAACGACGGCCGCTTATGGATTCGCCTCATTTTACCCACGGACGGTGACTTTTCACGTTCGCAAGTGTTGAACTGCAAGGGCCGAGATGCCCGTAAGACCAACCGCAATAGTGGCAGTTACAATGGGCGAAACGAAATGACCGCCTAGGTTTAACGACGTGGCCCCCTCTTCCGATTCGAATCCTCTGTCCTCGAAAGAACGCAGAGTCATGTGCAAGGCATTTCGTAGCGCGATTTGGTCGCTTGCCATTATCTCAGTTTCTTGTTCGATGCTGATTGCCGATGAGCCTGTTGCGCAAAACGACTCGGAAAGCCATGCCGCGTCTCAAGAGCGCTCGCGCGGCAACCGCGACCAGGGGCGCGTCTACCGCAGCCAGGTCCGGCCCAGATGGTTCGCGGAGAACTCGAAGTTCTGGTATCGAAATGACCTCACTGGCGGTGCCCGCGAATTCATCGTCGTCGACGCCGCGCGTGGCACTCGTGAAGCTGCTTTCGATCATCAGGCGGTGGCTCAGGCGCTCGGCCAGGAGGTTAAAGCTACTCATCTTCCGATCGAGTCGCTCGAGTACGATCCCGCAGGCAATCTGGTGGGCTTTGTGTCCGGCAACAAGCGGTTTTCCTGGAACGCCGAAGCCCGCACCGTCGCCGAAATCGATCCCCAACCGGGTGAGCCTCAAGAAGGAAGATCGGATGGCCCGCGTTCGCGGACCGGTGCGGATACTTCCGTCAACTTCGTCAATCGCCTGACGGTGCCGGTGGAGATTTTTTGGCTGAGCGGCGACGGAACCAAGCAGAGCTACGGAAAAATCGCTCCGGGCGAAACGCGCAATCAACACACATTCGGCGGTCACCGTTGGCAGCTGATCAACGACAAGAACGAGAGCTTAGGCGAGATCATCGCCGACGATACTTCAACCGATGTGGTGATCGATGGACGCAAGTTCGAGCCGGTCCCCAGTCCCCGCCGACGGCCGCGCGAAGCGAACCAAGGCGAGCAGGGCTTTCGAAGATTTTCCGATAAGTCGCCCGATGGAAAGTGGATCGCGTCGGTCGACAACTTCAATGTGACCATTAAGCCTGTCGATTCTGACGAAGCGATTCTGACGAGCAGCGATGGCAAAGAAGGTGACGCCTACGATCTGCTGCAATGGTCGCCCGACTCGTCAACGCTGGTTGCCTTTCGCGTCGAGTCGGTCCAAATTCAGCCGGTCCACCTCGTGCGATCCTCGCCGCAGGGCGGGGGGAGAGCACAGCTTGAATCACGCCCCTACGCACTGCCGGGCGATCCGTTTGCGAAGTACGAAGTCAATCTCTTTCGTGTCGACAGCAAGCAGCAAATAAAACCGGAAGTCGACCGCTTCGAGCACGAGTGGCTGCGGCCGCGAGTCCGTTTTGACGATGCCAAACGGATGACCTACGAGCAATCGGATCGCGGACACCAGCGATTCCGGTTGATCGAAGTCGACCTCGAATCGGGCAAGGTCCGCAACATCATCGACGAAAAGTCGAACACGTTTATCTGGACGGCCCACGCGGAAGCCGCCGTCCCGTTGGTCAATTGGCTGGGGCACGACGAAATCATCTACGGCACCGAGAAGAATGGCTGGCGGCAATTGCTGCTGATCGATGCCCGCACAGGCGCGGAAGTTCGTGAATTGACGCCTCGCGGAATCGTGGTCCGCGGCATCACTTCGATCGACGCGGAGCAACGGCGAGTTTGGATTTCCGCCAGCGGGCGGCCCGACCAGGATCCGTACCTTTTGCACTTCGGCTACGTCGATATCGATAGCGGAAACCTCACTTGGCTCACGGAAGGGAACGGCAATCACACAATCGATTTTTCGCCGGACCGCCAGTTCATCATCGATAGCTACTCTCGCGTCGACGCCGCGCCGATTACCGAACTGCGTCGCGTGTCGGATGGACAGCTCGTATGCCGCCTGGAAGAGGCCGATCTGTCGGATTTGAAGAGCGACGGTTGGGCCGCTCCGGAGGTCCTCTCGGCCAAGGGGCGCGACGGGCAAACCGATATTTGGGGAATTATCTGCCGCCCGCGCGATTTCGATCCGAGCAAGAAATATCCGGTCCTCGAGGACATCTATGCCGGGCCTCAGGGTTCGTTTGTTCCCAAGTCGTTTAGCCCGGGTCAGCGATATAGCGAGTTGACGTCGCTCGGCTTCATCGTGGTCAAGATCGACGGCATGGGAACCGCCAACCGTTCCAAGGCGTTTCACGATGTTTGCTTTAAGAACCTCAAGGATGGTGGCTTCCCAGATCGTATTGCTTGGATGAAGGCCGCGGCCGAGAAGTATCCGGAGCTCGATCTATCGCGAGTGGGGATCTACGGCGGGTCGGCGGGCGGGCAGAATGCGGCCGCGGCGGTGCTGTTTCATCCGGAGTTCTATAAGGCGGCTGTGGCAGGTTGTGGGTGTCACGACAATCGCATGGATAAGGCATCGTGGAACGAGCAGTGGATGAGCTACCCCGTCGGGCCGCAGTACAGCGAATGTTCGAACATCGACAACGCTCATCGCCTGCAAGGCAAGCTGATGCTGATTGTCGGTGAGATGGACAACAACGTTCCGCCCGAGTCGACTCTGCGATTTGCGGATGCGCTGATTCGAGCGAACAAGGACTTCGACCTGATCGTTGTCCCCAACGCCGGCCACGGGATGGGCGGATCGTACGGCCAGCGGCGAATGCAAGACTTCTTTGTCCGAAATCTGCTGGCGTCCGAGCCACCGAACCGCAACGCGGACGCCGCCGCGAGCGCGCCATCCGCATCGTCGCAATCTCAGAAACCTGAGGACAAACAAACTTCGGTCGAGGCGGCTTCCAAGAGCACTTCCGAAGAAGTGTCGTTGAACATCGCACCACCGCCGGCGGAGTTCTTCGAACTCGTGCGCGAACGCCATCGCCCCGCCGCCCGAGAGTTCTACAAGAAGTACCTCAATATTAACGGCCTGCCCGTCGTTGCTGCTGAAGTAGTTGATGATCAGGCACTGCTACGCACTCACGACATCGTGACCCACCTGCTGGCTGGTCGCTCGGATGTCCTGAATTCAATGCGGCAAAGCGGCATGTATTTGATCATCATCGGCAAGGACCAGGTTTACACCGATATGCCGGAATACAGCGGCCATCCTGATCCGGCGTTCCAGAACGAGCGCGTTCGCGGAACAGGCGGCCTGCCAACCAGCTTCGGAGAAGAAAACCTGCTGAGCCTGGCGCTCGATCGATACGACGACGAGAGCATCGGCGTGCATGAGTTTTGTCACACCATTGATGGCGCCCTCAGGTCGATCGATCCCCAGTGGAGCCAACGTTTGCGCGATACGCACAACTCCGCCAAGCGGCAGAAGCTGCATGAACTCGCGTACGCGGGTTCCAACCCTGGCGAGTACTGGGCCGAAATTTGTCAGGCGTATTTCGACTGCAACCGAGTGAACAACTGGAACCATGGCCCGGTGGGAACGCGCGAACAGTTGAAGGCCTACGACCCGCTGGGCTACGAACTGGTTCGCACGACCTTTCGACTTGCGCCCCACCAGGACTGGCGGTATCACTCCTTGCGGAAGATGCCGCAAGTGGAAGCTCCACCAGCAAAGCTGAATATCGATCCCTACTACACCAAGTTCAGTTGGGCCCGAGAGTTCCCCGTTGTTGGCCGGGGCGCCGGCGACGGAGCCATCCTGAAAGCAAACGATATCGTGCGTAAGATGTTCGCCTACCGGCACGACATCTTAAAGTCATTCATTGCCAGCGGGGCCAAGCTAATCGTACTCGGTAAGGATGAAAAACTGAGTGAGCTACCGGAACTCAGGAACGTCGATTTTACAAGGGTCGACTTGCTGGCGAGGTACCTTGAATACTCGCCTGACACGAAGCTGCTGGTAGTCAGCGAGGAAAATGTGGAATCGGCCCCGTCGGCCCCAGGTGTTGGCGATAACCACCTTGTACGCGTTTTGGCCAGCGCCATCCACCAAATCGCCGGCACGCGACCGGAAGATCCCAACTGGGATGCTCGGCCGCGGCAGGTATGGCAGCAGTACGAACTGCGACTGAAGCGCCTCGACGTCGGTTTCGATGCGAAGGTGAAGGAACTCTACGATAAGGCCATGAGCGCAGACAAATGGCAAGGAACCACCGCAGTTTCCAGCCATCAGGCGTATTGGATCGCGGGCGTGCTGGCCTACTTTGACGCCGCAGGGGAGATCGCGACTCCCGCCGACTCGCGCCGCGCCATCGAGACCCGCGAACAACTGGCCGCTTACGATCCCGACCTGTACGAACTTGTTCGCGAAACGATGGCGTACGACCAGCACGTCGACTGGCGACTGCCACGTAAGTAACGTTCCAGAACCTCGACTTGGCTTGCTGCGCCTCAAGTGCGTCGCAAGATGCTAGATTCCTTCCCAGTCGTGGGTTTCGACGCGTTTGTGGAGTCCCTCCGCCGTGACCCAATTGCTGGATGTCGACGAATCAACAGCCTCGGCGATGTAGTTGGCAACGGCGTCGACGAACTTCTGCGGAATCTCGTTGTTGACGCACTCGTATGGTTTGCCAAATAGCGTTACCTCGCACCAATTGTTCTCAGGATCGTTGGTGAAGGCGACTTCGATCTTGGTAATAAAAAAGAAGTTATTGTCGTCGCCAGCGGTAACCGGCGTGTAACACGCGAAGGGAAATGAGTAGTAGGTCCCTTCGTTTGGTTGGTCGCCGATCGGGCGAAAACCAGTGGGAGCCAAGGTCGCCGCCAGATGCTTGTGAAGCTTCTGGGCGAGTGCGAGCAACTTCCGCTGACTGGCGACGACCCCTTCAAAGCGGGTCTTCACGGCTTGCTGAATCTCTTTTCCTGTGGGCATCGCGATCACTTTCGGTGAGAGGAAACGAAAGAATCCCGTAGGCCTTCCCGATCAAGACTGGCCTTTGGGGCCTTAGAAGTTGGGGCGATTGGCGCACGTTATTCGCGCCCAACTTTTGTTAATTTAGTGAGTCGGGATTGAGAATCAAGCAATTTTTATCGGTCAGCGGATTTGCCGATTATTGCCAGAGGTTTTGAGACACATCGCCTCAAAGAGCAGGGGTGCACCAGAAGGTGCCACACGAAGAGGGCCTAAGCGTTAGATGTGCAGGTGGGTACCCCGACGGGCACGGACAAGAACGTCCGTGCAACTTTACTGGCCACTAGCAGGCAACTACGATTTGGCTGCGATATTGATATAGGCGTGTACGTGCGGCGCGCCGCGGAAGTGCCATACGAACGACGGTCCTTCCACGCGCCAGATGTCCCAGACTTTATCTTGGCCCAAGTCGTCGGTTTGATAGAAGGCCATGTGCAACTTCTTCACCCCGCCGTCGGCCTTCAGTATTTCCATCACCTCATCAGCGTCTTCCGCCCGGTACGGTGCCAGCAGCACCTTCAAGGTCTTCTCGACCAGTTCCTGCTGGTCGTTCTTCAAATCCCCCACCGAAATACCAGGGAACTGTCCATTTGCACCCTGAATTTCGACGGCACTCTCTCTGGGCGCAGTCGGCAGCAGAGCCTTTTTGGCCTGATCTGGGTCCAGCGCCTTGAAGACCTCGTTGGTCTGCTCGGTTTGATACCGATACAGGTTGTCCTTGGGCGTTTCCTCGCCGTGGCCGTAGATCAATGGTCCGCCGAAGGCCGCCTTGTCGACGCTATTGCCGTCGGCCCTGAGCGTGAGGTGCCGGCCGGTCAGCGTCCATTGGAATTTGCCCGAGTCCGGCGTGCCGAACATCGCCATGCTGTAGGCCCCGATCCCTCCATCATCGAATTCAGTCTGTTTGAGGACTTTCTCGTACCCGTCTTCGGAGAGCACCTTCTTGACGATCTGGCGGGCCAGGTCTTGTTGGGCCTTGGTATAAAACGCGCTGTCGATGACCTGCTGCGTGATGTGCCAGTTCGCGTTGATCTTTTGCCGCAGTTCGTGCTCGAACGGGAAGCAAACTGCCTTGCGTTGTTCGTCGCTGAGCGATTTGTACAGTTCGGCCGCAACCGTTTCGGCGCCACTCTTCATCGTCGGAGCGGCGTGCACCGAGCCACCCAGAAGGGAACTGGCAGTCACGGCAGCGGCAACGCCGCCTGTGGCGCGAAGGAAGTTGCGCCGCGTGAACGAATCGCAATCGGGGCAGGCGGGATCTTGGTCACGGTTCATCGCAGACTCCTGAGAATTGAGAGAGGCGGGATGTACACCGCCGATTGTACCCCATCGCGCGGAGCGATGCGAAAGGGTGAGATGCCAAGCCCCTGCGGACGCCATCCTGGCCCGATTAGGGTTTCTAACTGAGTTCCACCTAGTCGCAGGCGCAATGATCAACTCGCGGACAGCTGCGCCATCACTTTGTCGCGCTGACGAATTGACTACCCGACATGAAGATGCCGGGCGCAATGCGCCGGCACCAGACCACTTCTAAGCGATACGAGACCCCCGTCGACAGCGTCAGCTGCGCGAACTCTCCAGGAAACAGCAGGGCTCCGTGCACAAAGCGCATTCCGCTGCGTGAGAGATCTCGGAGGTAGACCTCCTGAGATTGCATCTCGCGGCCCGCAGTGGCATAGGTCGGCTCGAGCACCAACGTCGCTTTCGCCTGGACCTTGCTGCGGGCATGGCGGCGCGAGTCATTCCAAATCGACGTGGTCGTGGCGGTCTTCCGCAGGACTTCATCGTCCAGCGTGGGCAAAGCAACGAATCGAGGCTCGGGTGATGCGGTACTCATGCGGCCACGATCTCGCGCCAAAGCTGAAACAAATCCTCGTCGAAGTGCCCGGCCTCTTTGACCATCACCTCAAGCGCCGCGTTGGCGTTTCCCTGCTCACGATAAGGACGATTCGCCGTGAGGGCGTCAAAAACGTCGGCGACGGCGCAAATGCGAGCCCACGGGTGAATATCTTCCTCGGTCACTCCCGCGGGATAGCCCGCTCCGTTAACCCACTCGTGATGTTGATAGGTCATCATGAGCTGACCCCAACTCAGCTGCTGCAAGGCCGCCAGTTCTCGGAACCCGGTTACTGGATGTTGCCGGATCAACGCCCGCTCCTGGTTGGTTAACTTGCCGGGCTTTCTCAGAATGAATCCGGGGATTTGTCGCTTGCCGATGTCGTGCAACAACCCTCCGGTCGTCAGCAACGTGAGGTCCTCTCCCGAGACACCGCAGTGGCGAGCCAAGGTGGCGGAATAGATGGCAACGTTGCACGAGTGCTTGAAAGTGCAGCGGTCGTGGGACAAGAGGTTGACGATGTTAACCACCGAAAACTCATCCCCCTCGATGATCTGCACGACATCGCCGGCGATTTTTTCCGCGGCAGTTACAGCTGGAGCCACGCTGCAACTGTGCAAAGCGCCGTGGAACGCGTCGCGGTGTTGCTCGACCGTGAGCACGAGTTTCGTCTCGGGTTCGGTTTCCGAGCTTCGCAGCGCCGCCTCGATGGCCTCGTTATATCGCTCGCGATCGTCGTCGCGAATGTACAGATCGCGCACATCGCTTTGCTTCAGCTTGTCGTCGTCGGTGATCGATAGCTCGCTCTCAACGCTTCGATACAGCAGCTTCTGCGAGGTGCCAGGCGGCTGAAGGTACAGGTTGCATCGCAGCTCCGGCAGTCCCAGCAAGATCGCCACGTGCACGGAGAAGTACTGTCGACCATCAGCACTGGCCGTGTCAGCGTGTGTAACCGTTTTGATCGCTACATCTGTCATGAGGGCTCGCACTGATCGGTACGGCGCGTGGGTCGACAAAGACTCTCAGCACTTATTGATATGCGTTGCACTTCCCCGCAGGTCAAACGGTTTCTTGTCCAATCGCTGCACACTTAACCGCTACGACAGGCACAACACAATCTTTTTTGACGATCGAAGAGGGAAAGGACCTGGGTGGAAGCGGGACATCGCCGCGGACCGCTTGTCGTCTTCACGCCAGCGGCTGCCTTGGACGCTCACAGAAGCTATGCAAATTGCTGCCGAGTCGATTTCTAGCGGCACATTGTTTGCTTCGTTCTGAACAAACGCATCTCGTTCTGTTCTCACTCTCCCTTAGATAACGGAGTGATGAAATGGCTACGCAAAACCAAGACCGCGACACGGAGTCTGATCGCCAATCCGCCACAGGTGGTCGCCCGCCGCGCAAGGATTCTTACGACGAAGAAGGCCTCGCCATGTCGCGGATGACGGGACACAAATCGGAGCAAATCCCGTCCGCTGCGGAGGGCGAGTCCTGCTGCAACGGCGATCAAACGTCCGACGATCGCATTACGGCCTCGATCAAGGAGCAATTCACTCGTCACGGAGAAGTGGACTTGTCCGACGTGGAAACCCAAGTTCACGAGGGCATTGTCACGCTCGCTGGCACCGTGAAAAGCGACGAATCGAAGCGGCAAGTCGAAGACATCGTGAAGGCCGCATCGAATGGATGCGAAGTGATCAACCAACTCCGCGTCCGCAGCAAAGATCAGTTTCCCGACAACCCAGCGCCGCGCGAGTAGGCCAAAGATATCGCGAGGCTACTTCTTGTTTGCCGCGGCGTCGCGTTCGCGGGCTTGCTTCATAATCTGCTGCCTTGCTCGCTCCAAACGAGCCGGCCACGCAAAACGTGGAGCCTTGGTCGGATCGTAGCCTTCGAGGTGGCCCCTAAGGCGAGTCGTCGGCTTCGTATAGCGGAATTCGGTATCGCCGAAGACTTCCTTGCATAAGGCCGCCAGACGCGGATCGTAGTCGATCAACTCGACGCGGGTGTTCACGTGATTGTGATCGTGGTCGTTTTCGCGGTTATCATCGAACCACGACTGTACGGCCTCGGCGAAATACTCGTGATGATTTACCGAGGCGTACTTCCCCTTCCACAATCCTTGCGCCATCGCCGCCTCGTAAGTCGCCTTGAGGCGAGCGTCGAACGTGGGATCGACATTGGTCATCCCGCGCAAGTGGATGTTGTGCGCGAGTTCATGAATCAGAATGTTTTCCGTGGAATAGGGATCGCCTTCGTAGGCCAGCAAGTTCTCCTCGCCGCAGGAGCAAAAGGGGTCCACCTCGCTTCCGCCCATTCCGCGCGACCGCACGTCGCGATAGTCGCGAAGATCGACGCCATTTGCCTCGGCCAGCGGCGCATCGGCTAGCCACATCCACTCGGGCTGATCGAGGGTGTACTCGTTGCAAGCCAGAATGCAAAGTCGCGAGCCGCTTTTAACCATCGCCGCGCGCACATCGGGCCGTTTTGCCAGCATAGCATCAATGATGTACACCGCTTCTTTCAGTGCGTTCGGATTGACCTTCGCCGAAGCGACTACAGGCAAACCTCCCGCACTGGCGTGTTGCGTATAGAATTCCGGCACGCCGCCGACTCGAAAAGCCTGAATCGGCACTTCGCTAGTCACGATCGACTCGCTCTTATCGCCGCGATTCACCACGGCAAAGCGATGGCCGATGGTTGTCTTAAGGACGGTTTGCTTTCCCGGCTCCACGGAACCGTTCGGCACGCGCTCCGTCTCTGACTTAACCCAAAAAATGTCGACCGTGTTGTCCGTACCGTTGATGAATTGCAGCGCAGGTCGAGCCGCGTCATCCGCGGGGTTCTGGTCGGCGTATGAAGTGCTTGCCAGGAGACAAAAGAAAGCGGAAAAGGCGGCGGTGAAAAAGCTCATGTTCATGTGAGGTCAGCCAAATTGGGAAGGTGCAACCGAACCTAATACACTCGCTGCTCGTTTTCCAGAGCCACTCCATCAGTTTGGGAACGCCTTCACGAGGTCGGGCAGTAATTCCAAAACGGAAAGCTATACTGGCTTTGGAATTTTCAGCAATCTTCGCAGCTTGGCAACCGCGAACTACTCCATGAGTAAGGACGAGAAAAACTCTGAGCCCGGATTCGCGACCGCCCTCCTAGGTCGTTCGTTCGTTCACCCGTTGTTTGATTATGCGTTGATTGGAGGCGGGCTAAGCTTGATCCTCACGGCGATCGTGTTGGCCGATCCGGAGCGGGGTGCCATTGTGGACCAGGCGATGTTGCCCTGGTTCATGCTGGTTAGCAATAGCGCCCACTTTGCTAGTTCGACCGTGCGGCTGTATACAAAGCCGGGCGCCCAACAGGCGCTCCCGTTCCTGACGATCGCGTTTCCCCTGGTCATCATGGTGCTACTGACGGGCTGCTTGTTGTTCGCTGGAAGCGTTGGCCCCCATTTGCAGTCGTTGTATTTGACATGGTCGCCGTACCACTACGCCGCCCAGGCCTATGGTCTGGCGGTCATGTACGCTTATCGATCAGGATGCGCCCTAGCCTCCTTTGACAAGCGCCTGTTGTGGGGAACCAGCATGCTGCCGTTTCTCTACGCCTTTGTCGGCGACCAAGGGAGCGGCCTTCACTGGTTGCTGCCGAAGTCGGTCCTGGCTAGCGGAAGTGTCGACGCTGTTCATCTGCTTCTCGTCAGGACGCTGCCACTACTCAGCATGGCGGCGGCGGGATTGCTATTCTTCAAGGTTGCGTTGAGCAAGAGCGGTCCGTTGCCGTTCATCAGCATTCTGATGCTCGTCGCCAACGCGGCGTGGTGGTGCTTCCTGCCGCAGAACGCATTCGTCTGGGCAACCATCTTTCACGGCATCCAGTACTTGGCAATCGTGACGATCTTTCACGTCAAGGACCAAATGTCGCAGCCGGAGAACCGCAGCAGTGCTTTGTTTCATGTGGCCTCGTTCTACGGCCTTTCGCTTGTACTCGGCTACGGCTTGTTCAGTTGCCTGCCTTGGGGATTCGTGATGGCCGGTTTCGGCATGGTGGAGAGCATCGCCTTAAGCGTGGCCGCAATTAACATCCACCACTTCATCGTCGATGCCTACATCTGGCGGCTCAAGCCCGGCGATTACAACCGCCAAATCGTCGAATCCGGATAGCCTAAGGTCGTCAAGCAAGTCTGCCGCGACCTGAGCTTGCTCAAGTTCGCAATGGGAGGATTTATGGAGTCGACTGGACGACTCGTGAGTGCCCTGGGTACCGCGCTCTTCCTATTGACGCTGGTTGCCGGCGTGTATCAATCGCTGCGCACGGAACAAAGGCTGCCAGCGGTCGATCTCTTTGGCCATGGCGCTCAACGATACATCGACGACCTGGTGGCACAAAAGGACCTCGATGGGGCCATCGAGCAGTTGGAAATGCGCCGTCGCATGCTGCCTCAGGATGCCGATACTTACGAACAACTCGGCAACCTATGGGCCATCAAAGGCCGCCCCGAACAAGCACGAACCAAGTTCGAGGAACTCGTTAGGCTGCGTCCCGAATACGCCCGCGGCTACGAACTTCTCGGCTCGACATTCCTTGATGCCAACGAACCCAAGTCAGCCGGACCCTATTTTGCGAAGGCGATCGAATTCGATCCCAAGTCCGCGTCGGCCTACAACGGCATGGGCGCGGCCTTCGCCAGCCTCGGATATATGGATGACGCCGAAAAGTGCTTCGCCAAGGCCGTCGAGTTGGCTCCCGATCTTGAAGGCGCGAGGATCAATCTAGAACGCGTTCGCGCACAACAAGGCAGAAAATGAGGCGAGCAAACCTTCCACACAAAGTTGCCAACGAAGATAAAAACATCGCCATCTAGCGATGGGTGCGATCTTTAGAACGTCGACGGAAAGAAGATCGACGAACTGCTCGTATTGAGAGTGACCACGCGCACAGCATGTCGCTAGTTTCCGCATTCTCTCAGAGCGCGCTGGAAGCGCCCTTTTGCCCAGCCATCCGTTGGGCATAGGTTGCTCGTTTTGATTTTTCTTGGCGCCGTTTGACGAGACGAAAGCGGAAGCACGATGCGGCGTGCTCCACGATTTAACCGATGTGGAATGGAAACCCATCTAAAAGTAGTTGCCACGTTCACTTTGACA
Source organism: uncultured Pirellulaceae bacterium (assembly GCA_964636985.1). Taxonomy (GTDB): domain Bacteria; phylum Planctomycetota; class Planctomycetia; order Pirellulales; family Pirellulaceae; genus CAZWSX01. Next base: position 8,070 of record CAZWSX010000008.1, on the reverse strand, counting down.
GGCGTTCTACGACAACAGGCCTTCACCGCTCGACACGGAGCGGCAAGGCATTCACAACGCGCTATGCCAGCGCGATTGCGAGGCGCAACTTAGCCGCATGGAGCGGGCGCTTCGCATCGTCAACAACCGATCGGTCAAGAATGGGTCCGCACGAGGCACGTCCTTGTCGGCCTGCTTGGCCACTTAACGACCGAGACGTTTCTCACTGCCAAAGACGAGCATCGCGATGGCCCGCGACACCTCGCCCGGCGAAAACGCGCTTCGCATCAACATGAATCGAATCAAGTTGATGAAAAGCGACCTCACTCCAAACAGAATCATCAGACAAGCTCTACAGGAAGTAGCGTGCTATGTGTTTCAGAATCCTTTCTTGGGTATTTTCTAGTTTGTGCCGGGCTGGATGTTTTGTATTCTTCGCTGCGATCGCGCTCTTTGCTGAGCCCTTGTTCGCACAACCTCGTCAATGGCAGCCCATCGAACTGACGTTCGTGGCGGGGCAGGACGTGGTCAATCCTTTCGATTTCGATGAAGTCGATTTCCGCGTCGAGTTCGTCGGGCCCGACCAGCGCTCGATGTTGATGCCCGGCTTTTGGGACGGCGACCGAGTCTGGAAAGTGCGTTTTGTCCCAACGCGGCCCGGCCTGTGGAAGTACCGCACCATTTGCGGACCATTGCCTGTCGCGGGCCTGCATGGGAATACAGGTACCTTCACCGCGTTTAACCCAGCAACCACAACCGCGCTTTCCGCGCACGGAGGGATTGTTGCGGCCGATGTGACTCGCCCTGTGCTCACTTACAGCGATGGAACGCCGTTCCCTTGGGTGGGCGATACGTGGTGGAATTTCCCCGAGAAGGAGCTAACGCTCGACATGGCCAGCAAGATGGCCGATCAACGCGTCGGGCAAGGATTTACCGTTTATCAGGCTCACGGCTCACGGCCGATGGTCCCCTATGGGTGCGATGGATTCAACTCCGTCTCACACCCGCTTGATAAGTCTTTGGCTTACTGGAAGTCTTGCGACCCCTATTACCAATTGATGTTTCAGAAGGGGCTTCTGGGAGTAGTCGGGCTGGGAGCGCACGAACAGTGGGACCCCTATCCCACCGTGATTTTCCAACGCTGGTTCCGGACCCACCTGGCGAGGTTCGGCGTGTACGGCGTCACGTATCTGTTTCTGCAAGAGTTCGATATCGCCAAGGGAATGAAGGACGAGCGGATCGTGAAACTGCGCAATACCGCACGCTACCTTTATCAATTGGATCCCTACGCCCGCGCGATGTCGGTCCACCCCGCGTCGAACAGCGCTGACCTGCATTTGATGTGGGGCGAATCCTGGCACAAATTCGCGCTGATTCAAAGTGGCCACTTCGTTCCCACGTTTCCGCAGCGATATTGGAAATTGCGCGACGATACGCCGTGGAAACCGATCGTCGAGTCAGAGCACAATTACGAAGGTTTCGCGAGAACCAACATGACCATCGACGATACGGTGGTTCGCCGCAGCTACTACGTCTCGATACTCGCTGAGTCGGCCGGTTTCACTTACGGGGCGCAAGGGCTTTATGCAAACATCACTTCGCTCGATCGCCCGTTGTCGACTCAACTATGGGGGCCCGTTCTCACCTGGGACCAGGGGCTCGCGCTGCCCGGCGGCGACGATATTGGCAAAGCCAGCAAGCTCCTGAAGTCGCTCAATTGGTCATCATGGCGTTCGTGGCGATACACAGGCGGAATCACGCCGACTCCGCTGGTAGCAGGCGACGATGGCGAGACGTCGTTGGTTTATTTCTTTGCTGGTGCCAAGGCCGTGAAGATTACCGCAGTCCCCGATAAATGGATTCGCGGCCCCGGCACCGCGACTTGGTTTGACCCACGGACTGGCGGCCGTGGCAGCGCGAAGCCCTTTCAACGTACGGCCACGGGGTGGGTGCTCCCAACCCCGCCTGACTTACGCGACTGGGTGCTGATCATCGCGCATAACTAATCGCGGAAGGCGTAACGCGGGCGTCCTCAGGGAGCGGAACTCAGCATCTGTCAACAACGCGGCATTTATGGGCGGCAGGAAATCGTTCTTGCCGCCTTACCCCCGCTGTTCCCATTTAGTCAGAAAGGTATCAAGTCGCCGGCCTAAGGCCTCGCACGTATCGAGAAGCCTCGAGGTCCGTTCCGCGTTTTGCCGTTGCATTTCTATTAACTTGGCTGTCTCTTCGATTTGAAGCGTCGAGCGTTCGTGATTTGCCTTGGAGATTGCGAACAGTCGATCGCTCTTGTTTTCGAACTCTCGCGCTCGCTCCTGTTGTCGAGCGGACCCAGCCTGCTGTCTGGCCGCCTCAGCTTGCTGCCTCGCCGACTCCTCCCACTGTTTCTCGTATTCCGTTTTTCCAAACCATCCCATGATGTGGCCCTTCCGAAGTTGCGAGGCAAACGATATTACTTTCTGTATCGGCTAGTTGCGTAGCGACTTCAAGCCCCGAATAGGTCACTCGCCCGCGCTGCCGGAGGTTGAGCAAGCACCGCCCGAGGCCACCATGGACTCCACTCCCAGGCTTTCAATCCTCGAACTCAACCGCATCGCGGGGGAGTTCGGCATTCAATTTATGGTCGACGTGACGGACGAGACACCATCGGTGTCTTTGTCGTCCGGCCATACGCTGTACGCGGTTGGGGCGATGTTGGCAGACAAGTGCGAGGCGGAAGGTTCACGGTGGTGCGAGCCGCTGCGAAATGCAGTCGCCGCGCGACATTTTGCTTTCGTCGTCCCGATGGACGGCTATACGCTCACCGATTGGCAGGATGCCAAAGAACTCCAGTTCCGAAACGACCCACCGGAGTTCGACATATACGGCGGATAAGCAGGTCCACGTTTCGTTGGCACGGAATGTCCCCAGCGATGAATCGTAACACCTTCGCTAGTTCGATCGTTTCCCAAATAACTTGAGAATCTCACATCCGCTTCACAGCAGCGTTTTGAAACGCTGCGATCACGTCGGGTTTGCTCAAGACAACCAGAGCCCAAATTCCGCACGGTATTGCCAGGATGTAACAAGGACCGCACAACGGAATCAACGCGGCCCACGCGCCGGCCAAAGCAAGCCAACGCGGTTTCAGGCTCAGCATGCTGATTGCGCCAGCGACACGAGCCCACATACCAGCAGGTTCACAATTGCGAACATGATCACTCGATACACAAGTTCGACCTCAGAAGGCGTCAAATCTCCCACTACGAGCCGCACCACCCAAAATCCTGCGCCCAACGTGACAAACGCGATTCCACACAGCGAAGAGGTGAGCAAGAAAATCGCCGGAAGCTGAACCTTGGTATGTGCTGTTGTTTCGACTGGCGCGACGGAAGGACTGCTATACGGGTTATTGGACACTTCTCAAGTCCTCGTGGATTTGTCAGACACTCTCAACGCACTTCACGCACGAAAACGCCAGAAACTCTTGGTTTATTGTATTTGTTGACGAAAAGCGACTTCCACATCGCTTGGCAATCATTCCCCAAACACCGGCTTAGGCTTTTTCGACCCGGCACGACGGGCTTCGTCCCAGAGCTTGAAGATCTCGGCCCTTTCCTCGGCGATTGATTCGTCCAGGGACTGCTGGAGTTCTGCCGCCTCCTTCGCCATTTGATTGTCATGCGCTTGTTTGGCCCTTTCCATAAGGGCGTTGACTTCGGAACGAGCAACGAGCGTCGATGTGGCGTGCTTCTCCAACCGCTCGTCTAGTTGGGTTTCGAGTTCCGTCAGACGTTTCGCCTGCCGCATCTGGCAGGTGACAACGAGCCCAATCAGTAGAAACAACGTAAAGAGGAGTCGAAACAAGATCTTCGTGGGACGATTTGCTGCGCCCATCTGTCGTACCTCCACCCGTTCGATCGCTGCCGAAATGAATTGGGAATCTCAGTCAGGGTTCGCAGCGGCGTTTTGAAACGCTGCGATCACTTCTGGTTTGTTCAAGACTAAGAGAGCCCAAATCCCGAACGGGATGGCAATCAAGTGGCAAGGGCCAAACAGGGGAATCGATGCCGCCCAAGCACCAACGAGCGCAGCCCAGCGAGGCCCCAGTCGCACCATGCTAATGGCACCGGCGAGCACCAACGCGCAAACGAACATATTCGCGCTCGCAAAGCAGATCTTTGCGACAGACACAACAGCCAGCTCATAGGAAGGCGGCGTATCACTTAACAAATGTTCCAGCAGGAAGAATCCCGCCACAAACATCATGTGGATGATCCCCAACAGAGAGCAGATCAGCAAAAGGAGTGCCGGCGGCCAAAGTTGTGACCGTGCAGTCGGTTCTTCCGTAGCGATTGCCGGACTGCCATAGGGATTGGTGGACATGACTCCACGAGTTTATCAGACCCTCTCAACGCCCTCAGCGCACGAAAAAAAAGTAAGCCCTGGGTTTATTGCTTCTGTTCGAAATGAGGAAGTGACCCCACGGGGATGTGCAGCTAGGGAACTCGGGGACGACCACCCCCTCCGAACCCGCCAGCATCGTACTGCTCGGCCTGGGCGGAGTCGGAATGGGCCTGGCTGCCTGGCGCCGCAAGCGGCTCGCGATGGCTTAGCCGCTGGGCCACAGATCGACATCGTTCAAGAGAAGCCGTCTCCAAGTGAGGCGGCTTTTTTGTTGGCTGGATCACAACAACGTTAGATGCCCGATCCACTTTCGACAGAACTCACCTGACACCGATGTCGATCAGGACGACTGTTCCAATTCTTTTTTACGACTCCGGCGTCCATGTTGCCGTGGCGAGTTTATGAGTAACCTCCACGGTTTCGCGAAGTCTCTCGAGCAAGGGGTCTGTCATGGCAAAGTACTGGTCATCGGATGGTGGTTCATCCTCGTCGACTCCGGCCCAGGCCCTTTCGATGTCGTTTGTAATCTCAATCCACTTCTTCGCAGCTTCTCGTAGGTCGCCGCGGTTGGTCGCCGTCCCGTCGGCTGATTCGCCCTGAATGCGATCGAGTTGCGTCAGCAAAGAAGTAATGCCGTGCTCACGAAACGCCGGAAACAGATACGTCGAAGGAACCACACTTTCATACGACGCGTTGTAGAGATTCGAACACACGGCAGGGCGTTCGCCTTTGTCGCGAACGGCCACGCGATAGTGCTGTAGCGCCTCTTCCAGCACTGAGATGCGCAGGTTGACACAGCGGATGCGGTGCTGAAGCTCGCTTCGGAGTTGCTCCGTTTCGTAGACGGCGTTCTTCTGCCGTTGAAACTTCTCGTTCGACGTGGTGTACCACCAGGTGGCAAATGTCACGACGACGCTGCTCAACAGCCACAAAACAATCGACTCGTTCGCCCACCACCACCAAGGCCTCATTTTTCTCGCGATTTCGACCTTCAGCATTTCCTCTTCAAAGATTCGCTGACGGTCTCTGTCTGTGAGGAGTGTCTCGTGACTGATATCGGTGCGTGTTCTTGTACGTGTCGTTGACATGATCCATCTCGTCAAACGTCGTAGTTGTCGACTGGAGGTGAATTGTAACGAGGGCGATTTGCGGGTGAGAACCTCAATTCACATCCTCCGCGTCCTTGTAAATCCCGCACGTACGACGTGGAGCCGTTGGCTGGTAGCTCGTCACTGTTGCTAGCAAAACGTCGCGAACCCTTCACTCCCCGTAATCCATCGTTTGAGGAGCAACGCGAGCGAGGCTAAGTTGTCGATCACGAGATCTTCGACTTGGTTGAGACGCCGGCTTCATGGTTGCAGTGGTGCGATCGACGGATCTCGAAATTCCAAGTGATACGTAACCTCTTCCGTCGACGCCACCCGCGCTCGCTCGAAGGCGATATGCCGGTTCGGCCAAATCGGCGAGAACTCTATTCCCTGGGTTACCCTGGCATCGGACTGCATGGTCCCGCGTCCCACCCCCAGTTTCTTTCGTCCTTGCTCCGTGAGTGCGCACCACACCTTGGTCCGGTAGGTCTTCGCCCGATCCGGCCTCAGCCACCCCAGGAACAACGAGAAGAGAGCGATGGCGAACAGCGCGCGGCAGAGTGTTAATTGGGGGAGGTAGTTTTTCATAGGCCCCAAATACCCAGTAACAATCGGCCGATCCACGGAGCAACCAGCGTCATCAAGTAGAACACGACTGGAATCGCTGCCGCAGCAATCAGCAATGCCCTAAGAGAGAAGCGGGGTATCCCAAAGACAAACCTCCTAAGCCTGTCCTGCACGCGGATTCCTCCATTGAGAGAAAGCCAGGTTGCGGCCTGACAGATCATTGTCGAGGCACGAAAGACGCTCTTCAATCTCCCTGCTTGAGAGGAGCGGAACGGTTCGAATTGGACGCGCGAATTGCAATTCAATGCATTCATCAGCGGTAGCGAAATTGGCACACTGCGACAGATGCCCACTCGTGCCGCTAACTACTGGGGCGGCGGGTCATGGGTCTTCTTCCGCTCTCGAGATTTCAAATAGATGAACCACAGGCCTCCCACAGCCACAATCTCAGATGTGAGGCACGCCCAGTACAGTTTTTTAAGCTCCGGCCGGGTGGACGGAATTAACTCCGTAAGGATCGTGCTCGTGTTGAACTGAACGATAAGGCCTGTCGTCAAGACGACTAACCCGACAAGTTTGCGCAGCTTCGGTTTACCAGCCTGACTTTTCAAAGGGACATCCACCGTTCGCGCCGCCTCATGCAACAAGTAAACCCGAATTCTCGCCCCACCACGGATCGTCATTGAATGCGATCGTCATTGAACGTTTTCACCTTTCACCAGCCGCCATTGAAACCGCGTCACGCCACGCTTGGCCGATCGTGTCGCTGACCTTTGGGGATATGGCCCAAGTTGTGGCAAAACTTACACGCAAGCAAAGTCACGGAATTGAAGACGTCGAGGTTGCGTTGCCTGGCAGACGCGGATGATCGAGCTGCCTTGAACGTCACCACGGAACAGACAGAAGTGTCTGCGGTAATCGGCTTACCTACTTCGGGGTCTTCCCGCATACACCGAGGTACAGACGCCCCCACACACAAGAAACAGTAAAAGCCGGGAAACCCGGCTCTTATGTCGTCGATCAAGTTTTTAAAAATGACCCCACGGGGACTCGAACCCGGCGACGCAAATGCCATAGCCGACAACAACTTTCGGCAATCTGAGAAATCGAGCGTTGCAGGATCCGCTGCAAATCCACCTTCACCGCTGGATGAGCAACTCGCCGCCATCATTTCGGCCTGGCCGAATCTCTCGCCAACCATTCGCGGCGTTCTCTTAACCATCATTCGTGGCGAAACCGGCCCGCCGAAATCTGCGGCCAAAGTCGCGGAATCAGCATCGGCGTAAGTGGTGTCATTGTTTGCCGCAACGGACTGCGGACAAGTGTCGACAAGGAGGTTGAACGATGTCAGATCAAGAATTGCCCGAGGGGTTCACGAAGGTGGCCGCATGGCGTGAGCGTTTGAAAGCGTCGGCGGACGGCGAAGCCGTCGCCGACGCTTCGAATGCTTCCGCAGTGGCCCCCGATCCCTGTAACACGGGGGCCACAAGTAGTCAGGGGATACTGGAAACCGGCGGAATTGATACGCTCTATGACTCCTTGTACGGACCTTGGAACGATCATCGCTGGGCGAAAACGCGCGAGCTGTTCGAGCGCCTTCGCACCGACGCAGAGCAAGGCGTCCGCGACAAAGGAGCATGCGAGCTGGCTGACGGTGACAAGATCGTCATGCAAGCAGCGGGAGCAAAGAAGGGGATCTTCTGCCGCTACGTCTTTCAGTGGGAAGGCTGTCGGATCTACGTCGTCGATAGCCCGGCCGAGGTCGAGTCGCGACCATCCGTCTTTGTTCAGTTTGGTTCGCTTGCTCTGATGACGCGTGGACTCGACCTGATCCGGGCAGGAGCATTGCGACTGCTAGCGTCGTTTGGATTCCAGTTAAAGCGTGAAGTTGTGGGACGGCTCGACGTGTGCGTTGACTTGCCCAATGTCGATGTCGAACCGTTTGTGTTGCGGATGCTCGCACGTCGCTGCATTACTCGCGCTCGCAAAGGGGCGATCTATTTCGACTACCCGCGATCATTGACTGGTTTCGATATCGGTGAATCCCGAG
>CAZWSX010000007.1:0-258225 GCA_964636985.1 uncultured Pirellulaceae bacterium | reverse complement strand
CATGCCACGCGTGCGGCCTATCTCAAAATCGTCGGACCAAACGGCAGACAAACGACGGGTAGCAGCCTGATCCAACTCGAGGCGGGAAAAATCTCTTCCCGACAGATCGATTTGTTGCTTGATTCTCAAGGCACCGTGTCGGCCTTGCCGCACGAGTTGACTCATGTGGTGCTGGCCGATCGGTTCGGCGGGCGACAACCGCCGCAATGGTTGGACGAAGGCATCGCGATGCTGGCCGACACGCGGGGGAAGCAGTTGCTGCACGAGCGTGATTGCCGTGACGCGATTGCCGCCAATCAGGCACTGCCAATGGCCGAGTTGCTTCGTCTCTCCGAGTCCACTTCAGCGGGACAGGTTGCTCCCTTCTATGGTCAGAGTCTGTCTCTCGTACACATGCTGGCGACCAAAGATCAGCCAGCAAAGATTGTCGAATTTGCACTGGAAGCACTTGATCAAGGCTACGATCAGGCACTGCAAACGCATTACGGCATCGAAAGCGTCGACGAGCTAGAACGACTCTGGCGGCGTCATTCCACTTCCCATACCGCATCTTCTCAACAACTGGTGAAGGTCTCCTATCAGCCCTAACGGAAGGTTATCCCTCCGCCGCGGCGTTCGGCGGGGTCGGTTGATGACCGACAGCCATTGTATCGGCACGTCCTACGTGCCCGCGGATGACATTCTCTTCACACTGTAAGTGGCGCAAATGCGCAACCGCGAAGAAACGCGGGGCCTAGATGACTTAGGAGACGCCCGAAAGCCGCCGCATGGTACGCGATCGTGCGACGCTCGCACACCCTACCAGGGCAGGCCGACGGCCACGAACTAGTTGTCGTCAGAGGGCGCGATGATGTTCTTAGCGGGCGGAGCCTTTTTGGGCGACTCTTCTTTTGGCGCGTCCGTTTTGGCTGGTTCGCTGGTTGCCGATTCGGGGTCTTTTGCCGGAGCGGCCGGCTCGGGATTGCGGATATCGGGAGCCCCCGCCCGGACGGGTTCTGGAGCCGCATCTCCGTCGTCTTCCTCGCCCGATGATCGGTCCCCTTGCCGGGGAGCTTCTACTTCTTGTGGCGCGACCGACTTGTATTGGATGTAGTTGGCGGTGTGCAACAGGCCAAACGCGAAAAACTGGAAGAGCGCGGTGATGAAAACAAACACACCGTACACAACCATGGTGTCGAACCATTCGAGGTCGAACAGAATTGAAAAGGCGACAAACGAGACGACCGGCGCCAAGAGGGCCCACAGTCCCAAGGGAGCGCCGGTCAACTTCGCCAACGGCACGGTTGCCAACGAAAGCCCCACCGTGAATACCGAGTGGGCAAAAAGCCGGTACAACCCCAGCCCGAGCGGACCGAAATCAAACTCCAGCAGCCAACCCGCCAGGTGCATGACCACCGCATTCCAGAGGGTCCCCACCAGCAGCACGCCCAGCAACAAACTGGACCCGATCACCAATCCAGGAATGCCGCCACCAGACCAGGCAAACCATCCAATTCCCGCCAAGCCGATCACGAGCAAGATCGTAGGCAACCAGTAAAGGCTCGCGTCGGTTTCCACACTCTCTTTGACGGGCGCAGCAACGCGAATCACGGGCTTGGAGACCGGTTGCGGGGGCATTCCCGGCTGCGGATGCGCAAAGGTCTGCGGAGCGTAAGCTGCGGGACCCGCGGCCGTTCCCTTCGAAAAAGTGAGCCAGCCAGGCCATTTGAGCTTAGACGTACGTTGGAGCGCCGGAAGTTTTCCTACAGGCCCGTGTCCGACAGCCGTGCTCCCGGCAGCCATGCCCCCGATAGGCGCCGCTGCCGTCGGCAGCTTGCCGGCAGGCGATTCCGGAAGCGACGGCGCATGGCCTCCCAGCACCTGGCCTCCCAGCAACGACGCAATGTAGTCCTGAGTATTGCTGGCGGGCGGAGCGTGACCTTTGGGATCGTGCCCATTGCTATGCGACGCCCCCGGTTTGATCCCGTGAGATCCATTGGCTGACGCACCAACATGCCGACCCAGTTGGAGGTGGTAGCCGCACGAAACACAAAGAACCGTCCCATCCTTGAGCAACTGTGCGCAGCTGGGGCACGGGAAGAGGGCACATCCACACTGGGGACAAGGAGACGCGGCAGTGCTGGTTTTGACTGACATCGAACAATCGCCGAAGGGTACGACTTAGCCACCTGCCACGGATCATACGAAACCATATTCAGGTTCAGTTAAGGTCCAATGATTGGCCCGGAAAGCCGTTCGAACGGCAGACCTCCGGCTCGGCAAAACAACAGCACCGAATATTCTCGATCGCAGCGAGTTTTCCCGCAATTCTCAGCAGTATCGTGAGTACTCCTTCCGGATCGTGGAATACGTAAAAGCGATTCCGCAACCATGGCAATCAAATGGTCAAAAAAAACGGAAGTCCGCACGCTTTTTTCCCTTGGAACCACTTGTTTGGCGGGGGGGACACCCCTACCATCAATTTCGGATCAATTCACTAAGGTATCGCGGTTTCTTCCAAGCCGCGAACTGACGTAGCGCCAACCATCAGCGGGGTCACGTCAGGAAAAGGAAGCGGAGATCGAAGACGCAATGAAATAAGCGAAGTCACGTTGTTACATACCATTTGGTGTGTCGCTTCGATGGAGCGCTGTGCGTACTTGAACTTAGTTTCCTTGAATTCGATACGGCGGAAGCGCGCTTGGTCGCGACTCGGCCCTTCGACATTTTCCGTCGCTAACGGCGAGCGTGGTTGTCCCCTTTCGGAACAGAGGGGCCAATAGAACGTCGCCTTGTTCGCTGCGGGGAATTCTCCTGAACCGGCATTGAGAGGCACCCGGAACAACTTTTGCTTGCGCTCCCGGCAAGCTTGGGCCTGGAACAGAGGCCCAGAAGAGGAGACTTGGCATGGCGATCGTCGATCTTTCGCTTTCGAAATCGGAGGATTTCGAAGCACCCCTCCCCCGCCCTAAACCGCGAACCAGGCTCAACCGCATTCGCGAAGTCCGCGAAGTGCAAGGCGTAACGCTCCGCACGGTCGCGCGACACTTGGGACGCGACGTGCGAACGCTGCGCAACCAAGAAGAAGAAGGAGCCGACCTCCGCTTGAGCGAACTCTACGACTGGCAACAAGTGCTCGACGTGCCAGTCGCCGACTTGCTGGTCGACGACGATGGACCGCTCTCCCGCCCCGTGCAGGAACGAGCTCAAATGTTACGGGTGATGAAAACGGCGATGTCGCTGTTGGAACTCAGCCCCAACACCACCATGAAGCGTCTCTCGCAGAACTTGGTCGAGCAACTCTCGGCGCTCATGCCCGAACTCAAAGAAGTCTCGGCATGGCACTCGGTAGGCCAGCGTCGCAGCGCCGACGAACTAGGCCGCATCGCCGAAAACTGCGTCTCGGCCGGCGATTTGACGGGCGACATGGACTAGGGCGTCGCCCCATCCCGCCTTTGGTGATCGAGGACCTCACGCTTCAAAGAGGAGGTCCTCAGGGGAATTCCACTCCCCCTCTCCCATTCTTCCTGCGGCCCTACCGCGCACAGACAGGATTGTCTGTGCCACTTTTGGTGCCACTAGGTCAAGATCTCCCGCACCACATTGCCGGCCACGTCGGTGAGCCGATAATCGCGGCCCGTATGACGATACGTCAAGCGTTCGTGGTCCAAGCCCATCAGATGCAAGATCGTGGCGTGGAAGTCGTGGATGTGAACCGGATTCGCCGCCGGGCGAATGCCGTACTCGTCCGACTCGCCATAGGTGATGCCGGGCTTCACGCCGGCACCCGCCAGCCACGACGAAAAGACCCAGTGGTGATGCTCGCGCCCTTTGGCGCCGGCCGCTGAGTTGAACGGGGTTCGCCCGAACTCGGTGGTCCAGACGACGAGCGTATCGTCCAAGAGGCCACGCTGTTTGAGGTCGGTCAGCAAGCCGGCGATCGGCTGGTCGACATTCTTGGCGAGTGGCGCATGCGTTTGCATGTCGCCGTGAGCATCCCAATTGTTAGACGCCCCCACGTCGATCAACTCGACGAAGCGCACGCCTCTTTCCGCCATCCTTCGAGCTACCAGGCACTGCCAGGCAAAACCGCGTGTGCTGCCGCGTTCCAGGCCGTACAACTGGAGCGTCGCATCATCCTCTTTCGAGAGATCGAAGACCTCGGGCATCTCTGCTTGCATGCCGAAAGCCGTCTCGAACGACTTGATCCGCGCCGCCAATAAGGGATCGTCCGTTCGTGTCGATTGATGGGCGGAGTTCATCTTGGCAAGCAAACCGAGTTCAATCTCCTGTAATCGGCTGGTTGGCACGCGCCGCTGGATGTTCGCCACCGGCTCCGCGCCAGGCACGACAAGCGTCCCTTGATGGGCACCAGGAAGAAAATCGCTTCCCCATACTTGGCCGCCCGCGTAGGGAGTCTGCGGAGCAATCACCACAAACGACGGCAAGTTCTTATTGACCGTTCCCAAACCGTAGCTGACCCACGAGCCAATACTCGGCCGGGCAAACGTAAACGACCCCGTGTGGATGCCGAGCGTCGCCTCGTAGTGATTCGTGTGATCCGAAGTCATCGAGCGAATCACGCACATGTCGTCGACGCACTTCGCCATGTGTGGGAAGAGGCCGCTGACTGAGGTTCCGCACTTGCCGGAGCGGGCAAAATCCCACTGCGGCTTGTTGAGGAACATCGTGAAGTCCCCCTTGCGCCCCTGAAACTCGTTCACCGACACGGTCTTGCCGCCGTCGGCGAATAACTTGGGCTTTTCGTCGAACGACTCGACGTGCGACACGCCGCCTGTCATAAACAGGAAGATCACGCGCTTGGCCTTGGCCGGGAAGTGCGTCGGCTTGGGCGCAAGTGGATCGGGCGACGACGCAGATGACGATTCGCGCGTGGACTCTTCGGCCATCAACTGCGAAACGATACCCGGGAAAAGCATCGAACCGCCGACCAGCGAGCGTAAGGCAGCCCGGCGAGGAAGCAGGTTGTTATTCGACATGCAAGAACTCGTTGCTGCTGAGCAGGGTTCGGAGGTAAGCGGCCAGTGCACGCGATGGCGCGTTGTCGAGCTTCGCAGCTGAAGCTTCCGCCTCGTAGTTTTCGATGAACGAGACAGCTTGCGTGATTTCTTCGCCGCTGGGCGTTCGTCCTAAGACGCTGCGAAAGGCACTTTCGACGCGCCCGGCCGCATCAGGCGATGTAACGATAAGTCGTGCCGCCCAACGATCCGCCTTCGTATGAACAAACGGATCGTTGAGAAAGTACAGCGACTGCGTTGGGACCGTTGTCAGCAACCGATCCGCAGTCGTGGTGTTCGGATCAGGGCCATCGAACAAGGCCAGGAACGGATGCCGCTTGATCCGCTGCGTCATCAGGTAAACGCTCCGCTTATTGTGGTCGTACACGGCGACAAACGGGCCATGCTGCGAATAGCCCCAACCGGTAGGCGACGGGAACGGATGTTCCTTGCCCGGCTCGGCGTCGAGTTCGCCGCTGAGCACGAGGATCGAATCGCGAATTTCTTCAGCGCTTAACCGCCGACGTAGAAAGGCCGTGTACCGTTCGGCGGCTGCCATGTCGCCCGAGCCGTGTGCCGCTTGCTGGTAGGTTGCGCTCAACATGATCCGGCGATGCATCGCCTTGATCGACCAACCGTCGCGAACAAAATGCGTGGCCAGGTGATCGAGCAACTCTGGATGCGTCGGCGCCATGCCGCGAACGCCGAAATCATTCGGCGTGCGGACCAGGCCGCGGCCAAAGTGGTACTGCCAAATCCGGTTGGCCATCACGCGGGCGGTGAGCGGGTGCTTGGGATTGGTGAGCCACTCGGCCAACTCAAGCCGGCCGCTTCCAGCTGCCTCGGACGAAAACGCTTGCCCACCGAGAACCTTGATGAACCCACGTGGGATTTCGTCGCCCGGATGGTCGGGCTCGCCGCGAAGCTGCATCCGCACGTTGTGCGGAGTTCCTTCCGACATCCCGTAGGTCATGGCATAAGGGCCGTCGACCAGCAGTTTTTGCAGTTCTTGCTTGAGCGATTCGGCCGACGATTCGATCGCCGCCATTTGCTTTTTTAGCTCGGTCACCTTCGCGATGCGCTCATCGCGCGATCCGCTCGACTCGACAGGCGACACATCAAGCGGCGGCAATTCGGCTTGTTTCAGCGAGAAATTGTCGGCATCCAGCGCCGGCCGAACGCCGCCGATATGGCCGTAGCTATCGATGAACGTGTAGTCGATTTGCCCGTCCCACCCCGTGGCCACTTCGCCGGCGAAATCGATTTTTCTATCCCGAGAGAGCAAATGTCCCTGGTAGGTTCTTGCCTTGGTATCGAGCATGAGTTGAACTTGATACCACTCGCCGACATTGATGGCGGCGATCGCGTCGCGATTGTCACCGCTGCGGCGGAAGAACTCGCGATGGTTGAAGAACAGCTCAATTGCCGCGCTCGGGCCGGGACCGTGCCCCAGGTAGTAGCGCCACGAGCCGTTCCCGCCCGCCGCATCGGTGGCGCAGCGGAAATCGAAGCTGGCAAACAATCGTCCTTGATCGTCGAGTTTCACGGACGGGATCGTCATGCCGAAACCGTCGTACTCCGCGCGGTTGGGCATGAAGATGCCTAGTTGCCCGCCCGGGTAGATGTTGCGGTAAGGGCTTTGCGAATCGCCCGAAATTTTGACGACGCTGTTGGGACCGGGGCCCCACGGCGTCGCGGGTGCCGCGTCCTTGGTTTGCAATTCGAAGTCGCCATCAATGCCGGCAAGCGCGCGGAGTTGTTCGGCGATCGGTGCTGGGTCGAGTTGCTGATCGATGTTGCCTGCTGTTGGCTCCGTCGAGATCGGCGCCAGGGGTTCGTCCTGCAAGGCAAGGTTGTCGAAGGCGATTGCCGGCAGTGGCGAGTCCTTCGTTGTGTCTCCAACCAGCAGGAGACTCTCGACCGAGTCAGCAGAAATCGGTTTGCCTTGAAACTCCGCAACACTGCCAGGGGCGCCGATTCGTCCCGACAGCGTTCTCGACTTCCAGTCGAGCGTCAGCTGCATGCTTTGCCATTGGTTGGGCGCGACCGCTGCGAGCGTTTCCGTAGCTTCCCCACTGCGCAACGATACTGATTTGGAATCAATCAGCAGTTCGGCCGCAGCTTTGCCTTCGCTGCTTCGCAAGACGAATCGATGGTTCCCTGCGCCTTCGCCGACGCGGAAATCGAGATTCACGTGGAGTGCCTGTGCCGTCTCAGCCGAGTAACCCGGGTGCACGGCTTGTTCGATCCGGTACGGACCGGCGCCTTGCCCGATGGTCGCGCCGACGCGGCCCGAGGGATAGCGATTCTTGAACGGGCTTTGAGCGTCGTTGGTGATGGCCACGCGACCTTGGTAGAGCCACGGCGGCACGAGCACGCCGTTACTGCCGCCCGCGGCGGGCGCCTGGAGTTCGAAATCGCCGTCGATCTCGCTGAGCGACCGCAACACGACCGAGGGAACCGGCTGCTTGAGTTTCGTCAGGCGATCGGCAATCGACGCCAATCGCATTTCGTACGCGCGCCACTGCGACTGGGCTTCGCGCGGCGGCAACAGCGAGGCCATCGACCGGAACTTTTGTTTTTGCTCCGAGCCGGGAAACGCATAGCGGCTGCTGTCGAAGATGCCGTACAACGCGTAGTAGTCGCGCGCAGTCACGGCGTCGAACTTGTGATCGTGGCAACGGCAGCAGCCAAGGCTCAGCCCAAGAACCGACTGCCCCAGCGTGTCGATCGTGTCTTGAATGGTGAGGTGGTGATAGTTTTCCGAGTCGAATCCGAACCGCCGCGAGATGGCCAAGTATCCAGTGGCCGTGACGCGTTCGGCATAGGTCGCCGGATCGCCCCCCATGATGTCGCCGGCGAGTTGCTCCTTGAGGAACCGATCGTACGGCTTGTCGGCATTGAAGGCGTCGATCACGTAGTTGCGATAGCGCCACGCGAGCGGCACCGGATAGTCGGCCGTCTCGCCAGCGGTATCGGCATAGCGAACGACGTCGAGCCAGTGCCGTCCCCAGCGCTCTCCGTACGCGCGCGACTTGAGCAGTCGATCGATGACCGGCTCGAACGCTTGAGGCGATTCGTCCTTCTGGAAGGCATCGATCTCTTGCGGCGTAGGCGGGAGGCCCGTCAGATCGAAGGTCGCCCTGCGGATGAGCGTCAACTTGTCGGCTTGCGGTGAGGGCTTGGCTCCGGCAGCCTCATGTTTTGCCAAAATGAAGGTGTCGATCGAGCTCTTCGGCCAGGCAGCGTCATGCACTTCGGGAAGAGGCGGATCGGCGATGGGTTCGAATGCCCAGTGCTTGGTTGCAACAAACTTGGTTGTCTTTTCGGGCCAATGCGCGCCACCTTTGATCCACGCAGCAAAGTCGGCCACTTGATCGGGGCGAAGGGTCTTGTCGAGGTCCGGAGGCATTGCCGAGACACCGTCGTCGCGGCGGATCGCCTGGACAAGCAGGCTTTCCTCGGGATTGCCCGGAACAATCGCGGGGCCTGAGTCGCCACCGGTCATCAAGCCTTCGCGCGAATCGACGCGAAACGATCCCCCCACTTTTCCGCCGCCGTGGCAGCGAAAACAAGTCTCGGCCAGGATCGGCCGGATCTTCGCTTCGAAGAAATCATCGCGCTCGTCGGCAGCAGACAGCCCGCTCCACACGGCAATCAACATTGCCGCCGCGGCCACTCGCACCAGAAGGGTTTGTTTTCTCGAGGTCATGAAACGATGAGTGACGGCAGGGATACAGGTGTCGGGAGAGTACGCCATTCTAACTTAGTCGGGAGCCGTTAGATTATCTGACAATCAGACCGGTATCCAGACCGCACTGCGGCAAATATGCCCTAATTTCGGCTGAAAGCTACGCCAGGACTTCGTGGATGACGTTCCCCTCGACATTCGTGAGGCGGCGCTGAATGCCGTTGTGCTCGAACGTGAGGCGCTCGTGATCGAGCCCTAGCAGGTGCAAAATGGTCGCGTTGAAGTCGTAGAGGGGGTGGACATCCTGCACGGCTTTGACGCCCAGTTCGTCGGTCACGCCGTGGCTGACACCCGGTTTTACGCCCGCACCAGTGAGCCAGCAGGTGAAACCGTCGGGATTGTGGTCGCGCCCTTGCGCCCCTTTTTGGAAAAAGGGCATGCGGCCGAACTCGGTGCACCACACGACGAGCGTCTCGGAGAGCAAGCCGCGGGCCTTCAGGTCGCGAATCAGCGCGGCGGCCGGTTGATCGAGGATCGCCGCGTGCTTGTCGTATTGTTCGCGGAGCTTGCTGTGCCCGTCCCAGTTGAGTTCGCCGCCGCTGGCATAGGCGCCGTTGAAGAGTTGCACGAAGCGAACGCCTTGTTCGATCAGCCGCCGAGCCAAGATGCAATTCCGCGCGAAGGCGGCCTTGGTCGGATTGGATTCATCGTCGGCGCCGTAACTCTTGAGCAAGTGGGCGGGTTCGGAACTCAAATCGAGCAGCGCCGGCACACTCAATTGCATTCGCGCAGCGAGTTCGTAACTGGCAATCCGCGCAGCAAGTTTCCCGTCACCAGGATGTAGTTCCTGATGACGCTGATTGATTTTACGGAGCAACGACTGCGCGGCATCGTTCGTTTCCGCACCAACGCCCTGTGCCGTGAGATGGCGAATGGGCTCCTTCGCGCTGATGGGCGTACCTTGGAACGCCGCAGGCAGGAAGCCCGGCCCCCAGTTGTTCGAACCGTTTTGCGGCACGCCGCGCGGATCGGGAATCGCCACGTACGCAGGCAAGTTTTCGCTTTCGCTCCCCAGGGCATACGTCAGCCACGAACCGAGGCTCGGGAATCCATCCAGCGGCGTCCCCGTCGAGAGAAAATTCTCGGCCGGGCCGTGCGTGTTGGTCTTGCTGGTGAGGGACTGGATGAAAGCGATGTCGTCAGTCAGTTCGGCCAGGTGGGGGATCATGTCGCTGACCCACTTGCCGGTTTCACCGCGCTGGCGGAATTCGTACTGCGGCTTGGCGAGGTTACCTGCCGGACCTTGGAACGTCACGGCGGGCCCGCCGGGCAAAGGCTTGTCGTCGAACTTGATCAGTTCGGGCTTGTAGTCCCAAGTCTCCAGTTGGCTCACAGCCCCCGCGCAGAAAATCACAACGACGTTCTTCGCCTTAGCGGGAAAATGACTGGGGCGCGGAGCAAAAGGCTTAGCCGGATCGATGATCGGCCCACTAGCCGAAGGAGCGGCGAGCAAGCGATCTTGCTGCAACAAGCTGGTCAGGCCGACGGCACTCAAAGCAGTCGCCGTGTCGTGCAAGAAGTTGCGACGATCGAGCAAGTGCCGGCCAGCGATATTTGTCGTATGAGGCATCATGGTACGAACAAGAATTCGTTGCTGTTGAACAGAACCCGGCACAACGTCGCCAGGCCGTGTTCGCGGACAAGGGGCGTGCACTCGGCGACTTCCTCCGGCGACGGGTCGCGACTCAAAGCGATTCGGTAGGCTTGCGTGATCTGCTGAGCGACGTCGTCGCCTGCCTCCGTTTTTACTCGGGCGGCAAAGGCTTCCGCTTGCTCCAACGTGAAGCGGCTGTTGAACAAGTTCAGAGCCTGAATCGGCGTGGTCGATTCACGACGACGGGCCGCACTTTGACCACCATCGGGGCAATCGAAAGCTCCGAACACCGCCTCACGCTCGCGGCGAACCTTGTGGGCGTAAATCATTCGCCGCAGGCCGTCCCCCTGGAAAGACTCGACCGGTTTGAAGCCGCTCAAGCCACCTCGCAAATCGAACAAATCGAAGCCACGGCCACCCATCTTAAGATTCAACTTGCCACTTACGGCGAGCATCGTGTCGCGAATCGCTTCTGCTTCGAGTCGCCGCGGGGGATAACGCCATAGCAAGCGGACGTCGGCATCCATCGCCGCAGCCGCTTCGTTGTGCTGCGTCGATTGGCGATACGTTGCCGATAGAACCATCAACCGATGCATTTGCTTGACCGACCAGCCCGAATCGATGAACGCCTTGGCCAGCCAATCGAGCAACTCCGGATGCGTTGGCTTGCCGCCTGTGTTGCCAAAGTCGCTGGGCGTATCGACCAACCCCGTGCCAAAGTGACCCTGCCAAATGCGATTCACCATCACCCGCGCCGTAAGTGTGTTGCTGGGGCGAACAATCCAATCCGCCAAAGCGGTGCGGCGCTGCGGTTCCTCCGCATCAACTGCAAGTGCCAGGCTTTCGAGCGCCGCCGGCACGGCGGGCACGACTTGATCCTTTGGCTGTTCAGGGTCACCACGGTAGAGCAGACGAATGTCATCGGGCTTGCGGAAGTTGCCCGCGAAGGCCAGTTGTCCCTCGCGGGCGGACGCCAGTTGCGATTCGAGCGATTTGCGTTCGGCTTGCAATCGATTCGACTTCGCGACTTCATGCGGCAACAAGCCCGCGGTCGAGAAGCTCGATGGTTTGTTCCTGCCGTCGGGCTGGTAGGCATCGCGGTCGGCGCTGCTGGCAACGACTTTCCAATCGTCGCCGGATGCTGCGATCTCAATCTGATAATCGGTAGCCAATCGGTCGGCATATTCCCCTTGGCGGTCGCGGCCCCACACAATCCGCTCGATGGTCGCTTCGTCCTTGAATTCCAGGATCACCCAACCCTTACCGGTTTCGCTCGACATCCAACTGCGGCTGTTGCCATAATTGCCGTCGTTCAAGAACCGCAGTTCGTGACGATCAGGCGAGACACTGTCGCCTGACGACGTGACGGCAGTCCCCGCGCTGGCGAGCGCGATATTGATTCCGTCGGAGGTAAAGACCTCCAACTCGTCGATGCAGGGTTCGAGATTGTTGGTCGCGTTAATGGTGAATCGCAGTCGCTTTGCCGCTACCGGCGCGATTCGGTCGACGTTCTTCCGCGCGTTGATCGACCCTCGAGTTGACGCCTTGGTGACGATCGGCGTCAGATCGCTTTCCGATATCCCGGCCTCGATCGTGTAGGCGGTCGGCAAACGATCGGTGAATTGCCCCAGGCGATCGCGGCCCCAGACGATCTTTTGGATTGAAGCCACCTCCGGCAATTCAAACATCACCCAGCCGCGGCCCGCTTCGTCCGACATCCAACTGTGGCTGTTGCCGTATTGCCCGTCGTGAATATGCTCCAGGCGGTGAATGTCCGAGGTGCGACTGCCGGAAGCGGAAACCTTCGTCCCGAGACTGGCCAGCGCGATGTTTCGCGTGGGCGAATCGCTCGTGAAGATCTCAAACTCGTCGATGCAAGGCTCGATCAATCCCAGCGATGGATGCAGGTTCGCATTGTGGATCGTGAACCGCACGAACTTGGCCTCGCGCGGCGAAAATTCTTCTTCGTTGCGCTGGGGACTGGTCGGCTTCGTCGATGCAGCGGCGATTTGAGCGACCGGTTCCAACAGCGACAACTCTTGATCAATTTGATCGATTCGCTTCTTGAGCGAGAGTTCCATTTCTCTGTGGACTGCAGCCTCCGGTGTATTCACCGCGCGATCGGCGTATTCAACGCCCGCCACAAACGCCTGCATCGAGTAGTAGTCTCGCTGCGAAATCGGATCGAACTTGTGATCGTGGCAGCGGGCACAGCCGATGCTGAGGCCGAGGAATGTTTGCCCGATGTTGATCACGATGTCGTCGAGCGAGTCCTGCCGGGCAAGCCGCTTCGAGGGCTCGTCGGCGCCGATCTGCCCCGGTAACAGCACTGATGCCGTGATCAGAAACCCAGTGGCCGTCTCTCGGCCAAGCGTATCGCCGGCGAGTTGCTCACGCACGAATTGATCGTACGGCGTATCACGGTTGAAGGCTTCGATGACGTAGTCGCGATACGGCCAGGCATGAGGCCGCTCCGTATTCACTTCAAAGCCGTGCGTATCGGCATAGCGAACGACGTCGAGCCAGTGCTGCCCCCAACGTTCGCCATAGCGCGGCGAATCGAGCAGCTCATCAACCACGCGTTCGTAAGCATCAGAGCGAGTGTCGGCGACGAACTCGGCGACTTGCTCCGGAGTCGGCGGCAGACCGACAAGATCGAATGAAACACGCCGCAGCCATGTGGCGCGATCGGCCTCAGGCGACATGGCGAGACCACGCTCCTTAAGCTTCGCCGCGACGAACGAATCGATCGAATGTGTCCCAGGTGGAATCGATAGCGGCTTGAAACTCCAGTGATCGCGAGGATCGTGCAGTTTGGCCGTATCGACGCCATCCGGCCAAACAGCGCCTTCGGTAATCCATCGCTCGAGCACGGCGATCTCGTCAGGCGACAGCCCCTCCCCTTTGGGCGGCATCCGTTCGCCTTCGGTCTTGCTCGACACCAGCTGGATCAGCGTGCTATTCGCCGGGTCTTTCTCGGCGATGAGAGAACCGTAACTCTCGCCGCCTTTGAAGGCCGCGGCTTTGATGTCGAGGCGCAGGCCCGACTTCTGCTTCTTTTCGCCGTGGCACTCGTAGCAGTGCTTAGTGAAGATCGGCCGCACGTCGCGGACGAAGTCGATTGGTTCGGCAAGCAGCGCGCGCGATCCGGCGAGGATCAGCAGAGAGGCGATGAGTAGTTTGCCGGCGTTCATTGACTACTCGGAAAATGGTGATGCGTATCTACCGCGTTCTGGCGAACGCGGCTACGGGCCAAGCAAATGAAACGACACACTAGACGGAAAAGATCGGAGCGTTAAGTGTTCCCGTGCTATCGCCGAACGACGGTTCTTCGATCTCCATGGATCGCAAGATGCTGAGGAACATGTTCGACATTCGCCCCTCCTCGCCGCGCCAATAAGTTCCGTGCTTGAGTCCCATGTTCGCTCCGCCCGCGAGCATCGTGGGAAGATTCTTGGGCCAGTGGGTCGTGCTCGCGCCGCTTCCGAACAGCACAATCGTATTATCCAGCACAGAACCACTTTGGTCCTTGAACTCTTCCAAGCGACCGAGGAAATGAGCGACCTGTTCGCTGAGGAACAAATCGTACTTGGCGAACTTGAGTTGCCCGTCTTTGTCGCCGGCGTGCGACAAATTGTGGTGCGTTTGTGCGAGGCCAATTTTGATCGGAAAAGTATCGCTGATGCCCATCCCGTCTTCGCGATTGAGCATGAACGTGACCGATCGCGTAATGTCCGCGTCGAATGCGAGCGCGATCAGGTCGAACATGTTGCGATAATAGTCGCGCGGTTCCCCTTCGTTGTCGGCATCGAGATTCAGATACGAGTAGTCCTGCGCTTTGAGCGGGATATCGATCCACTTTTCCGACGCCGTCAGGCGAGCTTCAACTTCGTTGAGCGAGGTCAGGTACTGATCCATCTTCTCGCGGTCGGATTGACCTAGCTTCTGATTGAGAGCCTTGGAGCTTTCGAGAACGGCATCGACTAACTTGATTCGCTTTTTGAGTTCTTCGCGCTGCGTCGCGAGCGACGCCCGATCGCCGCGGAAGAGACGATCGAAGACACGGCGAGGGTTGTTCTCGGCTGGGATCGGCTTACCGTCGACGTTGTAGGAGATAGTGCCCGTTCGCGAGAGGAAACCGACGCCGGCATCGATCGAGAGGACCAGCGACGGTTGCCGGCAATATTGCTTGGTGTGTTGGGCGACGACCTGGTCGATGCCGACCGTGTTAAACATGCCCGGCTTGGGATTGTGGAGCGGAGCGCCAGTGAGCCACATGTCGCTGCACATGTGTGGGTCGGCTTTAACGCCGTTGGGATGGTGCAGTCCACCGACGAAGCTCACCTTGCTGCGGAACGCCTTGAGTGGCTCGGTCGATTTGCCGAACTCGAAATCGTTTCCTTCTTTTTGCGGAAACCAACTCCAGTCGTCGATCCCGTTTTTCGGATTAGGGAGCGACATCCCGTTGGCCGTGTACATCGCGCAAAAACGGCGCGGCGGGCTATCGGTGACTTCCGCGCCCATGGCATCGAGCACGGGGAGCGACAGCGAAACGCCGGCCAGTCCTTTGAGAACCGCGCGGCGATCGAGGCGGAACGAAGGCGCCATAGGTGGGAATCCGAGAATCGGGGGGGCGGGAACTGGCTACTTCTTCAAGAACACGTCGCTCTTGATGACGAAACGGATCAGGTCCTTCGTCTTGTAGTCGGTTGGTCGGAGTTGCTTCGCCTGCTCACGCAGGTCTTGCAGCTCATTGTACGTCAAGCTGCGGCCGCTCGCATACGTCGAAACGTGTTTCAAAAAGCTGAAAGCAACCTGGTCGATCCGGTCGTTGGCGAGGTATTTTTTCAGGGTGTTTAGGTCGTGAACCTCCGTCCCGTCCGGCAATTTCGACGCGGCGTCGACGTCGTGTTTCTTTTTCAGCCCCCCCGCGTCGAAGGATTCCAGCGGCAGGCCCCACGGGTCGATTCCACCATGGCATTTAGCGCAGCCCTTTTGGTTGCGGTGGATCTCGAGTTTCTGGCGGAGCGTCACCTTTTCATCCGGGTCTTCGGGCAGCTTCGGAACATTCGGCGGCGGATCGTCGGGCGGCTCAGCAATAATTTTCCGAGCCAGCCACGCTCCACGTTTGACGGGGTTCGACTCGCGCCCATCGGAGAGCCCCGCCAAAATGCCTGCCTGCGTGAGAACGCCACCTAACTTCGTGCCGTCGTGTGAAACAGGGACGAACTTGAATCCGCTCTCCGTCCGATCGGCCAAGCCGTAGTAACTGGCGACGGCCTCGTTCGCCACTAGGAAATCGGACTCCACGAGGGCGCGCACCGGCAAATTGCGTTCGATCACATGCCGCAGATACTCAACAGGCTCTTGCCGAAGTTGCAACTTGGTATCGCGCGTGAGCGTGGGATAACGCTTGGCGTCGGTCGCCACGACGTCGAGCTTGTCCAAGTTAAGCCACTGTGAAGTGAACTCACTCAGAAACTGCCCAAAGCGCGGATCGCCCATCATGCGATCCATTTCACTGTCGAGCGCGCCGTGCAGTTCGTTCTTAGCCGCGAGTTCCAGCAGGCGAGCATCAGGCGGCGCGTTCCAGAGAAAGTAACTCAGCTTCGACGCCAATTCGTGTGAGTCAAGATTCTCCCCTTCGGGCGAATCGCTCTTTTCAATCAAGAACAAAAACTGCGGCGACGTGAGAGCGACGAGCAAAGCATCGTGAATGCCGCGATTGAAGCTGTGGCTCGACTCGTACGAATCCTTCCAAACTTGAAAGAGCGATTCGACTTCGTTCTCAGTTGCCGGACGACGGAAGGCGCGTGTGGCAAACGACGTCAGAATCTCTTTGGCGTACACCGGTGGATTATCGCGATGGGCCGAGTCGACAAAAATACGCTGGTGAGTCTCAGGCGGCCACGATTCGTAAAGAGGCCCCTCGAACTCGATCGAGCGAACAACCAGGCGCGGCATGTCGCGGCCATCGGTGTATTCACTGTGCACGGCGATTTCACGAATACCCGCCAGGTAATTGACGTTGTCTTTCTCGACCGCAGGCGCGGGAAAATCGTTGATCGCGCCCGTGAAAGTGAAAGATTGCAGATCGCTGTTGGGAACGCTGATTGATTCGCCAACTTGCGTAAGAGTGCTGCCGCAGTCCCGTCGTAGACCAACGTGAACGCCCAGCGTAGGAGCGCGTTTCTCGAAGACGGTGAAGCGCTTCGTCATGGCGTGATCGTCTGCCAATCGATGAAATGCGAGGCTCTTCAACCGCGCAGCGTCGCCATAGCCGACTTTGATCTTGCGTTCCCCTTTGGGCAACCGGACGACCAGGAAGGCCTTGGCAAAATCGGCAGCCCCTTCTTGAGGCTCATCGAGTTGCCCCGAGAAGTGGCGATCGTCGATTTGCAACGAGAACGCCTGGGGCTTTCCGGGCGCGACACAGACATCTACTTGATAGATGCCGTCCGCGGGCAGCGCGATGGTTGCCTCCGTCGTCTTTGCCAAGTCGGAAATCGTCGCCGTCGCTGCCCCCAAGTCGAGCGCGGGCACGTCCTTGTCTAATAGCAAACCGTCGTTGTACTTGGCCGCTCGCACGGTAACGCGAAAGTTCCCCTCGTCGGGTAATTCGCGGAGCGAGATTTTGAAATTCGCCATCGGGCCGTAGGTGTTGGATTCGCCGAAAATTTCCGGGCTAGGAACCGCTGGCCTGAGCAGCATGCCACCTGGAACCGATTGCCAAGCGAGTCCTTTGGGATAGCCCGGCGTTCCGCGGACACATGCGAAGACGGAGTGGTAGATGCTGTCGTACTTCCTCCAGGCGCGGACGGTATCGTTGCCCGCGTAGCCTTCGATGAAGTCGTAATGGACGCGCATCGGTTTGTGCGTAAAGTCGAACGGCTTCTCCGGCTTGGGCTCGGTGACCACGAAGTCGGTGTTCGGCAGGAGTTCGCTCAGGGCCCCCAGGATCAAATTATCGGGACACGGCGTTGGATTGATGGCCGCGCCAAACTCCATCCGGAAGCATTGCACCTCTGGCTTGGTCGCTTCGTCAACGATGCACTGGCTCAACGCCTTGTCGGCGATGTCGAAATAGGTCTCGACTTGTAAGGGAGAAAGGGCCAGCACCTGCGCGTTGTTGGTGAAACCGTCTTTCGACACTGCATCGGGCGGGAGCGAATCGGTCAGGTCCTCCATGATTCCGAGCAAGTCGCGCAGCGTGTTGCGATACTGCGTTACCGTTAGCCGGCGGACGATCCCGTTCTTCGCACGGACTTTCGAACGAGCGATGTGGACTTCGCGAGCAATCCAGGCATCGAGAAGTTTTTTCTCGTCGTCAGTGGGTTGCGGTTCGTCCTCGGGCGGCATGACGCCGTCAACGACTTGTTTTTGCATTCCGTTGAGCAACGGAATCTGACGGTCTTCGATCTCGGCCGAAAGCTGATCGACGCGAATGCCCGACTGCATGTCGTCGGCATTGTGGCAGCGGTGGCAATACTTATTGAGAAACGGCTTGATGTGCTGCTCGAACGAGGGCTCATCGGCCGGCAGCACAGCCGCGCCGCTCATGCAGACAAGGACCGTAAAGAAGGAAACCGGTTTCATTCATTTCCCCGAAGGAGCACATCTCGTTTCCGCTACGCAGAAACAGATGCCGGATGTAAGGCGGGTAAGACCTCCAAGGTGGGACGCTGGGTGCGTGGGAGGCCTGTCTTTGCAGGAGTTCGATATCTTCGACGTTAACTGATCCCGCGGCAGATATCAATGGATTTGAGGGGCGCGAAGCGGAGTGGGCGCTCTGTCCGCTTGTCACATCGGGCCAACGGAAGGAAGATCGGTGGTGGATGGTTCGCCTGAATTCGCACGATCTTCACGTTCATACGATCTGGATTCGCCCTCATGTTGGCAAAAACAAAAGTCACGACGTGGCTGGCAGCAGTTCTAGTGTCTGCAATTTGCTTGGCCGCCATGTCCGCGATCGGCGACGACTGGCCCCAGTGGCGCGGAATCGATCGCGACGGCAGATGGCACGAGACGGGGATCGTCGAAAGTTTGCCCAAGGGACAGCTTCCGCTGATGTGGAAAGTACCCATCGGCCCTGGCTACAGCGGCCCGACAGTCGCTGACGGCTTGGTCTACGTGACCGATCGCAACACGGCCGACGGTAAAGAACAAGAACGCATCTTGTGCTTCGATGCTGAGACGGGCAAGCCAGTTTGGAAAGTCGAATACGACGCTCCGTACGATGGCATCGGCTATCCTGCGGGCCCACGCGCTTCGGTTTCGGTCGACCACGGCAAGGCCTACGCGTTAGGCTCCGCCGGACACCTGCATTGCTGCGACGCCAAGACAGGCGACGTGGTCTGGAAGCGAGATCTTCGCACCGACTACCGGATCGAAATGCCAATTTGGGGTGTGTCTGCGTCACCGCTCGTCGTGGGCGATCAGATCATCGCGCAAATCAGCGGCGCCGATGGAGCGTGTATCGTCTCGCTCGATACGGCCAGTGGCAAGGAAAAATGGAAAGCTCTCAAAGAACCGGGCCAGTACAGTGCGCCGATCCTCATCAAGCAAGGTGACCAGCAAGTGGTTGTCGTTTGGACGGGGGGAAGCGTCTCGGGGCTCAAGCTCGAAGACGGAAAGGTCCTGTGGAGCGTTCTGTGGAAACCCAAGAACATGCCGATTGGCTGTGCCACGCCAGTCGTGAGCGGCGACACGCTCTTCTTCACGTCGTTCTACGATGGCTCGCTGATGCTGCGATTCGACCCCAACGAACCGAAGGTCGAAACGCTGTGGAATATCGTGGGACCAAGTGAAAACAATACCGACGCACTGCAATCGATCATCAGCACGCCGATCGTTCGCGATGGCTACGTGTATGGCGTCGATAGCTATGGCGAACTGCGTTGTCTGGACGGGAAGACGGGCCATCGCTTGTGGGAAAATCTTACGGCCACGCCTAAGAGCCGTTGGAGCACGATCCACTTCGTGGAACAAGGCGACCGCGATTGGCTGTTCAACGAACGAGGTGAACTGCTCATCGGCAAGCTCTCGCCGTCTGGATTCGAAGAATTCTCCCGCGCGAAAGTGATCGAGCCCACCACCGACCAACTCCGGCAACGGGGTGGCGTCTGCTGGTCGCACCCGGCGTTTGCCATGAAGAGCATCTTTGCCCGCAATGACAAAGAGCTTGTTCGCGCTAGCCTCTCGGCGGAAAAGTAACCAAACAATCGATGTCGCTTCCGATCGTCACGCTTCCGATGGGGGAAAAGTGGGACTGCCATCAATGTGGCGTCTGCTGCCGCGGAAGTATCGTGCCACTTAAGCCCGACGACCTGGAACGCCTCGAAAAGCAAAAGTGGAACGAGAAGCCTGAGTACGCCAACGTCGCGATCACGGCACCGTTTGAAGGCGGAATGCGACAGCTCGCTAAGCGTTCCGATGGCAGCTGTGTCTTTTTGCAAGACAACGGCCTCTGTCGCATCCACGCGGAATATGGCTTTGACGAAAAGCCGCTGATCTGCCGCGTCTTTCCGATGCAGTTGATCCACCGCGAGAAGGACGCAGTTCTTACCATTCGTCGCGCGTGCCCTTCGGCGGCGGCCGATCGCGGCCGCGACGTGAAAGAGCACTTGCCGGCGGTCCAAGCATGGGATGCCGAAGGAGGTCTGACCGAGACACCTCATGGCACACCACGGCTCAAGCACGACGAAGCACCCTCGTGGAAGCGGGCCAATGTTGCCTTGCAAGCTTTGGCGCGGATCGCAGCTGACGAGCGCTATCCGCCGATCCGGCGATTGGCGCACGGGATCGAGTATTGCCGATTGATGGAGGAGGCCAAGACGAAAGGAATCGGCGATGGCGAATTAGGCAATCTGTCGCGAGTCCTTGAAGAAAACATTGGCGAGGAGATCGCGCCCTTCTTTAGTGAACGCGTGGCGCCCGGCAGCGGCGCCGGAATGCTATTCCGTTTGACGCTGCTCGAACTAGCGCGATTGCATCCTCGCAACTACATCCAGCCGACCTGGTTCACGCGGTTCCATCTCGCCTGGTGGGCGATGACGATGACGTTCGGCCGCGGTAAGCTTCCCCAAGTCCATCCCAAGTTTCCAGTCGCGAAGTTCGCTGATATGGAACAGGCACTCGGAAAAATCGATCCGGCGATCGTGACTCCGCTGGGGAGATTCTTCGAGGCTTCGGCCCGCTCGTATACCTTCGCTCTGGCGAATCGTCGCGGGTGGTCGGTTCTGGAAAGCTGGCTGGAACTCGCGCTGATGTACCCGGCGGCTCTCTATCTGCTGCGTTGGGCCACCTTCGGCCGATCGCCTGAGCCCAACGACATCCACGAGATCATCACGGCCCTCGACCGGGCTCAGGGTTATGCGCCGCTATCCGGGCTTCAACAACGAACGCGACTGAAAGCCCTGATGGTCAACAACCAGCTCATTCGGCTGCTGGCGTGGTATGGCAGGTAGGCGCCGTTTAATCACAGATGCTTGACGGGCGACTTCCGTTCAGCGAACGTGGTGGTTAGTACAGCCGTCGACCCCGCCAAGGAGATAAACCTATGCGACGCATCCTGATCTTCGTCGGTTTGTCTCTGGCGTTCGTGTTTCCTTTGGCTGACGGCGCGGAGCTTGAGAAGAAGACACGTCCTGCGAATGCGGAGACGTATAGCGACCAATTAGAAGTTGCTGTCGGCAGTATCGTGCAGGGCCTGGAATCGCGAACGGAAGCAACGACGGATGCTTCGGGGCGAACGTTCGAGCGCCGCTATACCGTTTCGGTACCCGTTCGTGTGCCCGAAAGAAAGTGGCTGATCGGTGCCGATGGCTGGTTCGACAGCGATGGATACAACATCGAACGGATTTCAGCAGTTGATCGCGCGGGCAGCAAGTCAGTTGCCAGTCCCTTGAAGTCTGTTGTTACAACGATGGATGGCCGCGCTCAGAAGATCGCTTTAGAAGCAGGTGACGCGATCGTTTCAATCGAAGGCAAGCCGGTGAAGGCGATGAATACGTTCTATATCGCTTTGCAAACGGCGACCGATCCGGCCAAGGTGCGGATTGAGTTTCGCAAGCTCGGGGATGAGGCGGCGCGCGATGGAGTGATCAGCTTGGTGCCGGTTGCGAAGTAGCGCTATTGCACGCGCGGCGCGTGTTGAAGTGGTGAGTCCACCGCGCACAGACAGGATTGTCTGTGCCACTTTTCACGCTCCCCCTCTCCTTCGACTCCCTGGCTCCCACTCTTTGCTTGCCAGAGCGAGTCCACTATCGACGGACAGGATTGTCCGTCCTACATGCTTAGCCGCCCTTGCTCATGGCGGGGAACATTTCGCGGACCATCGTGATGGCGGCGGGCCCGACCAGCACGACGAAGATGCCCGGGAAGATGAAGAGCACCAGCGGGAAGATCAACTTCACCGCCGTTTGCTGGGCTTTTTCTTCGGCGATCTGACGGCGGCGAGTTCGCATCGCTTCGCTTTGCGTTCGCAACGCTTGGGCGATGCTGGAGCCGAACTTGTCGGCTTGGATCATGATCGACGCCAGGGTCCGAAGGTCTTCCACGCCGTTACGGTTGCCTAAGTCTTGCAGCACTTGGGTTCGTTGGCGCCCCATCTGCAAGTGCAAGTTACACAGACCGAATTCATCGGCGATGACCGGGTGCGACTTTTTCATTTCCTCCGTGACCTTGCGCATCGCCTGGTCGAGACCGAGACCGGCTTCCACGCACACCACGAGCAAGTCGAGGGCGTCGGGCAAGCCGAGGAAGATCGATTGCTTGCGACTCTTGCCCATCCACCAAATGAGGATGTCGGGACCAAAGAACAACAGGCCGATCGGCGCCATGGCTTTGACCAGGCCCATGATCCCGCTAATTCCGACAAAGGCGTAAACCCCGCCGGCGACCATAAAACCAAAAATCAAACCGGCGAACTTCGCTCCCCAAAATACGAACGGGGCGTTCTCGCTGCGGAAGCCAGCATACGAAAGCTTATCGCGAACAGCATTGACTTCGGTTTCGCTCTTGGGCTGGAGCGGCTTCGACATCGCAACAGCAGTGTTCGTAAGCACGCGCGAGACGGTCGATTCGCCTCGCTTGTTGCGTTCGCGCTGGCGGCGCGCGGCAGGGTCGCGGAAGTCGTCGAGGCGGTCCTCGATCGACTTGTCTTTTCCAGAGAATTGTTCCGCCAACACGTAAGCGATTACCGCGATGCACGCAAACGCGGCCAACGGAGCCATCCAGATCATGCCGGGCATTGATGTTTGAGCAAGCAGAAGCATCGTTCGATTCCTAAACGTCGTTTCCCAAACTTCTCGTTCTAAACCTTGATATCGATGATCTTTTTGATCACGACCGCGCCGAGGAACTGCATGAAAATCCCGCCAGCCAGCATTTGCTGACCCATCGGGTCGGTGAACAAAGGCGTGATGTACGTCGGATTGAGCCGCCATAGCACGACGAACAGCACCGGCGGCAAAGCCAACAGCACGGCACCCGACATCCGACCTTCACCCGTCAGAGCCTGAATCTGGCCCCAAATCTTGAAGCGCTCGCGAATCAGGTACCCGATCTTGTCGAGAATTTCGGCCAGGTCACCACCCGTTTGTCGTTGCAACAGCACGGCCGTCACAAAGAACCGCAAGTCGAGGTTGGGGACCCGCTCGGCCATTTCTTCCAGCGAGCTTTCCAGCGGCCGACCGAGGTTCTGGGCCTCGTAAACACGCTCGAACTCAGTGCGGATTGGTTCCATCATTTCTTCGGCTACTAGATTGATACCCGACGCCAAGCTGTGACCGGCGCGGAGGGCTCGCGAAATCAGTTCCAGCGCCTCAGGTAATTGCCGCCCGAACGCGGCCAACCGACGTCCCCGCATGAACCAGACGTAGGCCAGCGGCAAAATACTGAACGGCAGACCGACTAGCGGGCAATACATCGCCGGCAATCGAAGGACGTAAGCGATCGCCGATGCTCCGCCGACCAGGCCGATCGTGATAAGAACCAGTTGCGAGGTCGTGATCCGAACGCCCGACTGTTCGATAAACTTCGGCAGGTTGAAGTGGCGAGTGACTGCTTCTTCAATCCAGTCGGTCTTTTCGTTCAACGAACCCTGATAGACCTTGATTTCGGCTGCGCCGCCGCTTCGCGCGGCGACGCCGCTGGTCATGGCGTGCAGACGATTCTCAACGACTTCGTCCGCTTCCTTCGTGAACATCACCGAGACCGCCACGACCAGCGCGGCGACTCCCAGGAACACGACGAGTGGAACTATCAACATCATCATGGTGAAAGGCTCTCAAGCGAGAGGACGAACTCAATGACTCTTTCAGTCGGACTGATCGAAATATCGGCTTGGGTGGCACTGGCGTCCAAAAGACGCCAGTGTTCGTGTAACCAAAATCACTAGTCTTCCAACATCACGCGTTGGCGGAACGCGCTGCCAGGCAATCGGATGCCGGCCGATTCCAGCTTCGACATGAACGTGGGACGAATCCCGGTCGACTCGAACCGGCCGCGGGCGCGGCCTGTCTCGTCGATACCGGATTGGATGTAGCGGTAAATGTCTTGGGTGACGATGGTGTCTTGTTCCATCCCGACGATTTCGGTGATGTAGGTCACGCGACGCGGGCCACCTTGCAAGCGGTTGGCTTGGATAAACAAGTGCACAGCGCTGGCGATTTGTTGCCGCATCGCTTTGATGGGCAACTCGAAGCCGGCCATCATGATCATCGTTTCAAGACGGGCGAGACCGTCGCGCGGGCTATTGGCGTGGATCGTGGTGAGCGAACCGTCGTGGCCCGTGTTCATGGCCTGCAGCATGTCGAGCGTTTCGGGACCGCGACACTCACCGATGATCACGCGTTCGGGACGCATACGCAAACAGTTGCGGACCAGGTCGGTGGCGGTGATCGCGCCTTTGCCTTCGATGTTCGGCGGACGCGTTTCCAGCCGCACTACGTGTTCTTGTTGCAGCTGAAGTTCGGCCGCGTCTTCAATCGTCACCACCCGCTCGTGATTGCCGATGAAGCTCGACAGCGTGTTCAGGAGCGTCGTCTTACCGGAACCCGTACCACCGCAGATGATGCAGTTGAGCCGGGCCTTGATGCACCCTTCCAGCAGCATCACCATCTCGGGCGTGAGCGCCTTGTAGTTGAGCAAGTCTTCCAGCTTGAGCGGGTTGCTACCGAAGCGGCGAATCGAAACCGCCGGGCCGTCCAAAGCGAGCGGCGGAATGATCGCGTTGACGCGGGAGCCGTCGGGCAAACGCGCGTCGACCATTGGGCAAACTTCGTCGACGCGGCGGCCGACCTTCGACACGATCCGGTCGATGATTTGCAGCAAATGCTGGTTGTCGCGGAACTCGACAGGCGTTCGTTCTAGCTTCCCGCGGCGTTCCACCCAGATGTTCTTGGGGCCGTTGATCAAAATATCGCTGATCGAGCTGTCTTTCAGGAGCAGTTCGAGCGGACCGAAACCGAACGTTTCGTCCAGAACTTCTTCGATCAGCCGTTCGCGTTCGTTGCGGTTGAGGAAGGTCTCTTCCGTGTCGCACAAGTGTTCGACGACCATCCGAATTTCTCGGCGGAGCAAGTCGCCTTGCAGATCGCCGATCTTCGACAGGTCGAGCTTGTCGACGAGTTTATTGTGGATCCGCCGCTTGAGCAGGTCGAACTCCTCGGCCTTAGCGGCTTCGGGAGTGCGGTTCGTGGCGGAGGCTTGCTTCATCATGGCCATCGGGGGACTCGCAACCAGTTGTCGATCAATTAACGGAATGGGAGCACTAGGCGCGTGCGTCCAATCCAAACCTAGGTTGCAAATGGGAAACGGGCATTCCCCTCTAAGAGATGGCCGCCTTTGGAGAGTCGGCATAGAGGGAATAAGCGGAATAACCGGCAGAACGTAGCCGCACTCGCCAAGAGTGCGGAGGACGACGTAGCGTACCAGACGGGTCAGAGATTCTTGGCTACGCGGCGCCAACCTTCCGCGTTCTGGCGAACGCGGCTACGAGAACAGATTACAAGCGTGGGTCGACTGGTTCGCTTTCGAGCGCCAGCACGCCGAACACGCATTCGTGCACACGGCGGAGCGGCTCGCGACGGACGAAGCGTTCCAATGCTTCGACTCCAAGGGCGAACTCGCGCAACGCTAGGGATCGCTTGCGTCCCAAGCCGCGGCGCCGGAGCCGAGCCAGATTCTGTTCGTCGCTGTAGTCCGGACCGTAGATAATGCGTAAGTATTCCGGCCCACGGCATTTGACGGCTGGCTGGATCGTCTCACTGCCATTTGTTGCAACAAAGGAGAGCGGCTTCACGACCATCCCCTCGCCGCCCTTAGCCACCAGCGATTGCCACCAGGCGATCCCTTCGGCCTCGCTTTGCGGGTCGTCGATATCGACGACCTTGTAAGGTGTGGCCAACAGCACCTGCGGATCGTGCCGGCAGATTTCGGCCAGCGTCTCCATGTGCCAGACGTTGGTTTGGCCACTGTGAACGTAACCCTCCGTCGCCAGCAAATGGAACGGCGCCAGTTTGAGGTCCTCGACCGATTGCACGGGCCAGCAGTAGTTCCGGTAACTGTTAACGAATCGTGTCACGTTCTCTCTTCGCGATGCGAACTGCGATTGCAATCCTTGCAGCGTCTCCCTCGCTGGTCCATCAAGACGTTCCATCGCCACGGCGATGCTCGCCAAAGTTGACGGAAGAGCGGCATTTCCCGCTGCGCCGATCGCGGCGTAGTCGTTTCGCAACAGTTCCTGGGCTTTTGCCGACCAGGGCATCAATTCGCAATCGAGGCACGCCCAGGTGGTTTGGAACTTGTCCCAAAAGCCGCTGGCTGTCATGGCCTGGCGAAGGCGATCCAGCAAAGCGATCTCCATAGCCGAATCGCTGAAGAATCGGCGCCCCGTCCGGGTGTAAATGATGCCGGCCTCGTTTTCGATCACGCCGAACGTCGACCGCGCGGCGGCTTCGTCACGGCAAACGATCGCGACTGCTCGCGAGCCCATGTGCTTTTCTTCGCACACGACCTGCGCGACCCCTTCCTGGCAAAAATAACCGAACGCTTCCGCCGGATGCTCGAGCATCCCCGCTTCGCTGCTGGTTGCGCAGGGAGACATCGTGGGCGGCAGGTAAATCAGCCACTTCGGATTGGCGGCGAAGCGCGACATCACTTCGAATGCCGCCGTGCCGTTTTCCTCTCGAACGGTGACGTTGCGATGCAATCGCGTCGCGATGATCCGCTTGCCCAGAACATCCGCGGCGTCGAGGACGTCGTCGTACTCTTGTTGCGTTGTGAGTGTGCTCGGCGTTGTCGCCGGATCGGCGATTGGGCGGCGTGGTTCGCAATACATCCGCTTGGCCGGAACCGACACGGTCTGCTTTTCCGGGTAGCGCAGCGCGGTCAGCTTGCCGCCGAAGACACATCCAGTATCGATGTTGACCGTCCCGTTGAGCCACTCGGGTTCCACGACAGGCGTGTGCCCGTAAACCACCATGGCGGTGCCGCGGTAATCTTTGGCCCACTTGAGTCGGATAGGAAGGCCGAACTCGTCGGACTCGCCCGTGGTATCGCCATAAAGGCAGAATTCGCGGACTTTGCCCGATCCGCGACCGTGCATCTCCTTCTTCAAACCGGCGTGCGCGACAACCAGTTTGCCGTCGTCGAGCACGTAGTGGCTAACGAGGCGATCCATGAACGCCGTCATTTCTTGCACAAATGCCGGCCGAACCTGCTCGTCGAGTTGCTCGATTTGCGCCAGCGATTCGGCCAAGCCGTGCGAGACTTTGACGTCCCTGCCAGAAAGCTTGCGGAGCAATTTCATTTCGTGATTGCCGGGTACGCACATAGCGGTCCCCTGCTCGACCATGTTCCGTGCGATCCGAACACAATCGAGAACGCGCGGCCCACGGTCAACCAGGTCGCCAACGAAGATCGCCCGACGACCTTGCGGATGACGGTAGAAGTACTCGCCCCACGAGTCATCGGACGAGACACCGCGCGGTGCAAGTTCGTAACCCAGCTTGGCAAGCAGCTCTTCCAGTTCGTCGGCGCAGCCGTGCACATCGCCGATGATGTCGAACGGCCCGTGTTCCTCTCGGCGGTCGTTCCAAAGAGGCGTCCGCTCGATCGTAGCGCGATCGACCTCAGTCGGATCGTTCAACACATAGATGTACCGAAATCCCTCGTGCTTGAGAAATCGCAGCGAACGCTTCAGTTGCGACTTTTGCTGCCGCACCACGTGCGCGCCGAACCGGCGATCGGGCCGGTCTCGATTCCGTTCGTGGCAAAGGTCTTCGTCGAGATTGAGCACGATCGCCACGGGAAAGCAGTGGTACTCCTTGGCCAACCGGACGAGCGGTAAGCGAGCTTCTGCTTGCACGTTGGTTGCGTCGATGACGACCAGCTTGCCGAGGGCCAAGCGCTTGCCGGCGACGAAGTGGAGCAGTTCAAACGCGTCGTTGGTCGCGGTTTGGTCGTTGGTATCGTCGCTGACGAGGCCCCGGCAATAGTCGGACGAAATCACTTCGGTGGGCAGGAAGTGTTTTTGCGCAAACGTGCTTTTACCTGAACCGCTGGTTCCGATCAGGACGACAAGCGACAGTTTTGGAATTTGCAACTTAGTCACGTTCGAATACCCCCATCTGTGTCGGCGAACCGACCACTTCGTCTACGGGCCCTACCGGCGAGAAGCGGACGCGATAACTAAATCGCTCTGCAACGCGCTTGCTCCACGATTCGAATTCCGCGCGGGTCCACTCGAAGCGGTGGTCGCTGTGGCGGAATTTGCCTGCCGGCAACGATTCCCACTTCACGTTGTATTCGGCGTTGGGAGTCGTTACGACGACGAGCTTCGGTTTGGCAAACTCGAACGCGACTCGCTCGAATGCTGAAAGCCGCGGCGGGTCGAGATGCTCGATCACTTCCACCACGGCCGCGGCGTCGAAGCCGTCGATTCGCTTGTCGCGGTACATCAGCGAGCCGTGCATTAGCGAAAGGCGATCCCTTTGACGTTCGGGCAACTGCTCCACCCGCAACCGGCGAAACGCAATCTCCAGCGACCGCAGCGAAACATCGAGTCCCACCAATCGCGAAAACTGTTTCTCCTTAAACAACCGATGCAACAGTTTCCCTTCGCCGCAGCCCAGATCGACAACCGACTTCGCAGACGACTCCTTGAGTACTTCAACGACTGCATGCAGCCGCTGAGTATTCAGGCTGATCGGCTGTTCGAGTTCTTCCTCCTGGTGATCCACCTTCGCGGGCTGCTCGACATCCTCAGGCAACGGAATATCCTCCAGCCGCGCCAGAGCCTGGCGGACCAGCCCGCCTCGGTGCCGCAAGTATCGCCGGGTGATCCATTCCTTCTTGGGGTGATTGGCAAGCCACCCGGCCCCTTTGGTCAGGAGTTTTTCGAGTTCCTCCTTGCCGATGAAGTAGTGCTTGGCGTTGTCGAAGACAGGAATCAGCACATACAGGTGGGATAGCAACGCCGAGAGCATTACCGTTCCTTGCAGCGTCACCGAGTAGTACGGGCTGTTGCCCCACTCGGGGAACATCGGATCGAGCGGATAGGGAGTCGCGGAGACCTGGTAGCCGAGGGGCTCGAACAACTCGTGAATCGCGGTGTCGCCCGCGCGAACCGGAAGCACATCCAACTGAGCGACGAGAGGCATCACTTGGCCAACCGCTTGCGGACGGTCTTTGCACTTCCCTCCCAACGCGCTGCCGAAGACCTGCGCGATGGCGACGCTCAGAAACGACGACGCGATGTACGGCCGATCGTTAACATACTGCCCCAAAGCAAACGACGACTTTTTGCCCCCTTTACCGCGGACAATGTCGATCGAGTTGACATCGAGCAGCAGCGCGGCGGTACATCGATCAGTCGATGCCTCTGGATAATAGACGTGCGCTTTGCCGAAGCTCAAATCGAACTGCTGCACCTTTTGCGGGTGCTTGTGCAGCAGGTAGCCAAGATTGTCGGCGTGGGGATGGGTGGTGGTGAGTGTGAGCAGCATGAAAGGAACCTATCCTGCGTTCTTTTGGGCAGCCAAGTCTTCGTGACGCATCAAAAGTTCTCGGAGAAATGCGCTGTACCGGTCGTTAATTGGCAACTCGAGCTCGCGTCGGACACATCGACGTTGTACTATGACCGGCGCGCCCGTTTTCGGATTGAGCGACGTCCTTTCGATGCGATCCCAGTACAATCCGACGCCACGTTTTTGCCACGATGGGATTGTGGCATAGTCAATTCCGCAACGCTGGAGGAGCGACTCCTTGGCGGTGATCGATACTTTTTCCAACTGCCGCGAGGCTTCGCGCGGCTCCAAGCCCCGTTTACGAAGCATCCAGTAACAATGGGCGTTAAAGGCGTTCCGCGCGGAGTCTTCCGCCCGCCAACGAAAATAGTCGACAACGAGTTCGCGGTTGGGCAGCTGTGAAATGCGGCAATCCATGGTTGCGATTCGGCCCAGTTTCAACGTAAAAGCGGCGCTGGCCTCGGCTGCCAGGATCGAGTTGTATTTGCGCAGCTTTCGTGCAAAGGCGCGCTCGCCAAAGGCCATCAACAGCGAGATCTCGTCGCTTTGGGTATAGCCGTAGATCACATTGAAACCGCACGACATCAAGTGCTCGGTCGTTGCGATCATGAGGTCGCGAAAACGCTCGTCGAAGGGAGCCTCGAAGGCGCACGTTTCTTTAGTGAGCTTGGTGAAACCGCGACCGTCTAATCGCGCTACCAGGTAAATTTCCGGCAGCACGCATTGGTCGGCAGCGGTCTCGAAGACTCGCATCTTTTTATCGAGAACATCAAAGATCATCTCGCCAATTCTCCACAACAAAACCAGTGGCACTCGTCCGCACGTAGAAAAGTTGGTCGAATCCCTCGTCGAGATTCGGCAATTCAAGTCGCTTTGCCGAATCGAGCACCGCCACATCGGGAACGCGGTCGACGTCACCTCTTGATGCATTGCGTACGAGGCAGTCAGCGATTTTGGATTCGAAGTAGTACCCCACCGCGGCGAATTGATGTTCTCGCGCCAGCGCGAGATAACCCGCCCGTTCTTGCGCCGTCACGTTGGTATTGTCGACGACGAATCGCTGGCCCGTCTGGAGACAGGCTTGCAGGAACTGCCGCTCCCGATGGCGGGTCTTGAGAAGATCGAGGCTCACGCGAACGTGCGTCGTGAAAAAACGTTCGCGATAAAACGACGACTTCCCACAGCCGGGAATGCCTGTGAAGATCACCGCCTCCATCGAAGCCTCCCAAGTCGACTGCCGCCAGTCCCGAAAACGGCTCAGTCCCTAAAAGTAGACGTCGCGATTGACGCCGTCAAAACAAGCCGGATGTAAGGCAGCAACGCTTGAAGAGCTTGCCGCTGCCGCAGGGGCACAAGTCGTTTCGCCCCAGCTTTTCTTCGAGCAGCTTGCCGCCGTGGACGATTCGCTTACCGCGCTTGACCTTCGTTTCCGAAGGATACCCGCGTCGCCGTTTGCTCATCGATTCGAAAGGAGTGTTCGTTGTGGTTGTTTCGATTGCGCACGGGACACCTCCTTGGCAAAATTGAGTTTCACTCGTCAATCCAGACATGAGCGAGTCGTGTGAGGTTCACCTGCCGCAAGAAATGCAGTAGAGCCGTGCTATATTGGCACGAATGTCCCACGACATCACGCGAGTTCTCGATGCGGCAGCAGCCGGCGACCGGCAAGCGGCGGCCGATTTGCTCCCTTTGGTTTACGACGAGCTGCGCAAACTGGCGCGAGCGCGGATGGCGGCTGAACCACCGGGCGTCTCGATCCAGGCGACCGCCTTGGTCCATGAGGCCTATCTGCGATTGATCGGTGGCGAGGAGGCGCGCGCGTGGGACGGGCGAGGGCACTTTTTCGCGGCTGCCGCCGTGGCGATGCGGCGGATTCTGGTCGACGCTGCGCGGAGGCGCAAACGATTGAAACACGGTGGCGGACTAGACCGGGTAGAACTCGACGAGGAGGTCGCGGACGACCTCGCCATCCAGACCCCCGAAACGCGCGAGGACCTGGTCGCACTGGATGCCGCCCTGACCAAGTTTCAGGAGGAAGACCCCGAGGCCGCACAACTGGTGAAACTTCGCTATTTTGTGGGGATGTCGATGTCTGAAGCGGCCACGGTCCTGGGGATTTCGCAGCGATCGGCCGAACGGACTTGGACGTTCGCCAAGGCCTGGTTGCATCGCGAAATCGCGGAAAACCCAGGCGAATCGTGATTTCGAAGATTTTTTGGCGGATGCGGCGCGATCCGACGCATGGTTAGATAGGAAACCACTCTCCGGGGAACTATCCCATGAATGAACGGACCCTTTTCGAAGACGCCCTGGCTATTGCCGATCCGACGGAGCGCGAGCAATTTCTCGCCGCGCGGTGCGCCAACGACGCCCAGATGCTGGCACGGATCAAGGGGCTACTCTCGTCGCACGACGTGGCCGGCTCGTTTCTCGAAGTCCCAGCTGTGCCCACGGGTGCGATCGCGGATCGAACGACCGACTTCGACGCTACGGATGACGAAGACGAGACTTCCGGCAGCCCCGATTTGAGTTTTCTCGAGCCGTCCGACAAGCCCGGATCGCTCGGCCGGCTAGGGCACTACGAGGTGGTCCAATTTTTGGGACAAGGCGCCTTTGGGATTGTTTTGAAAGCCTTCGATGAGAAACTCCATCGCCATGTCGCCATCAAGGCCATGGACCCGCGGATGGCCCGGACGAGTGCACCGCGAAAAAGATTCAAACGAGAGGCATGTTCGGCGGCCGCTGTTAAGCACGAAAACATCGTTCAGATTTACAGCGTCGAAGAGCAACCTATTCCTTATTTGGTGATGGAGTTTGTCGAAGGGCAAACGCTGCAAAACAAGCTCGATACCTGCGGCCCGCTCGAATTGGCCGAGGTCCTGTATCTGGGGCGGCAGATCGCAAGCGGCTTAGCTGCCGCCCATGCCCAAGGTTTGATCCATCGCGACATCAAGCCGGCCAACATCCTGATCGAAAACGGAGTCGAAAAGAAAGTAAAGATCACCGACTTCGGCCTGGCGCGGACGGTGGACGACGCCACGATGACCCGCACTGGCTTGATCGTCGGAACGCCGATGTTCATGGCTCCCGAACAGGCACTGGGACAATCGGTCGATCATCGAACCGACTTGTTCAGCGTGGGGAGCGTTCTGTATCAAATGGTGACCGGGCGACCACCCTTTCGCGCCCCAACCGCTCTCGCCGTTCTCAAACGGGTCACCGACGAAACACCGCGACCGATTCGGGACATTATCCCGGAAACGCCTACCTGGTTCTGTGCCGTGGTTGAAAAGCTCCACGCGAAGAAGCCGGAAGGTCGAATTCAATCGGCGAAGGAACTAGCCGAACTGCTGCTCGGCCAGGCGGCCGTGCTTCACAGCGGCGATTTGAACCAGCCAGCGCACGAGAATCGATTCGCTCATCAGGCCGGTTCGCCGGATGAGTATCGCAACGCGTCTCCCTTTGTCGGCCCTGCGAAGCAGCCACCCGCCCGAACGCGATTGCGTTGGAAGACGATGGTCCCCGCTTCGATCGCCGCGATGTTCCTGTTGCTTCTGTTGATGCTGAATTATCCCGCGCTGAAGCTCATGGCGGCCAACAAGGCGAGGTTCACCAACAGGACGCAGGATGGCGTCACCCATATCACGTTTTCGCAAAACAACGAAGTCGTCGGCGACTTGTACGGCTGGGGGGCGTTAGAACTCCCCGCGGGCGAGTACGACGTCAGGACAACGAATCCCAATCCACGCCTCGAAATGTGGAATGTCCTCTATACCACTCGCGGATGGTTCGGGCTGAGCTCAATGACGCGGCTCGAACAGCTCCCCCGAAAAATTCGCCTCAGCCCGGGCGACCGAATCGAAGTCATCGCGAGCTACGTCGAGCATCCGGATGGGTGGATCAATCCAGAACACCAAGTCGAAGCGAGAGCCGTCAAAGCCGAGGATGGCAGGCCGCAGGGCAATGCATTCTCTGCTTATCAGTGGCCCGCCGATGCACCAAAGCCGGCGATTGCGCCGTTCGACGAAGATGAGGCCGAAGAACACCGAGAGGACTGGGCAAAGTATCTCGGCGTTCCCGAGGAATGGACCGATGCTGACGGCGTGAAGTTCGTCTTGATTCCGCCTGGCGAGTACTTGATGGGATATCCCAAGGACGAAATTGAAAAGCTTAAGATCGATTTGAAACAGGCCAAGGCCAACGCTTACGACCAATTCGTCGCTCACAGCAGTTCAGTGCAACGAAAGGTTCGCATTACCAAAGCGTTCTACATGTCGGCCTACGAAATCACCGTCGGCCAATTCCGCAAATTCATCGACGAGTCGAAGTACCTCACGACCAAGGAGCAGCTCGGGACGGGGCGATTCAATTGGCAAGATTCGGCAACCGGCGATAACGCCGAACAGCGCGCGGTGATCGGCGTGAGTTGGGACGACGCCTTGGCTTACTGCAAATGGAAAGGAAAACGCGACGGCGGAGAAGGCTCGCTGCCTACCGAGGCGCAGTGGGAATATGCCTGCCGAGCTGGGACCACCACTCCTTGGTCGTTCGGCGACGACGTGGGGCAACTCAACGAGCACGCCGTGTTTCAACGCGGCGGCTTCTGGCCGCCCGAGGTGGTCGGCACCAAGAAACCCAATCCGTTTGAGTTGTACGACATGCACGGCAACGCCGACGAGTGGTGCCTCGACTGGCATCAGCAACTCGACCCAGCGGTTTCCGAAGTGACCGATCCTGCCATGTTGGATATCCCAGTCGACCCCACTTCCGGACGCGTCGCACGGGGCGGTGCCGCAGGTTCGAGCCCGTGGTGGACTCGCTCGGCGACCAGGGCGTACGAGTCGCCTGCATCGCCTAATAACCCCAAGGGATTTCGGGTTGTGATCACAGGCGATTTAAAGAAGGCGGTTGAGAAATAACCTTACGACCCCACCTTCCACTCGGTTCCACCCATGCGATCTTCTAGGGCGATGCCGAGCGTTCCCAGCGTTTTGCGGATTTTGTCGGCCGTGGCAAAATCCTTTTTGGTGCGGGCATCGCCGCGGAGTTCGATCAGCAAGTTCATCAGCGGCGCCACCAGTTGGTCATTGCCGGCTGACTTCTTTTCGGGAGCGATGCGGAACAGCCCTAGAATCGCCGTGAGTTCGCGGAGCACGAGCATGCCACGCTCCAAGGTTGCGATTGCCGCGGGTGTTCGCTTGGCGGGATCTTCTAATTGCCCAGCGTCAACATGCTTGTTGAGAACGCGGAGGATCTCGAACAAGTCGCTCACCGCGCCGCCGGTGTTGAAATCGTCATCCATCTTGGCGAAATAGGCGGCGCGGGCGGCGTGGATCTCTTTGAGAACTGCGTCACTACCGGGATCGAAATCACCTTCGGCACGCTTGCGGGCGACAGGTGTCTGGTCGTTTTTGTAGAAGCTCTTACCGGTGATCTTCTCTGCGCGTTCGATCAATCGCTGGAATTGATCGAGTCCCGCGCCCGCTTCTTCGATATGTCCTTCGCTGAAAACGATCGTGCTGCGATAGTGCGTTCGCAGCAGGAAGAAGCGAATGCGGTCTCCCCCTTGGCGGGCAATCAATTCAGCAAGGCCGCCAGCCCCTTTACTGCGAGCGATTTTGGTGTCGACCGTCGCTTGCTCTACTGGGGCCTGTTCTGCCGGCGCTCCGGCGGCCGCTCCTTCGCGGTCGGACTTGCCGCCGACTTTGCCGGCACCACTGTCGGCGCGCATCAGGCCGTTGTGCATCCAGTACTTGGCCATCTTCGCGCCGTGGCAGCATTCACTTTGGGCGAGTTCGTTCTCGTGATGCGGAAAGACCAGGTCGAGACCGCCGCCGTGAATGTCGAACGTTTTGCCCAGGAGCGCGCGGCTCATAGCCGAGCACTCGATGTGCCAGCCCGGGCGTCCCTTGCCCCAAGGGCTGTCCCAAACGGGCTCGCCTGGCTTGGCCGATTTCCATAGCGCGAAGTCGCCGGGCGAGCGCTTGCGCGTCGCCGCTCCGCCGCCCTCACCTTGCTGCTCGTCAGGCGAGCGGTTGCTCAGCTTGCCATAGCCTTTGTCCCTGGCAACATCGAAGAAGACATCGCCGCCCGACGGATAGGCGTACTCGCGCGCGATCAGTTCCTCGATGAAGTGAATGATCCCATCCATGTGCTCGGTCGCTTTGGGCATGTGGGTGATCTGATCGACCCCCAGCGACTTGAGGTTGGCCATGTAGTCCATGGTGTTCTCGGTGGCGACTTGCGCCATCGAAATCCCGCGCTCGTTCGCCTGGCCGATGAGCTTGTCGTCGACGTCGGTGATGTTGACCACCCAGGTGACGTCGTAGCCGCTATGAGTGAGATAGCGCTTGACGGTGTCGAAGATCACGGGGCCGACCATGTGCCCGATGTGCGAAGGCTTGTAGACAGTCGGGCCGCACAAGTACATGCCGACCTTGCCGGGTTCGACGGGCTCGAAGGTTTCCTTGTTCTTGGTGAGTGTGTCGTAAACGCGAAGCGATGCGGCCATGAGAACCATCCGTGACGAAACTAAAGGCAATTCTTCGGGTGCGGTGTGACTGGGTGGCACTGGCGTCCTTAAGACGCCAGGTGTCGAGTAGTAAGGTGAGTTAGCAGTTCATGCTCAACCTATAAGACTCTGTCCACTTGGGACGGACAGGATTGTCCGTCCTACTTTTTTGCAAGCAAGGCGACACATTCGGCGGCGATGGCTTCTTCGCGGCCGATGGGGCCGACGAGTTCGCCCGTTTTCGCCTTCACGCCCACTTGCCCTGAATCGATGTTCAAAATCTCGGCGATCCGGCGGCAAATGGCCTCGCGATGAGGGCCGATCTTCGGCTTTTGGGCGAAAATCACGCAGTC
Source organism: uncultured Pirellulaceae bacterium (assembly GCA_964636985.1). Classification (GTDB taxonomy): domain Bacteria; phylum Planctomycetota; class Planctomycetia; order Pirellulales; family Pirellulaceae; genus CAZWSX01. The sequence goes on along the minus strand of CAZWSX010000007.1, from coordinate 221,988 downwards.
GATGTTTCCAATGGTATAGCCGGATGCCAGCACCTCGGCATAGGCCAGTCGGAGCATCTCGGCCGAGTCGCGCCTGCGGTTGGCCGGGTCGGTGTCGGGAAACATTTGCCCGATGTCCCCTAAGGCTGCTCCTCCTAGCAAGGCGTCGGTAATCGCGTGCAGCAGCACATCGGCGTCGCTGTGGCCGATTGCGTGCCGCGTGTGCGGAATGTCGATCCCGCCTAGACGCAACGAACCGCCGTCACCAAGCCGGTGCGTATCGTGTCCCAGTCCGATGCGAAACGGGATCGTCATTGAAAAATGAAAAAATGTAAGGGAAACCTTTGCCCCGCCCGGGCATCGAACCACATCGACTGATCTAACTATTGATGTCGCTTGGCTTTACACTCGCACGAATGATATCGCTGGCGAAGAATTTCGACAACGCGGCAGCTGCCGGTTCGCTCGTGGCCAGCCGAATCGCCGCGCATGGCGACTAGAGTGTCCTTTTGCAAGATTGGCCCGCTGCAGGATGACCGTACTTTTGGCGAGACTGCACTTTCGGCGAGTACAGTTCCAGCCAAGACGCCCCCGCTATAATGGCCCGCCATGCCTGCCATTGAACTGACCGATCTCGTCAAAACCTATCGCGTTTACTTGAAAAAAGAGGGGCTGCTAGAAGCCGTTCGGGGCCTGTTTCACCGCGAACATCGCGACGTTCACGCGGTCAAAGGAATCAATTTCTCGATCGAGCCCGGCGAATTCGTCGCCTTTCTGGGGCCTAACGGTTCGGGAAAAACGACCACGCTCAAACTCCTCTCGGGCGTCATCCACCCCACGTCGGGCACGGCACGCGTCTTAGGTTACGTCCCCTGGGAAAGGAACTTGGAGTACCGCCGTCGGTTCGCGCTGGTGATGGGACAAAAAAACCAGCTCTGGTGGGACCTGCCGGCGAACGAATCGTTCCGGCTGCATCAACAGATCTACTGCATTGATCCCGAGACCTATAAACAGACACTTGGACAGCTGACCGAGTTGCTCGACACCAGTCGGCTTCTCTCGCGCCCTGTTCGAGAGTTGTCGTTGGGCGAGCGAATGAAGATGGAACTCACGGCGGCGCTGCTGCACAACCCCGAAGTGCTATTCCTCGACGAACCGACGATCGGCCTGGACGTTACGGCTCAGCACAACATCCAGCAGTTTTTGAAGACCTACCAATCCGTTCGCAAAACCACGGTCGTCCTCACCAGCCACTACATGAAGGATGTCGCTGCCCTCTGCCAGCGGGTGATCATCATCGCACAGGGGAGCATCCAATACGACGGTTCGCTGAGCGGCATCGTCGACCAGTTCAGCGGGCGAAAGCTGATCACGCTGGTGATTCCCGATCTCGCCGACAGCGCAGAACTTTCCCGCTTCGGAGAAGTCGTCGAAACGAAGTTGCCCAAGGTGAAGCTGAAAGTCGAACGGACACAAGTCGCGCGTGTGCTGGCCGAAATGCTGGCTCGGCACTCAGTGGAAGACGTGAGTGTCGAAGACCCGCCGCTCGAAGAAGTGATTGGCGAAGTCTTTGCCCAGGTGGATCAAAAGCCCAAGGAGGATGCCGCCTGATGAGTGCACGCGCAGCCTATTCTCCGTGGCGAACTTGGTGGACGATCCTACGGGTCTCTTTGTCCGAACGATTGGCCTACCGGGGCGATTTCATTCTCGGCACGCTGATGCGGTTCCTGCCGATCATCACCCAGATCTTCCTGTGGTACGCAATCTTTCAGAATCCTGCATCCAAGCAGGCGCTGGGTCTCTCGTACGAGCAAATGGTCGCCTACTACTTGCTCACGATGCTGACGCGGGCATTCTCGAGCATGCCGGGCCTCGCTTCTAGCATTGCCGCCCAAATCCGAACCGGCGAAATCAAAAAATTCCTGATCCAGCCGATCGGGCTGATGGAGTATTACTTCCTCTCGCGCGTCGCGCACAAACTGGCCTACTACGGAGTCGCGATTGGGCCTTTCGCGTTGGTGTTTTTCCTGTGCCGAGGCTACTTCGACGGCTGGCCCGCGCCGCATGTGCTGTGCGTTTATATCGTCTCGCTACTGCTGTCGTTCCTGCTGGGGTTCTATCTCGAAGCCTGCATGGGCCTGGTCGGCTTCTGGTTCTTAGAAGTCGGCTCGCTGTTGTTCGTCTTCATGCTGTTCAGCTTCTTCCTCTCGGGGCACATGTTCCCCTTGGACATTTTGCCTGAGCCGTGGCCGACGCTGATTATGTACACGCCGTTCCCTTACTTGGCTTACTTTTCGTCCGACGTGTTCTTGGGTCGCCGCGAAGGTTGGGCCCTTTATGGTGGGCTCGCCATCCAAGCGTTTTGGGCCGTTTTCTTTATGGGCTTGAGCAACTACCTGATCGACCGCGGCCTGAAGCGGTATAGCGCGTTCGGGGGTTGAGAAACTTACCCTAAGTGCTCGTTGAGCAACTTATTTGATTCTCAACGGCCTAGCTCAATCCAAGTAGGCACTTTGCTGCCAGCCGCGTACTTGCAACCAAATTCAGTGCGGTTGCTGTGCGAATTCAACAATCAATCGACAGCCTGTTGACAATCTATCCACCACCGTTACCATTTTTACTAAAACAAGTAAAAAGCTCTGCCATGACCACTTTGGGCCAGTTCATCCGTGAAGCACGCACCAAAAAGCAAATGACGGTGCAAGAGTTTGCAAACCGAATCGGTAAGACTGCCGGTTACGTCTCACGCATCGAGGCGCGCAATGAAGTTCCGTCGGCCGAACTGCTCGTCACGATCGCACAGCTCTTGGATGCCGATGTCGAAAAGCTCTTTTCACTGGCGAAACAGACTCAGGTTAAGCGGGTGACCCAACAGATCGAGGCTAAACAACAGGACGCACTATTACTTTTCAGGAAGAAGAAGAAATGACCGGTCCAAATCGACATCAGATCAGTGCGCCGCCGTTCAGTCCTCTTCACATTCAGCGAACGGCAGAGACGCTGACCGATAGATTCCTTCGAGAGTTTTGGGCCAGCGATTTTCACCCAGGTGTCTTTGGCATCAGCTTTGATGTCGTTTACGAGCATCTGATCTATCCAGAATTCGGCATTCATCTTGAAGAAGATTGTGATCTCGGATTCGACGAAAAGGGTGAGAAAATCTTCGGTAGCTACGATCCTATCTCAAACACCGCTTCTATCGATCGCATCTTGAACGGAGACCCTCGCCGCGAGTTCACCGTGTGGCACGAGGTTGGTGGTCACGGCGTATTGCAAGGCGAGTGGCTCAGGAAGCAAATTGCAAAAATACCAAGGAATGGGATTGTCTCAACCGAGTTAAGTCTATCACCACGAGTAGAGAACCTCGTGGAAAGACAAGCTAACATGTTCGCTGCTTGCGCTGGCATTCCAAGACGCGTTCTATGCGGAGTATTAGAAAATGTCTTTGACCTGGAGAAGCCACTCGTCTATCGCGGACGAGGTAAATACACATTCGTGGTAAATGGGCATACCCAAACACGGAATATTCTCGACTTCGCTAACTACGCTTGGACGATCGGCTCATTCATCAGTTACCGATTTGGTCGCATGTCGGCCGAGTCGATTGGATACCGACTTCAACAGTGTCGATACGTGAAAGATGAAACTGCTTCTCGCTTTGATCTTCGACGAACTTCAAAAAGCCGCCGGCTTCAAGGCGTAGCGTGACGCAGTGCACGCCTCCTAACACGGTCGAGCCTATCGCTTGATGACGGCGCCCCATAATGCTTCGCAGGGCACTCGATAGCCCTGGCTCCTGTACACCCATTTCCGTTAAGGAACGCGATGGGGGCCGCCAGCGTAGGAATCGCCCTGATTTCGAGGCACTTGCATGCGCGATTACAATAAAGTTCCCACCTTGACCTCCCTCCCCTCCGAACAAAGTGCCTGCCGCACATGCGCCATTCTTGCCTAGCCCCCGCGCTTGCCGTTTGTCTGTCACTGACGACGCTGGCCTCGTCTGCCAACGCCGCCGAGCCCAAGCTCTCGTTCAATCGCGATATTCGGCCGATCCTTTCGGATAACTGCTTCTACTGCCACGGCCCCGACGAGAAGAAGCGCGAGGCAGGCCTACGGCTAGACAGCTTGGCCGAAGCGACCAAAGAGACGGCTTCTGGAACAAAGGCTATTGTCCCAGGCGACGCCGCTGCCAGCGAATTGGTCCAGCGAATTCTGTCGCACGATGACGATGTAAAGATGCCGCCGGCGAACTCCGGCAAGCAGCTCTCGGCAAAACAAATCGAACTCCTCAAGCAATGGATCACCGAAGGTGCTGAGTACACCGGCCACTGGGCGTTCTTACCTGTCGTGCGCCCTGAGCAACCCAAAGTAAATGACGAAGTCTGGGCCAAGACGCCAATCGATCGCTTCGTGCTCGCGAGGCTCGAAGCGGAAGGACTCAAGCCGTCGCCCGAAGCGGCCAAGGAGACGCTGATCCGCCGCGTCACGCTCGATCTGACGGGCTTGCCGCCGACAGCGAGCGAAGTGGAAGCCTTCATCGCCGACAAGTCGCCTGCCGCGTACGAGCGAGTTGTCGACCGGTTGCTCGCCTCCAAGCACTATGGCGAGCGAATGGCCCTGCGGTGGCTCGACTTCGCGCGCTATGCCGATAGCAACGGCTACCAGATCGACAGCAGCCGCTACCAATGGCCCTGGCGCGATTGGGTGATCGATGCCTTCAACAACAACATGCCGTTCGACCAGTTCACGACCGAACAATTGGCCGGCGACCTTCTGCCGGATGCGACTCTGTCGCAAAGAGTGGCGACGGGCTTCAACCGCAACCACCGTCTCAATGGTGAAGGGGGCATCATCGCCGAAGAATGGCGAGTCGAGACAGTCATCGACCGCGTCGAGACAACGGGCATGACGTGGATGGCGCTCACGCTCAACTGCTGCCGCTGCCACGATCACAAGTACGATCCCATCAGCCAACGCGAGTTCTATCAGTTCTTCTCGTTCTTCAACAACATCGAAGAGAGCGGCACACTACAAGGAGAAACGCGGAACACCGATCCCGTCGTCGCCGTGCCTACGCCTCAGCAGCAGCAAGAAGTCGGGCGACTCGCGGGCGAAATCGAGCGACAGCAAACGCGCATCGCGGAGGTTGCTGCGCGCTTGCCTGAATTCATCGCCGCCTGGGAACCGGAATTCAAGAAGTCGCTTACTACAGAATCGGCCGCCTGGAAGACGCTTGCTCCTTCGGAAGTGAAATCGCAAGGTGGTGCGACACTCTCGCGGCAGCCCGATGGAACGTATCTCGCGGGCGGCACCAATCCGGGCAACGACACCTACATCATCACTGGCCCGCTCGACGCTCCGCAGTTCAGCGGGCTGTTGCTGGAATGCTTGCCCGACGCGAGTTTACCCAACCAGAGTTTGGGCCGCTTTTCCAACGGGAACTTTGTTCTCTCCTCGGTGGAGGCGGAGATCGCGTCGCCTGAATTATCCCAGCCAACTGTGATCCGCTTCACGAAGGCGGAAGCAACTTACTCGCAAGCGGGCTGGGAGATTGGGCTGATTCTCGACGGCAATCCGGCCAATGGCTGGGCGGTTGACGGCCCTTCGCGACGTGATCCCACGAGCGCGATGTTTTTAGCCGACGCGCCCGTTACTGTTCCATCGAACGCGACGCTGACAGTCCGACTAAAGCATGAAGCCCTCGGCCAACACAACATCGGACGGTTCCGGCTTTCGGCGACGGCGCTCCCACCCGCTGCGGTAAAAATCGACGGCGCCAAGTTTCCTGATTCGCTCAAGCAGATTCTGGCAATCGAAGCCGATCGGCGCTCGCCGGAGCAAAAGAAGGAGTTGGAAACATTCTTCCGCGCCAATGTGGATAGCCCGCTCAAGCAAGCGGAGAACCAATTGGCCGAATTGAAGAAGAAACGCGAACAGGCGCTCGCCGAGACGGCCAACGTGATGGTGATGCGCGAGATGGCGCAGCCGCGCGACGCCTTTGTGCTGGTGCGAGGAGAGTACGACAAGCCCGGCGCAAAAGTAGCAGCCGGACTTCCCGCCGCGCTCCCGACAATGCCGGCCAGCACGCCAGTAAATCGACTTGGGTTGGCCAAGTGGCTGGTCGATCCCTCTCACCCCCTCACGTCACGTGTCTGGGTGAATCGAGCGTGGGAACACTTTTTCGGCACGGGGATCGTCAAGACGAGCGAGAACTTTGGTTCGCAGGCGGAGTTCCCGTCGCATCCAGAGCTGCTCGATTGGCTGGCTGCGGAATTCATGCGTCCGGAGAACGGTACGCCTTGGGATATGAAAGCGATTCAGAAGAAGATCGTCATGAGTGCAACATATCGGCAGTCGTCGCACGTCACGCCAGAACTGTCGGAACGCGATCCGGACAACCGTTTGATGGCGCGGGGGCCGCGGTTCCGGCTTTCGGCCGAGGTCCTGCGTGACCAGGCCCTGGCCATTAGTGGTCTGCTGGTACCAAAGATCGGCGGCCCGAGCGTTCGTCCTTACATGCCCGACGGCGTGTGGGACGAGACAAGCCGCTACGGCGACTTGCGGGGTTACCAGCACGATAAGGGAGAAGGACTCTATCGGCGGACGATGTATACCATTTGGAAACGGACCGCCGCCCCGCCGACGATGCTCCTCTTCGACGCTCCCAGCCGCGAAGTTTGTGTCGTCAAGCGTTCGCGCACGAACACGCCGCTGCAAGCCCTCTCGCTGCTCAACGAGATCACCTACGTCGAGGCCGCCCGCAAGCTCGGCGAGCGGATGATGACCGAAGGCGGAGCAACGCCAGAGGAACGCCTTGCAAACGGCTTCCAATGGGCCACCGCTCGTAAGCCAACTCGCGATGAATTAGTCGTCCTAACGGACGGTTTCAAGGCCGACCTAAGCCGCCTCCAAACCGACGTTGAAGCCGCGAAAAAGCTGATCGTTTTTGGCGAATCACAATCCAAAGCGGACTTTGCCCCCGCAGAACTGGCTGCCTATACCCTGACGGCGAACGTTCTGCTAAACCTGGATGAAGTGGTGACGAGGGAATAGGCTTTAGGCCTCAGGCTCCAGGGATTAGGGGCCGCCTGACTTCGCAAATCAAAAATCATCAATCATCAGTCGATTAATCAATCCGTTGCCTTGCACGGAGCCAAGTCATGACCTCTCCACGTCCCACTGTTGCTGAACTTCTGGCTCGCCGCGAATTGCTGCAGGGCTTAGCTGCCGCCGGCGCAGCCGCTTGGATGGCTGGCGAGCCGCGATTGCTCGCTAACGAAGGCGACGCAATCGAGCACCCCACGGCCAAAGCCGATTCATGCATCTTGCTGTGGATGGGCGGCGGCATGGCCGCGCCTGATACGTTCGATCCTAAAAAGTATGTCCCGTTCCAGGTGGGAACGCCGGTCGGCGAGATCGAAAGCACGTTCCCGGCCATCGATACGGTGGTCGACAACATCAAGATCACGCAAGGGCTGGAAAACATCGCCGAGGTGATGGATCGCGGGACGCTCGTTCGCTCGCACGTGTTGCCCGATTTGGGAAACATCCTCCACTCGCGGCACCAGTACCACTGGCATACCGGTTACGTGCCGCCGCAAACGGTGGCTTGCCCGCACATTGGCGCGTGGATGGCCAAAGTCCTTGGTCCGAACAATCCGGTGATTCCGCCCTTCATCAACATCGGCCAGCGACTCGAAGGAGTCGGCGAGCAGGAGGAACTCAAGGCTTTCACAACGGCCGGTTTCTTCGGCAACGAATATGGCCCCATGAACTTGCCGTATCCCGAGGAAGCGGCAGCGTCGGTTCGCCCGCCCAAGGGGATGGACCCTGGACGTCTCGGCAATCGTTACAAGCTATTCAAGAAGCTGGTCGATCAAACGCCGCAGCGCGAGTACATGAGCGACTACCAACAGGAATCGCTCCTTCGAGCCATGGATCGCGCCCAGCGCTTGCTTAGCGCGAAAGAACGGGACGCCTTCGATATCTCGCTCGAGCCGAAGGAAAGCTACGAGAAATACGACACCGGCCGCTTCGGGCGAGGATGCCTTCTCGCTCGCCGGCTCGTCGAGCAAGGGGCCCGCTTCGTCGAAGTCACGACCGAGTATGTCCCGTTCCTCCACTGGGACACCCACGCCAATGGGCACACCACGCTCAAGCGGATGAAGGAAGAGATCGACCGCCCGATCGCTCAGTTGATTCTTGACCTGGAATCGCGGGGCTTGCTCGACCGGACGCTGGTAATTCTGGCGACCGAGTTCAGCCGCGACATGCTCATTGAAGGGCGGCCCGGTTCCACGGCCAGCGATCAGGCGACAGAGCGGGTCGACAAGATGATGGACATCAAGCACTACGGGCAGCACCGCCACTTCACCGGCGGTTGTTCGATCGTGATGTGGGGCGGTGGGATCAAAAAAGGTGTTCTGTACGGCAAATCAGCTCCCGAGCGGCCGTTCCTGGCGGTCGAAAACCCGCTCAACGTCACCGACCTGCATGCCACCCTTTTCACGGCGATGGGCATGAGTCCCAAAACGGCCTTCGATGTCGAGCAACGCCCCTTCTACGCCACCGAAGACGGCAAAGGGGTCGCGCGGATGGAACTGTTCAGCTAGAAACCTCGAAGATAAACCGCCGCCAACCTAGTTACCTGAATGAGCGCATTCTTTCTAATGCGTTCTCGCCTTTCGTCTTGGCTGAGGCTCCGACATAATCAAGGTGTCGCGCTCTCGGGCTGCGCGTGCGACGTGGCGGACGAGCCGTATGCAAGCCAAGGAATTCTTGCCGTTGAGCAAGCTCTTAACTCTTTCAGGAATCGCGGTCGGTCGACTTGCGAGGCAAGCAATCGATCACCGGCGAGCGGTCTGCGCAGTTCTGGCGGTCTCGATCTGCGCGGCTTTGTTCATCCGCGATAGCTCGGCGGAAGGGGAACCGGTCGCGGCCCTCGACACCTTGGCATTCCCGGCGCCCGACGTGGAAGCCACGCGCGACGTTCGCTTCCTGGAGGGGCTGCGAGCCCACAAGCTTTACGACCTGGCCGAACGCCAAGCTCTGTCTCGCTTCGAGGCGGCCGACCCGGAATCGCGAGCCCGAATCGACCTGGCTGTGGAGCGGATTCGAACGGCGGCCGATCGCGCCGCGGCCCTGCCGGCTGCCGAACGAGCTCCAGCTTGGAAAGCGGCCCGCGAGTTGGCGGCCAAACTGTCGGCCAGCGAAGCCAAGCACCCTCACGCGCTCCTGCTTCGACTTCAGGACGGGCTGACACTCATTCTCGAAGGGGACCAACTTCGCCGCGAGGTCGAGGTGGGTGGCGACGATAGCACAACGCTCGACACGGCTCGATCGGTCTTGGAAGAGGCAACTCGCCTGCTCGAAAAGGTCCGCGGCGACTGCGAGGCCCAGGCTCTCGAACGACGCCGCACCGGGGACGATCGGCCACCAGGCAAAGGCAAAACCGAATCGAATAAAGCGATCCCCTTCACGCTCGAGCAGTGGCAATCGCTGGCACGCGATACGACCAGGCATTTAGCCAACGCCCGCCGCTTGCTGGCCGAGTGCTATCCGCCCGGTTCCAACGATCGCGCGGCCATGCTTGTCTCAGCCAGCGAATCGCTGAAGAAGTCGCTCTCGGGCGCGCCGCTCGACGAGCCGTGGGCGGCCGAGATGCGCGTGCTGTTGATGGCCTGTTCACGCGCGGCGGGCAACGTCGACGAGGTCGGGACGATATACGAACTCGTCGATCGCGACGATGTTCCGGCGCCGATCCGAGGACGCGGCATCGCCGAGATCGCGACGGCGATGATTGACGGAGGCCAGTTAGAGCGGGCTCGCAAGCTGATCGATCGACCGGAAACGCAGCAACTGTTGCCGTGGCCTCCCGAGTTAAGCGATGCGGCGCTACAACTGGTGCTAGGAGAGGCCAGCGCGGCAATCGCGGCTGGCGAGAACGATCGCGCAGGCGAACTGCAAAAACAAGCCCTTGCGTTCGTGAAACAAATCGAGCAACAGCACGGGGCCTATTGGGGCCGCCGAGCGGAGCAGCGATTGGTCCGATCGGACTTGCGGGGCGCCGGTGGCGAGGCCGGCGCGGAATTGACGTCCAAATTGGCCGACAACTTGGTGGTGAAGGGATCGTTTGTCGACGCGATCCGCGCGTACGACGAAGCCGCTGACGGTGCCCCACCACCCCAGCGATTTGCCAATCGTTTCAAGGCGGCTCTCGTCTACAGCGAAAAACTCAAACGGCACGACATCGCGTCCGAACGCCTGCGACAACTGGCGACCGAAGATCCCAAAAATCCCAAAGCGGCCGAAGCTCATCTGCTGGGTGCCTGGAACGCCGCGCAAATGGTCGGCCGCGACCCGACCCTGGCCGACGTTTATACGGCCTTTCTTCAGGAGCACATCGCTTTTTGGCCGGACGACGAAACCTGCAATCAGGCGCGGTTATGGTTGGGCAAATGGTTGCTCGCTCAGGGAGAGTGGAAAAAGTCGCTCGATGTTCTAACCAAGATCGAGCCGGCCAGTGCTCAAATCGTAGAAGCGCTCCCCAGTATTGCTGCATGTTCTCGGAATTATTTTCAGGGCGAATCGGCAGATACTGAGGAAGCAAAGGCCACGCGCAATGAGCTGGCTTCTTTTTACGAGCGCGCGACTGGATCACCTACGGTGCCCGACGAAGCGCGCCGCGTCGCGCTGCTTGGCCAAGCCGAGTTCGTATTGACCACGACTCCGGGACAGATTGAGAAAATCGAAGCGGCCCTCCGCAAGCAGCTTGCCGTCGCCGATCAGGCTCCGGACGCGTGGCGAAACGCGGCCCAGTCGCTGCTCGTCGTCGCCTTGGCCATGCAACCCTCCAAACGCTCCCAGGCAACTGCCGCGCTGCGGGAGATCGGCGAGACCTCTCCCGCGCGATTGGCGGCAATCCTTGCACAGCTTGAAACGATTTCCCGCCGCGAAGCATCGTTAAAGAAAGAACTTGCACCACTGCAATTGGAAGCGGCCACGCTCGCTTTGCAGCACAAAGATCAGTTGACGCCGGAAGAATCGATCGGGGTTGCGAAGGCCGAAGCGGCTGCGCTCGCCGCCGTGGGAAAGCAGGATCAAGCGATCACGAAGTATGCCGGGCTGGCGAAACAAAAGCCCGACGATGGGGTTCTGCAAGAAGACTTTGCGGAACTTCTACTCGATTGCGCCGATGCCGCCCGGCGAAAGCTGGGCCTCGAGCGTTGGCGCGTGATTGCCCAAAGAAGTCCGCCGCGGACCGCGCGGTGGTTCCGCGCAAAACATCGCATTGCCAAGGCCCAATTTCTGATGGGCGACAAGAGTGGCGCAGCGACTCAGCTGCGTTCGATTCTGGACTTGCCGCAAGGCGTCACCGACCCGGCGCTGCGGAAAGAGTATCTTGATCTTCTTTCCGAATGCGAAAAATAACATCCTGCGATTCAGGTTACCGATGCAAGCTTTTCACTGCCTTGTCGTTGGCGAGCGACGCGGAGACTCTCACCCACTTCTGAGCGTTACCTTCGACGAGGCCTACGAGAGGCTTGAGACTTTGCCGCGAATGTTTCTGGAGCCGGATGGGTCGTTTGTGTGGGTCAGTCCACACGGGCAACCCGACCGATGGCAAATTGACGGCAATCTGCAGGACGCAGGCCCACGATTACACAGCGTGATACTGCTGGGGCAATGCGAAGCGAAATCGTTTGGGCAACTCTTGTCGTGTTTCCGTAAGACACAGGAAACGCTGGGTTTCGAACTTGTTCAGGCGGGCGAATATCTGAGCGAAAACGAGTTCCTCGCGCGGTTCATTCGTGGTGACACTAGTCCGGCCTAGCATTTCGCATCAATGCGCAGCACTCATGCTCAGGGGCTTAGCAGCGGCAACTCTTAAAGAGTTCCTTGCGAGTCAAGCACGAAACTTTCGTTTTTCTGACAACGGCCAAGATCTCCCCATTGCGCTCTGCGGCGAACTCGCGATGCAGTCCGTACTCCAGGGCGGGCCAGTGACTGGCGGCCACCTCGCATCACTATTTGGCACACGATTCGCGTAAAGCGTCGGTCAGCGAATTATTCGCAGCGCAATCGACTGTCGCTGGCGGGCGACTCCTCCTCCCTCGGTTCGCGTGTTCGTACAGCCCTTCTACTTGTCCCCAATCGATGCCGTCGTGCCCCCCACGCCGGCTTTCCCGCCTTTTTTTTCGTCGGAGGAAGTTTCGTTATGGTTTTTTCGCATCGTCGATCGCGTGGTGGATTCACGTTGGTCGAACTGCTGGTGGTGATCGCGATTATCGGGTTGTTGGTGTCGCTCCTTTTGCCCGCCGTTCAAGCGGCGCGCGAAGCGGCACGCCGGACCCAATGCTCCAACAATATGAAACAGTTTGCATTAGGCGTGCATAACTATCACGATTCGCAAAAAGTCTTCCCGCCGTCGCACATCAACTACATGTCGACGTACCGCGGAGAGAGCTACACCCCGACGCTGAATCACACGGGAATGATGCTGACTCTCCCCTACATGGACAATTCGGCCCTTTCGGACAGCGTCGATTTCAGAATGCCGACGGGTCCTTCGATGTATCCCTACAACGGACCCGTCACTGTCCCACCCGCCAATCAACAGGCGATCGCGAAGAAGCTGAGCATGTTCCTGTGTCCTACCGATGACGGCCGGCTTGATATCCCGAGCGGCTCGGGATGGGCGGCCCACTACGGGCAACAAGACGTCAACGGTGCGATCACGAATTACGACTTCAGCACGCACGCTCTCTACGGGCTGTACGGCTACAGCTACGACTGGATCGCACGTAACGCGCCTGCCGAGCGGCGGTTCTCGGGCGTCAATGCCAAAACGACGTTCACCCACATGCAGGACGGGTCGAGCAACTGCGTGATGCTCTGCGAAACAACTCGCGAAGTGTACAACGGCTATTCGACCGCCTGGGGATATCGCGGTTGGGTTATGACGGGTCACGACTTGGCCCAAGACCACGGCCAAGGCTTTGGCATCAACTGCTGGACGTACGCAGGGATTCCTTCGACGTTCAAATGGGGCCGCTTGGGGAACTGGGGTCTGACGGGAAGCCAGCACCGCGGCGGTGCGTTCTTCGCCTTCGGCGACGGCTCGATCCGATTCCTATCGCAATCAGCTCAGTTTTCAACGCTCGGTCAAATGGCTCGGGTGGCCGACGGCCGCAGTGCCAACTAACACCGCTTCAAACCCAAACCTGAAAAACGAATTTGCAAACTGTGTAAGGAGTGGCTGAGATGTTGGTTGGTGGTATGCGGATTTTAGGCGCGATGCTTGCCGTCGCGAGTTTGTCGATCGTGTCTGGCTGTGCTCCGGCCCAGGGACCGAAAATCTCAGGGCTGGTCACGGTGTCGGGCGTCGTGACGCTCGATGGAAAAGCCTTGCCCAATGCCACGGTGACGTTTGTTCCGATCACCAAAGGCGAAGGGGAAATGTCGGCGGGCGGTCTCTCCGACAGCACCGGCAAGTACATTCTCCGGACAGGCGACGAAAAGAACTACGGCATCAAGCCGGGTCAGTACAAGGTGATTATCAGCAGCTTTGTGATGCCCGATGGCACAACCAAACAGATCACTGCCGATATCTCGCCGATGCAGCTCAAACTCGAAGGGGCCAAGCAAGTTGTCCCCCCCAAGTATTCCGACTTCCTTGGATCGGAGCTCACCTCGAACGTGGCTCCCGAGGGAGGCAGTATCGATTTCACGTTGACTTCGACGTAGACGCTCTCGCGACCACACCTCCGCGTTAGCAGGAACACCGGTCGAATGAAAATTCGACCGGTGTTTTTTACAGGCGATCAGGGTGCTGCTCGGTTCATAGCATTCGACGTGGCTGCTCTCTCTTTTCGCCGGCTGGGATAACAAAGTGAACCGGTGGGATTTGAATACGCTGAAACAACGGTGGAGCAAGACGCGCGAGGACTAAGGAGTTCCGATTCTTGGCCGAGACCATTGTCGCAAACTCTTTAACGGCAAGGCATTACGAACACCGCGAGAGGCGTCATCCAAGATTGCTTCACCGCCATCGAATACTGACCGTGAAAATAGGGTTCGCTGGAGTTTGATCTTATGGTCGCTTTCGACTCTCAATATCGCTACCGTCCCGAAAATGACCCCACTCCGCCTGCCAAGGAAGTTCCGGGACAAAACCGACTTGTCGAATACGAAATCGAGTGGACGCCCAACGGAAGTTGGAAGCGGTTCAATTTCGTCGACGGCAAGCAGTTTGCCGAATACACGTCGCACCGGCACCTTTTCGGTAAGCCGCTGCTTCACTATGTGAGCGGGAAAGACCCCGAAACAAATCGCGTGAAAACAGCGCGCGGGATCATCGCCATCGGGCGTAAGGCCGTGGGCTGGCTTGCCATCGGCCAATACGCGCGCGGATTCATTGCTATTGGCCAACTGGCGATTGGCGTTTTCGCCATCGGGCAGTGCGCCATTGGTTTGACGCTTGGTCTTGGACAATTGGGGATCGGGGCCCTTGCTGCCGGGCAGTTGGCGATAGGCGGAGCCGTGGCAGGGCAATTTGCGCTCGGGGCCTTTTTCGCCGCCGGGCAATTCGCGCTCGGTTGGACGGCGATGGGGTTGGGATGCGCCGGTTATTACGCATACGGTTCCGAAGCTGTCGGGCGATACGTATGGGACCGGCATAACGCCGATCCGCAAGCGGTGGCCGTCTTCACCAATCTCTTTCGTTGGTGGTAGTCCCTGCCCCAGGGCAACCAAGGCGGCGCGTGTGTAAAGTGATGATAGGTGGTCCTGCGCGAGACTTTTGCGGGCCCCTTCACGCCTGCTGGAGAATCGCTCATGCGCGCCTCGCGTTTTCGCTGGATCGCTTTCCCCTTGCTCGTTCTGATCATGGCCGTCGGATGGTCGATTCTCACGCGAGATCGAGCCGCCGTCCCCAATGCGACGAATACAAGCCTGGTGCCGCTGGCGGTTGAGGCCCGCGCCGAAGAACAGTCGCCCGGCACATCGTGGTGCGTGGCGCGGGGAGACGTGTTTGGCACGGGCGTCGCGCAAGGCGCGTTGCCCGATAAACTCGAAGTCGTTTGGACCAAAAAGTTCGAGGGGACCGGCTTTGAAGGAACGCCCGCCATCGCTGAGGGGATGGCCTTTCTGGGCGACGTCGGGACCGGCGACGACGAGACGGGCAAGCTCTTCGCGTTCGATCTGAAAACCGGCGACATCAAGTGGACGTTCAACAAGGCCAAGCTCGGCTTTGTGGCGTCGCCAGCTTATCGCGACGGCAAGATTTTTATCGGCGACGGCAACGGGACGTTCTTCTGCATCAACGCCAAAAACGGCGAAGAAATCTGGAGCTACCCCATGGAAGCCGAGGTGGTCGCGGGGGCGAACTTCGTCGGCAACAAGATCCTGGTTGGTTGTCAGGATTCGAACATCTATTGCCTCGACTCGACCACCGGCCAGCTGATTTGGAAGAAGCCGATCGCCAATCAGATTCGCACGTTCACCACCAGTGACAAGGGAAAGGCCTTTGTTTGCCAGTGCGACGGAACCATGCACGTGATGGACATCGAGTCAGGCGAGATCGACGCCAGCATCACGCTCGGGCCACCTGAAAAGCCGGAAGCCAACCTCAACAGCACGCCCGTCGTGTGGAAGGACTACCTGATCTTCGGTACCGAATCGGGCACGGTGATGGCCCTTGACTGGAAGAAGTCGGAGTTTCCCTGGACGTTCAATCTTTCGGGCAGCCAGGCCTTCCGCAGTTCGCCGGCAGTTGCCGACGACATCGCTGTGATTGGCGGGCGGGCAAAAGTGGTGGTCGCTCTCGATCCCACGACAGGCAAAGAAAAATGGAAGTTTCCCACGAAGGCACCGGTCGACAGCGCGCCGGTGATTGTGGGCAAACGGGTTTTCGTCGGCGGCGCCGACGGCCGGTTTTACGCTTTGGATCGCGAAAGCGGCAAGGAGCTGTGGCAGCACCAAGGCCGAGGCGAATACAAAGGCGGCCCCGCCGTAGCGGATGCCAAACTGGTCATCGCAACTGACAAAGGGGTCGTGTACTGTTTTGGGAAGAAGTAGCCTTACCTGCCAAAAGCAGCGTCAATCACCGTAAACACAATCCATAGAATCGCGCACGGGAATACGTACCAGATGTATTCAAAAAAACCTTGATCGTGCGATTGGGAAACCACAACCGCGAGGTCTGGAGCTTCTTCAAGGTAGCGCAGTTCCGTCTTGTCGCCGATCTCCGGCAAACCGACATACTGATCGGGAACGTGCACAGTCCGTTTCACGCCATCGGCGGTGGTGTATTCGTAGACGTACTCGTCGGGGAAATTCGCGTCGGGCGGAATCTTGGCAACCAGCGTTCCTTCCGCCGAGGATGAGTTCTGCCAGCGATACTGGGTGTAGCCGCACAATACAACAATGGCCGCCAGCGCCAGCCCGCATCCCCAGTTAACCAGGGGACGAACATAGACCAGGTAAGGGGCCAGCGGCCCGGGCTTGTACACCTTCGGTGCCGATTCCTTCGCGCGCCGTTCTTTCAGCGTGAGCGCCCGCTCGAGTTGCCGCTCCGACAGCGGACCAAATCCGTTCTGCGGAACCTGGTCGGGTCGCCGAATGGCAATCTCGTCAACCTGGCCCGACAGCATCGCCAGGCCAATGCCCTGCCTTGTCAGCCACAACGTTCCGATGTCGAGGAGGTCCTCGTCGTCGCGTTTCGTGTCGGGATCATCCTGGACGTTGAATTCATCTTCGGGATGATGCTCGCGCCAATTGGTATCGGCGAACGACTGGACGCCAAAGGCGACCAGGATGTCGTCGAGCGAATTGCTCGCGGGCGCTTGTCCGTTGGTTGTAATCTCGTTTGTCTCGATGCCGATCTGAACAAGCTGCGAGTCGCCGCCGAGGCCGTCGAAACTGAAGAGGACGTAGGGGTTCCAAAGCCGCAGTCCACCTAAGCCGGCTTCGTCGTCGTTTTCGTCGTCGAACTCAAGGCCTTTCGACTTGAGCAAGGCGATGATGCTAGTCCGCGTTTCTCCGAGCTTGAATGGCCCCCAGCCTTCGCCTGGTTTGACCTCAAAATCCAATTCCGGCATGTTTCGACCTTTGGTTGACGTGCGTCCTTGACATGCCTAAGCGCAAAAAAGGATCCCGATGTGACGAAAGCGACCGCTTACTTAGCCGCCTTCAAAAAGGCGATTAGGTCCGCCAGTTCCTGCATGGAGAGCTGCTTTTCCAAACCAGCCGGCATAATCGATACGGTGCTCGGTGTGATCTCTTCGACCTCGTCGCGCGGAATCCGCTCTTCCTTATTGGGCCCGGTTGCGACCACCAGTTCGCGGCCATTGTCACGGCGGATGAGGCCGCTAACCGATCGGCCGTCGGTGAGCGCCACGGTCACGGGCTCGTAGCTGCGGACGAAACTGGCGCTGGGGAAGAGGATCGATTCGAGCAAATCCTTGTCGGTACGGATTTGGCCGATCTTGGTCAGGTCGGGTCCGACGTTGGCACCGAGATATCCCATCGCATGGCAAGCGATGCAGGCCGCCTTCGTACTCTGGAAGACGGCGTGGCCGCGGCGAACATCGCCTTTGGGCAACTCCGTGAAAATCGTCTCCAGCCGCGCCCGCTGCTCTTTGACTTCGGCGTCGAGGCGGGCCAACAGCGGTTCGGCGGTCGTCATCACTTCACCATCGAATTTGCCGAGCACCGTTTTCAATCGCTCACCACGCAGCGACGAAAAAGCCTCCGCGCCGCCTAATGAGGCGACGAGCTCGCTTCCGAGTTTGCGGTCGGTCTGCCCTTCGAAAACCGACAACAACCGATCGAACTCCAGCGGCCCGACGTGCTGGAGCACGTCGATCAACTTCGTGCGTTGCTCGAGCGTGAGATTCGCTTGCGTGAGGCATTCCGTCGCGAGCATCCGCTCGGCCACGGGCTGCGACGGCTGCAACACCGCGACTAGTTTGTTGAAGACGCTGTCGGCGATCGCGGGGTGGGCTTCCGCCGCCGCTGCCAGTGCCGCCAACTGCTGCGACGGCGCCTGCCCATCCCGATCGGCAAACGCCAGTAGCGCCGTCACGATGGCCGGACTCGTTTTCGAAGCCTTCAAACTGCGGGCGGTATCAACCACAGCCGCAGCGAGTTCCGGCGTGGCCGACGTGTTGGTTAGCAGCGCTTCGTAGGCCGCCAGCCAGGTCGCCGGCAATTGCTTGCCTGTGAATCGCCGCATCGCCTTAACCACGGCCAATCGCACATTGGGGGATGTCGATTCGTTGGCTAACGTGTCGGCGGCGATCTTTTGCACGCTCTCGGCATCGGACAACGCTCCCACGAGTCCCGCCCAAGTTTCGACTTGCTCGTCGAAAGTCTTCTCGTCCGGTGCGTGCGCGGCCAGCCAATCGCTCAATTGCGGGCCCCAATCGCTATGGCGTTGCATGATGTCCACGGCGGCTTGTCGAAGGGCCGCATCGGAGGAACCAAGTGCTTTGGCGACGGTCGCTGGTGTGGGATTAGCGTCGGGACCGCCCGCCTCATCCATTTGATCGAGCGCGATGAGCGCTACCTTGTTCACGCGCGGAGATGAGCTCTCTAGTCCCACTTGCGTCGCCTCGACGGCGCCGATCTCGATCAGTGCATAAATCAACGCGTGCTCTAGCGCTCGATCGTCGCCCGTCTTGTCGGCGAAACGCAGGAGCGCCGGGACGTCATCGGCGTTTCCTGTTCGCCCCAAGCACTCCGCAGCCAATCGCCGTATGTGCGGCTCAGGATGTTCGAGCTTTTCATGGAGCCTGGCTCTCAGGAATGGATCACGCCGGAGGCTGATGCCTTGAAGAACTGCCGCGATAACGGCTGGTTCGCTGTCGTAAAGGAACGTGTGTGCATTGGGCCAGGCGTAGTCGGTACCAATGCGATTGAGCGTCCAAACAATATTCAAGCGCCTGCTGGCGGGCGCATTGGGGGTTGCACGAGCAAGCGCCTTGATGGCGTCATTGCCGCGCGCCGCTAGTTCCTGCTGCGCATGAGTTCGCACCGCAAAACGCTCATCATCCAATAACTTCACCAAGCTATCGACATCGAGCTTAGCAAACTCGATCTTTCGTCCGCGCGGATCCTTGACTGGTTTGGAACCTGTCTTCCGCACGCGATAGATGCCGCCCAGGACGTCGGGCTTAGCGAACTGGGATGTCGGGCAACAGAGTTTGTACCACCCGCCCGTGTCGACCACGATCAAGCTCCCGTCAGCGTCCTCCACGACGTCGGTGGGATGGAAATCGATATGCGAGGAGACGACAAAGTCGCTATCGATTGTTTTGAACGAAGCTCCCTCGCGCACCAACTTGTGGCGCGACACTCTATGGCGATTGAACTGGCAACAAAAAATGTCTCCGCAAACGTCGTCGCCAAGTCCAGTTGTTTCGGCAATAGCCAAACCAGCCGGCGCTGCTGGCCCCAAATGCGTAAGCACTGGCATCAAATCGCCGGTGCGAGGATGGCCGTCGAGAACGTTGTGGTCTTTGCCATAGACTCCGCCGTAGATGGCATGAATGAGTCCATCGCGCATTCCTCCTTGGGGATGAATGAGGAACGTGGTGTTGAAGATCCGTTCCCCTTCGGCCGTGAAGACGCAGTCGACGGGGTTATCCATCCCGCCCGTCATCACCGCTTCGAGCTTCGATCCATCGGGGCGGCAGCGGAAAATGTGCGACGCCCGCGTAACGAGCGGCTTACGGCCTGGCCGCTCGTACGTTTGCTCGGCAAAGGCTCCTTTGCACCAATAGATCCAGCCATCGGGGCCGCGATAAGGGCCGTGCAAATCGTTGGCGCAGCCCGTGAGCGTTTTTCCTTTGAACCACTCTTCTCGTTTGTCCGCGACGCCGTCGCCATCGGTATCGGTCAGTTTCCAGATGTTTGGAGGAGCAGCTACGTAGAGTGAGCCGTCGAGCCACATCGTCCCTTCGGGGAACATCATCTTGTCGGCGAAGATAGTTCGCTCGTCGAACCGCCCGTCGCCGTCGCGGTCGATCAACTTGATAATGCGATGCGTTGGATTCTCAACCTGCTTAGAGGGTGGATCGTTGCTGCCGGAAGAATCGGCCGCGTACATGCTTCCCTGTTCGTCGAAGTCGATCGTGATCGGACGCTCGACCAATTCGGGGCCGACGATCTGCTCGATTTCATATCCGTCGGGCAACGTAAAGACATGCTCGCCGATGGGAAACTCGCCCGCGGCTGCGGATAGCGTTCCAACAAGCATGCACGCAATCGCGACGAACCAACGGCGAATCCTGGCGAGCATATTCGACCCTTTTCCGGGATGACACTTTTTCGTAAAGACGCAGTCGACGGCAGTGCTATCGCGGCGTGTTATCGCGCCGCAGCCGAGTCCTTAGTATGGCTTGGCCGCGAACCAGGGAAAACCAGCGTCCGTAAATTAGCTCGGCGAATACACAGCATCATTTTGCCGGAGCAATTCGCCTGGGACAGGTCAAGGCAGGTTGCTACAATTCGCCGCCCCATTGGTCGTTGGAGAGAAATCATGCGATGTTTTTCCGTTCGTTTGCTCGGCGCGTCGCTACTTGCGCTTTCGAGCGCTGGCTGTGCACCGAACGGAACGTTTCTGGGACTTCAACGGCCATTCCAGCAGGCACCCGGTCCGATCGACTACCAAAGAAATCGAGCCAACCTGAACGATCCCTATCCCGATCCCGTCGCCGGGCCGGACATGGGGATTCGCCCGCGCGAGTTCGATAAGCCGTTGGCCGAGCCTGTCCGCAGCCGCTATCTGACGGATAGCTGGTGGCGACGCTAGGGCGGTTGCAAGTGCCCGGTGATTATCTTCGATTCCCCGCGTTCTGGCGAACGCGGCTACGGAGTTGGTTGCCAGTAGGCGTGCATGGCCCCGCTGCCTGGTTCCATGTGCGTGATCTGCGTTTCTTTTCCGTCGCTCAACCTCATCACGTACAAGTTGCGGACACCGTCGCGCTTGGAACCGTACACGATGCTCGTGCCATCGGGCGAAGGCTTCGTGTGGTAGTGAGTCGTTCCTGGTCGTGAGCGCGTCATCTGCACTGGCTGGCCATCGAGCGCAATGCGAAACAGCTCGACATTCGCTCCGGCCTTCGCTGTATAGAAGACCGACTTGCTATCGTTGGACCACACCGGAAGATCGCTACTGCCGCCGTGGAAGTCGGGCACGTCAAGGAACTCGGTCACTCCGCGATAGCCGGCACGGTCGGCGAGTTTCCTCAAACCGCCGCCATCCGCTTTGACAAGATGCGGGTGGCAATCGTAATGCTCGCCTGAAACGAACAACAGCCACTGGCCGTCGGGCGACCAGGTGGGGGCAAAGTTGAATGAATGTCCGGTATTGATTTGGACACGGTTGGTGCCATCGGCATTCGCCAGGTAAACCTGGTAGTTCTCGTGGTAGGAAATCCGCTTCCCGTCCGGCGAACCACTGAAGCCATAAGCGAAGCCGTTTGAATTTTTCGTGAGGTCGACTTTGTTTCGCCCGTCGAGGTCCATGCGGAACGGGTGGGAGTTGCCACCAATCAGCGCCGTGAACCCGAGCGTCTTGGGATCGTCGGGCCAAAAGAAGACGCCCGAGTTGTAGAAACTGATACGATCGACCGCGGTGACGTTTTCCTTTTTGCCCGAGGCGAAGTCGACCAGGTACGTGTCGTACAGCCAACCGTCGGCCGTGTGACGAAACGTCTTGTGCTCTTCTTCCCAAGCGGCGTTTTCAGGACTTTGCCAACCGCGGCCGACAATCGCGGTTTTTCCGTCAGGCGACCAACCCGCGAACTGGGTCCAAGTATCGGGTTCGTTCGCCAGGTCATCGGCGATGGCCTGGCGATCGGTACCATCGGCGCGAACGGTGAAGGCGCGCGTCGTCCGGGCGTTGACGTGTCGTCCGCCGGGAAGACTGGTGCGCAGTTCGCTGTAACCAATTCTTGGGAGCGGATCGTCTCCACAAACGATCTGCGAAACCAACGGAAGTGAGGCGCAGACGAGCATCAACCATTTTCGTTGCATCTGAATCTCCGCGTCTTGCGCGCCCGCCAACACTTTTAAGCCAGAATGTCTCGCACGACGTTTCCGTGAACGTCGGTCAGGCGATAGTCCCGCCCGCCGAAGCGGTACGTGAATCGCTCGTGATCGATCCCCATTTGATGCAGGATCGTGGCGTGCAGGTCGTGGACGTGGACCTTGTTCTCGACCGAGTGCCAACCGAAATCGTCGGTGGCGCCGTAGGCCATCCCGCCGCGAATTCCGCCGCCGGCCATCCACATGGTGAAGCCGAACGGGTGATGCTCCCGGCCGTCGGTCCCTTCGGCCGTCGGCGTCCGGCCGAATTCGCCGCCCCACAGGACGAGCGTGTCGTCGAGCATGCCGCGGTCCTTCAAATCGGTCAGCAGTGCCGTGATCGGCTGATCGACCGCCTGGCAGCGCTTGGCTAGTCCCTCTTTCAGATTGCTGTGCTGATCCCACGCGTTGTTGGCCGGAGCGTCGAAGAGCTGCACGAACCGCACACCGCGTTCAATGAGCCGGCGCCCCAACAAACATTGCCGGCCAAACAACTCCGTCGCTGGTTGATCGGTGCCGTACATCTTGTGCGTGCGCTCGTCTTCACGCGAGAGATCGAACGCCTCAGGAGCTTCCCGCTGCATCCGGAAGGCCAACTCGAACGACGCGATCCGAGCATCAAGTTGGCCATGGACCGCCCGCTCGCGCTGATGGATTTCGTTCAGTTGTTTGAGCGCATCGAGCTTGCTTCGTTGCCTATCAAGTGATACGCCCGCTTCGCCCAGGTTCGCGATCGGGTTGTTCATGTCGCGAACAAGCGTTCCCTGATACGTACTCGGCAGGAAGCTCGAATTCCAAAGCTGCGCACCTTGGAAAACCGGCGATGGACACACCACGACAAAGCCGGGCAGGTTCTGATTCTCCGAGCCAAGTCCGTACGTCAACCACGATCCGATGCTGGGGCGAGAGAAGGCTTGCTCGCCGGTGCACATTTGCAGCGCCGCACCCGTGTGGTTGATGTTGTCGGCGTACATCGAGCGGATCACGCACACATCGTCGATCCGCGAGGCCAGGCCCGGCAGCAGTTCGCTCACTTCGACGCCCGACTGGCCATGCTTGTTGAACTTCCATGGGGAAGCCAGCAGGTTGCCGGTCTTCACACGCTCCAATCGCGGCTTCTCGAAAGGGAGGGGCTTGCCATTGTCGGTCGCGAGCCGCGGTTTGGGATCGAGCAGGTCGACGTGTGATGGACCGCCCGGCATGTAGAGAAAGATCACCCGTTTGGCTCGCGGCGTGTGATGCGGCAACGACATACCTTGGCTATCACCGCGTGCGACGCCTGCCAGCATGTCGGCGAGCGCCAACATGCCGAACCCGCAACCCGACCGGGCGAGCATATCTCTTCGAGACAGCATGATTCGATCTCCCGTCACATGAATCTGGCGAGTCAGTCGAGGTAAGTAAATTCGTTGCTGCAAAGGAGGATGTGGGCCAAGTCGGTCCAACCGCCCTGCGGTGAAGCCGCATTTCCTTCGGCAACCACCTTGGTCGCGATGCGCCGTTCCTCGTCGGTCGGGAAACGGCCGAAGGCCAGGCGATACG
The DNA here is from genome assembly GCA_964636985.1 of uncultured Pirellulaceae bacterium. Taxonomy (GTDB): domain Bacteria; phylum Planctomycetota; class Planctomycetia; order Pirellulales; family Pirellulaceae; genus CAZWSX01. The sequence goes on along the minus strand of CAZWSX010000007.1, from coordinate 198,375 downwards.
CTGAGACGATTCGCAGGGCCGTAACGTCCGGTGCGTCATCAGCAATGCTGCGACGCAAGCGCTCGGCGAATTGCCCCGCTTGTTCGCCAATGAACTTGTTGTTGAGCAGAAACAAGGCTTGCGGTGCCACGGTGCTGATCGTGCGAGTTTCGACCGAGGCATCGGGATTGGCGGCATCGAACAGCGTCGCGTAGTTGCTGCGATCCCATCGGGCCGTCTGCACGTAAAGAGAGCGCCTGCGAATCGACAAGTTATCGCTCGCCGGACCTCGTTCCGATGGGTCGAGCTGCCCCGATACGGACAGCATCGCGTCGCGCAGCGCCTCCGCCTCGAGTCGCCGCGGCACGAATCGAGCCAGCCATTTGTTCTCGGGATCGCGATCGAATACTTCTTGCGAGACAACGCTCCCTTGGCGATACGTAGCCGAAAGCATGATCCGGCGGTGCAGTTGCTTGAGCGACCAACCATCTTCGACAAAGCGTTTCGCCAGGTAGTCGAGCAGCTCGGGATGACTCGGCGGCTGCGAGAGCAATCCAAAGTTATTTGGAGTAGCGACCAATCCCTGGCCAAAGTGCCATTGCCAAACGCGGTTGACGATGACGCGAGCCGTCAATGGGTTCGAGGGGGAAATCACCCATGCAGCCACTTCGCGGCGACCACTTCCATCTTTCAGCGCCGGTTGCTGCGGGCCTTGGAAGAAGACTGGCATCGCACGCGGAACGACTTCACCCAAGCGAGTGTAACTTCCGCGAATGTGGATCGGCACGTCCTGCACGCCGGAAAAGAGTCCGCCGGGCACGGCCCCTTCGCTGACTGCAAGTGCGACAGGATACTCGGGAGGCATCTCGCGCTGAAGCGTATCTCGCTGCGAAACGAGCTGCACGCGCTCGGGATCGTCGTCGGGTGGCTTGGGATTCTTCTTGTCGAGTTCACCGAGCTTTTGGTTGACATCGGCGAGTTCCTTCACCTTCTGGTCACGGGCAGCGACGATGTCGTCGGGAACCAGCGGACGCCGTTGCAAGGTGATTTCACCACCCTTGGCCCCGAGTTCCTTCATGATTCGAGTGCTGTAGAAGATGCCCGCCAGGGCGTAGTAGTCGCGGTTGGAGATTGGATCGAACTTGTGATCGTGGCAGCGCGAGCAACCGATCGTCAGCCCCATGAAGGCCTTGCCGATGGTGTCGATCTGGTCGTCGATCATGTCGCTGAGCATTTTCTCCTTGTCGGCATCGCCTCGATCCCATGATCCGTTGACCAGAAATCCCGTTGCGACCAGTCCATCGGCGTACGGCTGCTTTCCGTCAGGCGAAGGAAGCAAGTCGCCAGCAATCTGGTGTGTCAAAAACTGGTCGTACGGCAAATCGCGATTGAACGACTCGACCACCCAATCGCGATAGCGCCACGCCTCGAGGGGCTCGCACACGGGGTTTCTGGTTTTCGGCTCGCCATCGTGGTAATCGGCATAGCGCACGATATCGAGCCAATGCCGCGCCCAACGCTGGCCATAGGCCGACGATTCCAGCAAACGATCGATCACCCGCTCGTATGCTGAATCGGATGCATCAGCGACAAAGGCGTCGATGTCTTCGGGCTTGGGAGGAAGCCCTGTCAGATCGAACGTGGCGCGTCGCAACCACATCCGGCGGTCTGCCTCCGCGGTGGGCACCAACTCGTGGCGTTCGATATCGGCCAGGATAAATCGATCGATTTCGTTCCTGGGCCACGCCGCGTTTTGCACCGCCGGCGGTGCTGGATCACGAATCGGCTGGAACGACCACCACTGCGATTGTTTGGGAGTGACCTGAAATGTGGACGGCGGCGCAGTTTCGCTCGAGACAGCCAGCGGCGAGTTCGGCGTCCAAGGCGCGCCCATCGTGACCCACTGTTTGAGCCGGTCGATATCGGCTTGCGGCAGTTTGCCTTTGGGGGGCATCTTGATGTCGTCGAGATAGCCCACCGCGCGGACGAGCAGGCTCTCGTCGGCTTTGCCTTCGACAATCGCGGCGCCCGAGTCGCCGCCGGCAACGAGCGTCTCGCGCGACACCATCCGCAAGCCCCCTTCGGGCTTTTGATCGCCGTGGCACTTGGAGCAATGCTCCATCAATAGCGGCCGGATATTCTTTTCGAAGAACTCGAGCCTCTCGTCGGCCATAACCGGAGCATTCCAGCCTGGAATGCTCCAGCAGGTCCAGACGAATAGCGCGATGCCAAGGAGGGAAAGGCGCATGGCAAGTGGCCTATCGAAGGTACGTTCAGGCGGGACGGAACCCGGACAGGTTCCGCGGTCGGAAGGGTTTCGCAGCAGGAAGGCATCTGCCCCAATCGAACGGTCTTAGTCTACCGCGCCTCGCCGGGCAATGCGAACAATCCTGCCTCGCTAGATCATGTAATTCCAGCTACGAGCTTCAGCCGGATCACTGGTGCGAAGCGGACATGTGGCGCAGCGGTCTGGGCCGAGAATCTTGTACGCATGGTCAACCGCTTGCAGCGTGCTCGACCAGAGCGCCTCTCCCTCCGGAAAAATCCGGTCCGGGGCAACCTCTTCGTCGAACTTGGCGTTCTTCATCACCTGCAATACGTCCCTCCGCAAGCCGCAGTAGAGGACGGTCACGCCATGCTCAGTCATCCTTTTGTCGAACGCTTCCAGCACATGCAAGCACACGCCATCGAGGTTGCGGGCGTACTTCAAGCGAAGCAGAACGACCTTGGTCCCGTCCTTGGCCCGCAACTCGATCCTGTCGAGTTCGCTCTCCAGTTCTGCACTCGAACCGAAGTAGAGTTCCCCTTCGACGCTATAGATGATCAACCGGTTGCACGGCGGATCGCTCGCAATCCGCTCACGGATCATTCCGTCAGGCGTCGGCACGAGTTCCGTCATGCCGATCTTGGCTGCCCGCGGCAGATAGATCAGGAACGAGACGACAGTTCCGATGAGGATGCAGAACTCGATCGAGATAGCGACGGCCGAGATCGCCGTGGCCAGCACAATCACGGCGTCCATCTTGGTGACCCGCATGTGGTAAGCCAGCTTATGCGAATCGACCATGCGGAAGGCGGAGACGAACAGAATTCCCGCGAGTGCCGCGCGCGGAATGTAATACGCCAACGGCGCGAACAACAGGACTGTCGCCGCGACCGCAATCGCGGAGATCACGCCCGACCACTGCGTCATCCCACCGGCCTGGTGATTGATCGCCGATCGTGTGAGCGATCCCGAACCGGGATAACACTGGAAGAAACTTCCTACGGTGTTGGCGATGCCCTCGCTCAGGCACTGTTGATTCAGGTCGAGCCTTTCACCTGTTCTCGAAGCGATCGCCTTCGCCATGGCGATCGCTTCCAGCAAACCGAGCAAGGCGATTGCCAAAGCATTGCCTGACAGCTGTCGCACGCGAGTCCATTCGACCTTGGGAACTTCGAACCTCGGAAGAGATCGCGGAATGGTACCGATCACATTGGTGGCGGGGCGCACCATGTTTCCATCGGCGTCCTTCCCAGGTTGGTGCAAACCCGTCGCCCAAACAAGTGCCGCGGCCAAAATGACTGCCAGCAGTAGCTCCGGGATGCGGATCCGAAGCCGGCGATTGATCCACCCAAGCGCCAGCACAAAGACAATCGTCCCAAGCCCGACGGCCAGCGTGTGCGGCTGAATCAATTCGACGTGTTTGAGCGTCATCCACAAGCGGACCAGGAAGTGGTCGTGCGGGTCACCCTGCTGTTTGAGGCCGAGAAGGTTCTTAAGTTGGTCAAGAATCAACAGCACGGCTGCGCCAGCTGTGAAGCCGACAATCACGGCGTGCGAGACGTAGCGAGTCAGGTCGCCCAGTCGCAGCAACGCGATCCCCGTTTGAAAAATCCCGATCATCAACGCCATCAGCACAGCGGCGGTGATCAGATCGGTTTTTGCCTCGATCCCGGCTCCCGCGACCGCACTGAGAACCGCGATCGAGATTGCATTGGTCGGCCCGTTGATCAACATCCGCGACGAATCGAGCAGCGCGCCCACAGCCGTCATCACGATGGCCGTGTAAAGTCCGTACTCGACGGGCAATCCCACGATCGAGGCGTAGGCCATTGCTTGGGGAACCGCCACCGTCGCGACGGTGAGCCCGGCGATGAAGTCGCGGCGAAAGACCTCGAACGTGTAGGTCCGAAGGGAATCGAGAGCGGGAACCCGCGCAAAAATCCACGACCAAATCGGATGCAGTTGAGAACGACTTTCGGGCATGGAATGTGGAAAAACGGGCCAGCCGAGATGAAATCTGCCGGCTGGAGTTTATCACAGAATGGCGTCAAACCACCACGCCGGTTGCCATGAGAAGAGACCGCGAAAAACGAACGGTTGCGTTCAGAAATCGGCTTTTTCAGGGTCTCCGGTCGCAAAAACCCAAGAGGTGGGCATACGCACGACGCTCCCTCTGAGGGTTGATTGTATTCGGACCACTGGTGTCCTATACCAGTGGGACACTGTGGCAGCGGTCTTCTTACCTCTCTTTCTTAGGACTATGTGATGTCCTCGATTCTTATTAGCGGCAAGGCGATCGGTTCACGCCGACCCCTCTTCGCCGATTACTCGATTCCCCTTCCGCCCGAGTGCCAAGGCGAAGGAGGCATCACCTTGCGGCAGCTGATCGCGCGGGTGGTGCGAAACGAGGTTGAAGCGTTCCGCGAACGGCAAGAACAGCGGCAGGTTTTTCGCGCGCTGACGGCGCGGCAAATCGAGGAAGCGGCCACTAAAGGAAAGATCGAAATGGGCGGGAGCGAAGTCCCCGTTCAGCCGGTCGATGAAGAGCAAGCCATCGCTACCGCCTGCCAGGCATTCGAAGACGGGTTGTTCCTGGTGGTGATCGATGGACAAGACCATCGGGAACTCGATCGCGAGGTTCACGTACAACCCGAAAGTCGCGTGGCATTCGTCCGTCTCACTTTGCTGGCAGGAGGTTAAGTGATGCTCAAACCTGAACAAGCCGCGGCCCAATTGGCTCAGTGGAAGCTGCCCGAGGAAGAAAATCGCTTCGCCAAGGAGATGGAGAAACTGTCTCCGGCTGCGCGCCAAATCGCCGAGGCGATGTGGGGAAACGACTTAGGCCCCTATCAGTACGAAGAGCGACAAAAACGGCACCAGGAAGCGACACGGAAAATCGACAAGATTTCAGACAATCATCGTCAAGAGTTGTTTACGCTCCTTTCGCCGAACTTGGCGCCCGCCCTTGCAGCCGCGTGGGAGATGCTCAAGTCGACTCCGTATCAGATCAGCTACACGCGCAAGGCCTTTCGAGTTCCCGCGCGTCCCGGGATGACGGTAAACAAGCGATTTACTTGGCTGTTGCTGCTCGGCAGGCTTGCAAGCGAATATCCCGCTGACGTTCTCACACCAAAATGGCTGGCGACCTGGGCTACGCACCTATCGGGGGGACATCAGGCCGAAATTGGCATCCTGCTGGCCGCGATCCTGAACGACGAACAACATCCCGAAGCTGGAGAAATCTTTGAAATCCTCCGCGAGTCGCTGAACAACCGCCACGAAATTGGCGCGATGGGCCGGCACGTTACGACCGCGTTCCTCATGTCCAATCAGAAGGACGGCTGGGAGCTCATCGAGAAAACGCTGCTTGCCGCCCAACGCCAAGAAGGACTTCGACAGTCGATCCTCGAAGCGATCGATGAGTCACACCCCGAGGCTTTCCGCCGGATGTTGCGGCTGGTGCTCGACGAAGACTTGATCCGCTTTGCGGCTACCGTTCGCGCCGTGGATGTCTGGTTCGACAACCTATGGGCGGCCGGCAGTAACGGCGTCATTAAGAACATGCTGACGCAGGTAGTAGAGTACTTGGAGGATCCCAGTCGCGCGGACAAGGCGCTCGCAGGAAAGGACCCGCAGGCGGCGTTCCTAGCCCTGTGGTGCCAGGCCACTGTCGATGCGCACCATTCGATTTCGTCGGCCGAAAAACTTCTGTCGCACAAGTCGGTCGAAATGCGGTACATCGCCGCCAAGCATCTGCGGAATCTCAGTCTCGACGCTTCCGCCATTCCACTGATCAAAGCATTGGAGGATGAAGACCTGCGGGTCGCCTTGCTGGGGGTCGGTACCGCCGCCTACTCGATGGACGGAGACGAAGAAGACGGAGAGGCGACCGTCCGAGAGGATGACGACCGTTTCGAAAAACTCGAGAAGTTGCTTGACCGTCTCCCTGTCAAACCGGAAAAGCTCAAGCCCCTAGTTTGGCCTTGGACCGAGATCCAGGTGAAGCGGTCGGATGTGGCCTACCATCTGCTTCCGGCGCTCGGCAAACGCCCCGCGATACGGCTGCTTCCCCATCTCGAAAAGATGGAAGGGCCTGGCCGATGGCGTGCAGTTCGCCACATGATCGATACCAAGCCATGGGACGCCGCCACTCGCGCCGCCATTGTCGAACTGGTGGGCGACGCCGCGAGCGACACGCGCGACACCGCTCTGAATGCACTGAAAGAGCTCGTGCTGGACGAGAAGGAAGTCATCCAGCTGGAGTCGCTTCTTACTCGCAAGGCTGCCGACCTTCGCCGAAATATCTTGGAGCTCATTCTGAAATTGCCCGATGCCGAAGCGCTCGCGAGCACCGCGCGCCTGCTCGCTGGCAAGGACGCGAACCAGCGGCTAGCCGGCCTTGAGATTCTTCGATTGATGACCGACAAGAAACGGTCCGTTCCAGCATGCCGCGCTCAAGCCACCAGCTACACCGCTGCGCGCAAAAAGGTCTCCAAGGAAGAGCAATCGCACCTGGACGAAATCGCCAAGGACAAAGTGGCCGTGGCGACGCTCGACGACGCGCTGGGGCTCATGAACCCGGCCGAACGTTCGCCAGTCGTTGCACCGATAGATCGCAAGCCGAAGTTCATCACGTCCGCGGCGATCGCGTGCCTTAAGGAATTGGACGACCTGGTACAAAAGCACGCCGAATCGCCCATTCAGTTTCGCGACTACGCAGGGACTCTCCACGACGAGTTGCTAGGGAACATTCGCTGGGGTTTCCCCAGTCCAGAGTGGAACAAACCTCGCGACAAGCAGCTTGCGAAGTTGCCGCTCGCCGACGTCTGGACCCAATGGTTCGCTAAGCGGGGGGAAGACTTGAAGGACTCCGACGGACTCGAGTTCGTGCGCGCTCACCTATGGGCTGAGTTTTGCGACGACAGTTGGAGCGCGAGCGCGTGGAACGAATGGGCCAAGAAGTCTCCGTGGAGAAAGAAGCTTGCGGATCACATCTCGGGCGGACAAGCGCCCAAATCGCTGCGGCACGGGACCGTCGTTAAGGATGTCGTGCAATGGATATTGTTTCTTCACCCTGTCGACCCACGTGACTACTTGATGGATGCCGCCGAGTCGATCAGCGCGCAAGTTCCCAGCGAAGAAATCGCGAGGCTGGCTTCAGCCAATCCACCCAAGAGAGCTTCCTACTTTGCCAACGACGATGACGACACCGATTGGCGGGACGATAAGGGCCTTCAGATGTGGGTGTCGGTTTTGGACTCTCTCGCACAGTTGACGGGACATCCGCTTACCGAGCAACATCGACTGCGGCAGTGGCGGTGGCTCCACTGGCTTGACGAGCCGATACCGGGAGCCGTTCGTCGCCGTCCCAACTACGGCGAACCCTTGCATGCTTACGGGCAGCAACAAGCGACGCTCGCCGACATTGCCGATCAATTGTTGGGACCGCGCGGAAGCGGCGGCTACTCGGGTGAATCCTTCGAATTGCTCCAGCAACTGACTTCGCGAAAGCGCGGCAAGGATTACGAGACCTTCCTGTCGCAACATCCCGAAGTCCAAAAGCTGGTCGACGATGCAGTCGAGCGAATCCTTCAGCTTGAACTCGCGCGCGGAGACGCATCCACAGCGGCGACGGCGCCAGCGGGTTCGATTACTGCGCTGTGGGGAGCGGCCACGTTGCATCGCGTTTTGCGAGCACTCGGCAAGGCCGAGTTCAAAATCACATCCTCATGGCGAAGCCGCGGAGAAGACCGCCGATCGGCGCTCACGCATCTGGCCAAGGTCTGTTACCCATCGCCCAACGAAAAGCCCGAGGACTTCGTCAAGCTGATGAAGACAGCGGTCAAGGCGGGCGATTTCCCCGAAGAGCGGCTGCTGCAACTCACCTTCCTGGCGCCGCAATGGACCAAGTTCATCGAGGCCTACTTCGATTGGAAATACTTGGACGAAGGGGTTTACTGGTTTCTCGCCCACATGCAATCGTGGGGTGCGACCGAGAACGCTGCACTGGCGGGAGGTGAGGACGATAATAGTGACGAGGAGGAAGAAGAGGACTCGACCGATGAGGAAGCAACCGGCGAAGAAGGAAGCGACGAAGAAGCCGCTCCAAAGCCTCCTAAACCCAAAAAGCTGTCCGCGTGGGAGCGGCTGATCGTCGAGCGAACACCCCTTTCCGTTGCGGACCGAGCCTCTGGTGCGGTTGACGCCGCCTGGTTTCGCCGAGTGCACGAATTGCTCGGTCCCAAAAAGTGGGAAGCAATCGCCACCGCGGCCCGCTTTGCCGCCAATGCCGCGCAAGCAAAAAAGGCCAAACACATCGGCGATGTCTTGATCGGCAAAGTCAAGCGAAAAGAGTTGATCGACGGCATCAAGAAAAAGCAACTCAAGGAACAGGTTCGTCTCCTGGGATTGCTGCCTTTGGCGACCGGAGCGAAGCGCGAAACCGACCTGCGAGAACGTTGCCAGGTGCTTCGCGACTACCGGCGATACGCCAACACACTCAGCGGGCTAACCAAGCCCGACGCTTTGCGGGCGTGGGAAATCGGACTGACGAACCTCGCCCAGACGTCGGGATACTCAGACCCGATGCGCCTCGAGTGGTCGGTTGGAGCCGAAGCTGTCAAAGATCTGGCGAAGGGACCGGTCGCAGTCACCAAGAGCGGCGTCACGGTCACGCTCTCGCTCGACGAAGAGGCGAAGCCTTTGATCGCGGTCGCCCGGGGAGATAAGGAACTGAAGTCGATTCCGCCAGCGATCAAAAAAGACAAGAAGATCGTCGAGCTAACGGGGCGCGTGTCGGAAATCAAACGCCAGGTCTCGTCGATCAAGCGCTCGCTCGAAACGGCGATGTGCCGCGGCGACACGTTCCTCGGCACAGAACTTCGCACCTGGTGCGAGCACGCGCTGCTGGTGCCCTTCCTTTCACGACTGGTCATCGTCGGCGAAGGAATCATGGGCTATCCCGACAAAGGGGGCAAGGCGCTGCGGGATTTCAACGGAAAGTTCGAGCCGGTCAAGCCAAAGGAAGTGTTGCGGATTGCCCATCCGCACGACTTGTACGCCGGCAAGGCCTGGCACGATTGGCAGAAGGATTGCTTCCGGGCCGAACGGATTCAGCCATTCAAGCAAGTCTTCCGCGAGCTCTACATCCCGACGGCCGCAGAAAAGAAGGAGACCATCTCGCACCGCTACGACGGTCAGCAAGTTCAGCCGAAGCAGGCTAGTGCTTTGTTCGGCAGTCGTGGATGGAACACAGGCGAAGGGATCTTCAAGGTCTTCCACAACGAAGGCTTAACCGTCGATGTTCACTTCAACTACGCAGCTGGGACGCCGGGCGAAGTAGAAGGCTGGACTATCGGCGGCATCAACTTCCGCAAGCGAGAAGAATGGACGCCGCTCAAGCTCACGGCAATACCGCCGCGACTCTTCAGCGAAGTGATGCGCGATCTCGATTTGGTGGTCAGCGTTGCCCACGCAGGGGGAGTCGACCCCGAAGCGAGCGCCTCGACCGTCGAAATGCGCCTCGGCCTCCTCCGTGAAACATGCGCCTTGATGAAATTGAAGAACGTCAAACTCAAGGAGAGCCATGCCATCATCACCGGCGAACTGGGCAACTACAGCATCCACCTGGGCAGCGGTACAGTCCACTTAATGCCGGGCGGGCATCTGTGCATCATCCCCGTCCACGCGCAGCAGCGTGGAAGACTGTTCCTCCCGTTCGCCGACGACGATCCCAAAACGGCCGAGGTGGTCTCGAAAGTCCTGATGCTTGCCCGCGACCGGGAGATCCAGGATCCATCGATCCTGGAACAGATTCGGAACAAGAGTATTTAGTTTTCCAACGAGAACACGGACAAAGCTACACTGAACCGAGAGCGAAACGCATCCAGCTTCACTATTGAGGGCCCTTCTAATGCTTCCCAAGAATTGGATTGCTTTTGTCTTTCTCCTTTGCGGAACGGTTACGCTACAGGTCGCATACGCTCAACCTGAGGCAGAAAAAAAGCCAGTCGAAGGGGAAAAAGGCGAACCTCCGGCACTCAACTTTAACGCGTTATCCAATCTGATCGGGCGGCATCATTTCGGCAAAGAAGTTCGTGACTTCCGCCGCGATATGCAGAAGCGCCCTCATATCTGGTATTCCGACTTTGAATTAACAATACACCATACCTGGCAGGAATTTGGCATCTCAATGGTGATCGATCATCAAGGACTGGTCAAAGAAATTCTTCTCGAGCGCGACAAGTCAGGCGAGTGGAAAGGTGAGTTACCGGGCAAGATCACTTTCAGCGATGATGCGGAAATGGTGATTGCAAAGTTAGGCGAGCCCGACGAGCGTTTCGAACAAGGTGAGATAAGCGAAGAATTGTGCCTGACGTTTAAGCGATTTGGAGCGACGGTTCGACTGGACCCTCCCGACGAGAATCCGCTCGGCAAACGACACGTTAAACTCGTGGTCTTAAAGAGCAGAGTTGCGCCCGAAACAAAATGATCTGGCTGAAAGGTGGCTACCAAGCGTCGAGAGCGAACGATGGCATGGCAGGGTAGCGACCAAACTCCTCCCCTTCGAACAACATCACACGGTTATAGACCAATCCTCAAGAATCGAGCCTTCACGTTGTCCCAAGAAGACACCGTGGCCTCACCCGCCGCAAGTCGCTTGGCTCGTTCTTTAAGTAGTTCCTTATGCCACTCTGGTGAAGCCACGTCCGCGGGGTTCCGACAGAGACTTTCCCAGATCGTCTCGAGCAATTGCACCTTTTCGGCGACAGTCATGGTTTCCAGTGGCAATTGAATCGACATGCGTTTTCCCTTCATCGTTCCTTGCAATTGTATCACGCTAGAGTGAAAACGCCGATTCTCGCCTCATGGCGATTTTGGCGGGGAGACCTCCTTGCCGGCGGCACTGTCGTCGGGCGCTAGTTCCGGGGCCACCTTCTTGCCGTCTTGGGGCACCACAGTTTCACCGATAACTACTTCACCAGCAAATGTCTGCTCGACAAGAGGTTCTGTGTCGACAGAATTCGGGACAGGGATTTTTGGCGATTCGTCTGGCGAATCTTGATCCGGGCGAGAGTCTATTTCTTGGTTCCGATCAAGTTCGCCATTTCCTTCGAGCACTTTTTTCTTTTTTGGAAACGCCTTTTTCTCTTCGTATGAATCTGGTGATCGGTGTCTCTTGTATTCATTGTACGTTCCCGGTGTGTTCCTATATTCGTCATCTTCGTAGCGCGGGCGGTCATCTTCATTTTCGTACCCACTCGACCCTCTGGGCAACGAATAGTCGTAAGCCTTTCTCCGAGGGCGCGTGTAGGGAGCGCTGGTTGCCGGCTCCGTTGCGTAACTCAATCCAGCGTCGTTCTCTAAGACTTCCATTTGCAAATCGAGAATATGTTCCTTGGCCTTTTCACGATTAGAGAGTTGCTGCCGCAACTTCAATAGTCGAGACTCGATTTCGTGGGACTGCGCTCGCCTGGCGTCCATATCAGCAGCGAAAATACCCGCCAGCACTTTTCTTAAATTCGTTCGTGCGATCGATTTCGCTTCCTCGGTCGTCGCTTCGCGCAGTGGTTGCGCCGCGGCCTCAATCTTTTGCGCGTTGCGCATGGCAAAAAGAGAGAACGATTCCTTGGGACCCTTTTCGAAATTGGGCTTGGGAGCGGATGATTCCTCGTACATGGAACCCAAGTCGATCTGACCGTATTGGTCTTTATCCGTCTGTACTGACTCCCTCTGTACTAGTTCCCTCTCTTCTTGCGCAATCGAATCTTGTACTGCTCTCGCCGATTTCTTCCCGATTTTCAGCCGTGAGTTGGGTTGTTCAGCTGGGTTCGCAAATTGTCTCGCTTCGACGACGAGAATGTACCGCCCTAAGTAACCAAGCACCAGTAGAACCAACGACCACAGAACCACTTGTTGAAATCGCGTCATCACTTGCCTCCTTCGAGAATATTGATTTGCTTAGTCAGAATCGCTCGATTGCAGTTCACCTGACACTGGAACCTTGTCTTGCAATGGTTCCGGAAAAGGGACGGCTTGCAGGTCATTCACCTGCTTCGAAAGCCATTCCAACTCCGCATCCACGTCCCTCTTTGCGGTTGGATCCACCGAATGGAGTTGAGTAAGCGGCGAGGGTGACGCGAATTTCCTGGTGCTATTGACTTGCGCAGGAACCCTCGACACCGGACTGGCTGGCATACTCCACTCGCGCAGACGCCATCCGACGAAGCCCCCAGCCGCGGCAACCATCGCAATGCCAACGACCTGCCACAACAGGCGCAGGCGCGATCCGCGTCGGCGCCTTCCCAACTTTCCTTGTTGCACGTCCGATAGGACGTCGGCGAGTTGCTTTTGAAGTTCCGCCGCGCTATTCAATCGCTTGAGTTGCGATTTCTCGAGCAGCCGATCGATGATCGCTGAGAGCGAATCGGGCAGTTCCGGGTTCGACTCGCACGCGGGACGATGTGGATCGTGGCACGTCCGTTTCAGCACCGCCATCGAACTGCCGGCGCGGAACGGCGGATGCCCCGTTGCCATGAAGTAGAGCACCGAACCCAGACTGAACAGATCGGAACGATGATCCAGCGGTTGTCCATCGGCCTGTTCCGGCGACATGTACTGGGGCGTGCCGGCAATAGCGCCCGTGTAAGTGAGGCTGGCATCGTCCGAGGCACGGGCCAGGCCAAAATCGGTCAGATACGCGCGTTCGACTCCATGTTCCAGCAAGATGTTCGCGGGCTTCACGTCGCGGTGCACCAACCCTTGAGCATGGGCGGCCGCTAATCCCGCGGCGGCTTGCATGCCGATCCGCAAGATTTCGCGAACGCTCAAAGGCCCTTCCCGCTCGACGCGCGTTTGTAGCGATTCGCCAGGGATGAACTGCATCACCAAAAAGGGGTTCACATCGTCCGACTCCACGTTGTGGATCGGGACGACATGCTCGTGAACCACCGCCGCCGCGGCGCGGGCTTCTCTGGCAAAGCGTTGCCGCGCCGCGCCAATCCTCGCTAGGTGCGGAGCAAGCAACTTGATTGCCACCGGGCGATTCAACTCGGAGTCGAATCCCTTGAGCACAATCCCCATGCCGCCTGTGCCGATAACGCGTTCGATCTCGTAGCGTCCCAACCGGCCGAGCATCTCGGGATGCGAGGGAGCCGCGAGCAATTGTTTCACCGACGATTCGTCGACCGTGCCGCGGCGGGCCTCGATCGTCTCCTGCGACCGGTACCGGAAGTACTGGCCCGATTCCCTTTGGTCCGCATCAATGGGTTGCAGCATGGCCCGCTGCGACTTCCAGAAATTGGCGTCGCCCGAGAGTTCCGTCAGGCGTTGTTGGCAGTGCGGACACGATTCCACATGACTGGCCGCCTTGCGGAATTCGCCTGAGTCCTCGGCTCCGTCGAGCAAGACCGAGAGATCATTGTCATTACAGTGGGCACCATGCGCCGTCATTTGGTCCGCTCCTCATACTCGCGAATCATGAGTCGAATCCGCTTCGTGACGCGGCTACGGGCAATGTAAACACTGCCGACCGTCATCCCAAACTCCTGGGCCACATCGGCAATCGGCCGCTCTTCGACACTCGTCTGCCAGAACACGAGCCACTGCCGCGGGGCGACTTGCTCGCGGACACGCTCCGCTGCCCAACGGAACAGTTCTCGGCGGTACTCGTGCAGGAAGAACTCCGATGAGTCGTTTGCGCCGGCAGGCTGTTCTTCCAAGAGCTTCGCCACGCGGCTATCGCCAGCACCAAGTCGCTGGTGTTTGGGACGCGTGAGAAAACTGATCGCCATATTCTGCGCGATGCGAAACAACCACGCGCGAAACGAGCCACGGTCCTCGTCGGCAATCCAGCGGCCAATCGCCTTCGACACGGCCGACAGCACTTCCTGCACAAAGTCTTGTGCGTCGGCATGCTGAAGACCCTTCGCACGCGCCAAGCGAAACAGAAGAGGCTCGTAGATTTCGACAAAGGCGTCCCAGGCCTCGACGTCGGCGACGTTCGGCAATCGCCGGATCAGCGTCTCGCGCGTTTCGGGTGGTTGGGGCACGGTTGGCTTAGCCTTGCTTTCTCTTCCAGCTTCGTGAAGTAGTGGCTCCCTATAAGGTAAGACTCGGCACTGGCCGTAACCTTTCAACCAGGCCGGTCACAAACCGAAAGAACGGGAAAAATGCGATTTCCAAGCTAAAAACCGCAATTCGGCGAGGGCAGAAACAGCCAGAACGGCAAAAGAAATTCGAGCAGCGGACTACGACGCTAGCGATGCCCGACCGTAAACGATGCAAGTGATCTCTTGGACCGGCGCGCTCTTGAGAATCTTACCTTGGTCGAACAAATAATATCCGTTCACGGTGAAGACGACACCGACAATGGCGATCGCCAGGCTGAACGCGTAGGCCGCTTTCGAATTGGACAGCATGGCGACACTGGCAACGACGATGGCAATTTGCAACAAGACTTCGCCGAGATCGAAGTACGGATCGCGCGTTAGTCCGTTATCGCGATTGGTCTCCAGCCGCTTGGCGTCGTCCTCGATTTCCTTCTTTTCGGTGCCGTAGCGTTCGTGCTCGGCCTTGAACTCGGCCAGCGTCTTTTCCATTCGTTCCTTCGTGTCGCTCGAGACGCCAGGGCCGTCGATTTCGATTTGCAGCGCCAGCAACTGGCTCTCGATCAGGTATATCCGTTCGCGCTGGGCTTTAGCTTGATAGTAAGCCCACTGGTTGGACGACTGCATCTGGTTAAGCATCACGTCCTTGCCCGTGTTGTTACCCCCAAGCGCACAAATCGCCAAAGCGACGGCATACAAAGCCACGGTGAAGGCGACGACCTTGGTAAAGCGGCTCGCCTTTGCCTCGGCCACATCTTCCGGCTTGGGGACTTCGATGTCCGGCATAACATGCGATCCTGAGCGCGTACGACCCTATTCGTCGTCGTCCGATTGCAGGGCACTGAGGGCTCGAGCACGAACGGGTTGCATCGCTTTGACGGGTGACGGGGGTGTCCTTTGAACCGCCTGATCGATTCGCAGTTTTCCGGCGGCCAGCGCCTTGCTGATGGTCTCGGTAATCCCCAGCTTGCCCTTGGTGGGCGAAGGCTCCGGCTTCGGTCGCGCCTTCACAGTCACGGCCAGCGAGAACATCATCGCGTTGGGGACGAAGACGATCGTCTCGCCCGCGTCGAGATGCGTGTAACGCATGTCGATGTCGACCACTTCCCCCGCGAAATCGCCCACTTTGATGTGATCGCGATGACGAAACGGACGGAACAAAAGGAGCATCACGCCCGAGACGGCGTTCGAGACCACTTCCTTCATCGCGATACCGAGCACCAAACCGGAGAGCCCGATCGCCCCGACGAGCGTGCCTATCGGCACGTTCATCGCCTGCATCGCGGCGATGATGCCAAAGCCGATGATGCAATATTTAGTGGTGCGGCATAAGAACTTGGCCAGCGTCTCGTCCACCAAGCGATGTTTGCAAAACCGAGCGATCGCGTAGCTGGCGATAATCGACGCGACCCAGCTCAAAATCAAAACGGCAATTGCCGTCGGCAACATCTTCCAGTCGGGCATGAATCCTTTCAACAACTCGAAGATCGCTTGTTCGAACGCAGCGCGAACCTGCGACCAAAACTCGCTGATTTCCTGCTCAACCGCGACGACTGCCGGAGTATCCGCACTATCGGCCGCGCTAGTCGCTGCGTCCGCCGCGGCGCTCAATGTTGAATCCACATCCGCCATATCATGTCTCCCCACCAGAATGCTTCTGGTGGGTAAGTACAACACGCGTGATTCAGGGTCAATGTCGAACCCTCCACCGCCAGTGCTAGCTCGGCTCTCCGCAGACGATTTCGGCCCTCTATAATCACCAGTCGATCGTCTCTCGTTCCAATCCTCATCTTAGAACTCGACACCATGAGCACCGTTGTCAGCTTGCCCGAGCGTAAGACCGTCCCCGAATCCGACACCTGGGACTTGAACCCTCTCTATTCCGACGACACCGCTTGGGAGGCCGCCTTCACTGCTATCGAAGGAAAACTGTCGGGCTTTGATGCCTTCCGCGGCCGCCTGGCAGAAGGGGCAGAGACGATCGCGTCGTTTCTCAAACTCGATGCGGAGATCGATCGCGCGCTGGAACGGCTTGGGAACTACGCCTTTCTGAAACAGACACAAGACCAGGCCGACAGCGAAGGCCAACGCCGGCAGGGGCGGTTCATCAATCTGGCGACGCGCGCAGCACAAGCCAACAGTTGGTTTCGCCCAGAGCTATTGGCGATCTCCGACGACCCGATGAAGAAGATGTTGGCGTCGCCAGCCCTGGCCCACTATCGGTTGTTACTCGACCGCATCATCCGTTACCGGCCGCACACGCTCACCACCGGCGAAGAGAAGTTGCTCGCCATGCAAGGCGAAATGGCTCAAACCGCCAGCAAAGCGTTCCGGCAACTGACCGACGCCGACATGAAGTTCGGCCACGTCGAGAACGAACACGGCCAGCAAGTCGAACTATCGCAATCGACGTTCATGCAGCTTTTGATCTCGCCGAAGCAAAGCGTCCGCCGCACTGCCTTTCACCAGTTCTACGACGAGTTCGCCGCCCACGAAAACACAATTGCTGCAACGCTCAATGGCTCGCTGCAGAACGACGTTTACTTTTCCCGAGCCCGAAACTATCCGTCGGCACTCGAATCCGCTCTCTTCGCCGACAACGTTCCTGTTTCGGTCTACGACAATCTCATCGCCACGGTCCGTGCCCATTTGCCGGCGGTGCATAAGTTCTACGAGATCCGTCGCCGCAAAATGAAGCTCGACGAGATCCATCACTACGACACGTACGTGCCGATTCTGTCGGACCTCAAGAAGCACCACACCTGGGAACAAGCCTCGCAAGTCGTCCTGGAATCGCTCAAACCGCTGGGGACCGAGTACTGCGAAGTTCTGGCCGACGGCTTGGGGCGAGCGCGCTGGTGCGACCGCTACCCCAATAAGGGAAAGCAAAGCGGCGCGTTCAGCAGCGGCGGTTTCGATGGCCCTCCCTACATCATGATGAATTTTAAATCTGAGGTTTTCGACGACGTCTTCACGCTCACGCACGAGGCCGGCCACTCGATGCACTCGTGGCACAGCAAACGCAAGCAGTCGTTCGAGTACTACAACTACGTCATCTTCGTGGCTGAAGTCGCCAGTACCTTCAACGAGCAACTTCTCAGTGAACATCTGATGGAGCGGGCCACCGATCCGCGCGAGAAGGCCTACCTGATCAATAAAGAGATCGACAGCATCCGCGCCACGATTGTCCGGCAGACGATGTTCGCAGAGTTCGAGAAAATCTCGCACGCCGCCGTCGAGTCGGGCGAGCCGATGACCGTCAAAGCGTTCAAGGAGATCTACGGCAAGTTGTTGCGCGACTACTTCGGGCCGCAGTTCGTGATCGACGAGCCACTCCAGCTCGAATGTCTGCGGATTCCCCACTTCTATCGGGCGTTCTACGTCTACAAATACGCGACGGGGCTATCCGCGGCGATTGCCCTCAGCCGCAAGGTTCTGAAAGGCGGCCCTGCCGATCTCAAGGCTTACGTCTCGTTCCTCGAAGGAGGCTGTTCGAAGTGGCCACTCGATCTCCTTCGCGATGCGGGCGTCGATATGGAACAGCCCGCCGCCGTGGAGACAGCGATGAAGCGATTCAGCGAACTGACGGACCAACTCGACAAACTGGTTTAAGGCCCTGTGGCATCACATTGCCGAAAAACAAATGGCCGCAGAATCCGGAGCCGTAATAATGGCAAAAACTGACGGCGGGTGTTAGATTCACACTCGCCTCAGAAAACAGCCTCTCAGAGGGGAAAATTTCCCCCTTCTTGGCGTTTTGGTAGTAGGCAAGATTGATTTAGTTGTGTATGGTAGCCGCATCTTCGCAAGGACGCGTTGAATTCCCTTGCTAATAAAGCAGGCACCCCATGCAAAAGGCCTTGGCATGTGATGCAAGCATCTGCTGTTGGCGACTTTTGAGGTCAATTTTCGTAAGTCACGGTTCCGCAAAGAATTAGGTCGCTAAGCGCGATTGTCTGGCGAGATTCTTTGCATAGTTGGCACGCGGCGTGCTTTTTAGACGCGGTTTCGATCAAAACACGTTCTGAACTGGACTCGTCCCGACGGGACGCCACTCCGAACCGGATGCCGCAACGCGATTTTCAGCCTCTCATTTCCTTGTCCAGGAGCACTTCGCAGTGACCGTTAGCAACGCACGACAACAGGCCATTTCGGCCGTCATCAACTACAACCCCGAATATGGCTTGCAAGATTTCGCCTCGAAAGCGCCGCACGTTGTCTTCGGCGGGAACGTCTTCGGCATCGCCGAAATGCGAAAGCGTCTGCCAAAGCCCGTCTTCAAGTCGCTCAAACGCACGATCGAAACAGGCGAGAAGCTCGACCCCTCGGTTGCCGACATCGTCGCCTCGGCACTGAAAGATTGGGCCATCGAAAAAGGTGCCACGCACTACGCTCACGTCTTTTATCCGCTCACCGGTTTGACCGCTGAAAAGCACGACTCGTTCGTCAATCCCGATAGCGATGGGGGAGCCATTGCAGAGTTTGCAGGGAAGCAGCTCGTGCAAGGCGAACCAGACGCGTCGAGCTTCCCCTCGGGCGGCATCCGCGCCACGTTCGAAGCCCGCGGTTACACGGCCTGGGACGTAACAAGCCCCGCCTACATTCTGGAAAACCCCAACGGCACCACGTTGTGCATCCCGACGGCGTTCGTCTCGTGGACGGGCGAAGCCCTCGACAAGAAGACCCCCCTGCTCCGCTCGATGAAAGCCCTCAACAAGCAAGCCCAACGCGTGCTTAAGTTGTTCGGCCACACGAATCCTGCGATGGTCGTTTCGACCGCCGGTCCGGAACAAGAGTACTTCCTGATCGACCGAAACTTCTTTTTCGCACGTCCTGACCTGCTCAACGCGGGACGCACGCTGTTCGGAGCAGAACCGGCCAAGGGTCAACAGTTCGAAGACCAATACTTCGGCGCCATCCCCGATCGCGTACTGGCTTGCATGTTCGAAGCCGAAAACGAAATGTACAAGCTGGGGATTCCGGTAAAGACCCGTCACAACGAAGTGGCACCGGCTCAATATGAAATCGCACCGGTCTACGAAAACGCCAACATCGCGGCCGACCATCAGCAACAAATCATGCTGACGCTCCGCAAGGTGGCGCAAAAGTACGGCATGGAATGCTTGCTGCACGAAAAGCCGTTCGCCGGCATCAACGGTTCGGGCAAGCACTTGAACTGGTCGCTGGGGAACAGCACGCAAGGCAACCTGCTCGAGCCAGGCGACAACCCCCACGACAACATGCAGTTCCTCGTGTTCTGCGGTGCGGTGATTCGCGCGGTCCACAAGTACTCGCGTTTGCTGCGTGCCGTCGTCGCGTCGGCCAGCAACGACCATCGCTTGGGCGCCAACGAAGCTCCTCCCGCCATCATCTCGATCTTCCTCGGCGACCAACTCGCCGACGTGTTCGAGCAAATCAAGGCCGGCGGCGCTAAGACCTCGAAGAAAGGTGGCACGCTCACCGTGGGTGTCGATACCCTGCCGCCGCTTCCCAAAGATGCTGGCGACCGTAACCGCACGAGCCCGTTTGCCTTCACCGGCAACAAGTTCGAGTACCGCGCTGTCGGTTCGAGCGCCTCGATCGCTGGTGGTTTGGTGGCCCTCAACACGATCGTGGCCGAGTCGCTCGACTACATCGCGGGCGAGCTCGAAAAGGCGACCGGTGGCGACACCAACAAGTTGCCTGGTGCTGTCCAAACGCTGCTGCAAGACATCATGGCCAAGCATGGCGCGGTGATCTTCAACGGCAATGGCTACTCGGAAGAATGGCACCAAGAAGCCGCCAAGCGTGGCTTGCCGAACTTGAAGACCACCATCGATGCCCTGCCGACGTTGCTCGACCAGGACGTGAAGGACCTCTTTGCAAAGTACGAAGTGCTGAGCAATCGCGAAGTCGAAAGCCGTCACGACATCTACTTCGAGCAATACGTGAAAACCGTGTTGACCGAAGCCAGGTTGACGCACGAAATTGCCAAGACGATGATCCTGCCCGCTTCGCTACGGCACCTGGGCGAAGTCGCCTCGACCGCCGCTTCGGTGAAAGCCGCTGGTCTGTCGCCCGACCTCGGCCCCGCCGAAGAAGCTGCAGGCCTGATCAGCTCACTCAAGTCGGCAATCACTGCTTTGGAAAAGACTCTCGCTCACCACAGCGATGGGCTCGTTGCCGAAGCCAAGCAATGCTGCAACGCGATTCTTCCGGCCATGCTCGAAGTCCGCAAGGTCGTCGACAAGTTGGAAGGCGTTGTCGCCGACAACCTGTGGCCGCTGCCGACGTACCAAGAAATGCTGTTTATCAAATAGACCAGGGAAGGTCCGATTGCGATAAACTGATTGGCCCCGTCGTCACATGTTGCCGACGGGGCCTTTTTGTAGCCTGAACTCTCCAAGCTCGATCCAACCTACTCCTCTCATGACTCCTCGCGAAATCCTTGCCTTGTGCCGCGAAAAAGAAGTCGGCGCCGTCGACTTACGGTTCGCTGATTTGCCCGGAACCTGGCAGCACCTGACGATTCCCGTCGGAAAGCTGAACGAAGAAGTTTTCGAGGATGGCGTCGGCTTCGACGGATCGAGCATCCGCGGCTGGCAGGCCATTCACGAGAGCGACATGCTCTTGTTACCGCAACCCGAGACGGCCTACCTCGACCCGTTCACCAAAGTCCCGACGCTGGTTCTGATTTGCACCGTGCAAGATCCGGTGACGCGCGAGGACTACGGCCGCGACCCGCGCAACATCGCCAAAAAGGCGGCCACCTACCTGATCGGCACGGGCATCGCCGACGAATGCTTTATCGGTCCCGAGGCGGAGTTCTTCGTCTTCGACGACGTCCGCTTCGACCAGAACGAGCGCGAGGGCTATTACCACGTCGATAGCGCCGAGGCCCAGTGGAACCGCGGGCGAAACGAAGCTCCCAACCTCGGACATAAACTGCGCAGCAAAGAGGGCTACTTTCCGGTCCCGCCGGCCGACCAGTTGATGGACCTCCGCACCGAGATGATGCAAACGCTGATCGACTGTGGCATCGACGTCGAGGCGCAGCATCACGAAGTCGCCGCGGCCGGGCAATGCGAGATCGACATGCGCTATGCGTCGCTGGTGCGGATGGCCGACATGCTGATGATGTATAAGTCGATCGTGAAAAACGTCGCGCGGCGGCACAACAAGACCGTCACGTTCATGCCCAAACCCGTCTTTGGCGACAACGGCTCCGGAATGCACACGCATTTCTCGCTCTGGCGGCACGGCGAGCCCCTCTTCGCCGGTAGCGGCTACGCGGGGCTGAGTGATATCGGCCTGTGGGCCATCGGCGGCATCTTGCGACACGCGCCGGCGCTGCTCGCCTTCACCAATCCGACGACCAACAGCTACAAGCGATTGACGCCCGGCTACGAAGCGCCGGTTCATTTGGCGTACTCGCAGCGCAATCGCTCGGCGGCGATTCGGATCCCGATGTACAGCCCGGCGCCGAAGGCGAAACGAATCGAGTTCCGCTGCCCCGATCCAAGTTGCAATCCGTACCTCGCCTTCTCGGCGATTTTGATGGCCGCTATCGACGGCATCCAAAACAAGTTCAGCCCCGGACAACCGCTCGACAAGGACATCTACGACCTGCCGCCGGAAGTTTCGGCGAATGTCCCCAAAACGCCCGGCTCGCTCGAAGAATCGCTGCGAGCGCTCGAGAAAGATCACGAGTTCCTACTGCGGGGCGATGTCTTCACGTACGACCTGTTGCACGCCTGGGCCGACTACAAACGCAGCCGCGAGGTGGACCCGATGCGTTTGCGGCCGCATCCGTACGAGTTCTGTCTGTACTATGACGTCTAAAGTGGTGCGACTCTCCCGCGTCGCACTAGGTTGAGTTGGCGCTACCAGAGAACGCTACCATTTTCGGAGGCGCCAGCCGAACCGCGGACCGCCCTGGAGAGACGGTCCTACGAGGACTTCTGCTCGCTATCGGACTGCTAGAGCGAGTCCACTGCGCACAGACAGGATTGTCTGTGCCACATTCTTATTGCCTTCTCCTCTCCGTGCCCTCCGGGTCTCCGTGGTGAAATCTCTCCCAAGAAACAACACCGCCCGGGGAGGAGCTCCCGGGCGGTCGGTGTTGTCGGAAGTTGCCCCCGACATGTGACGGTCCGTTGAACGCCGCTTGCTTCGTCTCGCTCACCGCGCGGCTGCCACAGTCTTGGCAGCAGCCCCAACAGCAAGCTCCATTCCACTCGCGGCATTCTCGATTTCGGAGCGTTTCGCCTTTCGAACCGGCCAGCCATCATCCGCGGGTGTATCTATCGACACCTGAGGATCGGCTCGCCGGAACGTCGTGCTACACGGTTCCGACTCAGCGGGCCAGGCTGAGACCTATTGGCCCTGGGCTCCCTTGAGCGGATACCGTCCCGTCTTGGGCAGCTTGGCACTCCGAAGCGACGGCGCAGCGGTCGGATGAGTCGGCGCCGGCTCTTCAGCTGGCGTCGGCGTCAGTTCGACCGGGGCCTCCGGTTCGAAGGGAATACCAGGAGCTGCCTCGACGGGCTCGGCGATTTCTCCGCCAGTGGAGCCACTGCCTGCGGCACATCCTTCCTCACCACATGCACTGTTGCACTCGCTCGATGAGCAGTCGCCGCTACGTTGGAAGAGGCCGGCCAAGCCTCCGCCGCAGGAGCCACAACCACTGCCGAACAAGTTAAAACCGCGCATCCGATGAAGGCAAAAACTGTGGCCACATTCGCTGCATCGACTTCCCCCAAACAGGCCGCATCCCGCCGGCGTGGCGGCGCACGCCGACCCAACGGCACATGTGGGTTCAGTCGAACAAGCGGACGTACCACAATCGGAAGCGTCGCATGCATCGACGCATTGACTTCTCAAGCTGAACAGCGTTCGCA
Source organism: uncultured Pirellulaceae bacterium (assembly GCA_964636985.1). Taxonomy (GTDB): domain Bacteria; phylum Planctomycetota; class Planctomycetia; order Pirellulales; family Pirellulaceae; genus CAZWSX01. The sequence goes on along the minus strand of CAZWSX010000007.1, from coordinate 175,144 downwards.
GCGGAATGCCCTGATCGCAGCAAACCGGAGCGCATCTTCCCATGTTCAAAAGGCGCTGCTGATGGGCACGCTTCTCAGCGCAGTAGTTGCCCCAAATATTGTCGCGGAGCTTGGGTTCGAATTCGCAAGCGCAATCGCCGGCAAATCCACATCGCTTGCAACCGCCACCCTGCATCACCGAACCTCCGCCTCGCTCGACATCGCGATAAAACGGCGGCAAAACGACTCCGGTGGTGGGGCCAGCGACGGCTTCGAGGGAACGTGTTTTTGTCGCAGTGTTGTTTTTCGCAGAACGCGACACCAAGACCGACGATGTGTCGGCGGCCATGGCTGGCGCGAGCAAGGCGACCAGCATCGCCAAAGGCAAAATCCATTTCATACGGCACTCCTTTTCCAATCGATCCCGATCCTGGTGGGATTTGCCCATCAGGGGCGCAGGACACGGACCGATTCACGGGCGGGTTACAGCCAAACTAGCGAGATCCGTTCTCGACTCCCAAAGTCAACTTCGGGGGATCTGGCGGCAACCACAGGATGGAGCGTAGATGGATTTCGGCGAGACACCCCTGAGCCGGAGTGCCCCAAGCTGAGTTCACAACCACGCTGGAAAAAATGCCTCGCAATAGCGAGGCACGCAAGCCACAATGTTGATTTTTAGCAACGTTTTTTGGACCGCGAGCCGCTACGGACGGAACGCCCGGTGTCTTCCGAACGCAAGCCGCCGGACCGCTCGGCATATTCGTAACCACGTGCACCCAGTCGATGCGTCCATCGATTAAAATGTTGACTTGTGGAGGGACCTCTCGCCCAATCCACACTATGTCCCTGGCATTAAGATTCCGGCGCCTCGACGCCCCCACTCGTCCTTCATGGATATCGCCGAAATCGCCCGCTGGCTGGATGACCCCCAAGCGGCCGTTTCCATCGCAAATCGCTGGGGTATTAGCGACCTTCAAGCGGCCCGGCGGGCCCTTGCCGCCATTCACGAGTCAGGCGTGCCCCTCGATTTACTAGGGGTGTTAGCGGATCGCGTTGGTCCACTGCTACCCGCTTCGAGCGATCCCGACCGAGTCTTGGCGCTGCTGGAACGCTTTATTACGTCCAGTCGCAGCCCGTTGGCCGTGGTCGGCTACTTCGACCGCGATCCAGATGCCCTGGCGACGCTGGTTCACTTGTTTTCCGCCAGCCAGAACCTGGGCGAGCAACTTGTCCGCGATCCAGAGACGTTCGACCTGGTCCGCGTAACCGACGGCCACCCGGTCGAGCGAGAGACCTTGATCCGCGAGATCGCGGCGGAAGTGGCGGCCGCCGAACTGGACGAGCGGGCTGCCATGGCTGCGCTGCGTCGCGTCAAACGTCGCGAGACCCTCCGCATAGCCTATGGAGACCTCACTCGGCAACAATCGATTGAAACCGTCACCCGCCAGATTTCTTATCTGGCCGATGCCCTCGTTGAAGCGGCGCTGAGATTCGCGAAACGCAAGCTGGAAGAAAGCAAACCGAGCTTCAAGGTCGACCAGCGGTTCGCCGTGATCGCTTTGGGAAAACTCGGCGGACTGGAGCTGAACTACTCCAGCGACGTCGACCTGGTTTTCCTCTTCGAAGGTCCGAATGAAGCAAACAAGCGCGCGGCCGCTCAAGAGCGGTGTGATCGCCTGGCCCGAACGATCATCCGATTGCTTTCCGAGCAAACAGAGGACGGCTTTGTGTATCGGGTGGACGTTCGTTTGCGGCCTCATGGAACGGCCGGCCCACTCGCGTCGGCCTTGGACGATGCACTGATCTACTACGATACGTCCGGCCGCACTTGGGAGCGACAAACGCTCATCAAGGCCCGCGGTGCCGCGGGCGACATGCTGCTAGCGCGCGATTTTCTTTCGCAGATCGAGCCCTGGGTTTACCGGCGTTATCTCAGCCGCGCGGATATCGGCGGCATCCAGGCCCTCAAGCGCCGCATCGAACGTTGGGCCCTTCGCGAAGGAGCCGATGGGAAAGATGTCAAAACAGGGCGCGGCGGACTGCGCGATATCGAATTCACCGTTCAGTTCCTGCAACTCCTCAATGGCGGAGACGTCCGCGAAATCCACACCGGCAACACACTCGAAGCCATTCGCCACTTGCAGACGGCCGGATGTCTGACACCACAGGAACGTTCGGAGCTCGAAACCAACTACGCGTTGCTGCGAAAGATCGAGCATCGCTTGCAACTGATGTTCGATGGGCAAACGCACCGCTTACCCGACGATGAAACAGAGCTGCGCCGGCTGGCGATTCGCTGCGGCTATAGCGATACGGCTGAGCGAACCGGCGACGCATCGTTTCGCGAGGACTACGAGCGGTGCTTCGCCATCAATCGCCGCGTGCTCGACCACTTGCTGCACGCCGCATTTCCCAACGAGCCAGAGACGGAAGCCGAGACTGATTTGATTTTGGACCCCGATCCAGCGCCCGAGGCAATCGAGGCCGTGATGTCGAAGTACCACTTCGCCGAGCCGCCCGTCGCCTTTAGCAACTTGACGGAGTTGGGAAGCGAGCGGGTTCGTTTTCTATCGACTCGCCGTTGCCGCCACTTTCTGGCCTCGATCGCGCCCCGGCTGCTTGCGGCGGTCGCGGCGACGCCCGATCCCGATTTCACGCTCGCGAATTTGACGCGAGTGAGCGACTCGTTGGGTGGCAAAGGGGTCCTGTGGGAACTCTTTAGCTTTGCACCGGCGACGCTCAAGCTCTACGTCCGGTTGTGCGGAGCGAGCCGCTATCTTTCGGACATCCTGGTAAGCAGCCCCGGGATGCTCGACGAGCTGCTCGATTCGCTGCTGTTGGGCCGGTTGCCTGACGCCAATACGATGACGCCGATGCTGCGGGAGTGGACCCGCTCCGCTCGCGAGCTTGGCCCTACGCTGCATGGCTTCAAGGAATCGATGCACTTGTGCATCGGCGTCCGCGACCTGCTTGGCAAGGACGAATCAAGCGCCAGCCGCGCCGCTCTCTCGGACACGGCCGAAGTGATTTTGCAGACCATTGTGGACGATGAGTATGCCAAGCTGGTCGACCGCTTGGGGGTGCCGGTCTGCGCCGATGGCCCCCGCGCCGAATCGCCTGCCCAACTCGCGATTGTGGCCCTGGGAAAATTCGGCGGCCGCGAACCGAACTATCACAGCGATCTGGACGTGATGTTCCTTTACGACGGCGACGGCAATACCCGCCAACCCATTGTTCGGCAGAGCCGTCCCGTCACCACGAACGCCCACTTCTTTGCACAATTGGCCCAGCGAGTCATCCAAGCGATGGGCCTTCGCGGCCCGCATGGCAAGCTCTACGAAGTCGATACGCGGCTGCGGCCCGGCGGCAATGCGGCGCCGCTCGCGGTGTCGCTTACTGATTTCGCGAAACGGCATGCCGAAGGCTTGGCCGATCCGTGGGAGCGGCAGACACTGACCAAGGCGCGCTGCATCTACGGCGACAAGCTGACTCGCATTTCCGTGCAACACACGATCCGCCAGGCGATTGTTTCTCGAGCGGCCACCGACGACGACCGACGAAGTCTTCTGGAAATGCGGCGCAAGATGGAAGCAGGCGCTCATCCTCTCAACTTAAAGCGTGCTGCTGGCGGTACCGTCGATATCGAGTTTGCCGCCCAGTGGTTGCAGCTTCAGCACGCGGCACGTTCGCCAAACGTGTTATGGCCAGGGACGCTCGCGGCATTGAGCGCATTGAACGATGCCAAGCTGCTCTCGCCCGAGCAATACTCAGCCATGCGCGATGGCTACACCTTCTTGCGGCGTGTCGAGAGTGGCTTGCGATTGATGAACACCACCAGCCGGCACACGTTGCCTGAGGACGAACGCGAACTCAAGCGGCTGGCGTTTTTGATTCGCTATCCCAACGCGGACCAGCTTGCCGACGAATGCCGCCGGGTGATGGCAAGGAACCGCGAAATCTATTTGAACCTTGTGGGTTAGGGACAACCACTTCTCATGGCACGTCATCTCGCCATTGGCGACATTCACGGCTGTTTCGACGCGCTCCAGAATCTGTGCGAATATGTCCAGCTGCAGCCGGACGACGTGATCGTTACCCTTGGCGACTACTGCAATCGTGGTCCGGATACCAAGTCGGTCTTGGATTGGCTGCTAAGACTCGATCACTCGCACACGCTCAAGCCGCTTCGTGGCAATCACGAGATCATGACGCTGGCTGCTCGCGACAATCCGCTGGAAGTAAGAAACTGGCTGAAGGTGGGAGGTCGCCAGACACTCGCTTCTTACGCGACAAGCACGGACATGGAGCCGACGCTCGACGCCATCCCCGCAGAGCATTGGAATTTCCTGACCAATCGCCTGCTTCCCTACTACGAATGCGATACCCACTTCTTTGTCCACGCCAATGCCTACGCGGATCTGGAACTTGCCGAGCAGCCCGATTACATGCTGTACTGGGAAAAGTTCAACCACCCCTCGCGGCACACCTCCGGCAAGATCATGGTTTGCGGCCACACGAGACAAAGCTCGGGATTGCCGCTGACCAACGGGCACGCCATCTGTATCGATACTTGGGCTTGCGGTGATAGGTGGCTAACGTGCCTCCACGCGGAGTCCGGCCAAATCTGGCAGTGCAATCAAAAGGGCCAACGGCGCAAATTCTGGCTCGATGAGATCGCGCACAACGACACGAATCGGTGACCACAAAAGGGCCCACAAAAGGACGCTGACCTTCTCTATTCCTGTTGGCACGGCCTTCGCCGGGCGGGTAAGATGAAGGTCCTGCCAAAAGTTCCCGCCTTGCGTGCTCGTTCCGACCTCGTCCCCACCCACCCTTGAGGTCCAGTGTGAATCGCCATCTCCTTTTGCAACGACTTGCTGCGCTGTCGCTCTGCGCCGGCTTGGTTTGGCCGCTGCGCGGCTTCGCTGCCGAAGCGACCTCGGCGCCATTGCCGGAGCAAGTGCGGTTCGAACAGCACATTCGTCCGCTGCTCAAGGCTCATTGCTTCCACTGTCACGGCGAACAAGGCCACACCGAGGCCAAGCTCGATTTGCGTTTGGCCAAAACAATTACCGCGGGCGGAGATTCCGGTTCGGCCATGGTCGCCGGTCAGCCCGACCAAAGTTTGATCGTGGCGCGCGTCGTCGCAGGCGAAATGCCGCCCAAAGGGAATGGCCTCAAGCCGCGCGAGATCGAATTGCTCAAGCGCTGGATCGAGCAGGGATCGCAAACGCTTCGGCCCGAACCCGAAACGCCTAGCGACGAAAATTGGACCGACGAAGAAAAATCGTGGTGGGCGTTTCAGCCAGTCGTCCGCCCCGCGTTGCCCCAGGTCGGCGCTGCCGACCAAGTGAAGACGCCCGTCGACAACTTCCTGCTACAGCAGTTGGAGAAGCACCAGCTTGGTTTCTCTCCGGAAGCGGATCGGGCCACACTGGCGCGGCGGCTGTCGTTCGACTTAACGGGGCTTCCTCTCTCGCCAGAACGTACCCAGCAGTTTGTCGCCGACACCGCGACGGATGCTGTAGAGCAATTGGTCGAGGAACTGCTCGCGTCGTCCGCTTATGGCGAACGCTGGGCGCGCCATTGGCTCGATCCGGCGGGCTACGCCGACAGCGATGGCTATACCGAGCACGATACCGTCCGGCCCTGGTCCTACCGCTACCGGGACTACGTCATTCGAGCCTTCAACAGCGACAAGCCCTTCGACCAGTTCGTCGTCGAACAACTTGCAGGGGACGAACTGCTGCCGCAGTCGTTCGAAAATCTTTCGCCAGCCGACGTCGATCGATTGATCGCCACGGGGCTGATTCGCACGGCTCCCGATGGCGCCGGCGATGAGGGTGCCGAGGCCATCATCGCCCGGAACGATGTCGCCGCGGAGAACATCAAGATCGTCAGCGGCTTGCTGCTAGGCATGACGGTTGGATGCGCGCAGTGTCACGACCATCGCTACGATCCCATCTCGCAGGTCGACTACTACAAAATGCGAGCGATCTTCGAGCCGGTTTACGACCCCAACAACTGGCGGCACAAGAGCTCGCGACTCGTCAATTTGTGGGGACCTGCGGAGCGAGAACAATCGGCGGCGGTCGACAAGGAACTCGCCGAGATCAACAAGAAGCGTTTCGAGGAACTCGACCAAAAGGTCGCTGAGGTCTACGAGAAAGAGATTGGAAAGCTCCCGGAGGAACTTCACGCGACCGCCCGCTGGATTCGCGCTAGTCCCGATGACAAACAAACGGGCGAACAAAAGCAGTTCCTTAAGGACCATCCCAGCCTCAACGTCAATCGTGGGACCGTCTCGCTCTACATTCCGGGCTTCGATACCGAGTTCAATGGCCGCTATGCGGCACTCGACAAAGCGGCTAACGCGAAACGTCCGCCTCAGGACCTTGTCGCTTGTGCGACGGAGCCGCCGGGGCAAATCCCCAAGACGCATCTGTTCAATCGCGGCGACGTTCGCCAGCCCAAACAGGAAATCCTGCCAGGCGAATTGAGCGTTCTTCCCGGAAGCCAGATGATCGCCGCTGATGATCCCGCGCTTCCAACATCGGGCCGGCGCCTTGCCTTCGCGCGACGACTGACCGACGGAAAACATCCGCTTCTGGCGAGAACGATCGTGAACCGCCTGTGGATGCACCACTTTGGCCGCGGCATCGTCGCGTCGCCGGGCGACTTTGGCCAGCTCGGCGAGCGTCCCTCGCATCCAGAACTGCTCGACTGGCTGGCCGACGAACTCGTCGCCAGTGGTTGGAGCACCAAACACATCCAGCGTCTGATCGTGACCTCGGCCGCCTATCGGCAACAATCGACGCGGACGGGGGCGCTCGAAGCGGTCGATCCCGACAACCGCTTGCTCGGCCGCGCGCCAGTGCGACGCTTGGAGGCCGAAGCGATCCGCGACGCCCTCATCGACGTGAGCGGAATGGAAGTGAGCGCCTTGTACGGGCCTCCATCGATCGTCGCACCCGATGACGTCGGACAAATTGTGATCGGTACTGGCGAACGGGACGGAAATGGCATCGTCCAAACCCAAGCCAGCGACGACCGCCGCCGCTTCCGCCGCAGCATCTACGTGCAAGTGCGGCGGAGCATGCCGCTAGGCGTGATGGAACCGTTCGATCTGCCGACGATGGCGCCCGCCTGCGATCGACGAAGTGCTTCAACCGCCGCGCCGCAGTCGCTGCTGATGATGAACAACGCGTTCGTGGTAGAAATCTCCGAGCGCATGGCGACGCGCATCGCAAGCGAAGTTGGGGACGACGTCGCCGCCCAAGCCCAGCGAGCTTGGAGCCTGGCGTATGGCCGTCCGATGTCGCCCGAGGAACAAGCGGCAGCCGTTGAGTTGATCGAAACTTCTCGCACTACTTTCGAACGGCAACTCGCCGAAGCGGTCGCTGCCGCCCCTGCCGATAAACCTCCGCCCCTGGCAAGTGAGCCTCCGCCGGCTCGACGAGCGCTGGCGCTGCTGTGTCATGCTTTGATTTCGTCGAATCGTTTTCTGTATGTCGATTAGCCGCGAGTCGCTTGTTTTCGAGAACGACCATGTCCGATTCAAAATGCAATCCGCTCAACTCGAACGGTTCGCGCCGCCATTTTTTGGCTCAGCAAGCCTTCGGCCTGGGAACGCTCGCACTGGCTTCGCTGTTGAAGGATGATCTCGCAAAGGCAGAGCCTCCGAAGCCGAACTTAACGCCGATCACGTTCGACTTGAAGCCAAAAGCCCCGCCCAAACCGGCGCAAGCGACGGCGATGATCAGCATGTTCATGCAGGGCGGGCCGTCGCACGTCGACATGTTCGACCGCAAGCCGGAACTCGAAAAACGCCACCTGCAGAACTTCGCCGGCGATATCAAATTCGATAACGCGGCCGAGTCCTCCGCCAAGCTGTTCGCCGGACCTTGGAAGTGGGCGCATCATGGCCAGTGCGGCATGGAACTGAGCGAACTGGTTCCACAACTGGGGACCATCGCCGACGACATTACGCTTGTACGTTCGATGCACACTGGCGTCAACAACCACGGGCAATCGATCTACGCACTGCACCACGGGCGAGTGAACGGCGGGCGACCCGTGCTCGGATCTTGGCTGACGTATGCCTTGGGAAGCGAAAGCCAGAACCTGCCCGCCTTTGTGGTCCTCACCGACCCAGGCGGCTTGCCCGTGCTCGGCACCGACTGTTGGTCGAATGGCTGGTTGCCGTCACTCTATCAAGGGACGGTGGTTCGTCCCAAGGAGCCGCGCATTCTCAACTTGCAGCCCCCCGGCAAATTGGCCGGCGAGCCGCAAAGCAAACTACTTGGCTATCTGGAGCAACTCAACCAACGGCATTTGGCCGAGCATCCAGGCGAAAGCGATCTCTCGGCCAGAATCTCGGCATACGAGCTCGCCGCGCGAATGCAAACGGCGGCGAAGGATGCGCTCGATGTCTCGCAGGAATCGGCCGCGACGCACCGCGACTATGGCCTCGATGACGACGCCACGCGAGAATTCGGCACCCGATGCCTCATCGCACGGCGACTGATCGAGCGCGGTGTCCGCTTCGTTCAGATCTACACGGCGACGCAGCAGTGGGACCATCACGGCAACATCGCCACGGCATTGCCGGCGACTTGCAAGAAGATCGATCGCCCGTCGGCGGCGCTCGTTCGAGATCTTAAGCAGCGGGGGTTGCTCGACACGACGCTGGTCCACTGGGGCGGCGAAATGGGCCGCTTGCCGGTGATCCAAAACGAGAAGAACATCGGCCGCGATCACAACACGTACGGCTTCAGCTCGTGGTTCGCGGGCGGCGGCATTCGCGGCGGTTACGTCCACGGCGCAACCGACGAATTCGGCCACCGTGCCGTCGAGAACGTCGTCAACCATTACGACTACCACGCGACGCTGTTGCACCTGTTCGGATTCGACGCGCAATCGCTCAGTTTCCCGCGGCCCGGCGGCGCAGGAACATTGCTCGACGGCCAACCGGGGCGAATCGTGAAAGAGATGCTGGTCTCGCCGCCGGTGGCGTAGCGATGCCGAATTGACCTGTCGAAATTTCTCGATCAGATCGTTGGGCTTTGTGCGATGCGGTCGGTTCGCGCCGCTTCGAGGGCCTCGGTCGGAAGACCGCGCTTGGCTCGTGCGGCCTGGACTAGCGACATCACTTCGCGAATCAGCGTTTGGTTCTCAGCCAGCTTTTGCGACTGCTGCCAGAACGCTATGGCAATCCAGACGATCGCAATCATCGACGCAACGTAATGGGGCAGCACCCATGCGGCAGAGCGAGCGCTGTTGGCTCCGCTGGCGTCCGCCGCGCCACCCAGGAACACCAGGATCAAGATCGCCACCATACCGCTGCTGGCCCACGGGAAGTTGGCGCGTTTGATTCTTTCGCTTTCAGAGGCGTACTTGGGGTCGAGCGAGTAGGCATCGACCACTTCGCGAAACCACTTGCTCACGCCCACGAAGTACGTGATCGTCAATCCGTTGACCAGCAAAACGGTCAAGCCCGCAGCGACACCCAGGAGGATGTGAAAGGTCATGTGGTTGCGCAGGGGCGTGTAGAACTCGCGGGCGATTCGGGCAGATTCCATCGCCTCTTCGTAGTCGCCGTCGTCAACCCCAGGATCGTGCCGAGACCGCGCGACCGAGACGTCACGCAACTGGCGGTTAGCAGCGGCGACCTTGTGTGCCGCAGCATTGAAGTCTCCTCCCGTCAGGCCGACGACAAAGTTGGCTGCCATCAAGGCCAAGGCAACTATCGAAAGTGTGGAAACAATCCGAACCATCACGCTCTCCGCGACTCAATATCTATGTCCATCTTAGCAAGGCGTGGCCTTTTGCCGATGGCCCGCCCGTGACGCCCTGGCGCGGTCTACGCCGCGTGCGACTTCCTGGTAGACTCTCGGAATGGAACGACCTTTGATCGCCCTGACAATGGGAGACCCGGCGGGGATTGGCCCCGAAACGATTGCGGGGGCCTGGACGAATCCAGAGTGGCACCAGATCGCGCGCCCGTTCGCGATCGGCCGTCCGGCCATCTTTTCGCGAGCAGTCCAGCTGCTTGGAAAACCGATCCGCGTCGTCGAAATCGACGACCCGGCCTTTGCCTCGCCGTCGCCTGGCGAAATGCCGGTTCTCTGCACCGGGGAACGCGAATCGGAAGACGTTCCTCCTGCCGTGATTGACCCTCGCGGCGGAAAAGCGGCCTACGATTGTCTGATGCGTTCGATCGATCTGGCCAAGTCGCAGGCGATCGACGCCATCGTCACGGCGCCGCTCAACAAGGCTGCATTGGCCGCGGCCGACATCCACTACCCTGGCCATACCGAGATTCTTGCCGACGCCTGCGGGGTGGCTCCCGAAGCAGTGGCCATGATGCTTTACTTGCCGCCCGGCGAAGCAGTGGCCGGAACGGCCGGCCTGGGTGTCGCCCATGTCACGTTGCACATGGCGCTGCGCGACGTGTTCGCCAACCTCAATGTCTCGAACATCGTGGAAAAGGCCCGGCTGGCGCACAGTGTTTCCAAAATCCTGCTGCCGCCCGGCGAGACCCGCGCACCGCGAATTGGGGTCACCGCGCTCAATCCCCATGCGGGCGAAGATGGACTCTTCGGCGACGAAGAGATCACGACTATCGCTCCAGCCGTTCAGGCGGCGCGAGCACTGGGAATCGATGCCCATGGCCCGTTCCCGGCGGATACGTTGATGGGCCGCGCAGCCGCCGGTGAATTCGACGCCATCGTCGCCATGTACCACGATCAGGGGCACATCGCGCTGAAGCTCTTGGGCATGCACCGGGCCGTCAACATCACACTGGGGCTGCCCATCGTTCGCACGAGCGTGGCCCACGGGACCGCTTTCGACAAGGCCTGGCAAGGGAAGTCGGAAACGACGGGCCTGATCTCGGCGACCAAGGTCGCCGTCCGCATGGCACTGGCGAAGCGGACCAAGGCTAGCCTTTGGAACATCACTTCGTAAGCTGAACTTCAGAATTCAACAAGTCATGACGACCACGATCTATCTTTTGCGCCACGGCGCTACGGACGCCAACATTGCCGATCCACCGATCCTGCAGGGACGCGGGATGGATTTGCGCCTGAGCGAGACGGGAGTCGCGCAGGTCCAAAAGGCCGCCACGGCGCTACAAGGAGTTCGCCTTGCCGCGGTTTACGCCAGCCCGCTGCTGCGAGCGCAGGAGAGCGCCCAGATCATCGCAGCGCCGCATCGGCTTAGTGTGGCGACGCACGACCTCCTCACCGAAGTTAACGTGGGTCAGTGGGAAGGGCGAAGCTGGAAGGAAATTCGCGTCACCGACGCTGAGGCCTACCAGCAGTTTCAAGACGACCCCGGCCAGTACGGATATCTCGGCGGCGAAACGCTGACCCAGGTGTTCGAGCGAGTGAAGCCCGCGTTCGACGAAATCGCGGCTGCACACACGTCGCAGACCATTGCGATTGTGGCTCACAATGCCGTGAACAGAGCGTATTTAGCGGGCCTGTTGGGCCTTCCCATGTCCCGCGCGCGCAACGTTGTGCAAGCGAACGCGTGCATCAACGTGCTGCACATTTCACCAAAGGAGACCACAGTGGTCACCGTGAATAGCACGTTGCACTTGGAGCGGTAGTTGCCCGTCCCAACTCGGAAAAAAGCGGCATGCACTTGGATGCGTACCCGCAACCTCCCGGCGCGGACTACGTGCGGCCACGTCGCATTCACAACAAGCCGCCTGGCCAGCAAGCGGCTTGGATCTCTGTTTCGTCGCGGACGCGATCAGCGTACGTTGCTGCGTGTTCCGCGACGGAATGCGAACACGCCCAGCATTCCCAGGGCGCCGAAGGTGACGAGCGACCCAGGTTCCGGCGTCGGGACCGGAGGCGCATCCTCGGGCAATTCTCCCAGGTAAATGAGTTGGCTTTGCGCGCCTCCCGTGTAGGTGTAGCCGGAGGTCGTGTTTCCGGAGCGCGTCGTCCACAAGTTAATGGCTTTCACATCAAACTTGTTGCGACTGGCGTTAGCGAGCGCCGTCTTGACCAAATTCTTAGCCCGATTGTTGCTTCCGAGTCCAGGAGCACCCGTCTCGTCCTCCAAGTACCAAATCGCCAACTGCAAAGCGTTCGACCAATCGACGTTGTCGTAGCTGAAATTGGTGGTCGCGGAAACATCGACGAGTAAGCTGATCCCGGACAGTTCATTTCTTACGTAAGCGCCGTAGAGCCACTTGGTGGCATCACCAACCGGATCGCCAAGAGGTCCGGCGCCAGGCCCTCCGTTGAGCGCGTTGCTGTCGATCGTGGCCCAGTAATTGCCTCCCAGACTGATATGCTCGGAGTACTCAATGCAAAAGGTCTTAAATGCACCGTCCCAGCTAAGAGTGCTACCCACGATTTCCCGTACCAAGAACTCCCCGCCGCCGCCAACCCCGCCGTAGGTGACTTCCGTCCCGTACGCGCCGGGTGTCGTATCGAATGAGCTGTGGTTTTGGTGAAGGCGATCGATATCGATCTTGTCACCCGTCACAATGCCGGCCAAAGCGGGTACGGCCGTGAAACAAAATCCGATCACAAACAAGGCGATTGGCCTGATCATTGGTGCAAGTTTCAGCGTGTCGATTATTTAGGCGATGGCGCAACGACGCCATGCGGCTAGTGGCAACAGTAATCGCCCGTTCCGCAAAATCAATCGATTTGCGTAACTGGGTTTGCTTTTTTTGATACAAGCCCTGAAAACGGCCTATTTAGCACCAGAAGGACCGCCAAATGACGAGAATCGCCGTCCACGGGCGTTAACCCACACTGTCCCCTTCGGCCCATTTCCGGCGGCGTTCTTCGCGAAACGAAGAGAAGTCACCGGCTTCGATGGCCGCACGAGCGCGCTCCATCAACCGCAAGTAGTACGTGACGTTGTGGATCGACAAGAGAATCGGCCCCAACATTTCGTTGGCCTGAAATAAGTGCCGAATGTACGAGCGGGAATGTTTGCACGCCGGGCAAACGCACGTCGGATCGAGCGGCGCGTCGTCCGTGGCATGACGCTGATTCCGCATCCGAACCGGTCCGCGATCGGTAAAAGCCAAGGCGTTGCGGCCGTTGCGCGTCGGCATCACGCAGTCGAACATATCGACTCCCCGAGCCACACCTTCGAGCAAGTCTTGAGGAGTTCCCACGCCCATCAAGTAACGAGGCTTGCCTTCGGGCATGACGGGGCACACGGCGTCGAGGCACTCGTACATCTCGCTTGGCTTCTCGCCGACACTCAGTCCGCCGATCGCGTAGCCGGGAAAATCCATCGCCGCCAGTTCGCGGGCGCACCAGCGGCGCAGTTCGTGGTTGAGGCCGCCTTGGATAATCGCAAAGAGCGATTGCCCTTCGCGCGTCTGCGCTTGTTTGCATCGCTGCGCCCAGCGAACGCTCCGCCGGCAGGCATCTTCGATCGCGCGCGACTCCGAAGGCAAAGCGATGACGTGATCGAGAACCATCGCGATGTCGCTACCCAGCGCCTCCTGAACGGCGATAGCTCGCTCGGGCGTCAGTTCGATCTTGCTCCCGTCGATGTGCGACCGAAACGTGGCCCCCTGCTCTTTCACCTTGGTCATCTGGGCGAGACTGAAGACCTGGAATCCGCCGCTGTCGGTCAGGATTGGCCGATCCCAACCGGAGAAGCGATGGAGTCCGCCCATCTGGGCGATCAACTTCTCGCCCGGCCGCAGCAGCAAGTGGTAGGTGTTGCCTAAGATGATCTGCGCGCCGGCCGTTCGCAGATGGTCGAATTCGATTCCCTTGACGGTCGCGTTCGTCCCAACCGGCATGAAGATCGGCGTTTCGATCGTCCCGCGCGAAGTCCGCAAGCGACCGCGCCGCGCGGCGCCGTCGGTCTTTAGGACTTCGAAGTGGAACTGAGCGTCGGGCATGGTGAGTGTTTTGAGAAACGCACGCGGCGAGGGCACAAAAAAAGGGTCGCCCGTTGGAGCGACCCTTGTACATCGTCATCGCAACTGGGGCATCAGTCCCCGCGCAGCTTGAGGCCGAACTGGACCAGCTTTTCGCGCACTTCGTTCAAGCTGGTCACGCCGAAGTTCTTGCACTCCAGCAAATCGTCGCCAGTGCGGCGGATGAGTTCGCTGATGGTGGTCATACCCAATCGCACCATGCACTTGCGGGCACGAACTGACAAGTTCAGGTCGGAGATGGGGCGATCCAAAATAGCTTGGGCGTCGGCCGGCAAAGCAGCGACATCGACGACCGGCTCGGGTTCCGACTTCTCGTGCGAGAATTGGCCGAGTTCCAATCCCTTGGCTCGCAGCATCTCGCGAATTTCTTGCAGCGAGGTTTCGCCGAAATTCTTGCTGGCGAGCAGTTCGGCTTCGGTCGTGCGCGTCAGGTCGCCGAGCGTGCGAATGCCCATCTTCTGCAGGCAGTTGCGGGCCCGCATGGACAATTCGAAGTCGGTTACGGGAACGCTGAGGACTTGCGCCAAGCGATCGTTGCGCTTTTGCGTTTCCTCGTCGTAGAGCATGTTGCTCGACGCGGCCGCGTCCTTCAAAAACAAGCGGGCTCGCAAGTTATCGGGATAGGCATCGAGCACGCGTTGGTAGCAAACCTGGGCCCGATCGAAGTTGCCGCGGTCCTCGTACAGAACACCCAAGTTCAACAGCGAACCAACGTGCGCCGGGAAGCATGCCGCAGCGCGTTGGTACAAGCTGAGAGCGGTTTCGTCGTTGCCGCGGCGATCGTTTTCGACAGCCAGGCCAAACAACGCACCAGGGTGACGCTCATCGGAGGCGACCGCTCGTTCGAACAAGCGAACCGCTTCTTCCGGATTGATTCGCAAGGCCGCAACCGTGGCCGCACGTTGATACAGGTATTCGGCAGTTTGCTCGACCGCACCCGAAAGAGCATCGAGGGTCGCGAGGGCCGCTTCGTTAGCGCCAACGTTCCGCTGCGCTTCGGCTAGTGCCAAGGCACAATCGTCTCCGGCATACCCGGCCGCTTTGGCGGCCGAATAGTGCTGCATCGATTCCTTGTGATTCCCGAGTGCCGAATTGGTTTTGCCCAAATAGAAACGGGCCAGCGCCCCGCCGTCTCCCGTAGCGAGGGTCTCAAGAGCGCGGCGATAGCGGCCCAGCAGGTAGTAGCAAACACCCAAGCGAACGGCGGTAGCAGGGGCTGTGTCTTCCCGCATTTCCAGTTCGGCAACCGCGTCGCGGAGAGTGCCGAACGCGGTGGGGTCTTCCACAAAACTTCGTTGCAGTTGTTCGATTTCCCGAGGACCAAAAGCGCTGGTCGAAAGGACCATGTCCCGGATGTCGATCGTCGTCGTGGTTGTCACTCTGTCTTAATCTCCTAACGCCTGATCTTGGCGGCATTCGAACGCGAGCCGATTCGAGAGAACCAGGACCCAAATCGTTCGAAAGAGCCAGCGACGGGAGTCGAACCCGTAACCCCCGCTTTACGAAAGCGGTGCTCTGCCATTGAAGCTACGCTGGCCAGTTTTTCCGAGACTCTTCGAACCCCAACGACGGGCACCCATCCCGCCTTTGGCCGTTCAGAAAAGTCGAATCCACGAGTTTACCGGACCCCCGAACCCCGGGCAAGGCTAGCCGCAGCATGTCGCGGACGCCTCAAACCCTACAACCTGCCAAAAATCCCCAACAAATTACCTGCTGCTCGCTACCTAAATGCCTATCTTGGCCGCACCGCGCACAGACAGGATTGTCTGTGCCACGATTCAATTCCCCTTGCGCTTCCCCTGCTTCTCTTCTTTGTAGCCAAGGGCCGCCTTGTCGCTGATGTCCTTGCGGCACCAGGCGCCGGGCCAGCGAATGCATTTGATGGCGGTGTAGGCCTGCAGTTTCGCTGCGGCAATGGTGGAACCAATCGCCGTTACCCCCAAAACGCGCCCGCCAGCGGTGACTGCCTCGCCGTTGGTCGCCACCTTCGTCCCGGCGTGAAAGACCTTCACGTCGGGAACTTGGGCCGCCTCCGCCAGTCCGCGGATCGGATGTCCGGTGGCGTATTCGCCTGGGTAACCTTCGCTCGCCATCACGACACACACCGATGGACGCGGGTCCCACACCGGAGGTTCGATCTCGTCGAGACGCCCATCCACGGTCGCTTCCAGCAAATCCATCAGGTCCGACTGCAAACGCATGAGCAGCGGCTGGCATTCGGGGTCGCCGAAGCGGACGTTGTACTCCAGAACCTTCGGCCCCTGATGCGTGATCATCAGACCGGCGTACAGCACACCACGAAACGGATTGCGACTCCGCTTCATCCCGTGCACGGTGGGAACCAGAATGTGCTCTTCCACCCACCGGAGCGTTTTGTCGTCGCAAACCGGCGCCGGGCTGTAAGCCCCCATGCCCCCCGTGTTCGGACCAGTGTCGCCGTCGTAGGCGGCTTTGTGGTCTTGGGCTGGCGGAAGCGGAACGATCGTGCGACCGTCGGTGATTGCCAACACACTCGCCTCTTCACCGTCGAGCCGTTCCTCAATCAGGATCTGCCGTCCGGCGTCGCCAAATTCTTTCTTGATGCCGATCCGATCGATGGCTTCGAGGGCTTCGCGCCGATTGCTGCAAACCATGACTCCCTTGCCCGAGGCCAAGCCGTCGGCTTTGATCACGAGCCGTGCCGACTGATCGTCGCTGGGATAGCGGTCTTCGACAAAGCGACGAGCGCTGCCGCCGTCGCGAAAGACCTGAAAATCGGCGGTCGGGATATCCGTGTGGCGCAGCAAGTTCTTGCAGAAAACCTTGCTCCCCTCCAATTGCGACGCTGCCTTGCTCGGCCCGAAGACCCGCAACCCTTCCGATTGAAAAGCGTCCACGACGCCCGCGACCAGCGGAGCCTCGGGGCCGACGACCGTCAAACCGATGGCATTGTTCTTGGCGAACTTAATGAGTTCGGGGATATCGGTCGAACCGACGGCGATGTTTTCGGCCTCGGCTGCCGTGCCCGCGTTTCCTGGCGCTACAAACACCCGGTCCACGCGCGGGCTTTGCCCCAGTTTCCAGGCCAGGGCATGTTCGCGCCCTCCGTTGCCGATCACAAGCACCTTCATGTCTGCTCTCTTGTCGCCCGTCTTTTTGGGACTGCCTCTGTGGTCCTGCCAACGCCGATTCTGTAACGTTTTTTCTTGTCGATTTTCAGAAAAAGCGCGAACACGGCGCCACCAGGACGGCATCGCCTGTAGTAGTTGTAACATCGCCGCACCTATCTGTCGGGGCGGTGGCTGGGGCGCGAAAAAGTCATCTTCCACGGCGCGGTCGCAGCCCTGGTTTTGGTTATGCGGTGCCGAGTTTTTCGGAAACAACGTTGGTAGGGCTGGCGAAGTTTTGGAAACCGCTACAATTCGCGTTCTTGATCCAATTGGCAGCGCCCACGGCGTTGACAAGTCGTGTTAACGGGGATCAAATACAGAGGTTCGTGAAAAATATCACAAGGTTTTGAAGCGAGAAGACGTTCTTGCTCCAAGGGCCTTTTTCGATCCGTTCGCCAGCAATTCGAGCGTTTCGTAACTTGTTTACCACAAGGGACTTACGACCGATGGCGACGCCGATCCGGCTGATAGGGTGATAGTCCTCTTAACAGGGACACTTGGCGGTAGGTATATGGTCGATCCCAAGAAAATGTCGCTCGCCGAGATTTTGGCGATGGCGCGTGCTGAAAAGAACAAGGGCGCCGACGGAGCCTCGACCCCAGCGCCGGCTGCTCCTCCTGCTGAGCAGCCTGCAGCTGAGCCAGTCGCTGCCGCGCCTGAAGCACCTGCTGAAGAAGCTCCCGCAGAAGCTGCGCCTGCCAAACCTGCGGTGAAGCCTGCCGCAGTTGGGAAGATGTCGATTGCCGATATTCTTGCAGCCGCGCGTGCATCTGACAAAGGCGGCGGCAAACCAGCTGCTCCCGCCGCACCAAAAGCGGCCAAGCCTGCTGCAGAAAAAGCGGCCCCCAAACCAACGGCCAAGCCTGCTGCCGAAAAGCCTGCTGCGGCCAAACCCGCTGCGAAGGCGACCAACGGCGATGCCCCTGGTCCCAAAGACACAGCCAGCATCTTGGCTGCCGCGCGAAAAGGCGCCCACAAGCCAGGCCCGGTTAGCAAGAGCGAAGCTGCGGCCAAGGGAATGCCCGTCGAAGAGACGGCCAAGAAAAAGAAGCTCGAAGTCCCGCCGATGCCGGCCAAGCCGGCTTATGCAACGCCTAAGGCAACGCCGCAAGTCGATCGTCGCGGCGCGGTTGCCACTTTCATGGCCGCCACGTTAGCTGGCCTTGATGGCAATTTCGTTGCCGGCCTGGCCATGCTCAGCGTGACCACTGTCGCGTGGGTGCTGGGCTTCGCACGTTTCATGTTCCCTAACATCCTGATCGAGCCCCCCACCAAGTTCAAAGTCGGCTTCCCCGATGAATTCGCGCCCGGCCAGGTGCAAACGAAGTTCATCCCGCAGTTCGGCGTCTGGGTCGTGCGCTACGAGTACGAAGGCCAGGCGATGATCTACGCCCTTAAGTCGGTTTGCACGCACTTGGGTTGCACGCCGAACTGGCTCGAAGGGGAGCAAAAATTCAAGTGCCCATGCCACGGTAGTGGTTTTTATAAGGACGGCGTGAACTTCGAAGGCCCCGCTCCGCGACCGCTTGAGCGGTATGCGATTTCGCGAGCCGACGACGGTCAGTTGGAAGTCGACAAGAGTCGTACCTTCCAGCAAGAGCTTGGGCAGTGGAAAGAAACGGCATCCTACGTGTCCGTTTAATTGGCAACATCCTCCGGCGACTTTCGTTGAATCCGTTCAGGATGAACGTCGGGTCGCCGTTATTGGCAAATCGACATGGCCCCGCTGACGCAGATCATCTACGAATCGCAAATCTGGAAAAGCATTTTCCGGCACCCGATGCCCGTCGATCGGCGGAATCGCATCGTCGTGATGCTGACGAACTTCTTTTTGCACCTTCACCCCGTCTCCATCAAGAAGCAAGGGATCGCTCTGAGCTTCACGTGGTGCATGGGTGGCGTGACCTTCTTCCTGTTTTTGGTCGAAACGGTCACCGGCGTGCTTTTGATGTTCTACTACCGCCCGACACTCGAGTGGGCGTACAACGACATCCTTGCATTGCGCGACGCCACGAGTTTCGGCATCTTGCGCGAACTCCATCGTTGGGGCGCCCACGCGATGGTGATCACCGTTTGGCTACACATGTATCGCGTGTTTCTCACCGGCAGCTACAAGCCGCCGCGCGAGTTCAACTGGGTCATCGGTGTGATCCTATTGTTGCTCACGTTGCTCCTCTCGTTCACCGGCTACTTGTTGCCGTGGGATCAGCTGGCGATCTGGGCTATCACCGTCGGTTCGAACATGGCTCGCGCTCACCCGGTGCTGGGTTACGAAGGCCCCGGTAAGCAGCTACTAACCATCGACGGCATCGACATGATTACCAACGGTTCCGACGCGAGATTCGGGCTCTTAGGGGCCCGCTTCGTCGGTGAGGAAACGTTGAATCGTTTTTACGTGCTGCACTGCGTCGCGTTGCCATTGGCTGCGTCGCTGTTGCTGGCAATCCACTTCTGGCGCGTCCGCAAGGACGGCGGCATTAGCGGTCCGATGTAGGCAGGGTCCGATCTAAGCAGTGGCTCGAGAGTATTGAAACTAGAACGCGAATCACGAAGAACAGGCCATGCACGGCGTTAGCGAAGAGCAGTTTCTGCACAGCGTGTCGACCTTCCTCGGCAGTTTTTACCTGCTGATGGCCGTGATGAACGCTTTCGTCGCCTACCGCGACTGGACCAGCGGGAAATCGACGGTCCTGGCCAAGTTCCCCAATGGGATCGAAATCAATAGCGCCACCCTGTGGCTTGCCTTCTCTGTCGTCCTGACCGTTTTGGCGGCCATTGCGTACAGCGGCGACCCCAAGGTGATGTGGCTGATCTCGGTTCCCAAGCCGATTCAAGCGGCGGTGAACTGGGCAATGGGTCCCACCACGTACACGCTTGGTTCGTTTGCACTCTTTACCGTTTTGTATTTGACGCGAAAGCTTTGGACGCCGCCGACCACCGCCTGGATCATCTTGAACCTGGCGATGTTGACCCTCGCGCTTTCGATGACCAATCCGAGCTTTGCCGACATCGTGGCCAAGCCTGACAACGTGCCGATCGTCGGTCTGGTGTTCTTGCTTGGATTCTTTACTTGGATCGCGACGCGGCGGGCCGTGCTCAACGACGAGCGCGCCAAGCAAGGTTTGCCCTCGCTCGAGAAGCTCGACGACGAAAAGATTCTGGTGTGGCCCGACCTGGTTTACACCGAATTGATTTGCATGGTCGCGCTCACCGCCTTTTTATTCCTATGGGCGATTATGCTTCCCGCGCCGCTCGAAGAGCCGGCCAGTTCGGTAAAGACGCCGAACCCCTCGAAGGCCCCTTGGTACTTCCTCGGGTTGCAAGAGATGCTGGTTTACTTCGACCCCTGGATGGCCGGCGTCGTGTTGCCTGGCACCGTGGTGGTTGGATTGATGGCGATTCCGTACATCGATTTCAACAAGAAGGGGAACGGGTATTACACGATCGATGAACGTAAATTTGCTTACCTGACGTTCCAATTCGGCTTCTTCGTGCTGTGGGTCACGCTGATCGTGATGGGTACGTTCTTACGCGGTCCCAACTGGAACTTCTTCGGTCCCTACGAGATTTGGGACGCGCACAAAGTCGAGGCCCTGAACAACATCGACTTGGCCCAGATCTTCTGGGTGAAGATGCTCAACATGGCGCGGCCCGCGGCACCCGATGGTTCCGGCGAATTCGTGAAGCTCCTGTATGCGATCCTTCGCGAGTCGCCCGGCATTATTTTGACGATCACTTACCTTGCCGTTTTGCCCCCGTTGTTTTTGGTGATGCCTGGCGTGGGAGGATTCTTCCGCGAGATGTTCATCAAGATGGGGTTGATTCGATACATGGTGTTCACCAACTTGCTGCTGATGATGGGCGCCCTGCCCATCAAGATGCTGCTGCGGTGGACCATTAACTTGAAATACTTTATCGCGATGCCCGAGTATCTGTTGAACTTGTAAGCGACGATCGGTTCCCAGCAATCGACCTGAGAGAATCCCTGACGCACATTTGGTTCGCAGAGACGGAGTAGATGGATCATGCCGGCAACGGAGAACACATGGCGCGAGATGAAGACCATGCACCTGGTCTTTGCCTTGTCGAGCGCGGCTTTGCTTGCCGTGACGCTGTGGTGGATCATTAAGGACAATCGGCGCGAGTGGAAGCCGATCCAAGACAACGTCCTCAAAATCGACCAGACGACGAACATCTGGCGTCGTCAGCAGTACATGACCAACGAGGCGTCGCAAGCCCATCAATTCGCGGCTTATAACGTCGCGGTTGCGAATTCCATGCCGATCGACCCCAAGGTTGTCGACGTCTTCGAACGCGAACTGAAAGTACTTGCCGAGAAGCTCGAGCAAGAGAAGACGGGCGGTGTCGCGGGCTTCGATGCCGATTGGACGAAGAAGCAAATCAGCGAGCTCGATGCCCTGGCCCCCAAAGCCACCGAAGCCGAAGCCGCGGCCAAAGCTGCAACGGAAAAGGCCGATGCCGCCCAGGCCAAATGGCTTAGCGCGCACGCCGCCACAAAGAACGAAAAAGATCCTAATCTCGTCGCGGCACAAGAAGAACGCGACCAGGCTCGCGCGGAAGAAAACGCCGCCGACAAGGCGATGCTCGCCGCGCAAAAGGCTGCGCAAGGCCAGCGCCAAGCTGTCGTCGACTATCTCTCGAAGGTTGTCCTCTCCCTGAAAAATCAGGAAGACAACGCGATGACCGATCGCAAGTTCCGCAACGCCGACCTCGATAAAGCAAAGTCGGTGGTCGATATCGGCGTCCGCGACGGTATCAGCAAGGACGACATGAGCAAGGCGCAACGAGAGGTCGATACCATCGCGGCGCAAGTCGAGCGTCTGCAGCGGATCTACCAAGCTCGCAACTTGACCCGCTTGGCACTCGAAAAGGAAGTCAAAAAGCTGACGGCCGACCAAGAGGAAGCCAAAAAAGCTCTCGACGCTTCTCAAGCCGATATCGCCCGATTGAAAAAGCAATGGGCATCCCGCAACGAATCGTACTTCGTTTTCTCATCGACTCCGCCGTTCATTTTCCTCGGCAAGCGATGGCTCACGCTGCCGATTCTCACCGCCTTTAACTCGCCGCGCAAGATCGACAACCTGTGGTCGGATGGTCTGGAAATCAACAACAACTTCCGTAACGTCCGCCGCTTCGATCGCTGCACCACTTGCCACCAGCAGATGCAAAAGTCGCTGCCCGGTGCGCCCAACGACCCTGCCTTCATAAAGGATCACGAATTCGACGTGATTCTTCCGCCTCCCACGCCTGAACAGCGCACGGCCGCAGCGCCCTTGCCCGGCGACAAGCCCGACACCGTCAAGCAATTGCAAAACCTGGTCGGCATCCGACTGGCCGAAGGGGGATTGGAAAACTTTGACGACGTGACCGTCGAATTGGTACTGCCCGGTTCGCCTGCCGCAAAGGCAGGACTGGCTAGCCTCGTGTTGAGCCAAGACAAGCTGCCCAGCGCGGAGATTCGCGAAGACGTTGCAAGCTTCACGGGTGTCGACGTGACCACCGGGATCGTCAAGCCAGGGATCATGTTTGCCGACGTCGTGGTTGCCATCGAAGGCGGAAAGATTTACGACGCCAGGCAAGCCGCCGCCAAGATTTACGACCTCGCCAAAGAAGGCAAGCCGGTCCGGCTCACGATTCGCCGCGGTCTCCACAATCCCTACACCACGCACCCGCGGCTCGATTTGTTTGTCGGCGACGGCAGTCCTCACAAGATGTCGACCTTCGCCTGCTCCATCTGCCACGAAGGGCAAGGGAGCGCGACCGAATTCAAATGGGCGTCGCACAGCCCCAGTTCGCCCGCGCAAGCGGAGGAATGGCGCACCAAGTACGGCTGGTTCGATAACCACCACTGGATTTTCCCGATGAACCCCAAGCGGTTCGCCGAGAGTTCCTGCTTGAAGTGCCACCACGACGTGACCGAACTGGAAGTGAGCGAGCGCTTCCCTGAGCCACCGGCTCCCAAGCTGATGAAGGGGTATCACACGATCCGCAAGTACGGCTGCTTTGGCTGCCACGAAATCAACGGCTTCGACGGCCCCAACAAGCGAGTCGGTCCCGACATGCGATTGGAGCCCAACTACTTCGCCGCTGCTCTGCAATTAAAGGCCAAGGGCAAGGGACGCTTGGAAGCCGCTTCGGACGAAGAAGAACAAGGCCAGATCGGCCAGCTGATCGAGTGGGCCAGCCAACTAGCCGTCCACCCGGACGACAACGGGGTCCGTCGCCAGTTGCGCCAGATGCTCGAAACCGACTCTACGCAACAGAAGCCGATTGCCAGCGCCGAAATGCACAAGCTCGGCGACCTGCTCAAGGATCAGGACACCCCTGGCACCCAACGCAAAGTCGGCCCTTCGCTGCGATACGTCAACGCGAAAAACGACAAGACGTTCCTCTACGACTGGACAGCTAATCCACAGAACTTCCGCGCGTCGACACGGATGCCTCGCTTCTTCGGACTTTGGGACCACCTAGAAAAGTCGACCGACGAAGTCGGCCCACCCAAGCCGCTGACCGAAGCGAAAGACCTCGACGCCGCCAAGCGTTACGAACCGGTCGAGATCGCCGGGATCGTGGCGTACCTCCAGACTGAAAGCCAAGACTTCGAGCCCGTCGCCAAGCCCAAAGGCATCGACGAAAGCACCACCGAAGAGAAGGTCGCTCGCGGTAAGCAATCGTTTGAGTTCCGTGGGTGCCTGGCATGCCACAACCACAAAGACTTCCCCGATACGTCGAAGTATCGCGGGCAAGAAATCCCTCAAGGTCCAAACCTTTCCGGCCTGTCCGCCAAGTTCGATCCCGAACGCAATCCGCGAGGCAAAGAGTGGCTGTACAGCTGGATCAAAGAACCGACCCGCTATCACGCCCGCACGGTGATGCCGAACTTGTTCCTCGATCCGATCAAGCAAGCCGACGGCAAGACGACCGACCCAGCCGAAGATATCGTCGAGTACCTCCTTTCGGAGCCCAACGAAGCGTGGAAGCCGGTTTCGCAAGCCACGGCGAAGGTCGTCGGCGAAGACCTGGATACGCTGATCTACTCGTATCTCAAGCAAAACTTCGCCGAGGAAACGGCCGAGACCTACCTTAAGGAAGGCATCCCCGCCAACCGTCGCAAGGAACTCAAGGAAGCCGAGCGAGAACTGGTGGTCGATGGCGGCAAGCTCACCCAAGATCAAAAGCTCAAGTACATCGGCAAGAAGACGATCGCCAAGTACGGTTGCTACGCGTGCCACGACATCCCCGGCTTCGAGGATGCCAAGCCGATTGGCACGACGCTGGCCGACTGGGGCCGCAAAGACCCCGCGAAGATCGCCTTCGAACACATTGAGCACTACATCGAGCACGGCCACGGACATGCCCACAGCGCGGCGGATCATGGCGACGCGCACGCTGCGACACACAGCGAAGACGGCCCCGACTATGCCGAGGTGGACGATCCAGGACGCGCGGGCTTCTTCGAGGAAGCTCTCAAGCATCAACATCGGTCCGGCTTCTTGTTCCAAAAGCTCGCCGAGCCGCGCAGCTTCGACTACAAGAAGACTGAGAACAAGCCGTACAACGATCGCTTGCGAATGCCGCAATTCCCCTTCACCGCCGCGGACCGCGAGGCGGTGGTCACCTTCGTGTTGGGTTTGGTTTCGGAACCGCCCACCGAGAAGTACCGCTATAAGCCCAGCGAGCGCCAAGCGGCGATTTTGGCCGGCAAGCGGGCCGTCGAGAAATTTAACTGCGGCGGCTGCCACATTCTCAACGGCGAGAAGTGGAACATTGCCTTCAAGCCGGACCAATTCGGCGAACAAAGCGAATTGACCACCTATCCGTTCTTGGCCGCGCACTTCACGCCGAAAGAACTGACCGACTCGGCCAAGCTCGATGCCAGTGGCAAAGCCCACGCGACATTGACGGGCTTGCCGGCCGTCGAATCGGCCGACTCGCTCCCGATGGTGCTGGATGATGCCGGCGACACCGTCGCCGAAGACGAAACGTACAACCCGCGCACGCTTCAATACGGCTTCGAACTCTACGGCAAGACGGCACTCGCAGGCAAACCGTTCCGCACGGGCTTGCAAGCATTGTCCGTCCCGTCGTCGACGATCGAAAAGCGATTTGGCACGCAGGGCGGCTTCCTCGCGAAGTACCTCGCGCCCCGCGCGTTGCAATTGGAGAAAGAATCCAACTCGCAAGCCAAGGGGAACGAAGTTTGGGCCTGGCTGCCGCCGCCGCTTATGGGCGAAGGGCGAAAGGTTCAAACCAATTGGCTGCACGACTTCCTGCTGGAGCCGCACCCGATCCGGCCGGCGGTCTTCCTTCGCATGCCGAAGTTCAACATGTCGTCGAACGAAGCGTCGGCCTTGGTGAATTACTTCGCCGCCGTCGACAACGCCGAGTTCCCCTACGAGTTCCAGCCGCAACGCCAATCGGCGGTGCTCACCGCGAAGGAAAACGCCTACCAAGCGAAGTCGGGCCGCAAGAAGGGCGCCTCGGAAGGCTTGGTGCGCTTCAACGACGCGATGCAGATCGTGGTCAACCAGAACTACTGCGTGAAGTGCCACATGGTTGGCGACTTCACTCCCACCGGTTCGCCACGAGCATTGGCACCTAACCTGGCGCGCGTTTACGAACGCCTGCGTCCCGAGTACGTGCGAGATTGGATCGCCAACCCCAAGACGATCCTTCCTTACACGGCGATGCCCGTGAACATCGAGTACGACCCAGCCAAGCCAAACCAAGGTGGCGTGGATCAAAAACTGTTCCACGGAACCAGCAGCGAACAATTGGATGGTCTGGTCGATTTGCTGATGAACTTCGACGAGTACGCCAAACGACGCGCCCCCATCACGCCCTTGGTGCCGCCGCCACAACCGGCGGTCCCCGAGAAGACGGCGTCGTCCAACTAGCAGTCAGCTCGAACTTTTAGATAACTCAAACGATTGGTTAAACAAGGTACACGAAGTAGGCGCGAGACAACGTCGTTTTCGCGTCGCTATGGATACAATGGAGGGTCCTGCCGTACCCGCGGTGCATCGACAGTTCGTCGAACTGCCGCGGGTGCCTTTGCTCCCCACCTTTTTTGGGTTGCGTCCATTTGCACCCGGAGTCGCTTGCTTGCCAGTAGATGGCAACACAAGCACTCAAACTCGGAGAACAGAATCATGAAGCTCTCGCATCGAATGTTGATCGCCTCGGTCGTCTGCGCCGCGCTGGGATTGGCAACCGGCATCGCAACCGCCGCCGACTATGGCAACCTCAAGTTGAAATTCATGGTCGACGGCAAAGCGCCCGAACCCAAGAAGATCACGCCGGACAAGGATGCAGCCGTCTGCGGTGCCATGCCCCTTTTCGAAGAAAAGGTTGTGATCAGCAAAGACGGCGGTTGGAAAAACGTGATCGGCTGGTTGGTTCCCGCCGACGGACAAAAGGTCGCGGTGAATCCTGATTTGGAAGCGGGACTCAAGAAGCCCATCGTGCTCGACAACAAGAACTGCCGCTTTGAACCACGGGCCGCGGTTGTCGCACTGGGCCAGGAATTGGTGCTTAAAAACTCCGATTCGGTCGGACACAACACCAAGTGCGATTTCCAACAGAACAAGCCGATCAACCCGATCCTGCCAGCCAGCAGCGACACCAGCGTCGGTCCACTTACCAAGGTGGAAAAGCGGGCGGTTCCGATCAGCTGCTCGATCCATCCTTGGATGGGCGCCAACATTGTTGTCATGCCTACGCCGTACGGTGCGGTCAGCGACGAAGAAGGTGTGCTCGAGATCAAAGGTATTCCCGCAGGCGAATACACCTTCAAGTTCTGGCAAGAAGATGTCGGCTACGTCGCCAAGATGACCAAGGACGGCAAGCCCGTCGAATGGAAGAAGGGCGAAGTGAAGATCAAGATCGCCGCTGGCGAAAACGATCAAGGGACGTTCAAGTTCGCTCCCAAGAGCAAGTAGCCAATTGCTGTAACGAAACGAAGGCGAGCGAACCATTCAGTCGCTCGCCTGGTTGATAGGATTCGGATCCCGGTGCTTACGCTTATGAAATCACGCAGTGCTTCTCGGCCCGCTATTTGTCGGCAAATAGCGGCCTGCGTTTCGGCGGCGCTCTTGTTCGGACTGGCTGGTTGCCAGCGGAGTTTGCCCCCCGACTACGCGGCGGACTACCAGTACACGGTGCCCAACCTGCGCGGAATTCTGGAGGAAGGGAAATCGGGCTCGACGGGCGCAACCACGGAAGCCGCGGAGCCGACCGGATTCGCGACCATTAAGGGAAAGATCACGCTCAAAGGCACGGCGCCCAGCTACGCCGCGCCTTCGATCACCAGGGACGAAAACGTCTGCGCCGGTCCCCACGTCCATTCGGAGATGGTCGAAGTCGATGGGGGCGGGCTGAAGAATGTCCTCCTCTACATCAACTCGAACGTCCCCGACGATCCTAAGTGGATTCACGAATCGTACGACGCCGCCAAGACGGCCGAAGTCGAGTTCGACCAAAAGAAGTGCGTCTTCCTTTCGCACGTATTCGCTTGCCGCTCCAGCCAGAAGGTGAAGATCCTCAATAGCGATCCTGTTGGCCACAACACGAATATCTCGGGCGGCAAGATTCCGTCGTTCAATCAAATCATTCCGGCCAACTCGTTCAACATGTACGACCCCAAGAACGTGGCCACGCCCGCACCTGCCGGTGTGAGTTGCAGCATCCACCCCTGGATGTCGGCTTACGTTTTTACCCGGAATCACCCGTATTTCGTTGTCACCAACCCCGACGGCACGTTCGAAATCGCCAACGTTCCGGCCGGTGTTCCGTTGGAGTTTCGCGTTTGGCACGAGGCGTTCAAGTACATCGGCAACGTGAGCATGAACGGCAGCGAACTGAAGACGCCGAAGGGAACCATCAAGCAAACGTTGAACCCAGGCGAAATGGTCGAATGGAACCTGGAATTCGACGCCGCCCTGCTTTCGAAGTAGCGAGTCGGGCAAACCAACACACAACAAGAACCAAGACTGTCGCGCAGACTCCCATTTTACGCGGCGGAAATTACCTGTTCATCGAGTACGACGTCATCATGATGCGGCACCTACCACCTCTGACCTTTCGATCGGCATCGCTATGGCAAGTAGCGCTCGCGCTGTCGGTGGTTGTCTTGTCGACGGTCGGATGCGGCTCTCCTGCGGCACGGTTCCGTAGCAACGTAGCCAAATGCGTAAAGACGGAGCGAGAGAATCCCGACGGCGGCAAGATGGACGGCGAGAACCTGCGCGACCTGGCGTCGGTGATGGCTGCCCTGTTTGGTACGCCCGACGATCCGCAGATGCCTTTCATCGAAGACCCGGCCCAGGCGAGCGTCATCGACGTGAACCGTTTGAAGGTGGCTTCCGGTCCGGTCGGCAGCGATGAGTATGGAAACGCTCGCGGTTTGTATCGCGAACACTGCGTTCACTGTCACGGCATCACAGGCGACGGTGCGGGTCCCACGGCCGCATTTTTGAATCCTTATCCGCGCGACTTCCGACTCGGCCTGTTCAAGTTCAAGTCGACGCCCAAAGGAAGCAAGCCGACCCACGAGGATCTGAAAAAGACTTTGATGCAAGGCATTCCGGGCACCGCGATGCCTTCGTTCGCCTTGTTGAGCGAATACGAAGTCGAGTCGTTGATCCACTACCTGAAGTACCTCGCGTTGCGGGGCGAGGTGGAACGGCAGGTCATCGACTATATCGGCCAAGAGTTGGAGAAGAAGGAAGGCACGGGTACGGCCTCGTCCGTGGATGAAATGAAATACCGGCTGTTCCCCGTCGAAACGCCGGAAAACGCGCAGATGCGAAAAGAACGGCTGACGGAATTCACCGGCTACGTGAAGGACACGCTCGACAAGTGGGCGACTTCGGAATCGGTGCCTGTTCCGGCCGAGAAGTCGGGGCGCGAACTGGCGGACTCGATCGCCCGCGGCCGCACGCTGTACTACGGCGCGGTTGCCAACTGCTTTAGCTGCCACGGCAATACCGCATTAGGTGACGGACAAAAGGACTTCTACGACGACTGGTCGCAGGAGTGGGTCGAAAAATCGGGCACGCCGGCGGAAATTGCCGACGCCACTGCCAAGTACGTGGCGGCCGGCGCGATGCCTCCGCGGAAACTCATTCCGCGCAACCTGCGTGCCAACGTTTACCGCGGCGGTCGCCGTCCGATCGATATCTTCTGGCGAATCATCAACGGGATCGAAGGCGCGCAAATGCCTGCGGCACCGATCAAGGCGGCCGACGCCGGTCCCGAAGTCAAAGGCCTGACACACGACGACGTGTGGGACATCGTTCACTACGTTCGCGATGGACTGCCGTATGAAACGATCAGCAATCCGTTTGATGCCGGCCCGACCAACGTAAAAGAAACCAACTAGCACTGTCGTTGGCCGCAGAGTCTCGGCCTTCGAACGAAAACATAGAAACGCAATCCCGTTTGGGAGTGGATATCGTGGGACGATTTTGGAGTTTTCTGTTTCTCTTGGTGCCTATCCTTGGCGTCGGGTGCTTCGCGTGGGCGATGCTCGATTTGCCGGGCATGAAGAGCCATTGGTTGCCGCCCGATGTGAGCGAACACGGACGGGTGATCGATAACCTGTTCCTCTTCATCCTGTATTTAACGGGCGTGATTTTTGTCGGCACCGGCGTAGCCTTGTTTTGGTTCCTCTGGAAGTACGACGCCGCCTACAACAAAGAAGCAATCAAATTCACGCACGGCAGCCACATGCTGGAAGTGGTGTGGTCGATTGTTCCAGCCGTCACGCTGTTGTTCATCGCGATCTATCAGATGACCGCATGGGCCGACAACAAGATGAACCGCCCGAGGGAGAACGGCAAAATCAAAGACCCGCTCGCCGAAGTGACTGGTCGCCAGTTCGAGTGGCGCGTTCGCTATGCCGGGAAGGACGGCAAGATCGGCACGCCCGACGACCTGCACGTCGTGAACGACTTGCACGTCCCCATCAACGAGGAAATCGTGCTGGCGATCAAGAGCCAGGACGTGTTGCATAGCTTCTTCCTGCCGAACCTGCGTGTGAAGCAAGACGTGGTGCCCGGCATGAAGCAGTACGTGTGGTTCAAGGCCGTCGAGACCGGTTCGTACGACATCGTATGTGCCGAGCTTTGCGGTTGGGGCCACTACAAGATGCGCGGCCGCATCACCATCGACAGCCGCGCCGATTTCGATAAGTGGATGGAACAGAAGCTCGCCGAACAAGAACAATCCGTGTTCACGCCGGCTCCGAAAGGAGACGAAGAATAATGAGTAGCATCACCACGGGACATTCGACCGCCACTTCGCACGCGCCGTCGATGACGGTTTCGCAGTTCATTTGGACGTACGTCTTTTCGCTCGACCACAAGATCATCGGCCTGCAGTTCTTGTTCAGCACGCTGATGTGGTTCTTGGTCGGCGGATTGCTGGCGCTTGGCATTCGCTGGCAGCTGGCCTGGCCTTGGCAAGAGATGCCGATCATCGGCCGCATGCTCTTCTCCGCCGAAGGGGGGCAGATCTCGCCCGAGTTCTACACCACGCTCTTCACCATGCACGCGACCGTGATGATCTTTTTCGTGATCATCCCGATTTTGGCCGGGGCGTTCGGCAACTACCTGATTCCGCTGATGATCGGCGCCGACGACATGGCCTTTCCCACGCTCAACATGTTGAGCTACTGGTTCATGTGGCCCGCTTTCATTTTGATCGGCATGAGCTTCTTTTCCGCCCCTTATGGAGCTGGCGGCGGATGGACCTCGTATCCAACCCTCTCAGTCATGACGAGCGCCGCTCCTGGTAGCGAAACGGCCCAAACCCTGTGGCTGATGGGGGTCACGTTTGTCGGCGTCTCGTCGATGATGGGTTCCGTCAACTACATGACGACCATCATCCTGATGCGCGCGCCAGGGATGACGATGTTCCGCCTTCCCATGACGATCTGGGGAATGTTCATCACGGCCATTCTGCAAGCCTTCGCGTTGCCCGTGCTCACGGCGGCGGGCTTCATGCAGTTGACCGACCGCACCTTAGGGACGGGTTTCTTCATTCCAGAAGGGCTGGTCGTCAACAACAGCGCCCCTGCTGGGGGCGGCGGTCAAACCTTGTTGTGGCAGCACTTGTTCTGGTTCTACTCGCATCCGGCCGTGTACATCATGATTCTGCCGGCGATGGGCATGGTCAGCGACATGCTGTCCTGCTTCGCTCGCAAACCATTATTTGGTTACAAACCGATGGTGTACTCGATTTCGGGTATCGCCGGGTTGGGCTTCATCGTGTGGGGCCACCACATGTTCGTCTCGGGCATGAACCCGATGCTCGGCATGACGTTCATGGTTTCGACGATGATGATCGCGCTCCCCAGCGCGGTGAAAGTGTTCAACTGGCTCGGCACGATCTGGGGCGGCAAGATCTCGTTCACGACGCCGATGTTGTTCTCGCTGGCCTTCGTTTCGATGTTCATCATCGGCGGGCTCTCGGGGATCTTCATGGCGGCCACACCGGTCGACATTTTCATCCACGACACTTACTACATCGTGGCCCACTTCCACTACGTGCTGTTCTGCGGCACGGCGATGGCGGTGTTCGGCGCCATTTACTTCTGGTTCCCGAAGATGTTCGGCCGGATGATGAACGACGACCTGGGGAAGGTCCACTTCCTCCTCACGTTCCTTTTCATGAACGGAACGTTCTTCACGATGCACATCCTGGGGGCCGTTGGGTTCCCTCGACGGTTGGCCGACCCCTACGACTACGAAACGTTCCGCATGCTGCTTCCCATGAACAGGTTCATGTCGATTTGCGCCATCGGAATGGTCGCCACGCAGGTGCTCTTCGCCGCCAACTTCATTTACAGCATGTTCTTCGGCAAGGTCTGCGGGCGAAATCCGTGGGGTGCCAATTCGCTGGAATGGTTCGCACCGAGCCCTCCCGGCCACGGCAACTTCGACTCCCAGCCGATCGTTTATCGCGGGCCGTACGAGTACGGTTCGCCGGAAGTCGATACCGACAACTATCCCCAATGGCAGCCACCGCCTGCGGATAAGAGCCGCTGGTACAAAGAAGACGATCACCACTAGAGCCGTTGGTTTGCCGCCAGTTACTGCATGTCCACCCTTTCGCCATCCGCCGATTCGCTTCGCTGGCCTCGTCGGTTGGCCCTTGCGCTGGGAGTGGTCACGCTTGCGTTGATCACCGTCGGCGGCATGGTCACCACGCACAAAGCCGGCATGGCGGTCGAGGACTGGCCAGGCACGTTCGGCTGGAACATGTTCGCCTATCCAATCGATCGCTGGCTGTTCGGGCCGTTTCAATTGATGATCGAACACAGCCACCGCTTGCTTGGCTCGTTGGCAGGAATGACAGCGATCGCGCTGCTCCTGACGACGTTCGGAAAAAGCGTCCCCAAATGGGCCAAGTGGGGCGCCGTCGGATTGCTTTTGCTGGTGATCTTCCAAGGTCTCTTAGGCGGCTTGCGAGTCCGATTGGACGCTCGCAAAGTAGCCTTGTTGCACGGTTGCGTGGGTCCGACTTTTTTCGCCTGTGCAATCGCCTACGCCACCGCTTGTTCGAAGTCGTTTCAAACCGCTTCCTGCCGATTGATGGACCAAGACGTCGCCTCGTCGCGTCGATCAGGCTTCACGGCTGCGGCCATGACGCTGCTCGCCTTGGTGTGGGCCCAATTAGTCTTGGGTGCCCATCTGCGACACCCGCTTGATGACGGTTCACCCCGCGTGTTTCAGCTGTTTGTCGTGTTCCACATTTTGGTGGCCATCGCCGTCTACTTGCAGTCGTGGATGGTTCATGGCCAGGCCAAGCGGATCGCGCCCGTGTCGCCTTCGTCGATCAACTCTCCGCGAGGATGGAGTTGGGTGCTCGTCGCTTTGACCACCTCGCAGTTACTGCTGGGTGTGTCGACCTGGGTGGTCAAGTACGGCTTCCCCCCTGCCCTGCACTGGATTCCCTTCGCCGCACAGTTTCAAGTAACGGCGCGTGATGGCGCCTCGGCTGCGATTGTCACCGGCCATGTCGTCGTCGGGGCCTCGATCCTGGCGGTCTCGGCAAGTCTGGCCACCTGGGGCGGATTGCTTGTCGCCGCGCCCGTTGCATCGGCGAGCCCATCGAAATCAATCGAGACTCCCGAAAGCAACTCGCACCAGTCATCGTTGGCGATGGGAGGTGCGGCATGAGCGCTTCCTTGATGGCCAAACCTGTAAAAGTTTCGCGAGAACGATTCGCTGGTGGTTCCGACCTGGCGACGCGGCTTCCCAAGCGAGCCAACTCGCGCTGGGCCGGCTTTGTCGAACTCAGCAAACCGCGCATCGCCGTCATGGTGGCGGTCACCGTGGCCGCCTCCGCGATCCTCGCCGCGGGTACGCTTCCGAATTTGTGGCTCTTGCTCAACGCGGTGATCGGGACGGTTCTGGTTGGCGCCAGCGCCAGTGCCATGAACCAGTGGATCGAGCGCCACCTCGACGGGATGATGCTGCGAACGAGCCAGCGCCCGTTGCCATCACGCTTGATTTCGCCGTTTGAGGCTTTGGCTTTCGTCGCCGTCTCGGGCGTGTTGGGAATCGCCCAGCTGATTTGTTTCGTCGGGATCGAACCGGCGATTTGGTCGGCCGCGACCTGGGTCTTGTATGTTGCCGTCTACACCCCGCTTAAAACGCGTTCGTGGTGGAACACAGTGATTGGGGCCGTGGCTGGCGCGCTGCCTGTTTTCATTGGTTGGACCGCCGTGGGTGGAGCAGCCGGCGATTTTCGCATCCTGGCGATGTTCGGCGTTGTCTTCCTGTGGCAATTTCCGCACTTCATGGCAATCGCGTGGCTCTTCCGCGGGCAATACGAAAACGCCGGCTACCGCATGTTGACCGTTACCGATCGTTCGGGTTGGTGGTCGGGTGCGCAATCGGTGGTCGCTTCACTCGTACTCATTCCCGTTAGCATCGCGCCCGTCATGGGCATTGCTTCGACCGTGGCGTGGGCATACGGCACGGTTGCCGTTTTGCTGGGTGCCATGCAGCTTTGGTTGGCTTGGCGCTATGCCCGCGAGCGGAGCGATCGCAATGCGCGGCTGCTGTTGCGCGGAACGCTGGTGTACTTGTTGTTATTGATGGTCGGCTTGATCGCCGCGCCGCTGTTTTAGAGATACTCGTTCTATGGCTCACGATACGCACGAACATTCTCACGACGATCACGAGCATGGTCACGATGCTCATGGCGATCACGGTCATGGTGAACACGGCCATGATGATCATGGTCACGGCCACGTTCATTTGCAGTACCAGCCGTCGCTCCCACTCTCGCGCGGCAAGCTCTGCTTGTGGCTCTTTTTGTCGACGGAAATCATGTTCTTCGCGGGACTGATCGGCGCCTACATCGTGCTCCGCTTCGGTGCTCCCGCGTGGCCTTCGCCGCACGACGTCCACTTGCAAGAAGTGATCGGCGGCGTGAACACCTGCGTGCTGCTCTTTTCCAGCGTGACGATCGTCTTCGCCTACGAAGCGGCACAGCGAAGCAACGTGGCCTCGGCTCGGGGTTGGTTGTTTCTCACGCTCGTGTTGGGCACCGCGTTCCTCGGGGTCAAAGCCTACGAGTACAGCGCGAAGTTCAGCCACGGCATCTATCCCCAACATCCACGCGGGTTGGTGTACGACAAGCCAGATATCTTCTACTCCCAAGGACTGCGGGAAAACCTGAAAGACAAAGTCCTGGCGCTGGGAGCCGAAAACGCGACTGAAGAACAGCTTGAGCGCAAGACGTTCCTCGAGAACCTGATGAACTACCACGTTTCGTGGAACGAACTTGAAGCCGCCAAGAATCAGGACGAAGTGCAGCGCCGCCAGGCCCTGTCGGATATCGCCTTCGTCGTCTATCCGATGCATGCCTCGGAGGCCCGGATCAACGACTTCGAAGATCGCATGGAGCAGGAAGGCAAACATGTCGATGAAGCCATCGCCAAACTTAAGACCGAAGAGCCAACCGACGAGACTCTCAAAACCGATTACATGAAGCGGATGGGCGACTTGGAAGGGCGCAAGGCAATCTTGCCGGTTCTGGTCGACGCCGTAAAGCATCACGGGATCAACGAAAGCCACGAGCATCCTGGCCTTCGTTTGCCGATGGTGATCCCCGGTGGCTCGATGTGGGCCAGCACCTACTTCCTGATGACCGGCTTCCACGCCATCCACGTGCTGGTTGGGTTGATTGCCTTCGTATTGATCCTGCCCAAGCAACTGGACGCCAAGAAGGCTCACATCATCGAGAACGTCGGGTTGTACTGGCACTTCGTCGACCTGGTTTGGATCTTCCTGTTTCCGCTCCTCTACTTGTTCTAATTCCCGCGCTATCGCGATTTGATCGACGCCGCAACAACGTCGAACTGATAAGGACTTTGCCATGACTCAACACGATCACGATAGCCATGCCGGTGGAGACCACGCCGAGGGAGAACATCACGGCGGTTTTGCCACCTACTTCGCCGTGTTTATTGCGCTGCTCATCCTCACGGGGATGTCGTTCTTCGTGGGCAGTAGTTCGATGTTCGCCGAAGTACCGGTGATTCGAAACTCCTTCATGATCATGGTCTCGTGCGGCAAGGCCTTGCTGGTGATGCTGTTTTTCATGCACTTGAAATGGGAAGCCAACTGGAAATATGTGCTGACCATTCCAGCGTCGCTGATGAGCATGTTCCTGGTGCTGATGCTGTGGCCTGACGTCGGCGCGCGAATGCGTGCCTACTCCGAAGAACGCTGGTACCGCGCGTCGAAGCTGGAGACGCATGGCGAAGCACATGATGCCGATCACGGAAAGTCGGACGATCACGAGCACGGCGCCAAAAAGAAACACTAATCGCCAGGCCCGCAGCATAGGGATTTGCTTCGCGGACCAACTCCCTAGTTATGACTGCCGCCACTCCAAAAATCGCTGTCGAGATCGAAAACGTCGTCCACCGCTACGGGACCAAAGTCGCGCTCGACGGAGTTTCGTTCCAGGTGCCGCGAGGCGAGATCTTCGGTCTCCTCGGCCCCAATGGCTCGGGCAAGACGACTCTCTTTCGCCTCCTCTCGACGCTGATTCCCGTCCAATCGGGGACAGTCCGCGTCGTCGATTGCGATGTGGCGTCGCAGCAAGCCAGCGTGCGCCGGCGAATCGGCGTGGTGTTTCAGTCGCCTAGCGTCGACAAGAAACTCACCGTTGACGAAAACTTGAACCAACAAGCAGCGCTCTATGGGCTGGCAGGAACGGCGCTCGCTTCCCGCAAGGCCGATGTCGTCGCGCGGCTTGGTCTCGAATCGCATCTCGGCGAACGTGTCGAAAAACTCTCGGGCGGCATGCGGCGGCGAGTCGACGTCGCCAAAGGTTTGCTGCACGCTCCCCAAGTGCTGCTGCTGGACGAACCGAGCACCGGTGTCGATCCCGCCGCCCGCCTCGAGTTTTGGCGAAGCCTGGTCGATCTCCGCGACACAACCGGGGCAACCATCATCCTCACGACCCACCTTTTGGAAGAAGCCGATAAGTGCGATCGGCTATGCGTGATGGATCGCGGCAAGGTGGTGGCCGTCGATTCGCCTACGGCGCTCCGCGAACAAATGCGAGGCGAGACACTCACACTGCAAGGAAACGATCCCGAGCAACTCGTTCGCGAGGTCCAACAGCAATTGGGCCTGGCCGGAACGCTCGTCGACGGCGCCATTCGATTTGCTGTCGACGATGGCCCGCAATGGGTTCCGAAAATCGCCAGTGCCTTCCCAGGACGGCTGACCTCAATCACCGTCGGCAAACCGACACTCGAGGACTTCTTTGTCGCCAAGACAGGTCGGCGGTTCGATCACGAGGTGGAAGCATGACCGCAGCTACCACGTCGACGGTCGTTCGCCAGGACGCCGGGCCTCGAATGGTTCAGAGCGAGGCCAGCCCGTTGTGGCCGTGCGCGCTGTCGCTTTGCTATCGCGAAGTGATCCGCTTTTTCCGTCAGCCCGCGCGGGTCGTCGGTGCCATCGGCACGCCGCTCCTCTTTTGGATTCTCTTCGGCGCAGGGTTGGATCGATCCTTTCGCATGGGCACCGAGGCAGGTGGTCCCTCGTTTCGCGAATACTATTTTCCCGGCTCGCTGGTGCTGATCGTTTTGTTCACGGCGATTTTCACGTCGATTTCGATCATCGAGGACCGCCGCGAAGGGTTCCTGCAAGCAGTCCTTGTGGCGCCGGTGTCGCGATGGGCAATTGTGCTGGGGAAAGTCCTTGGTGGAACCATCCTGGCCGTAACGCAAGGCGGTTTGTTCTTGCTGCTCGGCTTCCTGCTGCCGCTCAAAGCCAACTGGCTCGACTGGTGCCAGGTGGCGTTATTGCTCACCTTGGCGGCGATGGCGATGACGGCATTAGGCTTCACATTCGCATGGCGCGTCGATTCCACGCAGGGATTCCACAGCGTGATGAACCTGATTTTGATGCCCATGTGGATGCTGAGCGGCGCCTTTTTTCCCATCCCGGCCCTCGAAAGCACTTCGTCCTGGGGTCAGACGGCGCTGCACTGGATCATGCGATGCAATCCGCTGACGTACTGCGTTCATGGCGTTCGACAGTTGACACTCGGGCCACAAGCGATCGAAGGCTTTTGGTCTCCTAACATGATGACTTGCTGGCTTGTCACAATCGCCTTCGTAGCGGCGACCTTACTAGTAGCGGCGCGGACTGTTTCGGTTCGAACCGCCGGAGACTTGCAATGAGTAAAACATCGCTCGCATGGCTGGCAATTACTTTCCTGATCGGCGGAGGCTTTATGGTCTTCATCGCGAGCAGGAGTCTATCGAACCAGATGCGCTGGGGCGGCACGTCGAATCCGATCTCGTGGCCGCCGAAGACGCCAGGCGATGCCGACCCAAAATGGCTGACATCGTTTTCGCTCGTCGAACGAACGGGCAAAACGGTGTCGAGCGAAGACTTGAAGGGGAAGCCCTATGTTGCCAGCTTCTTTTTCTCGACGTGCCCTGGAGTTTGCGTCGCACAAAATCAGTTTGTTGCAGGAATGGTGGCAGAGTTCAAGAATACCGACGTTCAGTTCCTAAGCATCTCGACCGATCCCCTTACTGATACACCCGAGGCGCTTCGCGCCTACGCGCTGAAAATGAAGGCGCCGCCGGATCGCTGGCTCTTTCTCACTGGTAATCCGCTATACATCCAGCGCCTCGCGGCTGAGATGTTTCTTACCGTCGTATCCAAAGACGGCAAGACGCACGGCAGTAAGATGCTGCTCGTCGATCGCGAAGGAAAATTCGTCGGCGCGTACCCTTGGGAAAAGAACGACGATCTCAAACGCCTCAAGGAGGCCATTCGCGCTGCGGCCGCTGGCGAAGATGTGAAGGCCAAAGGCCTGTTGCCACTCTCGGCTGGCAACCCTTCTCACCGCGCCGTCGACGATGACGAGGAGGAAACCGAGCACGAAGAAAAAAAATCGGATGAGCCAAAGGCCGAGTCGTCCCAAGCAGAACCGCAAGAGAACCAACCGTCGACTTCCAACGATCCAGAGCCCGCTACTAAGTAGCTCGCTTCGAACCTAACAAGCTTGTTGCATTTCGCATGGCCGAAACCCTGTCACACGTCCTGCCCCATATCAATGCCGGGCTCAATGCCTTGGCAACGGTCTTGCTCGTCGTTGGCTACATACTGATTAAGCAGCGACGAGAGACCGCCCACAAGTGGGCCATGATGGCGTGTTTTGGCGTGTCCGTGATTTTTCTGACGTGCTATCTCGCCCATAAAGGTGCCCTGCATGCCGCGACGGGCGAGTGGAACAAGCGATTCCCCGCCCAGTACGGCGATACCGTGCGGTATGGATACTACCTTTTGCTTGGCAGCCACCTGCTTCTGGCAATCGCAACCCCTTTTTTGGCGATTGGTACGATTGTGCTGGCTTGGCGAGACAACCGTATTGCCCACCGGCGGTGGGCCAAGATTACGCTTCCGATCTGGCTCTACGTTTCCGTCACGGGCGTTTTGGTTTACTTCATGCTCTATCGCTGGTTTCCCGCTTCGACCTAAGTCGATAAAATTGAACAGGTCGTGAAGCTCCCCTCGTTTGCCCCTTGGCCATGACTTCAACCTCCCGAAAAACTGCTTTCCGCCTCGTCTCGTTCTTCGTGACGCTGCTGGTTTTTGCGTCGATCGCCAGCGCGTGCCCCAATTGCAAAGACTCGTTGGAAGGGGACCCCACGCATCAAGGTTTGGCGAAGGGCTTTTATTTCAGCATCTTGTTCATGGTCTCGATGCCGTTTGTGACCTTTGGGTCGCTGTGCACGTACTTTTACTACATCGTACAGCGTGAGAAAAAGCGCCTGGCCTCGGCGGGCCCCAGTCAAATCGTCAAGCAACCAGCTCGACCCGGCCGCGCGACAACCAACAGCGAAACTGGCTTTTCGCGATCTCCCTCGCCGTCTGGCTAGCCGCCCTTTGCGCTGGCTTACGCCCGACGGCCTCTAAGAGGCTGTCCGAAACAAGATTGCGGATAGCTTCTAACTGCTCTCAGGCAACTTGGGTGGCAGGCGTTCCTGCAACATCACCCACGCGGTGGGTGCCATGACCAACGCGATGCCGGCAATCGACAACGGCGAAAAGCCCCGTCGGTATATCACCATTTCAAGCAACGCAGTGAAGACCGCTTGCATCAGCCCAATGGCCGATACCGGGCCGGGGCTGCCACGCGTAAATGCCATGGTCAAGCAAACCTGGCCTAAGGTGGCACAAGCGCCAACGGCGCATAACAAGACATACGGCATAACTTCGCGTGGAAGAGGTTTCGGTTCGACCAGTTCAAATGCCGTTAGCAACCATGCCGCGACCAGGCCAATCAAGGTCGCGACACACGAAAAATGAACGACAATCGCCAGCGGCGGGACGCTCTTGGTCTTATGAAGGCCGATCATGGCAATACTACTTCCAAGGGAAGCGAAGGCTGCCGTGATAAAGGTGGCGTCCAATCGCAGCGCCGAAGTCCACGCCTCGTCACCCAAACCAGAAACGGCAGACAAACGCGAACCATCGCTTGCTGAAATCACGGCAAAACCCAAGATGCCCACCAAAACGCCTACCCAAAGCGATGGCTTTGCGGGAATGCCGACGAGTGGCCACGAGAGCGCAACCACCCACAGCGGGTACATGTTCAAGATCGTGACCACTTCCGCAAGGCGCCCCAGGGAGCCGCTGCCACCTGAATGGCTGATAGCGTAGAACCCTGCGAGCATCGCGGCAGTCCCCGCCAGGCTTCTCATCCAAAGACTGGCTGGGCGGAAATAGACAAGCGGAACACGCAACGCCATGGCCCAAGCCAACGTCAAGACAAAGGCGCCCCCAGCGCGAGCGGCGGCGATTGTCGGCCACGAGAAGTCGTCGGCCACACTCTTCGCAAGTAACGCCATGCCGGCGAAACAAGCGGAACCGGCGAGCATCCACAGATAGGGCGCCATGCCGGCGACACGATGATTCATCTTGAAAAAGCGAACTCCGCGCACAAAGCGCTGGACTCCTCCGACTGCAGGGCCATACTCAAGAAAGCGTTTGAACCAAACGTACCAAATTCTTCTGCCACGGTGTTCGCTGCCACGGTTCTCTGCCACAGTGTTCTCCGCCACGGTGGCGGACAACAGACAAGGCTCTTGGCATTGCGTGATAGATGGCGGATGTCACTATTCGAGCGAGGTCAATCTTGGATGCCCCGCTGCCGCCAGTGACCAAAACACCGCACGACTGCCTTGTTTTTCATCGAACAGATACGTGACCACCATCTATGACATAGAGTTTTTGGAGCCACTCTGTCAAATAGTGCACACACTGCCCTTTTGTGCGCAACATTTGAACAACACCTCATCTCGGTGCGGCAAATACCAACCCACTAACAACATCTCACCAAACCAAGAACCGCGCGTACATAGCGAACTACTCGATCACGCTGCTGCGGCATTTCCTACCAGATTCGACGTTACGTTCGCTTCAAGAAACTAGAAGTCATAACTAGTTGACGTTAGACTCGATTGACGATTTCATTCTTCATTAATAAGTTAGTAGGATCGTTGCGACTGCTTCGCAGATCCATCTGATTCAAATTGTTTTCGCATTAGCATTCGTTCGGAGAGACTTTCATGGCTCGCAAGTCCGCAGATGGCGTCAATCGGTCGCAACTCATTCGCGACTACAAGAAGGGCAACAAGAAGATGGGGCCTAAGGCCATCGCCGAAGCGATGCAGAAGGATCATGGCGTCGAGATCTCGCCTCAGTATGTCAGCACCGTGCTTTCGACTGCGAAGCGCAAGGGTGGAAAGATTGGCCGCCCAGGTCGCCGCCCTGCTGGCGCCGAAGGAGCTGTTTCGCTCGATACCGCCAAGCTTCTCAAAGCAAAAGAGTTTCTGACGCTGATGGGAAATGCCGCCGACGCCAAGGCCGCCATCACGTTGATCGAGCGATTGCTGTAATCGACTTTCGTTTGACCGCTTTCAATCCGGCACGGGGAGCAATCCGCCGTGCCGTTTACTTTTTTGCCCCATTCACTGGAAGTGTCGGGGCGCTCTTAGCCCTCGGCGGCCGCAGACTGATCCGCTGACGGCGGATTTCTCTATAATGGGTGTTTCACCACTCCA
Source organism: uncultured Pirellulaceae bacterium (assembly GCA_964636985.1). Classification (GTDB taxonomy): domain Bacteria; phylum Planctomycetota; class Planctomycetia; order Pirellulales; family Pirellulaceae; genus CAZWSX01. The sequence goes on along the minus strand of CAZWSX010000007.1, from coordinate 133,437 downwards.
TTTTCGATTATTTCGCTGATATTCATGGCCGAAACGCCTTCTGAAAGTGCGCCGGTTGATTCCAACCAGCCAACCAAGTTCTCCCCGGCTGATGTGCTGCCGCCCGTCGAGCCGCCTAGCGTTACGTTCTTGCTGCAGCTCTTTTTGATTCCGCTTTTGATCGTCTCGATCATCGTGGCGGTCTGGATGATGTTCAGTTGGGCTGCTCAGTCGACTAGTTCACCGCGCGAGCTGGCTCGCGAAATAGCCGCCGGTGGTAACGGTAGCTGGCAAAAAGCCGTGACCTTGGCTCAACTCCTTTCGAGCCGCGACTCCACCGCGGAAAAGCTCAAGGATGATCCCGAGTTCTGCAAGAACATGGCCGACATCCTGGCCAAGGAGCTCAAAACCCAACTAACCGACTCGAAGGAAGACGAACAACGAGTCGAAAGCCGTATGTACCTCGCGAGAGTCCTCGGCGAGTTCCGGACATTCGAAGGATTGCCCACGTTAATTGAAGCAGCGACTCACGATCAAAACGATGTCGATATCAATGTGCGTCTGGCTGCTCTGGAGGCCTTGGCCGTTTTCGCTAACAACGTTGGCCCAGAGAAACTCCGCGACGAACCCGAGGTGATGAAAGCGCTCGATGAATGCTCGCACGCCAGCGACGAGAATACTTCGCCTGTGGCCGGCGCTTCGCCTGATTATCGCCCACGGGGTGAAATCCGCGGCGCCGCAGCCTTTACGCTCGGAGTGATCGGCGGCAAGCCGGCGCTCGATCGCTTAGCGGAGATGCTCGACGACGCATATCCCAACGTCCGCTATAACGCGACCAGCGGGCTGTGCCGCTGGGGAGATCCGCGGGCCGTTAAAGGGTTGCGCGAAATGCTGAAGCCCGACAATACCCAAGCGGGTGCCGACGAACGTCACGAGACGGAACGCGAGGCCAAGCGGCTGTCGGTGTTGCGGACAGGTATTGATTCGGCCAAACGCTGGATCGAGCGCCGTCCATCGGATGTTGATGCCGAGCCGGTCATGCAACTCTTGAAGACGCTTGCCGAGAGCGACCTTGCAACGATCAAGAACTCCGGTGCCAAAGGCGCGATTCAATCGCTCGCCCGCGAAACGATCTTGCGGATCGAAAAATCGAATTCCCCTTAGGGATTCCGCCGTGACCACCGCTCCTCTCCGAGTCACCGTCTGGAACGAATATGTACACGAGCGAACAAACGCCCTGGTAGGGAAACTCTATCCGGGCGGACTGCACGCGGAATTCATGGGAGCCATCGAAGCGAGGCTTGGCGACAGCGTCCGCATCCATGTCGCGACGCTCGAGGAACCGGAGCACGGCCTGACCAAGCAAGTATTGGCTCATACCGACGTCCTTACCTGGTGGGGCCATGCCGCCCACGACCGGGTCGATGATGCAATTGTCGAGCGGGTCCACCAGCGCGTCCTGGAAGGGATGGGTTTTGTCGCACTTCATTCGGCGCACGCCTCCAAGATATTCCGCAAGCTCATGGGCACAAGTTGCATGTTGCGCTGGCGCGAGGCAGCCGAAAAAGAGCGAGTCTGGACCATCGACCCGGGCCATCCGCTCGCCGACGGATTGACCGATGAGTATTTCGAAATACCCGAAAGTGAAATGTATGGCGAGTATTTCGATATCGCACCGCCTGACGAACTCGTGTTCGTCTCCTGGTTCGAAGGGGGCGAAGTCTTGCGCAGCGGCTGCACGTGGCGGCGTGGCAAGGGACGAGTCGTTTATTTCAGCCCCGGCCACGAAACGTTTCCCATTTACAAGCATCCTCAAGTGCGCCGCATTGTTGGTAACGCGGTCGCTTGGGCAGCACCCCAAGGCGCGCCTTATTTTGGAGAAGGCCGCAATATCACACCGTCGCTCAGCCCGATCGCGGCTTCGCACGTAGTCGACCAATCGCTCCACCGCCCTCAATAACTTGCGCGACGATAACCGAACTCCTTTGCAGTAGGACGATCTCATGTCTGCTAACCAAGCCCTGCCTTTGTCTGGCAAGAAGTTCCTTTGCTTCGTGGGAGACATCTACGAAGATTTGGAACTCTGGTATCCCAAGCTGCGGCTCATCGAGGCCGGCGCCAAGTTCGTCGTAGCGGGCGAGAAGTCGCAGCACGTGTACGAAGGCAAGAATGGATACCCGTGCCGTTCGGACGCCAGCTACCTGGAAGTAAAAGCCGGCGACTTCGACGGCCTCGTGGTGCCAGGCGGATTCATGCCCGACAAGTTGCGGCGCGAGCAAGCGGTGCTGAACCTGGTTCGCGGCTTTCAAGAGAGCGGAAAACTGATCGCCGCCATTTGCCACGGCGGGTGGATCCCCATCTCCGCGGGCGTCTACCGGGGAGTACGCGTCACAGGATCTGCGGGCATCAAAGACGACTTAGTCAATGCCGGAGCGATTTGGGAAGACGCTCCGGTGGTGATCGATCGCAACCACGTCTCCAGCCGCAAGCCGGATGACCTGCCCGACTTTTGTCGGGGGATTCTGCAAGTGATGGCAGGCGGCAATTAGCGCATTCGACGTTCGAATCGCATGGCGCCGACCTTCACGTCTTTTATGTTGAGCGGAATTTCGAAGGCGTCGTCGCCATCCAGAACCAAGTCGATCGGCTTCGGGTCTCCATTTGAGCTCTTCGAGTTGATCGTGATCTTGCGAATGACGTTTTCCGATTCCTCGGCGCCAACGAATTCCCAGCTTCCCTTGTCCTTGTGCTTCTTACCGGCGTCTTCGCCCGTCTGATCGAATTGACCGTCCTTGTGAAACACCATGTCCATTTTCATGGACTTGAGGATTTCCATTTCGTGCTCTTCGAGCGCTTTGTTGGCGGCCTTTTCGTTGAGCTGCATTGTCCCCTCCCACTCCCCGGCTAGAAACTCGGCAACTTCCTCGCGCGAAATCGACGAGGCCGTCGTCGATGTCGACTTGCCACAGCCGAAGCCACAGGTGACCACAACCAACGTGGTGACAATCAGCAAAGATGCATATCGCATGGGTAACTCCTTCTGCCGCATCGAATCGATAGCTCGTTTGTTTCTTAAGCCGCGCGAATCTTGAATGGGGACGTCGCATTGTGAATGGCCAACTTGACTGCCTCGAACACGCGATCGACTGAAATATCACGCATGCACCGGTGATGCCCCAACGGGCAATGCCGCTCGGCACAGGGGCCGCAATCCGTTTTGTTGAAAATGTTGATCGCGAGCGGGTGATGGGTCTCGCTCCAGCGTGGATCGGTTGCCCCGAACAACGCTACCACGGGGATATCGAATGCCGTGGCGATATGCCGCGGCCCGCTATCGGTAGTCGTCAGAACGCCCACTCGTTTGAGAATCGCTTTGGTCAGCCCCAGGCCAACGTCCTGCTGGGCAAGACTCTTTACCAGCGGGTGGTCCGCGCCACGTTCGACTTGGCTGGCCACGTCGCGCTCGTTCGGCCCACACAGCGCCAGTACCTGCCAATCGAGTTGCGTGGCAATCCGCCGCGCCAAGGCCGTGAAGTTTTCGACGGGCCACGCCTTGGCGGTTGCTTTTCCAGCATGCCCGCCGGCCATGTGCAGCGCGACCACCCGGCGATCAGCTGGCAGCTTCAGGCTTTGCCACAAGCTTTCTGCTGCCTGGTCGTCGGCGGCGGTTGTTCCCAACTCGAGCTTGCGGGATTCGACAGGGCATTCGAGGCGGTAAGCGATTTCGAGATAGTAGTCGACCGCCGATACCGGCGTGAACTGCCAGCGTTCGGCTGGCGGCGTCAGGCGATCGTTAAGCAACCATCCCCGCAGGTCGCGGGCATAACCGACGCGGCGCCGTGCTCCGGAGAGCCACGCAAGCGCACCGGTTCGCAATGAGTTAGTGAGGAGTACGACTGTATCCAGTCGGCGCGATCGCAGTTCTCGCAACAAATTCCACGAGCCGAGCTTGGGGTCCTTCGCGCGCGGATCGTAGTACAGGCACTCGTCGAGCCAGTCGACGCCGTTCAGGACTTCTGCCACATACGGCCGGACTACGCCGATCAGTTGCGTCTCCGGCGAAAAGCGCTTTCGCAAAGCGCGAAGGGTCGGCGTGGCCATCACCACGTCGCCCACCCAGTCGGGCAGAAATATCGCCACCGATTTCATGCCGCCCGTCCTTTCGGCGACATGGATCGCGATGTCGAATCGATGTCCGTGCCAACACCTGCCTCACCAGCACGAGCTGGTTCGACGGTCGCGGCACGAAATGGATATCGACCTGACATAACTTTGCGAGGAGTTTGCGAATCTAAAAATGCGTTTTAGCCTGCCGCCCGACGACGCCCCATGTGTTCTGCCTTGGCTTCGTCCGAACCATCGTCGACCCCCGAGGCGCTTTCGGATAAAGCAGTTGCCATAGGAACGGCCGCGATCGAACCAGCAATCGCCGGCACATCGTCGTGATAGAGCGATTTGAGGATCGCGGTGGTCGAGATCCCTTCCACGACGCCTGTCACCCGGACCTTGCCGCCGTAGCTTTCCACAACCTCGTGGCCGACCACTTCGTGCGGGGCGTAGGTTCCGCCCTTAACGAGGACATCCGGCTGGACCGCGTGGAGCATCGCATGCGGCGTATCATCGTCGAAGACGACGACGTAATCGACACAGTCGAGAGCCGCGAGCATCGATGCTCGATCGGTCTCGCCGATCACAGGACGCCGCGCCCCCTTGAGCCGTTTCACGCTGGAGTCGCTATTGATTCCGACAAGCAGCACGTCGCCCATCCGCGACGCTTCGGCCAAGTTGGTCACGTGGCCAACGTGCAGCAAATCGAAGCAACCATTCGTCATGACCACGGTTTGGCCACGGCGGCGGTGCTCGGCCGCTCGCTGTGCGGCCTGTTCGAGCGTCAAGATTTTGCGAAGGCCAGGCGTGTGCCCCGAGATGAGTTCGGTTCGGATCTCTTCTCGCGAGACAACGGCGACGCCGAACTTGGCAACCTTGAGCCCGGCCGCAATATTCGCAAGCCGCGCTGCGGTTTCCAACTTCACGTTGGCGGCCGTGCACAGGCCGAGCACGGCGAAAACCAAATCACCCGCGCCCGTGATGTCGTACACGCCACGCGCTGCGGTGGGGAAGACCCCTCCTGTCCCATCGCGCCGCACGGCGACCATGCCATCGCGGTCGAGTGTCACCACCGCCGCCTTGAGGTCGAGTTGTTCGCACAAAACTTCGCCGGCCGGCAAGGCCTCGCGCGGATCTTGAATGCGCCGCCCGGTGGCCGATTCGGTTTCGTAGCGGTTGGCTTTCAGCAGCGTGGCGCCACGATAGCGGCTCAAATCGACGGCCCGAATCGGGTCGATCAAAATCGGGATGTTCGCATTGCGGGCCGCCGAAATCGTAGCCGCCAACACACGCGGCGTACAAACTCCCTTGCCGTAGTCGGAGACCAACACCACATCGAATTCGCTAATGTGCGAGACGATCCGCTCAATCAACTCGTCTTGAATGTGTTCGGGCAAAGGCTCACGCGTTTCGTGGTCGACACGCAAGATCTGGCTGGGATGCCGAGTCGAGGCCCGTCCGATAAACCGCTCTTTCGACGTCGTGGGGCGAGCGGGATCGGTTAACACCAGGTCCGTATCGATACCTATTTCTTGCATCAAATCGGTCAGGCAGTGTCCGTCGGAATCGTTGCCAACAACACCCGCGCACGTCGCCTTGCCCCCGAGACCGACAAACATGTTCGCTGCATTCGCGGCGCCGCCTAAGCGACTCTCGCGACGATCCGCATGGAGCACAAGAACCGGAGCTTCCGGGCTAACGCGATCGGCGTTTCCCCAGGTGTAGCGATCGAGAACCAAGTCGCCTAGCACGAGCGCCCGCGCCGCGGGAATGCCCTCCAGCGTCTCGATCAGTTCGGTGTAGTTCATCTCGGTCTGTCCCTCCTGGACTCTCTGCCATCGCGAGATACTTGCCGCTCGCAATAGGCAATTCCGATCACATCCTTGCGATCCGGAACCTCGGCGCCGCCGACTTTATACAGCTCAACCGCCTTGATGGCCAATACGGGTTGTTCGCGTGGTGCCTTTCTATGCCAGCGATGCCAGCACGTTTTGACCTTGGGAGAAGCCGTCGCCGCCATCTATAGTGTCGGCCGATTCGGAAAGGCGTCTGAATCGGTTGCTAGCGAAGGGGACGAACGTGTCGCGATATCCAATCTTTGATCGACAGCAATTGGAATTGATGGGACTCGCGCAACGAGGGCACGACCTCAAGGCATCCGATTGCCTGCCGCTGGCGCAGCCTCGTTCTCCGTATGCCCACCCCGAGCTCCATGAGTTGGTCGAACGCATTGTCATTGCCCGGCAACAAGGACGCCCTGTCATTTTGATGATGGGTGCTCATCCCATCAAACTCGGCTTGTCTCGATTTTTGATTGATTTGATTGAGCGCGGCCTGGTGACGCTGCTAGCCACCAACGGCGCCGGCATGATTCACGATTACGAACTGGCGCTCGGCGACGGAACGAGCGAAGACGTCTCCAAATGGATTCGCGCCGGCCAATTCGGGCTCTGGAGCGAAACCGGACGCATCAACGATATCGTCCGCCAAGCCGCCGCCGCAGGCGAAGGACTCGGCGAAGCGCTCGGGCGCACGATCGAGGAACATCAGTTTCCTCGCCGCGATTTGAGCCTAGCAGCCGCCGGCTGGCGTTGCGGCGTTCCCATCACGTCGCACGTGAGCGTCGGCAGCGACATCATCCACGCCCATGCCAGTTGCGACGGCGGAGCGCTCGGACAAGCAAGCCATACTGATTTTTTAATCTTCGCCCGCGAAGTCCAGAATCTGGAGGGAGGCGTTTACCTCAACATCGGTTCGGCCGTAACGGGCCCCGAGGTCTATTTGAAAGCCTTGTCGATGGCGCGGAATGTCGCCCGCCAGCACCACCAGGAAATTCGCAACTTCACCACGGCGGTGTTCGATCTCGTCAACTTGCCGGGCGGTTATCGGAGTGGCCCTCCAACCAAGGACCACGCCATGTACTACTACCGCCCTTGGAAGACCATTTTGGTACGAACCGTCACCGATGGCGGGACCAGCTTCTACTTTAGCGGCGACCACCGGGAAACCATCCCGACCCTCTGGTCGCAAACCGTGGCACTCTGGTCGCGGGAAGAAGAAACTCGCTGCGCCAAGACCCGCCGCGCTAACGCGGCGTAACGCCCGGCAGTTCTGGCAACTGCTGAACGCGTTCTTCGTCGACAAAGTCCATCGGCAATTCGACGCACGCCGCCGTTCGATCGCTTCGTATCAAGAGCGATCGTCCGGCCAGGGCGAGGTGGCTCCAGGTTCGCTCATTGAGAACGTCGAACTTCGCGCGTTCGCGAAACGCTTTGGGATCAGCGTCGCAAAGAACGATCGCTCCATTCTCGCTTAAGACCAACAGCGACTCGCCGATCAACAAGAGTTGTCCAAAACCGTAGCGTCCCCCCTTCCATTGTCGCTGGCCGGTTCGTAGATCGATGCAGCAAAGAATTGCCTCATCGAGTCCGTAGACGAATCCATCTCGCTCCACGACACTGGTGAACTTGGGCTTAAGCTGCCGCGAAAACCATCGCGGAGTCGCTTGAAAAACGCCATCGCTTTGCGTGACGTCGAGCAAGGCTCCTCCCTTACCGTAGCCCGACGCGATGAAAACGGCTTCTTTGCCGGAATTGTCTCTCCATGGCACCGGTTGGCACACGTTGTTCTTCTCAGGCGGCGTATGCCAAGGATAACTCCACAAGACTTTTCCATCGGTTGGTTGGTAAGCGTAGATTCCCTCCGTATTGAAGTGCAGAATCTGCTCGGTGCGAGCGATCGTGACCAGCATGGGCGATGCATAGGCTGCCGGCGGGCCTTTCGTATCCCATTGCAGCGCGCCGGTCTCGGTATCGAAGGCCGCCAAACTGCCGTGTGTCCCTCCTGGGCCAACAACAATTCGTCCGTCTCTAACGAGCGGCGATCCCGTTGCACCAAACGGGCAATTCACTGACTTTTGACCACAGAACGCGTCGACATGCCAAATCTTTTCGCCGGTTGTGAGCTTGAGCTTGGTCAGATTGCCCGTTGCGCCTAGCGCGTAGACATAATCGCGATCGATGGTTGGAGTCGATCGCGGGCCATTTCCGCCCATTAGTTCGACGAAGCGAGCCGGATACCGATATTCCCAGGCGACGCTTCCACCATCCACGCCGTAGGCGACAATCGCCTCTTCATCCTCGCGCTGCTCCATCGTCACGGCTAGATTTCCTACCACCGCGAAGGCAGACCATCCCAGGCCAAGTTGTTGCTTCCAAACGATGCGCGGCGGATCAGCCGACCAATCGGTGCGAAGGCGAACTCCCGTGACGATGCCGTCGCGATGCTCACCGCGGAACTGAGGAAAGTCGCGGCGAGTTGTCGCTTGCAATGCACTGGGCGTACTCGCAGGCATTTCGTTCCTGGAGGGAGTCGCGTACTCCTTTCCCGGCGGCAAGGACCATCGCCAGGTGAAGACGGGCCGGCCGTCGCCGGTATAGAACGCCACAATGAAGGGCCAACAGGTGACGAGTTCGATACCCAAAGCCAGGCCGAGGAGCCAGGTGCGGCCTCGCCCGTCGAGCCCAGACCACCAGGTCAACCATCCAAACATCAATGCTTGAGCGATCCAGGCTGTCAGGAACAGTTCGATCATCGGCCGCGTCATGAGCCCAGCACGACCACTGACAACACAGTAGCCCCAAACACCCGCAGCTACGACGATCGCCAAGGGAACGATCGGAACATCAGGCCATTTCCAAGCGATGCTGTCGGCCGACGGACTGTCGACTGGAATTGCTTCCAAAAGTGGCGCGAGTCTTTTCTGCAAATCGGAAACCACCAACCGTTGCAAGGAGCACAACAGGTGCCAAAGCAGAAACGCATTCAAGACGGTTCCACCTAACACTCGCCACCAATTGTTGTAAAAGACGGCGGCGCTCATGAGCCCGAAGACAGCCACCATCGCCGCTTGCATTGCCAAGCTGGGCGTGATGACGAGAGTGACTCGCTGAGCATCGTTGGCCTGACGAATCGTTCCTGCGACTTGCGGCAAAAGAAACGTGAGTGGGCCCATCCTGGGGACCAGGCAGAATGCCTCTTCTGCGACGGCCCCCAGATACCACTTATCTTGAGGAGCGGGAAAGAGCCAACTTGTGTGAGTATGCGAGCGTAATCGTTCGACGAGTTCAGCGCGTTCTTGCTTCGATTCCCACAGCAGAGTTCGCGTTGGCAACCATGGCATGGCGAGCCCCCGCGCGGTTGCGCTATTTGGTCAGCCAGATCACCAGCATGGCCAACAGCGCGCCAGCAATCATCGCCAGCGGCACTGTGATACCGATCGTCAGCAAGATGTAGTTGGTCAGTTGCTGCGGCGAGTAGGTATGCTTCGGCGCCAGCGTTTGAGCAATTGGCGGAGGAATCTGTGAATCTTGCGTCACCGCCGGAAAGGTGGGCGTGCCGCCGGAAATCTGACTGGTGGTACCCGCGCTCGGTGCAGAGTTCTCGCCACCATCCGTATCTTGCGGGTCGCTGACGGCTTCCTCGCCGAGCGTGTTGGGGAGCGGCGACGTATTCCACGACGACTTGCCCATCTGCCGCGACGGTGCGATGACAGCGTCGCCCGCCCACGGTTCCAAGCGCGAGGCGACTTCGGCCATCGATTGGATACGCTCGGTAGGGTCCTTCTCCATCATGTCGGCGATGACTTCGACAAACTCCTCGCTGATATCGCCATTAAAACGCCGCGGATGCCACGGCATATCATCGCGGTGGCGGCGGGCTTTATCGCGAGCCGAACCACCCGGGAACGGAACTTTGCCGCAGACGGCGTAATACAACGTGCAACCAAGTGAGTAGATATCGGTAAGCGAAGTCGTTTCGCCGGCCTTGATGATTGTCTCGGGAGCCAGGTAGTCGGCGGTCCCCACGATCTTTCGTTGCCGGGGGTCTTCGTCTCCCTCGTGCGTAAATCCGGCCAATCCCAGGTCGGAAACTTTTACGATTCCATCCGGCGTGACCAGGATGTTGCCCGGCTTAACATCGCGATGGACCAACCCGCGCTTGTGGGCGTACTCCAGGGCCAGTGCCGCGCGGCGAATGACGTGCGCTGCTTGGGGAACACTAAGCGCGCCTTGCTTTCGCACGAGCCGTCGCAAGTCGAATCCGTTCACGAACTCGGTCGCGAGATAGTGCACCAAGCCTTCTTGCCCGGCATCGAAGGCCCGCACCAAGTTGGGGTGGTCCAGCTGCGCTTGCATTCGGCTTTCGCGAATGAAGTTGGCGACCGACTCAGGAGTCACGCGATCCTTGGGCAAAACTTTTAGCGCGCACTCTCGGCCCATCACCTGGTGATAGGCGCGGAAGACCTGCCCCATTCCCCCCTGCCCGACCATGTCGGTGACAATGTAGGGGCCGAGGGTGAATTTGGTGCGGCCTTGCAAGATTTGATCCGCCTGATAGCGAGTCAAAATGCGCTGCGCGACAAGCCAGTCGGCGAGTTCCGGATCCTCGACCTTGTCGGCGCCTCCCTTTCGGATTGCGTCGACCGCCGTCTGCATTTGCTCAGCCGAAACCAGACGGCTGGCATTGGCGTTCGCGCGGAAAATCGATCGCGGTCCTGGCACGGACAAATCCCTACGTAACTGGCCGCGGCCAAAACGGAACGCCCGAATCAGCCCCTGTCCCTACTCTATTCCAGCCTCGAAAAGTTGCTTTGGCAACTAACAAAATACCGAGATTTCACGCCTATGTAATGTGCTGGCGTCTCATAAACCGGCTTCGCTGCGAGAATTGGAATCCGGAGCCGAATTTTGAGTTCCCTCACGTCTCGATAATTCCGAGTTTCACCCATTCCGCCGGCAGCGGGGCCGTCCACTGAAGCGGCGTTTTTAGCGTCGGATGCTCGATCGAAAGCGACCGGGCGTGCAACGCAATCGCCTGCCGAAAATACGGCAGCGACGACGACGCGGCACCATATTTCGTGTCACCAAAAACCGGACAGTCGATTCCGGCCAGTTGGAGCCGGATCTGGTGCTTACGGCCTGTTTTGAGCATGACTTCAACCAATGCCCCAACCGGCAAGGATTTCAGTACGGTGTACGAGAGTTCCGCCCTTTGAGTTCCCGGCGAATTGGCTGCGACGATCCGCATTCGATGGGCGGCATCATCCTTCACGACCCAATCGACGAGCGTATCACGCGGCTTGGGCGGCATCTTTTCGACAACCGCCCAATACTCTTTCCCGGTGGCCTGCTCGCGAAATTGCTCCGTCAATCGGGCGGCCGCTTTGGAGGTTCTCGCCAACACCAGGACGCCGCTGACTAACCGATCGAGCCGGCTGACGACGCCCAAGTAAACGTTTCCCGGTTTGTTGTACTTGTGGCCGATGTAGTCCTTCGCCAATTCGACAACGCTTGGTTCGCCAGGCAACGCGCCTTGTGTCGGCAAACCAGCCGGCTTGTCGATCACCAACAGGTGATTGTCTTCGTACAAAATGGGAAATGGCGGCTGAGTCATGTCGCGAGGTTCAAAGTGGCAGGGCGGGCGGCTCGCCAATGGCGAAATCTACCTGCCAGTGTACACTTGCGAAAAGATTTGACCGCCCCATCCCCGCCTTTAAGACTTCGATCCGACACAACATGACACGGCGACTCATCCTGGCCAGTTCGTCTCCGCGACGGAAACAATTGCTGCGGGATGCCGGTTACAACTTTGAAGTTCTCGCGCCTGCCGACACCGCCGAATGTGGAATTTGCAGCCGCGAAACGCCACCTGAGATGGTCGCCCGTCTCGCTTGGCAAAAGGCGGCGGACGTCGCGCGAAGGATCCAGCCGGCCGATGGGCCGTGTCTGGTGCTCGGCTGCGACACCGTCGCCGAGTGTTGCGGGCAAATCCTCGGCAAGCCCCAGAACCGCGAGCATGCCGCCGAGATGCTCCGCCGGTTAAGCAGCCGCGAGCACCGTGTCTACAGCGGCCTGTGCCTGTGGCCCAAGCCGGGCGATGGTGCGCGGGTCCTGGTCGACGTCACCTATCTCATCATGGAAAAGCGGACCAGCGCCGACATCGAGGCCTACCTCGATACCATGCAATGGGAAGGAAAGGCAGGTGCGTTTGGCTACCAGGACGGCCTCGATTGGGTGCGCATCATTTCGGGAAGCGAGTCGAATGTAGTCGGCCTCCCCATGGAATTGCTGCAGCGGATGATCCGCCTGTTCGAAGTCGACAGTGCCGGACAAAAATCGGAAGGTTGATCGATGCTCAGTCTGCAAAGTGAAACGAGCCGGCGGTGGCTCGACCAGGTCGACGAAGGACTGGTCGACATCCTGATCGACCATGCCCACTGCGAAAAGAAGGCTGCGGGCACGGCCATGAACCTGCTCTTCGCATACGTCGACAACGTCCCGCTCACGCAAGCGATGACTGAGATCGTCCAAGAGGAACTCACCCACTTCCATCAGGTGCTCGATATCCTCAAAGAGCGAGGCATTCGCTTCAAACGATTGGCTCCCAGCAGCTATGGCCGCAAGCTGAACGACCTCGTCCGAAAACAGGAGCCGCAGAAGGCGATCGACCGGTTACTCGTTGCCGGCTTGATCGAGGCCCGCAGTTGCGAGCGGTTTAAGGCCCTTAGCGAGCACGTGCAAGACGAACAACTGCGCACGTTTTACGGGAGCCTCTTCGAATCCGAAGCACGGCACCACAGCACCTACGTCAAATTGGCACTTGATTACGGTGACGAAGAAGAAGTGCGTACTCGCTTAGCGGAACTCTCGGCGGCTGAAGCGGCCATCATTGCCGAAGGAGACCCATTCCCGCGTATGCACAGTTAACTCAAGAAACAGGAAGGGCTGGAGAGTCTTCTCCAGCCCTTCGTTTTCTACTTAATCAGCCGTCGGTCGAACGTTAGCCTTTGAGAACCACAAAGCGGGTTCCTTCAACCGTTCGCACCAAGAGCAGCAGACCGCGCGGCCCCGGCTCTTTCGAAAGGAGTTCTTTCGCTTCCGCAACCGAACGAACTGGCGTGTTGCCTACTCGTTCGATCACGGTCCCTTCGGTCAAACCTGCCTTCGCGGCGATGCTACCTTCTTCGACGTTCGTGATCAAAACGCCTTGCGGAGTCTTTTGACCGAGTTTCTCGGCGACGTCGGTCGTGACTTCGGTCACGGCCACGCCGTACGTCTTGATATCGACGCTTTCGCCTACTTCCACCTGGCCACGTTTGGTCGCGGCCGTGCGAAAACCGTTGGGCATCGCATCGACGGTCACCGTCAGCGGAACTTTCTTTCCGTCACGCATCACCACAACCGTCTGCTTGCTTCCGACAGGCGAACGCTGAGCGATCGACGACAGTTCTTTGGGTCCATGGATTTCGACGCCGCCGTAATCGACGATCACGTCTTCCACCTTGATCCCTGCTTTATCGGCAGGTGAACCGCTACGAACATCGGTCACAACCGCCCCGCGAGGCAGCGTCATGCCAAGGTTGTTGGCGAGATCCTGGTCCACTTGATGGATGCCCACACCCAAGTACGAGCGTTGGACCTTGCCATCGTGTTGCAGTTGCTCGGCAACCCACTTCGCCAAATTGACAGGGACGGCGAAACCAATGCCTTGGTAGCCGCCGCTCGTCGACGAAATAGCCGTGTTGATGCCGACCACTTCACCGGCCAGATTCACCAGCGGGCCACCACTGTTACCCGGATTAATGGCGGCATCGGTTTGCAAAAACTCTTCTTGCTCGGTGATGCCAAGCCCACGTTGCTTCGAGCTGATGATCCCGGCAGTTACCGTTCCAGAAAGGTTGAAGGGTTGACCGACAGCGATCACCCAGTCGCCTACTTGCACGTTATCGCTGTTGCCCAAGCGAGCATGCGGCAGTTGGCCGCCAGCGTTGATCTTGACCACGGCGATGTCGGTATCGGGGTCGGTGAGGACTTCGGTTGCGGGAAATTCGCGGCCGTCGGCGAGTTGAACCATCACTTCGCCGCCGCCGGCCACCACGTGGTTGTTCGTGAGGATCACGCCCTTGGGGTCGATGATCACGCCCGAACCACTGCTGGGACGCATGCGTTGACGAAACTGAGGCGAGTCGTCGTCCGTGCCGGGACCTTCTTCGAAGAATCGCTTGAACAGCGGGTCCATATCTTTGAGTTCATCGGGCATGCGCGAGCGACCTTGCGGCCGTTTCGGAGAACTCTTGTCGTTTTTGACTGTGATCGCTTTCGGCGTGTGCGTAATGGTCACCACCGCGGGCGAGACATCGTTGGCCGCCATGCGAAAGGCCGCCGAAAGATCGTTGGCATGGGTCAGCGCTTGCTCGCGCGCCGCGCTACTGCTCACGCGCGGATCGGCCCCGGCGGGGCGAACCAATCCGTTGGTGGTGAGAACCACGGTCATCAATCCTGCCGTCGCTACCGATGTAACAAAGGCGTACGTCCAAACCGATCGTTGTTGATTTGCGCTCATCAGACAACTTCCTATAAATGGCTTCGGGCCCTTGCGCGTTGGATGACGGCACGGGCCCAAAAGATCAACCCTTCCCTAATTAAGATCGTCGAGCGCGGGCGGGTCTAGCTCAGTCGACGATAGCATTCGCAGTGGGCGAACCGTGGTTCGGCCGCCTCAGCATGACAGTGCTGCCAAAATTGCTACGCGAACACATACGGACCGGTTCATTTGCATACTGCGCGCCAATTTTGACGGCCATTTCCGCCGCGCCGAGGATGGATATTCAGTAAGAAATGCCGTGGCTGTGACAGCCATAGCTTTTGCGCGAACCCGCGATCTTCAAGAGATGTGCAAAAGATGGAATCGCGGGAAACGAATCAACCAAGGGCCTGCGTGAGGGCCCTTGGTCGCCTGGCAAAGACGTCTATTTCTCTGCCCGGTATCTAGCGCCCTTGGTCTTGCCGCGCTGCAATCTGCGGCGCTGAAGCGGCAGGAGTTGCAGCAGGCGTCGGTGCCGCGGCCGTCGAAGGAGCATTGCTGCTGCCTGGCTCGGGTGTGGTTCGTGGCGGGCGCCGCGGAACATCGATCGGCGACTTCGGCTTGGTCAATTCTCGCCGCCGCGTATCGGCTAGATACTTCCGTTCCGACTGCTCGGGATCGTACTGTGTCCACGATTCGCGCATCGACTTCGCTTGCACTTCGCGGGTGACATCCCCATCGCGCCACATCGCGATGTAGCCGTTGTTCCGCAGATCGCGACGGGGCATTTGGGCGGCCGTTTTCAGCAGGCGCCAGGCCCGGACTTGAAAGCGGCATTTCTCGTTGCACCAGTCATAGAAAATGATCTGGTCGAAAACGAGCCGTCCGTGCTCGTCGTGGAAATGGTTGATCTCGACCAGGTCGACTTCATCCCGTGTGACGTCATCTACTGGGTTAAGACCGACTGTCGAAAGCGTTAAACAAAGGCCTAGAGCAATAGGGCTCACTGGACACCCCCATCTTGGTGAAGTCAAGTATTTTCGAGTGAGGCCACGCGGTTTCTCTACTCAATAACTATCGGAGCGTAAATCACCGGTCAATAGCAAAACGTCATGATGCCAATGTTCAGCATTCCCAGGATTGATAATTGCTAACCCACGATAGCGGCACTGGATAGTGTGAATTGCCGCAATAAACGAGGCCAAACGACTAATGGCGGTCATCGCGCAATTGAATTCGGATTTACTGGCATCAGTGCTTGCCCTTGGCACTCAAGTCACCGTAGGGTGGTTTGCTTTCATAGCTGTGGCTTTTGCACGAGAAAACTTTTTCGACATTTTTTTGAGCTAATCCACGCTCCAGGTGGGAAATAAGGGTCAACTCAGCGAGCACGACGACAAGGGACGCCACTCGTCCCAACAAGGTTCAAAGACTAAGTTTGCAGGCGTCGCATTCGCCCCAAAAGAAAACTTTGAAATAATTTCAAAGTGACCTCCCAATGCAGGAAAATCTGGTCATGTCGCAGCCCAGCTTGGAACTAGACGTTTTGGCAGTTGGCGCTCATCCCGACGATGTCGAGATCGCCTGCGGCGGCACGCTAGCGATGCTGGTTCGCCAGGGCTACAAGGTCGGCATCATCGATTTGACAGATGGGGAGCCGACGCCCGGCTCACCAAGCCCCAATGTCCGCCTGGCCGAAGCCGAGGCCGCTGCCAAGGCGTTGGGAGTCCATGTTCGGCGGACGCTCGATCTTCCCAATCGCCGGTTGTTCGACACGTACGAGGCTCGCGTCGCCTTGGCCAAGGAGTTCCGTCGCTACAAGCCGAAAGTCGTCATCGGGTTCGGCGACAAGACTCCGGGAGCCTCGCCTGACCACTGGCAGGCGATGCAAATTACGGATGCGGCAGTCTTCTACTCGCGGCTTACCAAGTGGGACCAGGAATTCGACAACCTGCCTGTGCACACGATTCCGGTGCAACTTTACTTTCGCCTGGCCTTCGAACCCCAGCGTCTCGAAGGATACGCAGGGCAATTCACGGTCGACATTAGTTCGACGCTGGAGACCAAGCTTGAATCGGTTCGCTGCTATGCAACGCAGTTTCCGCCAGCCAAGGCGCACGTCTTCGAACGGATCCGCGGCGCTGCCATGATCGCTGGTGCCGCCGCAGGATTTCGCGCTGGCGAAACGTTCGTTAATCCTAAGCCCCTTGGCGCGGTCGACTTAATGAAGACCGTTTTTCCAAAGGCTTAACATCAAGATCAGGCTGGCGCTCGCAGCGAGGGCCAGACGCGGTTATCGATCAACCGGGTCGTCCCGACAAAGCAAGCAATCAAGCCAACGCTGGCTTCCTGAGAATTGGCAACCGGCTCGAGCGTTTCCGGCGAGCGAATCGTCGCATAGTCGATGCGTCGCACGCCCGCGCTACGGAGTTCCTCGCGCATTGCCGACTCAAGTCGATCGACCGTGACGCTCGGGTCCTGGCGCCGCGATTCGGCGATCTGCAGGGCTCGCGAAAGCGAAAGCCCCACGCTTCGCTCCGTAGGTGAAAGGTAGCGGTTACGGGAACTCAGGGCCAGACCGTCGAATTCGCGGACCGTGGGCCGTACTTCGATCTCGATCGGCAGATTCAGATCCTCGACCATCTTGCGGATCACCAACGCCTGCTGAAAGTCCTTTTGACCAAAGACGGCGACATCGGCCGGAACCGCCAAAAACAACTTGAGGACCACGCTGCACACGCCGCGAAAATGCCCGGGGCGGAATTCTCCCTCCAGCACTCGAGAACAAGCCGGCGGCGCGACAAACGTCGAGTAGCCAGGCGGATACATTTCGCCCGGCGACGGCACGAACACGGCATCGCAGCCTGCAGTGTCCAGCATCGCGCGGTCTGCATCGAGCGTCCGCGGGTACTTCCCGAAGTCTTCGGTCGGACTGAACTGCGTGGGGTTCACAAAGATCGTGGTCACCACGATATCGCAAGTCCGCCGGGCGGCATCGACCAGGCTGATATGCCCGGCATGCAACGCCCCCATCGTAGGAACGAGTCCGACACGCTTTCCGCCGACTCTCCACGACCGTACCTGTCGGCGCATCGCATCGATGGTATCGAATAGCGCAACCATGGTGTGAGCAGTCAAACAAAGAAGCGGGAGGAGACTACAGTTTTCATTTTATCCGCGACGCGCCCACAACAAGGTGGCTCAGGCGTTGTCATCGCCGCCTTCCAGTTTTGTCAGCCGCTCGCGAATCCGCGCTAGCTCTGCGCGCATCTCGGCGACCTCTACTTCCAATTCGGCAAACATGTCACGGGTGACGATTCCTGAAGAAGCCGGTCCCGAGGAAGCTGGCCGCGAGGGGGTGGGCGCATGAGTATCGACAATCGGGAGATTCGACGAGGGGGTGTCGCCTTCGCCTCCTTTGTGGTTGGCGTACTGGGCGCGCAATTCAGGCAGTTCCCGCTCTTTGTACAAGTTGTGCGAGACCACTTGGCCGCGTCCCGGCGGGGTCAGTTCGATCATCAAGTTTTTCTTCAAAAGGCTGTCGACGATTTGTTTGAGTGTCGGCAAATCAGCGATGGGCTCCATGCGGCTGGCGCGAGCCCGCAGGTCGCCGAGGGTTTGTTCGCCGCGCAGCAACAACTCGGTCATGACCGCCGATTCGACTTTGTCGACGCCCAGCCACTCGTACATCTGATGCCGGTACTTGAGCGTTCGCCCTGTCCCCTGCACTTCAGTCACGGCGCCTACTGCGCGGAGTTCTTCCAAAACCTTTTCGACCTCGTCGCTGTCGAGCGTCATCACGGGGTCGCGGTTGCTTTTTTGATTCGCGCCGGTCACCAACCCGTTGACCGTCATCGGGTACACGTCGGGAGTCGTTTTGGCCTTTTCGACGAGCACCCCTAACAGGCGGCGCTGGCGTGAATTGAGAGGCTGCCACTTGGGACCGGGCTTGGTCTCGGTATCGTCCATTTCAATGATTCCTGTTTGTGATTCCTATTCAGCGTGGGAATTCCAGCCGGAAACCACGCTTCAATGCGAGAAACGAGCGCCGACTTCTCAACTGCCGTTTCGTTTGTGTTAGTTCCCCGCTTAGAGGGATTGACCCCATGTGCATCTCAGCGACACTAAATCCTCCAGCGAGTCTGCATGGCTCGCGGGGAAAGATGGATTATGCACTTTATTTGGGACCGTATTGCACTGGCCGTCACTTTGATGGTCGTCATTCCCGCAGCACCGGCGATCGCGCTGGTCTGGGGCGGCTGGCTGGTGCTTCAATGGCTGTGCAACTCGACGACTGAGCCTGCTTCGCCGGTGCACCACAGCCCAGATCCGAAGCCGCAAGGCGGATCTCGCTTAACACCAGCGTCCGAATTCAGCCTGGCTGCGTAGCAACGTCTCTGTCGCCCGTTGGCTTTCCGCAGAGTTTGTCCTTAGAATCCGCCTGATGTTTCACTCGGGAGGGATGGCGATGGCGGAATCTGCGCGGACTCGAACCAAATTCCACCCCAGCGGACGAGTCGATTGGACTCGATTCTTGGTGGTCGTGCCGATCCCTGCACTGTTGGTTGTTGCGTTGCTCGGGCTGATTGCGGCGTCGATCGAACAGCTGATGTGGTTGCCAATTATTTTCGCCATCGGGATGGTCGTCGTCGCCGCCATTGCAACGGCGGGTCTGGTAACGGGGGCGCACTGTCGAAGTTTGCTGGTCGGAAGCCTGTTGGGTGCCGCCATCGGCGGCGGCATGTACTTCGAACAATTCCTGATGAACGAGGCTTTTCGGAAACAGGACGCGACGATGGCGGTGCGAATCGATCAGTTGCCGCGAGCGATGTCCGAGATTGTGAACACCCGTAAGTTCTCGTTAGGCAAGCGTCGGCGCAACATGATTCAGAGTCCGGTGCTGAACTGGATCATCGTGCCAATCGAACTTCTGGTGATCGCGGGCGGCGCCGCTTTTACGGGATACGTCTCGGCCAATAGCGGCTATTGCGAACGATGCCAGAAATGGATGACAAAAAAGACCGTTAACGCCGCGGCTGGCTCGGGACCCCAAGTGTTGTCGGCGCTGCAAGCCGATTCGCCGATCGATGCCATCGTTCAACTGCCGGAGTACGGCACCACCGATGCTGAGTCGTCGCGTTCCGAATATGAGCTAGAAGGCTGCACCCATAACGGCGACTTCGACAACGCGAACTTTTTCCTCTCGATCACCGAACACAACAAGGTCGGCGATTCCGATAAAGAAGAGAAGCTGCTCGAGCAAACCCAAATCACGGGCGAGGAGTTCGCACTGTTGGCGACAAAGATCCCAGGGTTTGCCGAGGCCGAGGCGAAGTGACGGCGAGCCTTACTCGGCGTTCGATAGCAGCTCGTTGATTCGCTCCACAATCGCTTCGACCGAAGCACCCCGCACCAGAAAGACCTTCTTCGGATTCGTCTCGCCCGACAGCAGTTCGACTTGCGACTTCTTCACGTCGAGCAGCTTGGCCAGCAGTTCGCAGAGCGCCTTGTTGGCTTTGCCTTTCTCTGGCGCGGCCGTCACGCAGAGGCGGAGGGCGCCGTCGGTCTCACCTCTGCATTCATTGCGCTTCGCGCCGGGCAAAGCTTTGACGGGAATCAGTACGCCTTCGGCGTGTGGTTCGATCGAGATCACGCGCCGGCTCCGGGCAGATCGATTCCTTCCCAGAGGGTCGAGCCGATCCGCACCAGCGTCGCTCCCTCGGCGATGGCCGCTTCGAAGTCGCCGCTCATCCCCATCGACAGTTCGGTGAGCTTCACTCGGGGTGGCGCGAGCGGCGCGACTCGATCGCGCAGGTCGCGGAGCGCGGCGAATTCCCGCTGCGATTGGGCCAGGTCGCTCTCTAGGCCTGCCATGCCCATCAGGCCGACGATTGACACCTTGGTGAGATCGGCCGTACCCGCCAAAAACCCTTCTAGCTCGTCAGGCGAGACACCGTGCTTGGCCGCGTCGCCTGAGATATTGACTTCGATCAGACCGACGACCGTCCGATTTTGCTGTCGAGCCTCTGCTTCGATCTCTTTGAGCAACCGCGCGCTATCGATCGAATGGATCGTCGGGCCATACGACAGCGTCTTGCGGACCTTGTTGCGCTGCAGATGGCCGATCAAGTGCCACGACGTGTCGGTGCCGAAGAGGCCCTCGGCCTTTTCCCACAGTGATTGTGGGCGGCTTTCTCCAAGGTCAGCGCAGCCTGCCTCGCGGAGCATTCTGGTGAACTCCACATCGACGTACTTGGTCACGCCGACGAGGCGCACTTCCTCGGGCTGGCGTCCGGCGCGCGTTGCGGCATCTGCCATCCGCTGCCGAACCTGCTGGAAATTCTCAGCGAGTCGCTTCGGCGTGTCTTGAGAGTTCAAATCCATGATAATCGCCGGCCGACCTTGCCCTGGGAGACGGACAGGAGGAACCCATGTCCGCTGGCGCCATTTTACTCGATTTCGAGAATGGCCTCGGTCGTACCATTGCGAGCAAAACGGGCCACGACGTACTCGCTAACCAGGTTCTTTCCCAGAAGCGTCCGATTGCCGCGAGCCGCCAGTGAGCGGTAGATCAAGAACTGTTCGTCGCCCGTCTGAACGCGGTAGCCGGCGGCGACGTCGAGTGGGACGACGTCCATCGCTTCGGCCACGGTGAGCCGCCGCCACGTGAAAGGCTTCTTGGTTCGCGGCGAATCGAAGTCGAACCAAAGCGGGGCGTACAGATTTCTGCCGGTCGCTTTCCTGGAAAACGTGATGGCACGGTCTCTTGATGTCATCTCGCTCGATGTCAGCTCGCATGGCGAGAATTGCGACCGCCACTCGGGTTCGCTCAGAGGCAATATGGAAACCGTCGCAGCACCCACTGAAAGAGAAGCCTCGCGCGTTCTTTCGGCGGCAGAGAACTCAACTTCCGATGCGAGCGGCCACTGCGTGACGTACTCGATCTCGTGCGAATGGTTGGCCAATACGGCGTCGCTAATCAGCAGAAAGCGGTCCTTGCGTCCCAGCAACAGTTGGCGCTGTAGCTTTCCGTGCGTGCCGAAATCTTGTTGGAGCTCGAGGTAAACCGCGTCTTCGTCTTCGTGCCAACAAACCTCGTCCCACGTATCGGCGGTGACGATTGGTTCGCCGTCAAAGACGAGTGTCGTTTTCGGCATCCCTTGCAGCCACGTTTTGCCGCTGGCGGCGAATTCCAGCCGCAACTCCGGCTGCGCGAAGCAAAGGGCGAGCGAGGCCGGCGTCGCGGCGTCGTTGGCCGTGGCCAAGATCGCGGTTTTGCTCCATTCCGAATAGCGCGTCAGCGAAGTCGCCGAGGACGTCTTGAGCTTGGGTTTGTTCTTAGCGCTCTTGCCCTGGCTTGCCGCTGCTTTGGTCGAACCCGGAAACGGCGAGTTCCTGCCGAAAACCCGATGCGCCGTTTTGGCCCAGTCCCAGCTTCGCGATATTTCGTCGGCGAGCCGCAGACTCCCGTCGTTGCGGCACCAAGCGATGGCGTGCGCGAACAACTGTTCACTCTGCTTGTGATCCTCGCTCCCCAGCAGCGAGCCCCCCTGCGACTTGGCCAACAGTTCGCACCGCGCCCAACTCGCGAGCAACTCGGGCAAGCAATCGAGCCACCGTCCGTGCAGCATTCCTTCGCCGTCAAGATATCGGTAGATCAACTCGTGCCAAGTGTTGCCTGCGGCCTGACGGACGTCCATCGGATGTGCCCCGCCGATGCTCTCGACATTCGCTGCCGCGAGCGCCAGCGGCAACTCGACATCGCGCAGGGTTGTGAGAACGGGATCGACTTGAATCCAGCCAGGTACTTCTTCAGTTGCTTCCGCGTCATCTTGCCGGGGCGGCTCATCGCCGTTGCCACCGTGAGGCGCATCGTCCACAAGTGCTGCGAGCGGATTGTCGGATGAGGAGACTTCGGCGGCTGGCAACTGGGTAGAGGTCCGTTGCTGGCTGAGCTGGGAGACGACCGCTTTGGCCAGTTCGGGCGCGAGCGTATCGCGCGAGGACAGAAGCGAGTAAGCCGCAGCCAGCGTTTCGAGCAGTTCCGATAGTTCCTGCTGTTCCGGAAAAACGTCCTTAGCCAACAGCCGCTGCCGCTGGGCCGCCACTTCGTCGCGAAACTCATTCCAGCTAACAGATGACGCTGAAAGCGGCGCCGTGACGACGTTTTCGACACCAACCGAGGCCGAGCGGCCGCGACGTTGCGATGGCGCCGTTTTGCTTTTTTCCGATGCGGACTTTGCGTTCGGCCGCTTCGCGACTTGCCCCTTTTTCGATGATGAGACCTCGGATTTTCCGGGACGATCGGTCTTGGTCTTGTTAGCGCGTTTAGCCATTCTTGTAGACCACAGTCAGTCTTATAATGCGACGTCGGTATCGGCTTGGCACGGTAATTGCGAATTTCCCATTGCCTAGTTTCCCCTAGTCGGGCGGGGCCGCAATTGCCGCCTATCTTATCCGGCTTCCCACATACGACGAGGCCCTCTCGGGGCCATTTTTTAGAGGGTCACCCGATGAATCGCGCGTTGATCGTTGCCGTCGCCGTCATGTTAGTCGTCCCGCTACGTGCTTCCTGGGGTTGGCAGGATGCGGACGAAGCCGAGGAGAACTCGCGAAAGCCGTCTCCGAAGCAACTCTTCGATCCGCCTGCGGGACTGCCGCGGCTCGCCAAAGATCAGAAGGTTTGGATCGACTTGGAAAAGAAAGCCGTGGTCGCCGATGGCGTGATTTGTCTGCGAGAAGGCCAGCTCGAAATGTTCGCCTGCCCTAAGGGAACCAAGGAACACGAAGCCGTTGTTTCGCTTGATACCAGGGCGAAGTTCGTCCACGCGGGATTGTTGCGGCTGGGTTTGAAACCCGGATCGCCCGTGAAGTTTGCTCCTGAATACGAAGCGGCCAGCGGTCCCTTCGTGGAAGTGTATGCCGTGTGGAAGGACGATACGGGAAAAGAACACAAAGTCAAAGCCCAGGAATGGATCAAAAACGCCAAAACAGGCGAGGCGATGAAGCATGACTGGATATTCGCCGGCAGCGGCTTTTGGACCGACGAGGGGACCGGCGAGGAACATTATTTCGCCGATAATGGCGACATGGTGTGCGTCTCGAACTTCACCACGGCAATGCTCGATTTGCCAATCAAAAGCAGCACCGACGCGGCCGATCTGCTGTACATCGCCAACAAAGACAAAATCCCAAAACTGGGAACGCCCGTGCGGCTTTACTTCCAGCCCAAGGACGCTGCGAAAGCGGAAGCGAAGAAGCCGGACGCCAAAAAGAGCGACGCTAAAACGCAAGCCAAATGATCTTTCAAGTTCGGTTTCACACGAAATCGGACGTCTACACCACGGCGGGCGGCCCACAGCGGCCGCCTCTATAGTTCGCCGTAACTATCGACGCCATCCGGCTTTACGCATCAACTCGAGTAGTCGTTTTTCTTTCGGTGGCTTGCATCGGAACGTTCGGTCGCTAGGATGATCGGCGATTCTTGTTTCGTGTTGGCAACCCACTTACTCGAATCATTCGCTCGAATTTTGCGGGGCGGATTTTCCAAACAGTGTTGCCATAACAGTATTGCCACATGCAGGCATGAAAGCCTGCGGACCGAGTTCGCCAAAAGGTCAGGCGGCGTTGAGCTGCCGGCATCTCAGGCGGAACGGGGGAACCATTGGTTTGCAAAACCGCGACAGCGATTTTGTAAACCACCGGGGCAAACGATGGTTGGCTGGCGAAAGACTTCCAGTCCAACGATCGCGAGGCGTGGAAACCCACCTCGAGCCCGACAGCTAACCTCGTAGGTCGAACGGGATTCTTCTTAGCGATGTCCATCCAGGTGCGCCAGTTGTGCATACGCGCGCGTTGTGATCTGCGCGGATGGGTCTCGCTCCAAACGAAGACGGCGATCGTCTGCGCCGACGTTGGGCAACACAAGGGCTAAAGCAGTATGTTGTCGACCGGAGATCGTCCGCGCCAACTCAGGTGGTACCACGCCGGACCCATGTTGTTCGGCGACTGGGGAACCAGTCGTCTGTATGTGCTGGGCTTCGCGTTCTTCTACGCAGGCTACTCGTCGATTTGGTACATGGCGGCGATGAGCGTGCTGCTCATTGCGGTCGGCTGGGCCTACGAGGTCATCTGTCGGCAATATCCGGAGGGCGGCGGCGTCTACTCCGCGGCAAGACATCGGTCGCACCTGCTGGGCGTGATCGGCGCGCTGCTGTTGTGCGCCGACTACGTGGTGACGGCCTCGCTTTCCGCGTTAGAGGCCTTCCACTATTTGGGAGTCCATCACGAGGCCTGGTGGGCGGCGGGCGGAATCATCCTCATCGGAGTCATCAACTATTTTGGCCCGACCAAGGCCGGAACCCTGGCGCTTATTGTCGCCGTGGCGACGGTCATCTTTAGCATTGTGATTTCGGCTTTCGCCGTTCCTCACCTCGCGAACGTGCATATCGAGCCAATCACCCATAGCCCGGGAGAATCGTGGGCCCAGTTCACGCGGCTGATTCTCGCGATCAGCGGCGTCGAAGCGGTCGCCAACATGACGGGGATCATGGTCAAGCCCGTCGAACGCACGGCGCGCTTGTCGATCTATCCGGTGTTGGCTGAGATCGTGATCTTGAACTTGGTGCTGTCCCTCGCCGTGCAGGCGATGCCGAAGGACAAGCTCTTCGTCACGCCCGAGGTCGCCAAGCAACAAGCGGAAGAGCGCGGTGAAACTCCGCAGGCGCCGTTCGAAACGGGCGAAGCCAAGGGGCTGGTGGTCAATCGTGATGCCCACGACACGATGTTGAACATCCTGGCCAAGCACTATGTCGGTCCCCGCTTTGCCGCGATCGCCGCATTGACGTTCGCCGCACTGTTGCTTTCGGCCGTCAACACGGCTGTTACCGACTTGGTCAGCATCCAGTACATGATGTCGACCGACCGCGAACTCCCCACCCAGTTCCGCAAGTTGAACATCTGGGGCATGCCGGTGACCCCTTTGGTGCTCGGCACGGTCGTGCCGGCGCTCATCGTGTTGCTGGTTCCAAGCACCAAACAGTTGGCCGACCTTTATGCCATTGGTGTGGTCGGTGCCGTAGCAATCAACTTGGGCGCATGCTCTACGAATTTTTCGCTGCCGCTCCGCTCATGGGAACGGTGGCCGATGGTGATCCTGTCCGTGGTCATGGCGGCCATCTGGTTGACGATTGCCTTCGAAAAGCCTCACGCCTTACTATTCGCCGCCGTTATCATGATCGCGGGTCTTAGCGGCCGGGCGGTCGCACACCACTACCGGCACATCGGCAAAATGGTCGTCGAGCCGATGCTCGAAATGGTCGAGAAGAGTGCGGCAGCTGCCCAACTCATGGTCTCGGGTGAAAGCGCCCGCAAGAAGCGATTGCTGGTCTCGACTTACGGC
The DNA here is from genome assembly GCA_964636985.1 of uncultured Pirellulaceae bacterium. Classification (GTDB taxonomy): domain Bacteria; phylum Planctomycetota; class Planctomycetia; order Pirellulales; family Pirellulaceae; genus CAZWSX01. The sequence continues at coordinate 107,585 of CAZWSX010000007.1, read as the reverse complement.
AACATGAAGCTTCTCAGCTACGCAATTGGTCAGGCAAAGCTCCAGGAAGCCGAACTGCTGGTCTTGTTCGTCCGGTACATCGCTGTCATCCCGATGGGCGACGTCAAGCCCGAAGACTGGCACGACGATCCGGCGGCGGCCAAGATGTTTGGCGACGTCGCAAAAATGGCCAAAGAAGAAGGAGTGAAAATTCACTACCTTTACGCCCAAAGCCACGACATTGCCGGGATGATCCTCGACATGGCCGCCACCTACGGCGTGACCGAGTTGTTCCTCGGAACCACCCAACGCGGGTCGCTGTGGCGCACGATGAAGGGGGACGTGATCCAGCAAGTGGCCCAATATCTGCCGGAACCGATCAAGCTGATTATTCACGCCTGACGCAGCACCATGTACGAATCAAAAAGCGACAAACTGCTTCCATGGAGCCAGTTCGCTTGGCGCGTGGTGAATCACTGGCTTGTTGCTTCCGCGATCGTGATCGTTTCGTTAGGGATCGGAATCGCGGGCTACATGGCGTTCGATCGTCTGTCGTTCCTCGACGCTCTGGTGAATGCGTCGATGCTGCTGGGTGGCATGGGACAGGTCTATCCGCCTGTCACTGCTTCCGGCAAGGTTTTCACTAGCATCTACGCTCTCTACGGCGGCTGTGTTTTTATTGTCACGGCAGCTGTGGTGTTAACGCCCGTAGTCCATCGGACGTTGCACCATTTTCACATGGACGATTCAGACTCCTGACGGTGCGTCTCCATCACCATCGCCACCAGATGAAGACCCCGGTACTCCAGTAGTACAGGGTGAATCCCGCCAGCAGCCAAATCCAATGCTCCCAGAGGCGTAGTTGCGGCTTGGAACCTCTCCAGCCGGCAACCACCATCAGCGGGAGAGCCCCGACAAAGCCCAGCAGGAACACCGTCTCCATGGCCATGCCGAGCCGCTGACAAAGGAGCCCGTAGCCAATGCAGATCCCGAGGAACGTCGCGATGAGCCCGCGCGATATCCACCGCGCGCGAAAACGATTCTCGTGCCTTTCTGCCCAAAAGACCGAGTCAAACGCAGCTTGACCAGCAGCAAAGAGACTGACCGGCCACGTGAGAAGAAACAGGTGCTGAATGTGATTGCCGATTGGCCCCGCCACCGCGCCCAGCACGAACAACACAACCAGCGCCGTCGAGCGGCCGAACGGGCGAACTAGTTGACTCGCTAGATGAATCGCGACCGCCGCCGCGAAAGCCACTAGCGAAGCCACAAACCAAAGTCGCAGTTCGTCGACTGTCGGTGGATCGAATGGTGCCTCTCGCTCACCTCCCGCCAACTGAGAAAGGTCCCATCGCTCGCCGCGGGCGATGTCGGCCACGCGAGTTGTTGTCGCACTGGCGGCGTTTGTTTCACGTTGTTTGCGACTACGCAAGTCAATGCAAACGGCCCTCGATGGCGAACGCAAGAACAGTCGCCCGCCCGATAGGGCCGGCGAAGTCCAGCAGATCTCGTCTGGAAAGACACGCGTCCTCGCAAGTTCAAGGCATTCCTCGGACGACTCTCGTAAAAGGACCAGTTCCCCTTTATCGGTGAAGAGGATCAGTTTGCCGTCGGCAGCGATGATCGACGCTTGCCCGATTTTGTCGGACGACCACTTTGTTTTGCCCGTCGACCAGTCCAGACAACGAAATGCTCCCCGCGACGGGCGATGCAATTTAGCCTGAATGTCGCGGAGATCGAAGCCGTAGAGAAAACCATCTTTGAGAAGGCTCGAAGCGATGTCGTTCGACATCTCGCGGTTGAACCAGGTTGTCTCGACGCGGATCGGATCTTCTTGAACATCACTGGATGAAGCGGCGCGCAACGCATACTGCGTCGCGCCGGCGCGGAAGGCTGTTGTCAGACAAAGGTGTGGTTCAAGGTACAGTGGCGCCGTGGCGTGCTCGTCGTAGCCGTGCGAAAGAACCTGCCGCCAGACAATGGTCCCATCGCGACGGTCGAGCAAGACCATCGCATTCTGCAGCACTGCGAGCACTAGCCTGCGGCCTTCCAGTTGGAGCGGATAAATTGTGGAATAGCTCGCCGGATCGTCACCGGCCTTCCAGCGGATGGCCCCCGTCTCGGCATCGAGCGCCACGACCGACGCTCCCTTGCCTCCCACGGGTGCGATCACCATGCCGTCGATCAACAGCGGCGAGGCGGAGTAGCCAAACTCCATCCCCTCTCCTTTGAAGTCCTCGACAAGATTGGCACTCCATACCGGTTTACCGTCGCTCACATTCAGGCACGAGATCTGGCCATTCACTGAGGCAAAGTAAACATGGCGGTCGGTGACCGTGGGCGTCGATCGCGGACCGGGATACAGGCCGCCTCCTTCGTATGGCCAGTCGTAACGGTGTTCCCACAGAGTGTTGCCCGACGTGGCGTCGAGGCAGATCACGTACTGGCCGAACTGCGTTTGGTACTGCGTGAACGCTCGCTCGCCGACGATGGCGAATGAGGAGTAACCACTTCCGAGTTCGCGAGTCCACAGCACTGGCGGGCCGGCCTCGGGCCACTCGCTGATCAGGCCCGTCTCGCCTCCAATACTATCGTGGTTTGGGCCGCGCAGTTGCGGCCAGTCGGCGGCCGACGCAATGCCGGCCAGCATCGCCAGGAACAACATGGCAGCGAACCGGAGCGTGTTCGTTTTCACGGGGAGAGTTCGGCACGAAACGGCGAGAGGAGCGACTCACTACCCGAGTTTATCTAAATCCCAGGCGCCCCGCGCAATCGCTTTTTGCCCCAGGTAGACTATGGGGGCCTGCCTGGTCCTCCGCCTTTCCTCCCTCGGAGTTTTGTGATGTCGAAATCGCCTCGCAAGTCGGCCAAGTCTTCTTCCCGACGTTCGTTCCTCGCCGCCACAGGTGGTGCCGTCGCCGCCTTCACGATTGTCCCCCGCCACGTTTTGGGCGGCCCCAAGTTTGTCGCCCCCAGCGACAAAGTGAACGTCGCCGGCATTGGCGCCGGCGGGATGGGCGGCGGCGATATCGCCACGCACGCCAAGAACGGCGCCAATATCGTGGCCTTGTGCGATGTCGATGAACAACGCGCGGCCGGCAGCTTCAACAACTTTCCCAAGGCGAAGCGCTACAAAGACTTCCGCGAGATGCTCGATAAGGAAGGCAAGACGATCGATGCCGTGACCGTCGGCACGCCCGACCATACCCACGCCGTGGCAACCATGGCCGCCATTCGCGCGGGCAAGCACGTCTACTGCCAAAAACCGCTCACTCACACGATCCACGAAGCCCGCGAGATCACCAAAGCGGCACGCGAGGCCGGCGTCGCCACGCAGATGGGCAATCAGGGCCATGCCACCGAAGGGGCGCGGTTCACCAACGAGTGGATTCAGGCCGGCGTGATCGGCGAAGTCCGTGAAGTTCACACGTGGTCCGACCGCGCAGGCAAACTGTGGAAGCAAGGGATCGGCCGGCCAAGCGGTTCGCCTTCGATTCCAGCGACGCTCGATTGGAATCTATGGCAGGGCCCGGTGAAGGAACGTCCTTACAACCCGGCTTATTGTCCCCACAGTTGGCGAGGCTGGCGCGACTACGGCACCGGGGCACTCGGCGACATGGGTTGCCACATTGTTGACCATCCGATCTGGGCTCTCGGCTTGGGCGCCCCAACTCATGTCGAAGCAACCACGACGCTGGATGGCTCGGAAATCGACGGCAAGCCGAACTTCGAAACGTATCCCATCGCGTCGATCATTACGTACGACTTCCCTGCCAAGGGAAAACAACCGGCCGTGCGGCTCACCTGGTACGACGGCGGCTTGATGCCGCCAACGCCGCCGGAGATGGCTCCCGGCCAACGGTTGCCTGACAACGGCGTGCTGTACATCGGCTCGAAAGGAAAGATGTACCACGGTTCGCACGGTGGGATGCCACAGCTGTTGCCGGCTTCACTGACCGATCAAGCCAAGGCCGTTCCCAAGACGATGGAACGCTCGCCTGGCCATTACGAAGAATGGCTCCTTGCTTGCAAAGGCGGGCCGAAGCCGGTCTCGAATTTTGAATATTCGGGACCCATGACTGAAACGGTGCTTCTGGGCGTTTTGGCGCTGCGTGCACCCGGGCGCCGCTTGGAGTGGAACAGCGAACAACTCAAGATCGCCAACGCTCCTGAACTGAACGAGCACGTCCACATCGAATACCGCCCCGGTTGGACGCTCTAAACACGAGAGACAGTTTTGCCACAGAGGGCACCGAGGTCTCAGAGAGAATTAGGGCTGAAGGCCCGACAGAAAAGCGCCTTCGGAGCGGAATTGCACTTAGGAACGCGCGCCGCCTCACTTTTTAATGTCACTTTGAATTGAGGATATGCTCATGCGAATCTGCCAATATGCCATGATCCTTGTCTGCGCTCTGTCTCCGGTCGCGCTCTTGGCCGAGGACAATGCTCTCACTGACCAAGAGAAGAAGGATGGCTGGGTTTTGCTGTTCGACGGCAAAACGACCAAAGGTTGGATGACTCCCAAAGGGAAGGCGATTCCCGAATCGAACGTCCAAATGGGATCGCTCAACCCGCACCCAGTGGAGTACATGCTGACGACGGAGCAACCCTACGAGAACTTCGACCTGTCACTCGATTTCAAGATCAGCCCCAAGTGCAACAGTGGGGTCTTCATCAAGACATTTCCGCTGACACCGCGGCCAGGCAAGGACGTTGGCTTTAACGGCATCGAAATCGCCGTCGACGACACCAAGGAAGCGGGCTTCCACGATACGGGCGCAATCTACGACTTGGTCAAGCCGAAGAAGAACGCGATGAAGCCCGTTGGCGAGTGGAACTCGATGCTCGTCCGCTGCGAAGGGCCGAAGATCGATGTCACAGTCAACGGAGAGTTGGTTACTTCGATGAACCTCGATGAGTGGCCCACTAAGAACAAGCGCGCCGACGGGACGGAGCATAAGTTCGACGTCGCTTACAAGGACCACCCACGCAAAGGACACATCGGCCTGCAAGATCACGGCGGAGATTGCTGGTACAAGAACGTCAAGCTGCGCGTGATCAAGAAAATAGCGGCGACTACGCTTCAAAAGCCTTGCGCAACAGCGCGAGGCTCTTGGGGATCGCCGTTCGATGGTCTTCTTGGCCCTCGAACTCGAGCGAGACATATCCCTGATAGCGATGCTTTTTGAGCATCGCGGCGACGCGATCGTAATCGATGTCGAGTGTGTACCAGGTTCCACCGCCGAAATAAGTTTTGGCTTGCACCAGGCACGCCCGCGGAGCCAGTTCTTCGTACTGCTCGTACTGGTTCTCCAGGAAGTTGCCCGTGTCGAGCGTCGCTTGCAGCCACGGGCTTTTGATCGCATCAAGCACGCGCAATACTCCGACGGCATCGCGTCCCAGGCCCCAGTGGTTTTCTAGTCCGAGGACAACACCGCAACGTTCTGCCTTGGGAAGGCACTGTTCGAGGCTCGCGATCACCCAGGCGAAACCGTCGTCGTCGGTGTAACCTTCCAGTCGCGGCTCGATCCCCTTGTTCTTCATCAGTTCGTCGAAGTCTTTCGTCGTTCCCCAGCGGCCCGTGTTGACGCGGATCGTCGGGATGCCGAGTTCGTAGGCCAACTCGATGCAATGAATCGTGTGTTCGATATTCTTCTTCCGCACTTCCGCGTCGGGTGACACAAACGTCTGGTGCGTCGAGAATCCGCACAGGTCGAGCCCGTGACGAAACGCTCGCTGTTTTAGCCGCTGCAATTCGGTGTTCGATTCGTCGGTCATCTGCCGGTGCAGGATTTCGACTCCATCGAAGCCGGCTTCGGCCGCCAGGTCGATGCAATCGCCGACGCTGATGACGCTGTCGGGCCGAAAGCGCCAGTACGAATAGGTCGAAACAGCGATCCGCGGCTTGCGCAAAGGCTTGGCCTCATCTGCCATCACTTTGGATGCCGCATGCGGAAGGGCGCTCGCTACTCCCAACGCTGCCGTCGAAGTTAAGAAATCCCGCCGGGAACGATTCATCGTTTCTTCTCCTGACAGCGTGCCGCCGCGCGGCGCGGCCTTTCAACTACAATGGGTCACCGTCTTGTCTAAAACTCGTCTCGCCCGCATTCCCTCCACATCATACTCCCTCCCATGACCGCCGTCGGCTTCACCGGTTTTGTTGAGTTCCGCCCTGGATTTGTGGCTCGACCGCAAGTGGAACATGTGGTCTTCGATTTCGATGGAACGCTCTCGCTGATTCGCCAAGGCTGGCCTGAGGTCATGGTGCCGATGTTCGTCGAAATGCTCCCGCACTTGCCGGGCGAGAGCGAGCAGTCGTTGTCGGACTTAGCCATGGCCGACATCATGCGGCTCAACGGCAAGCAGACGATCTACCAAATGATCCAACTCGCCGAACGGATCACCGAGCGCGGAGGCAAACCTCAAGAGCCGCTGTGGTACAAGCACGAATACCTGCGCCGGCTCGAACTTCGCATTGGCGAGCGCGTCGCCGGTTTGCAAAGCGGGGCTGTGTCACCTGAGCAATGGTTGGTGTATGGAAGCCGCGCCCTTTTGGAATCACTAACGGCGCGAGGCCTCAAGCTCTATCTCGCCAGTGGGACCGACGAGCAATTCGTCCGCCGTGAGGCCGATTTGCTTGACGTCTCGCGTTACTTTGAAGGCCGCATCTATGGCGCCCAGGACAACTATCAAAACTTCTCCAAAAAGATGGTGATCGATCGGATCCTGACCGAGCACCGCGTCCCTGGCGACCGTCTGGCCGCCTTTGGCGACGGCTACGTCGAAATCGAAAACACCAAAACAGTCGGGGGGCTGGCGGTGGCTGTCGCCAGCGACGAGGCCAACAACGGCTCGGGAAACGTCGACCCGTGGAAACAAGAACGCCTGTGGGGCGTGGGTGCGGACGTGGTGATTCCTGATTACCGGGATACGGGGCCCTTATTGGACAGTCTTTTTGGCCCGGCTTAAGCGGCCGCCCGGGCCAAGTTTGTAGCGCAATTCGATGGCTCTTCGCTACGAACTCTTGCCCGACCGCTACGATCGATTCAAGCCGAGTGCTTGCCGCGTGGTCGTAATGTCGCACTGACGGATTAGATCGTTGTTGCCGTCATTTTGTTGACGGCGGCGCTGGTGGCGACGACGATAATTGGAGAATCCGTTTCGAGCGGGCCAGTTTTTCACCTTCTACGAACCACTTACCCATGATGCGCGGAATCGGACTGCTGCTAACCGGCGCGGCCCTTGGCGCAATTGTGGCCGTCGGCGGGCTGGTATGGTCTGGGGCGATTCGTGGACTGAGCTCCATGTCGCCTGCGCCGATTCGACGCCTCGAGTTTGCCTCGGCGATACGACCGGCAAAGATTACCGCGCTGGGAACGATCGAACCGCGCGTCGGCCCAATCCTCGTCGGCAGTCCTCTCGCAGGGACCCGGATCGTCAAGATTCTGGTCGAGGAAGGGGCGACCGTCGCCGCTGGTGACGCGCTGATCGAACTCGATCGCACGGCGATTCAAAAGGAATTGGAAGTTGCCCAGAAGCAATACGACGACGCCTCTCAACGGCAGGGTTCGGAACTGCTGCTGGCCAACCAGCGCATTCAAGCGGCGCAGAACGCGGTCGACCAAATCAAGCAAACGCGCGAGCCGGAACTCGAGGCGCAGCGAGGACGATACAACCTGACCGAAGTCCGGGTGACGCAGGCCGAAAAGGATCTGCAGCGACTCAAGGATTTGCACAAAGGCCCCGATCCGTTGGCCTCTGCCCAACAGGTCGAACAGCAGCAACTGGCGCTCGATGTCGCCAAGAGCGAGCGTGACGCGGCCAAGGTCGCACTCCAGCAGTTGGAACTCAATCTGAAGTTCCAAGCCCAAAAGGCGGACGCGGAACTGGCCGCCGCGAAAGAGTCGAAGTCGATCGCCGAAAACAAAGCCGCGATCGAACTGCTCGAACGCCGCGTCGCCCTGGCACAGCTCAAGCTCGACGAGACGACCGTGAAGGCCCCCTCCAAGGGGACCGTAATCCATCTGACGGCTCATGCCGGCGAACTGGTGGCGACGCAGCCGCTCGTGCAGCTCGCCGACTTGGACAACATGGTTTGTTCGGCCGAAGTCGATGTCGCCGACCTGAGCCACCTGCCGTTGCCAAACAAGCAAGGCCAAGGGGGCGAGGTAAAGGCGACTTTGTCGTCGCGGGCTTTCGGCGGAAAAACGCTTTCGGCGGGGCCGATCTTGAACGTCCGCAACCTGGTTGGCTCGGCGATGCTGCGGCCTGTCGATCCGCGCAAGACGGTCGATCGAAGCGTGGCCATTGTGACGCTGGCGATCGACGGCAAGGAAGCACGCGAACTTATCGGCTCTGGAACGCCCGATGCCGCGGTGGCGCTCGTGGGACTCCAAGTCGATGTGACGTTCGAGCCCTCCACGAAGTAGCATGCCATCGAAAACCGCACTCGCCTGGCATAACTTCACCCACAACAAGGTCCGCATGGCCGTCTCGGTCGCGGGCGTGACCTTCGCCGTGGTCTTGATGTTCATGCAGCTCGGGTTTCTGCAAGCCGTCGGCGATGAGTCGGTGGTCATGATCCAGAAGCTCGACTTCGATATCTGCCTGCGCTCGCCCGAGTACGACTATCTCACCGACGCGCGAACGATCCCCGACCATCGACTGCGGCAGGCCCTGGAGATCGAAGACGTCGAAGCGGCCGTGCCCGTTCTGGTAAGCGTCTTTTCGTGGCGTAATCCGCAGCCGGCAGACGTCGCGCCCACAACCGCAGGACAGCAGCGGGCAATTCTGGCTTTGGGAGTTCCTCTCGACCAAACCGTCTTTCTCGATTCAGCCATGCAGGAGGCGATCCATAACGGCGCGGCGGGCCATCGAACGGTGCTGATCGACAGACGAACGCGTCCTGAGTTCGGCCCAGCGAATGGATATCGGTTTGGTCCGGACGATATCGGGCTTCCCGTCGAAGTCAACGGCGTGGGGCTGACCATCGCGGGGACTTACTCCTGTGGAACCGGCCTGAGCGCCGGCGGCGACATCTTGATGAGTCGGCAATCGTTTGTCGATTGCTTGCCGGCATGGCCGACGGAAAGGTGCTCGCTCGGTTTGTTGCGGCTGGCCGATTCGCTAACCAGTGACCAGCTCGACGATGTCGTGCAACAACTTCGCGATGCCCTGCCGCATGACGTCGATGTCCTTTCGCGCCAAGAAGTGTTATCGCGGGAGCGCAATCGCTGGGTTTGGCAATCGAACTATGGCTTGATCTTCTTATCAGGCGTGATCGTCGCTGTGATGGTAGGAACCGCCATTGTGTACCAGGTGCTGTCAAGCGAAGTCGTGAGCCTGATGCCGGAGTACGCGACGCTCAAAGCGATGGGCTACCGCAATGCCTATCTGGCGTGGATCTTGGTACAGCAGTCGCTGCTCCTGGCAGTGGCAGCGTTCTTCGTCGGCCTGGGGATCTCGCAATTGTTGCTGGCCGGCACCTCGTGGCTATCGCAAGTGACGATGTCGACCACTCGCTGGCACGTCGTTTCGGTGTTTGTGATCACGGTGATCATGTGTTGTGCCTCGGGCGTCGCAGCCGTGCGAAAAGCCTTTGATGCCCAACCGGCGGACCTTTTCTGAGAGGAACGCCTTGGCCAACTTTCGCGCGACCCCCCTGGCTTGGAACAATCTCACGCACGACGTGAAGCGATTGCTCGTCGCCACGGCCGGTGTCGGCTTCGCCGTGATCTTGATGTTCATGGAACTCGGCTTTTGGGGCGCCTTGCTCGAAAGCACCGTGCAAATCCTGCGCAAGGCCGACGGCGAGATTTTCCTAGTTGGCACCGGGCACTACTCACTCATTTCCGGCGAACGCTTCGACGCCCGCGCGCTGCAACGTGCACAGCAAGTGGCCGGCGTGACCTCGGCCAAGCCGATCTACATGGAGGGGATGGGGGGCCTGCTGCGAAGCGGTGAGTCGGTCAGCCGCCCCATCCGCGTAATTGCGGTCGATTGGGCCGATTCGCCTTTGCGTATCGGCGATCCCGCAGAGACGGCAGCGGCGATTTCCGCGCCTCGGGCGACCTTGGCCGATTCACAAAGTCGAAGCAAATACCTACTCACTACAGGCGGCCCCTTTTTTCTGAACGACACGCCGCTGTTCATTGCGGGGCAATTCGAACTTGGGATTGATTTCAGCACCGATGGCAACCTGCTGATGTCGAGTGGCAGCTTTGCCGAGTATTTTCCTTTTCGTGCGGGGAGTGGCGATCCGCTGCAACGAGTTGATATCGGAGTCGTGAAGCTGGCACCGCGTGCGAACGTTAAGACGGTTTTGGCGGAGCTCAACCAGGTCTTGGCACCTGGAGTCGTCGCGTACTCGCGCGACGAGTTGATCGGCCGCGAAAAATACTTTTGGCAAACGAACGCGCCGCTGGGCTACATCTTCATGGTTGGCGCGATCATGGGGTTCATCGTCGGCGTTGTGATTTGCTACCAGATCATTTACAGCGACATCAACGACCACATGCGAGAGTTCGCCACACTCAAGGCGATGGGCTATCGCGCACCGTTTTTTCGCGGACTTGTTTTCCGGCAAAGCCTCTACATGGCGGGGCTGGGCTTCGTTCCGGGATTGGCCGTCTCGTGGGTTGGTTACGAACTGATCCGCAACGTGACGGGGCTGACGCTGCATCTCGATTTGACGACGGCCGTGACGGTCTTTCTGGCGACAGCGACAATGTGCAGCATTTCGGGCTACCTGGCCGTTGGTAAGCTGTTGTCGTCCGATCCGGCCGAACTATTTTGAGATTCACAACTTCCACTCACTCTCGCTTACCTTTTCATGACGCCATCGCCCGACGAACGACGTGCCGCCAAAATTGCCGCACTCCGCGCCGTCGAACCGGAACGCGATTGGCAGACGGCGATTTCGATCCACAACCTGAATCACTATTTCGGCGAAGGGGAACTGCGCAAGCAGGTTCTGCACCAAAACAACCTCGATATCTACGCCGGCCAGATTGTGATCATGACGGGGCCGTCGGGCTCCGGCAAAACGACGCTCCTCACGTTGATCGGGACGCTGCGAACGGTTCAGGAAGGGAGCCTGAAGGTTCTAGGCAGAGAACTATTAGGCGCGTCGCCCGACGAGTTGGTTGCCGCGCGTCGCAACGTGGGGTTTATCTTTCAGGCGCATAATCTATTCGGCTCGCTCACGGCGCATCAGAACGTCCGGATGGCGATGGAATTGTTCGACTACACCGATCAGCAAATGAACGATCGCGCGGCCGAACTCCTGACTCGCCTAGGCCTCGAAAAGCGAATGCACTACAAGCCCTCACGGCTCTCGGGCGGACAAAAGCAGCGGGTCGCGATTGCCCGCGGCCTGGCCCATCGACCTAAGATCGTCCTGGCCGACGAACCAACGGCCGCGCTCGACGAAGAGTCGGGCAAGAGCGTGATCCAGCTCTTCAAGGAAGTCGCCGACCACGACGGGGTGTCGATCCTCCTGGTCACTCACGACAAGCGGATTCTCGAAGTCGCCGACCAGGTGGTCCACATGGTCGATGGCCGAATCGTATCGAGCACGATGGTTCGCGAAACCGAGTTGATCGTGAAGTTCCTGCGAGAAGCAAATGCATTCGCAACCTTGCCTACCTCGACGCTGGCCGATATCGCCGATCGGATGTGGGTCGAGCGATACCAGCCCGGACAAGCAATTATCCACGAAGGAGATGCCGGCGAAAATTTCTATCTAATTCGTAAGGGAAGCGTGAAGGTCTCCCGAAAAGATCATGGCGAAGAAAAGACGGTAGCCACGCTTGGTCCCGGTGCTTGCTTCGGCGAAGCGTCGCTGATGACCGGCGCGCCGCGCAATGCCACGGTCACGGCTACCGAAGAAGTCTTTACTTTTGTCCTCAGTAAGGACGATTTCACCGCCGCGGTTAAGGTGCATGAGACGCTCAAGCAGCAACTGCAGCGCATTTTGTTTGAACGGCATTAGCACTTCGTAACATCGCTGCTCCCCCTCTCCTTCGACTCCCCTGCTCCCAATCTTCTTGCTAGAGCAAGTCAACCGCGCACAGACAGGATTGTCTGTGCCACTTTCATGTGATCTCTGCGTGCCCTCCGTACCTCAGTGGTGAACGAAGGGATCGGCTTGCAGGTCACGCCTCTTACGAGCATCAGCGGCAAGTATGCGACGCTCGATCTGCATAGCCGCGTGATCGAAGCGGGCGCGACGCAAGAAAAAAAGGAGCAGACGGAGATGCCCTTCCGACGCGATAGCGTGCGCGTTCACCGGATTTCCACGACGGTGCGAATTCCTGTTGGTTCGGTCGTGCTGGTCGGCGGCTCGACGTTTCAGGGCTCGCCCAAGGCGGACGAGCCCAGCTTGTACCTGTTCACGCGCTTCTCCGTGCAGGAACTGCGTGACGAGCGCGCGATTTCGGGCAACCCAATGGTGAAGCCAACTCCGGCCCCGGCGACACAGGGCACCGAAAAGGAAGCACCCAAGTAATCTGAGCTTGGGTACGATTCTTCTGCACGATTTGCTTCGCCAGGCGTCTAATCGGACGCCTGGTTCGTTTGCGTCCCAGCGGCGCCGCTACTCGTTGCCATTACACTGAATGCCAGTTGGCCGGCACGGGCCGTCTCAACATCCACTCCGTTGTCCTCTTCGCTTGGGACCGATCTTATGCGTCTGGCTCACATTGGCTGGTTGCCGCTGGTGCTTCTTTCGATTGCTTCGCCTGTCTTTGCCCAGCATAGCCTGTGGTTGCAAGGAGCCGGGAAGCTGGTCCGCGTTGATCGCGATGGCAAAGTCGCCTGGGAAAAGGATTGGGGCGGCGTTCACGATCTTCACGTCCTCAACAACGGCAACGTGATGGTGCAGCAAGGCGGCAACAAAGTCGTCGAGATCGATACGAAGACGAAAGAGATCGTTTGGACGTACGACTCCGGAAAGAGCAACGGCAACGAAGGCAAGCCCGTCGAAGTCCACGCTTTCCAACCGCTGGCTGACGGCAAGGTGATGATCGCCGAGAGTGGCCCGGGCCGCATTATCGAAGTCGATCGCGCGGGCAACCTCACGCACGAAGTCAAACTCAAGATCAATCATCCCCATCCCCACACCGATACGCGTTTGGCGCGGAAGCTCGAATCAGGCAACTACCTGGTGTGCCACGAGGGAGACGGCTTCATTCGCGAGTACGATCCCGCCGGCAAAGTGGTGTGGGAGTACGAGGTGCCCATGTTCGGCAAAGAAGCCAAAGGAGGACACGGCCCCGAAGCGTTCGGCAACAAGGCCTTCGCAGCCCTGCGCCAGCCAAACGGCAACACGTTGATCGCAACGGGCAACGGCCATGGCGTGATCGAAGTGACACCCAAGAAAGAGATCGTCTGGCAAATCCAGCAAAACGATCTCCCCAAGATCACGCTGGCTTGGGTGACGACGTTGCAGCAGCTGTCCAACGGCAACCTGCTGATCGGCAACTGCCATGCCGGTTCGGGCCAACCGCTGGTGATCGAGCTTGAACCGAAGACCAAGAAGGTTGTTTGGACGTTCGATCAACATGCCGTGTGGGGAAACGACGTTTCCAATACGCTGGCAGTGGACTAGTGCAGGAATAAGCGATTTTCTCGGCACGATCGTGCCTCGCTTACCCCCCTACCCTACTCCGATTCAAGACTTGATACCCGGCAGCGAACTACTGTTGTAAGCGCGGCTGTTCTTCGAAGAACAGCGCTCGTCGATTCACAAGACCTTCATAGAGGAACCTGAATGACGTCCAAGTCGCTTCTGCCGCCGGGTTGGGAAGTTCCTGCTGAGTTCCGCAAACGTCTGGGCGACAAAATCGGTCGCCAGCGGACCATGGATGCCGATGGGCATCTGCTGTTAGTTCTGCACGCGTGCCCAAGTATCGAAGAAGGAGATCGTCGCGGACGATTCTTCTGGCGAAAGCCCGACGGAACGTGGACGGGGAATGAGTCGTCCGGCGGAATCAATACACTGCCCAAGCACCTGGCGGAGTTTTCGACGGCGGTCGAGGCGATCGACAATCGGCTCGATGCGGCCGACGACGCGAAGGATTTCTTCGACGTGATGAGTGCGCTCTCGCCGCTCTTGCGAACCGTTCGCAACCTGCACAAAACGTTGCAGGCAGCCCGCGAGACACTTCCCGACGATCGCGAGATCATCAACGCGCGCGACCGCGCGTACGAACTCGAACGAGCGGCAGAGTTGCTGTACGAGGACTCCCGCAACGGCTTGGAATTCGTGATGGCTCGCCGCGCCGAAGAGCAAGCCGCCGCCGGCCATCGGATGGCGGTCTCATCGCACCGGCTGAACTTGATGGCCGCGTTCTTTTTTCCCGTTGCGACGCTGGCCACGATCTTCGGCACGAACCTGATTCACGGCTTCGAAGGAGAACATTCTCCGCTTCCGCAGCCGTGGCCCTTTTTGATTATGGTCGGCGTGGGAATTGGGCTCGGGCTGATGCTGACTCTCGCGATGTCGATCAAGCGAGACTTGCCGGCGATTCCACGAGGCCCGCACCGCAATCGATTGGACGAGCAGTACTCGCGGTAGCGCGCTGGCGACTTTCTAGCGACGATTCCGGAAGTCGCGCGGACTCGGCGGGCGAGGTTCGTTCTTGCGAGGCGAGTTTTTGGGTGGCGCCTCCCCAATGAAGCCCGTATCAAACGAGTTGGCGCCTTGGAGCTTCACTTGATCCGTCGCCGTGTTGTAATGGATCTCTTGGGCCGACATGAAGCCGTTCTTCTTGAGATGGCGGATCTCGGCATCGCTGCGGCCGTCACCTTTGAGGATGAGTTGCTGCTTGTTCGAGGCATAGCTTAGTTGCCGCGCACTGGCGGTGAAGAGCTGCCCTTCGACGTGGGCGTTGCCGGAGGCCTCGAACTCGATGCTATCTTCAACGCCATGTTGCCCCGGCATTTGGCGAACCACCAACGATTCGCAGTACAACAGCAAGCCCCGATCGCCCAGCGATTCGCGCCGCTCGGCGGTTAATTCGCTTTCCCAACTGGGCACCGGGCCGTACAGCATTTCGACCGATTCCCCAAACGAGGCCTCGTGCGTTTGAGTATTGGCCCGCATCTTGTCGTCGAAATTGACTTTCAAGAACGCCAGCGACTGATTGTCGGCGGTAACCGATTCGTGATCGGGCCGGTTCTTGATGACCGGCGTTCGATCGACGACTGGCATGTTGCCCGCAATGGGCCCGAACTTGCTGCCGTTTTCCTTTCGCACGGTACTCACATGACCTGGACCAAGGCCTGTGACATCGCCAGTGATCTGGTCGATGGTGAGCGTTCGCATTTCCATCTTTTCGATAGAGACTTGCTGTCCCTTTTCGTCGTAGTTGCGGCTTTCCAGGAAGACGTTGTCGATCAACGAGATCATGGCCAGTTCGCTGGCGGGTCCCTGTTCCCGAGCGTCGGCGTCCATTTGCGGATCGGTAAAGTCGATCCGCCGCGTGAGAGTCACCTTGAGGACTTGCGCCTCGGCGTGTTGCGTTTCGCCATCGATGGTGACATCGCGCTTGAATTGTGCCGTGAGCCCGTCGAACGTCATGCCATCCTGCCAGGTCACCAGAATTTCTTGTGGTTGCGGCAACGGTTTGTTGTTGAGATCGCGTTCCTGCATCAGCGTCATGTTGCCGGGGTTATTGCTCCAGACGCGATTCTCTCGCTGGTTCATGTGAAGCTGCGCGGCGGTCAGCTTCATGCCGCGGGCGGCAATCTCGGCGGGTCCCGCTCCACCATAAATGGTGAACTTGCTGGCGCCGCTGGCCCCTTCACGCATGTGGACCACCTTCCCCTTGATCGTGAGTGGAAGGACGCCCAGTTCGACGCGAGTCTCGCGAATCTTGACGGGTTTGCCTTCGACGACCACTTCGTCGGCCACCCACTGATCTTGCTGTTGCACCAATTGCATCCGAATCGAATCGGCCGAGACGTGAAACTGCTGCGGGGGAGGAGCGTCGGGATCGCGGCGGCGATCTGGTTCCAAAATCGATCGCTGTTTGGTGGGCGTCCCGTCGATGGAGGGCATTTGGCGCGCGACGCTCGGTTGGATTGGCGCTGCTTGGCGCGGCGACGCGCCTTTTAGAATCGGAGCCCGGCCCGGTTCACGAACTGCTCCTTGGCGCGACGTCGCGACTTCGCGGATCGGCGGTTGCTCCTCGGGAAGATCTCCAATCGCTCGTTGGAACCAGGCCTCGAATATTTGCGTATCCGCATTGAGCTGCGGCGATTCGATCCGCACGCGCCCCTTGGCTTGCATTCGATCGGGAACGATCCCACTCTCGGCAAGGAGTGCATCGCTCGCGAGGGGTTCGCCGATGGTCTTCTGGGGGCGTTTCTTTCGAGCGTTTGTTTTGGGGATTTCCAAGACCCACAAGTGAATTTTGTCGGCGCGGAAATTACCGACGCCTTCGTAGTTGATTTGCGCCCCTTCCTCGAGCGAGATCAAGTCGTTGGCGTCTTGTGGTTGGATGCTCATTTGCTTGCGCCAAGACGCAGTGAGAACTTGTGGGTTAGTTTCATCACCAGTCACAGTGCGAATTTTGCCTGGCCCGCGCGCTGAAAGTTTGCCGAGCGTCTTACCCTTGGGTGGAAGTTCATAAAGGATATCGGGGCACCAGAACTCGCTGTGCCCCTGGCGAAGATAGAACGACGCGCCACTGCGAAGCATTTTCATGAGCGCCTGTTGGATCTTAACGTTGTATTCCAGTTCGTCACCGACGGCGTGGATATCACGTGAAGGGGCGTCAATCACAACCGGGTTTTCGGAAGTTCCACGAGCGACTACTTTTTGTACCTGGCTTCCCGGTCCGCGAGGCGGAACCTCACCTGCGACATTTGGCGCCGCCGCTGGTGTCGACGTATCGTCGTCTCCAAAGTAGATATCCAAGCCTTCCGGGCAGGTAGCGCGGTCGGGCTCGCCAGTCGGATTCGGCCGCGTGAGAACGACGTCCCGTTCGAGTGTGGCTTTCTGCTCCTTGCTCACGTACCTCAACGAGCCATTGCAGACAACTTCGACCGGTACGATCGGCTCCGGAAGATCATCGACTTGCCCCAGCTTGCTCGAATTCTTCTCCGGCTCGGGGTAGATGATCCCCTTTTCAAACGTGTAGAGCGTGAGCGTTTCGATTCCTGAGAGAGGTGATTTTTTCGCTGGTGCATTGTCGCTAGGCAACGCCGAACCGGCCAAGATAATTACCAGGTCAGAGCCGATAAACTCGTTGGGCCCGTAGTGGAGCGTCACCTGGTTGGGCGTGCTGATGCTGCGCTGGTCCATCTTGACGTTGGTGGTGTCAACCACAAAGTCGTCGTGCGCGCCAGGCTGCGATTCGGGGCCGTAGATCTTTACGGGGCCGTTGAGTTCCCCTCCCTGAATGGGCCCGAACTCGCCCCGAGTCAGATCGACCTTGGAATCGAACGAGAGTTTTGCGCCTTGGGGAGCTCTGATCACAACGGGCCGCCCCGGATCGGCGTCGAGCGGCGCCCCTTCCTGCGATTGCGGATAGACAATCAACGTGAAGGGAATAATTTCCAGCCGCGTGGCGCTAAGCGTCTTGTGTTCTTGATAGAGCAAAGTCCCTTGGCGGGTTTCGATGCGGCGGACCGGTATTTCAGTACCAAGCTCCCAATCACCTGCAGAGAACAGGTGCTGATAAGGGCGTCGCGGTCCCACCTTGCCTGGGTTATTGCCCTGCAGCAAAGGAGGCGGTGCTTCGACGCGCGGCGGCACCAGCACCCGCGAGCTTCCAACCCAGTAGACAGTGTATGCCCCCAGCAGCGCGACGAGCGTGAGCGCGTAGGCTTTTAACTGCTGGAGCACGGGTAACCTGCGAACGCGAAGGATGGTTTGTTCTAAAGGTAACTTTGGCTATCGACGATATCGTCCCAACGATGCTTGGCTTTCAGCACGGCTTCGATCACCTCGCGCACCGCGCCCTGTCCGCCTGCCTTCGTGGTGATTAAGTGCGCGGCCGACCGGACTTCCTCCACCGCGTCGGCCACCGCCACACCAAGCCCTGCCTGACGAATCACCGGCAAGTCCGTTAAATCGTCTCCCACGTAGCAAAGCTTCTCAGGCGGCAATTTCAGTTGTTTCAGTATTTCCAGCGCGGCAGGCAACTTCTTCTCGAAGCCTTGCCGCACCAGATCGATTCCCAATTCTGCCGCACGAACTTGCACGATGTGGGAAGAACGCGCCGTTAAGAGACCAAATTGATATCCCGCGCGGCGCCACAACTTGATTCCCAGTCCATCTCGGATGTGGAACTTCTTCAGTTCGATCCCTTGGTTGTCAAAAAAAATGCCGCCGTCGGTGAGCACGCCATCGACGTCCGACAAAATCAGTTCCACCTGCCGCGCTCGGTCTGTCCAATTCATTACGCACTCAGTCTGTGTTGTGGTTCAGGACGCGTCTTCGTTTCCTCCGTCTATCGGGAAAACAGGACCGTCGCGGGCGGTTCGCCTTCGGAATTGCCATCGCCGACCTGACTATCGTCGCCCTCACCGTCGCTTCCTTGCGAAGGAACCAGCCCGACGATGTCGGTGATATCAATCATGCCGACGGGGCAACCTTGCGCGTCGACCACCGGAAGTTCGCTCAGCTTTCGCTGAGAGATCAACTCGCAAGCATCCGCTAGCGACCGGCCCGCTTCAATTAGTTTAGGCGAACGGGTCATCACGCGAGCGATAGGCTGGCCGAGGGCCTCTTCGCGCCCCTGCTCGATTAAACGAGCCAAATCGCTGTCGGTGAAGATCCCTTCCAATCGCCCCTGGTCGTCCACCAGCATCATGGCCCCGGTTCGACGTCCCGGGCGAGCCAACGACGCTAGCACCATGCGAATCGAATCGGCCGACCTGGCGACGCGGCATTCGGCAAGCGGGCGCATCACCTGTTCGACGAGCGTCAGCTTTCGCCCAAGACTGCCGCCGGGATGGAACTTCAAAAAGTCACGCGGTCCGAAGCCTTTGGATCGTGACAAAACAAGCGCCAACGCATCGCCCAACCCGAGCATTGCCGACGTGCTCGTGCTGGGAGCCAGGCCCATCCAGCAGGCCTCGCGCATCGCGCCGAGTTCCAGGACCACCGTCGCGGCATGGGCCAGAGTGCTCGAGGGGTTGCCGGTCAGTGCGATGACAGGCACGCCGAAATCGGTGAGCGATGGCAGGATGCGCGTGATCTCTTCCGATTCGCCGCTGAAGCTAAGGACGACCGCGACGTCGTCGGCATGGATGCGTCCCAGGTCGCCGTGCATCGCTTCAGCGGGATGCAGGTAGAAACTCCGAGCGCCCGTCGAAGCAAAGGTCGCCGAAAGTTTCTGGCCTACCAAACCCGCTTTGCCGACGCCGGTGACGACCACGCTCCCGCGACAGGCAAATAGCAACTCGACTGCGCGGCAAAAGCGCTCGTCGAGGTTGGCAGCGATCTGCGAAAGGGCTTGCGCCGCCTGATGCAGCACATCGCGCCCGTAGGCGATTTGTTCGAACGCTGAGAGTGAGTTGGAATCGACGGAACGCAACGGAGAACCCATCGGGCGTCATCCTTGACGAGCGGGGCGGACAAGGCGCGCACGATCCGCTGGCCATCCATGCGCAGAATCGTGGCGGGCGGATTCTACCGCCGCTGGCAAGCGGCGAGAAGGCGAACCGGGGCTAGCGTGGCTAGCGGATGGAAGTGCGACGAAAGGCTGAATCGCGATTCAGTTATTGGGGTTCATGCTTTCCAGAATTCCACCGATGACGTCCATCAAAGTAGGAGCCTCAGAGGGTCCCGGCAGCGTGCAGCCAGAGCAAGTGGCGGCCAAGAATGCAACGACGATGGCGATGGTTCGCGCGGTCGACATTGGGACTTCCCTCTACCTTTTGGGGCCCGAGTGAGAATCAATTGCTGGATGGAGGCGCATTTTGTGTGTTGGTTGAGTGAGAAAGTGCCTGGAGTTGGTTGGCGATGAAGTCGTCCAGGCCAAAATCCCAATGCGGCATCCAATCGATTGGACCGACGGCCTTTCCAACTTCATAAGGCCCAGGCGAAGCGCAACCGGCACACGTCGCGGCCAAGATACATACGATGATTGCCAAGCGCAGGGGAGTCATCCGACTGTTCCTTGCTACCGACCCCAACTCCAGGGAATGTTGCCCCAGCTCTCCATGGTCACATCGTTGCTGCTGTAACCATTTCCGTCACGGAAGCCGCTAAGGAGGCCGCAACCGGTACACGAAACGACAAGGAAAACAGCTAAGAATGCCAGCGCAAGGGCGCCTAGAATGTTCCGCCCAAACGTAGGCTTGTGGGTAATGGTCGCCTTTACCATGCGTTCGCCCTCCGCTTGCGTGAAATAATCAAGCGGAAAATGCCAAGCAATGGAGTTTTTTGCAAACCGCTCTTCACAAAGAGACACTGCGTCCTGCTTCACCAGCACCGTCCGGGTAAGTATCGTAATGTTCAGCGCACCCGACCTCTGGCGACTTCTCGCGCTAAACCACCTCATCGAAAGATTCGAAATATGAGGACACGGTAAACATGGCTCCCGGCAAACCATCGGTGAGAATCTTTCTCTCGATGGTCACCAAAGAATTTCAACTTTGCCGCAAGGTACTGACAGGCGATCTCCGCCGCAGTTTGTCGATCGAGGTCAAAGCGCAGGAGGACTTCGGCGGGCACTCCGGAACGTTGCTTGAAAAAATCGACGCGTACATCAAGCAGTGCGATCTCGTCATCCATCTGATTGGACAAGAGGCCGGCACGTCGCCGCCCCGGGAAGCCGTCGACCGACTGAAAGAGACCTACCCCGACCTGGCCGCCAAAGTCCCCTGCCTGGCAGAAATGTTTCTCAAAGGAGAGGAATACCAAGTCTCGTACACGCAGTGGGAAGCCTACCTCGCCATTTACCACCATCCCAACGGATTGTTCGTCCTCAATCACTTGCCGCCCGAGAGCCACCTTCCGGTCGATGCAACGACCGATCGCGGATTAGATTCGTCGCAACAAAGACATCTGAAGCGTCTGCTCGAACTGGGCTGGGATTGCACCAGCACATTCTCGGAACCGAAGGACCTGAGCACGGTCGTGCTTCGCAATCTGTGCGATCGCCACCTGGCGAACGAACGGCCTACCGCGCAATGGGCCAACGCCATTACCGCTCGATGCCGAAAGGCGTGGCGTTCGATCAGTCGGTGGTGGCACCCCTTTCACCGAGATTCGCGCCCGGCGAAGCGGTCTCTCGCTGAAGAGAATGCTACGACCTTTTGCATAATAACCGCACTGCGCATCTGCGCCGTGTGGCAAGCCATCCGGACTGTGCGCTCCTTCTATTCCGAAGTGACCTGGGCATCGCTGCTAGAAGACCAATCGCTGCAAGGTATGCAGCGGGGGTTTGCTATAGCCTGGATGAAAGAGCTCAATATCGCTCACCTTTTTGTGGTCATTGGGATCGGCTTCTTGGTTGCCTTGGCCTGGCCTTGGCTCCTCCGGCAATGGGAACAGCTCCGCAACCTGTGGGTGGATCGCAAGGAAAACTGGCACGCCTTCATTGCGAAGTGCATCGACCTGGGGCTGATGCCTTTCGAACTCACGATCGTGCTTCCGACCATCCCGGTTGCGACCAAGATGTGGCTGCAATCGGTCGAGGAGATTCCGCCTGTCAATGGAATCGATCCAACCTATTTCGCGTATGCGGGCATCATCGCTTGGGAAGCAGCGTTGGTCGCGGGCCAGGTATGCCGGTATTGGCCCACCTATCGGCATTGGTATCGGAACGTTCAAAAGCCGATGCCCTGGCCGACTGCCATTCTGTTGGCGATTGCTGGAGCACTCGGGTTGTGGGCTTGGTTTGATCCGCTGCTGATTCCAACGGGAGCGGTGAGAAGCTTTCCGACACAAGGGATAAGGGTCACGCATATCGTCGCCGATCCGACGACTGCCGAGCTGGCTATCGCCAGCGACGGAAAGCGCGACGCTGCAAAATCGAAAGACTCGGTGCGAATTCAAATCGCCACACTGCCAGGCCTGAGGGAGGTTCCCACCGCCTTGGACGAAGTGCCCTGGCAGATCCAATTCGATCGCGACCGGATTTTAGGATTGGCCTTCCATCAACGGGTGCTGACCTCCCAGCTTGGCGAATGGTACATGCCGGAACTGCACGGCTTCCGCGTGTGGCATCGAGATCAGTCCTCGCAAGTCGTTTCCTCAGGAGCCCCCAACGTCGCGACGTTCGGCAACAGGGGGCGCACGATTCTCGACAGCTTTGGGCGGATTATCACTTTCAAAAACATCTCCATCTCCGAGCGAATGGAAGAAAACGCCGATCCCTCTGCGAAACCCACGGTGGAAGTGGCAATCGGTACGGTACGCCTTCAAGATCTGACCTACGTCCGATCCGCTTGGCTCGCCGATCTGAATTGGATCGAAGCGGTTGCCTTGTCTGGCGATGGTGAGCGCGTCGCCGTTGCAGGCCCCAAGTTTGTTCCACCTCCGCCCCCCGATAAGGATGAGCCGTATCCCCCTGAGGGAACGATGAATCCCCTTATCGCGATCATCGACGTCGCCTCCGGCAAACTACTCGGGAGCTTCGAGCGATGGACCGACGAACTGGCTTTTTCTCCCGACAGTGAATGGCTGCAAATTCGAGACGACGGAGTCGATCACCGAAGCCGCATCGGCGAAATGCTGGGAAGCCCTTTCGCGCAACACAAAATCGTCCTTCTTCGCTTGAAGGATACGGTCCCGCACGAGATTCCTCTCACCGAACCTGCCGTGGCGACGATTTGGTCGCCCGATAGCCGGAACGTGGCCATGCGTTTTCCCTACCGGTTGGAGGTCTAAAGTGTTTTGAACGGCAAGAAGATCACAACCTTCATTTCGCCGCGGGGAAAGTTAACCTGCCACGCCTTTTCCCCCGACGGCAAATACTTACTCGCCGGAAGCGATCAAGGACGCGTGTGGATGTACCAAGTCGCGGATTGAGCCGTAGAAGCGTTTAGTCTCCAGCACCTGCGTCGACCGGAATAGCAGTACACCACCGCAGAATCCCATACTCGCTCAAGCGAATCTCGATGGGCTCGCTGCCGCCTTCTACAGTCAGCTCGGCAATCGGCGTCGAATTATCGATGGTCTTTTTCGTCGTGGCATCGCCCGACTTCACGAGAACGTCCAGGGGCTTGCTATTATCAAGCGGCGTGGCACGCACACGAATGTCCGCGCTGCTTTTTCTCACCTCGGAGGCCTCTGTATCCTCTGTGGCAAAAATGTTCTAGCGAACGACGCGTCCCGCTAAATAAACGTCGCCGTCAACTACTTGCGGCTCGCGCCAGCGAATGTTGGGTGACAGGGGAACAGCGGCCAGCCCTTGCCCCGCGATCGGTGTGGTAGCCGCTTCGCCGCCGATGAGTTTGGGGCAGAGAAACGTGTGCACTTCGTCGATTTCGCGGGCGTCGAAGAGTTCGCCTAGAAGTTGCCCGCCTCCCTCGACTAATAGGTTGGTGACGTTTCTTGCTCCGAGTTCGTCCAGCAGCATGAGCAGACGTTCATGGGGAGTCGTCGCCGAATAGTTGAGCACTTCGATGCCTGCTGCGACGAGGCGATCGATAGAGCCGCGCGAGGCCTCGGGGCCACAAACCACAACGACAGGAACCTCGCGGGCGGTTTTCACCAGATGCGAATTGAGCGAGAGCCTTGCTTGCGAGTCGACGACGATTCGCGTCGCGACTCGCGGTCCAGCGGGGCGAGCCGTCAAGCGTGGATTGTCGCGATCGGCGGTAGCGCGGCCCACCATGATGGCGTCGACGCGGCCGCGCAGCGCGTGAACAATCCCGCGCGAGGCTTTGTTGCTGATCCACTGGCTGTGGCCGGCGCGAGTGGCAATCTTGCCGTCGAGAGACATCGCCCACTTGGCGATAACCCACGGCCGTTTTCGGGTTTGAAGTTTGAGGTAGGGCGCATTGAGTTCGGCCGCCTCTTCGGCCAACAAACCGACGTGAACATCGAGTCGCCGTTCAACGAGAATTTTCAGTCCGCCACCATCGACCTTAGGAAAGGGATCTCGCTGCGCGACGACGACTCGGCCGACTCCACTTTGCAGAATCGTTTTCGTACAGGGAGGTGTTTTGCCTTGATGGCAACACGGCTCGAGCGTGACGTAGAGCGTGCAATCGGCAAGCGATTGCCCCTGGCATTGATCGAGAGCATCGACTTCCGCGTGTGGGCCGCCGAATTTCCTGTGCCATCCCTCAGACACGACAGTTTCGCCACGGGCGACCACGCAGCCCACCATCGGGTTTGGCTCGACGGCCCCTTCTCCGCGCCGCGCGATTTCGATCGCTCGGCGCATGTGACGCTCATCTATCTCGAACGGAACATCAGTCAAAGGAGCACGTATGGCCGAAAGACAAGGAGCGTGACTAGGGTGGCACTGGCGTCCTCAAGACGCCAGTGGGTGGGATGCTCTTCTACTGGAAACCTTTGACCAAGATGGAAGGTCCACCTTGTGCGACTCTGGAGAGTCACACCACGTACGTTACACCGTGAGGACACGATCACGGCTGGCGACATCCCACGTATCGACGACTCTTCCACCGGAGACGACCGTCACTCGCTTGTGCAAGGCGCAGCAGGGGCAAATGTGGCCAGGCATCACGAGCGTCTCATCACCGGGCGACCACTTCTCGGCATCCGCTGTTTTGATGACGAGATGTTCTTCACTGTGCATGATCGCTTCGGCGTCGGGAATGTCGGGAAACCACGCGCGCTTTTCGCGCGGCGGATCGGCGGCGAGCGATTTGTTCCCCAGATCGAAGGTCAGCAGTCCCGGCGCGGGGCGGCTCACGCAACGGGTCAGCAACAAAGCCGCCGGCTTGAAGGGCAGATCGGGAAAGCTCCGCATGTAACTGGCATCGTGCAACACCGTTGTGCCGGGACTGAGTTCCAACGTTGGGTCGTCGATTTTCGCCAGAACCGGGAACGATGGCGTCCCTGCCGCGACCAGCCGCGGCACCGGCAAGCCGAGTTTGACCAGTCGATCGCGCATCGACGATCCTTGTTTCCATACATCGGCAACGGCGGTGGTTCGCTCGGCAAGATTCGCCTGATGATTGTGCCCGTCGTAAAATTGCAAACCGCCTGGCCGAACCCCCGGCAACTTCGCCAGCAATTGATAAAGAGCGACGGCCTTCTCGTCGGGCAACATGCCCGTGCGATTCATGCCAATGTTTAAGTCGAGCAAGACGTCGATCTTGCGGCCGACAGCGGCCACAGCATCGGAAAGCTGCTTGACCGGGCGAGGGTCGTCGCCTGTACATGAGAATTGGAGATCGGGATAGGCTTCGAGCATCCGCACGACGCGGCCAATGTTCGGACCAACCGGGTTGTAGGCCAGAAAGACATCGTTCGCGCCGCACTGCGCCAGCATCTCTGCTTCGGCCAGCGTGGCGCACTTGTGCTTCACGATGCCGCGATCGAGCTCCATCGCCACGATCTCGCGCATCTTGTGGGTCTTCACGTGCGGGCGAAGCCGCGAAGCGGAACCGGCCACCGCGATCATCGAGTCGAGGTTATCGGCCACGATGTCGCGAAAAATGATCAGTGCTGGTGAGAAGATCTGACTGGTGTCGGCAATCGAATAAACAGGGTCCATGCGGAACTCGAGGAAGGAGTGTGGCGGCGGGATTTGCGGATCTTGCACAACGAATTGTGAAGAGTCTTCGATTCTTGGCGGAAGGGGCATCGCAATCAAGCCCTCAGCGAAGGTCCGCAGCCATCAACTTTGCCGCTCGCCTCGTTTCTGGGGTGTCGCCAGACTACACTACCCGCCGGCGATCTGTTTTCGTAAGTGGCACTGCTTCCTCAAGAGTTGCGAGGGATTTATGCGCGGATCATGGTCGTTGCTGGTGGCCTTGTCGACGGTTTGCGGTTGTGCATTCGCCTTTCCCGCAATCACGACGGCCCAGAATCCCTTTGGCCGGTTTGGTTTTGGTCCGCAGAAAATCGGTGAAGACAACCCGTGGAAAAAACATGTGGTCTACCAAGGAGATCAGTGTGTGACGGCTGTTGCCGGTGATTTCACGGGCGACAAAAAGATCGACATCATTGCCAATGCTGGCGGAAAGACGCGATTGTTTGCCGCTCCCGATTGGAAAGAAACCGTGCTCGCGCCCGAGCGTTCGCAATCACCGATCCACAGCGAGGTACTCGATTGCGATGGCGATGGGGACCTCGATTACATCGGTGCCGAGTACAGCCCCGGCGTGATTTATTGGCTGGAGTGCCCCAAGCGGCCGCAGGCCGAACCGTGGCGATGGCGGTTGATTGATAGTCAGGTCAACGGCATTCACGGCGTCTTGGTGGGCGACGTCGACTCCGATGGCAAGCCGGACTTGATGGCGAACAGCGCGCAGCCGAAAGGGCCGCTGGCGAACTCGGTCGTCTACTATCGAGTTCCTAAAGACGCAAAGAGCCGCGATGGCGATGCCAACGTCGCGCCGTTCGAAGCCAACCGTGATCCCGAGAAGGCAGCGAACGCGGGAAAAGTGTTTTGGCCGCGGACTGTCGTCGCCAAGGGAGATGCCCCTGGGCTATCGCACTACTTGGGGCTTGGCGATGTCAATGGAGACGGTCGGCCCGACATCGCTTGCGCAGCCAAGGGTGGCGAGCAAGATCCCAGCGGGCTGGGAGAGTGGTTCGCGTATTGGGAGGCGCCAAGCGATCCGCACCAAGATGCCTGGAAGAAACACTTCGTTGGCGAGAAATATCCCGGAGCAACGAACATCTTGCCGGCGGATGTCGATGGCGACGGCCGACTCGACTGGGTCGCTAGTTGCGGCCATGGCTTTGGCGTGTTCTGGTTTCGCAATCGCCTGGCAGCAGGAGCTTCCTGGAAAGCGAGCGCCATCAATCCCGTGCCCGAAGGTTGCCACGATTTACAGGTCGCGGATCTGGATAACGACGGAGACATGGACGTCGCGAGTGTCGCAAAAGATACCAAAGTCGCGCTGGTGTTCTTGAACGACGGCCGTGGCTACTTTACGACGCAAGTGGTTGGCAAAGAGCAAGCCGCGTACGACTTGCGAGCCGTCGATTTGGATGGCGATGGCGACAAGGATTTGCTGGTCGCCGGGCAGGAAAGCAAGAACGTGGTCTGGTACGAAAATCCCACGAAGTAGAGACGGTGCTCCCAGGATGCCTTACAGCCAAGCTCTCGCCGACCGCGTGCGCGACATTTTGGCGCAGCGTCGCGGCTTCACCGAACGAAAAATGTTCGGCGGCGTGGCCTCGTTTTTCAACGGCAATATCTGCGTGGGAATCTGGGGTCCCTCGCTCATCGCCCGGCTGGGCCCCGACGAAGGGCCTGCGGCGCTCCAAGAGTCGTTTGTCGAGCCTTTCGCGCCGGCCGGCAAAGCGATGAACGGTTGGGTTCTGGTGGCGCCGGAAGGAATCGATACCGACGAACAACTTAAGGCGTGGGTCGAACGCGCCATCGAGTTTGTGAAAACGCTTCCGGCCAAATGATGCTGGATCGCGCTAGCCTACATGGTGCGGCTTGGCTTGTTGCGAGAGAAACTCGTACGCGTCGTGCAGCGTTTCGTCGAGCGGCCTGGGTTGATAGTTGAGATCGCGCATCGCCCGCGCGCTCGAGAACCAATGCCGCTGGGAGGCCATTCGCATGGCGGCGGAATTGGTCGACAGCTCCTCGGTGCTCCAGCGTGATAGCGCGTCACTGTAATGCCCGACGATCACCGCCATCATGGGCCGCATGGCCATCCATGGTCGCGACGAGTGGACCAGCGCGCCGATCTTCTTCCAGAGCTCCAAGTAGCTGAGGTTGTGGCCACCTAAGATGTACTCGTTGTGTTCCGTGTCTCGTTCGAGCGACGTAGCAATGGCCGCCGCGACATCCCGAGCATCGGCGACGTTAATCCCTCCCGCCGGTGCGACCATGGGAAGCGAGCGCGTCACTTCGAGAATCATCTTGCCCGACGACGGCTTCCAGTCCCAAGGACCAAACATGAGCGTCGGGTGGACGATCGTCGCGCGCAATCCGCGATCGATCTGGCCTCGCAACAAGTCGTCCGCCTGATGTTTGGATTCGGAATAAGGGCAGCGCACGATTTCCCAAACCGCCGTCGATTCGTCGGCCGGCTGTTTATCGCGGCTGATCCCTAACGCATTCACTGAAGAGACGGCAATCAGCTTGGCGTTTTCGCGGCGGGCGATTTCGCCAATAAGCCGTGTCCCTTCCACGTTTACGTGATAGTGAGTCTCTGGATGGGACCAACCAATGTGGACGTGTGCGGCACAGTGGACGATTCCCTCGACTCCTCGCGCGGCCGCTTCGACCGAGCGCGCTTCGAGCAAGTCCCCCTGGTGAATCGCAACTGGCAAGCCGGCCAACATGGGGCCATTGCCGCTGCGAACGAGAACTCGCACGCGGTGGCCGCGGGCCAGCAATTCTCGGGCAACGTTATTCCCGACAAGTCCGGTAGCACCAGTGACTAGTACATCCACGGTTCGCATCCTTCCTGCAGGAAAGGGCCGTTTGTGGAAAGAAGTCGCGAGTCGGTTCTACAATAATCGCGACCCTAGGATCATCAAAACTGTTTACGACGGCCATCGGATGGTATCGGCCAAGTTGCGCCGAGACTGCGCCGATCCTTACAAAGACAATTTGCGGAAGGTGTGACACGTGACATTCGAGTCTTTTGATCCCCTCGAGGAAGCTGCCTGGCAGCACGCCCTACTCCCGACCGCGCACACCGACAAAGTCACCCAGCGGAAGAGGGACTTTCTGGCCGGGGCTGCTTGGGCGGAACAGCACAGCCGCCTGGGGAAGGCGGTACGGGAATTGCAAAACAGGGCGTGCTCGCTGGTGAGCGTCGCTCAACCCGATGGGCAAATCCGCTGGCGAGTGGTCCAGTCGTTAGAAAAACCGGGAGATTCGCCGAGTTTTCCAGATCCGATCGCGGCCTTGTTGGACTTTGCCGTCTCGAAATGAGAGCCAAAGCCGTCCAAATCGAGATTGCCCCTGGCGAATTAGAGAGCTTCGGAGAGCGAGGAAAAAATCTGAAAAACCGCTGGCAGCTGATAGCCGATTCCGTTAAGTTAGTTAGTTGCCCCGTGATCTACCCTCCACGGCGGCGTGGATTCCTTATTTTTTATCCTTGGTAAGTGAGGGTGCGTTCGTTTTTATTTTTCTTTTTTCTGGAGGTTGGTATGAAGAACTTTCGTAAGGCCGATGCTCGGCGGGCATTCACGCTCGTTGAGTTGTTGGTCGTGATTGCCATCATTGGCATCCTGGTAGCCTTGTTGCTGCCAGCCGTTCAACAGGCGCGCGAATCAGCGCGTCGCTCGCAGTGCGCAAACAACCTGAAGCAAATGGGTTTGGCTTGCCACAACTACGAGTCGACCTACAAGCAGCTCCCCACGGGTGGTGTTGGTATGGTGCCCGAAAGCATCAACAACCCCATGTATCCCCCCGAACTGTGGTACGACCAACATTCAGCCTTCTTGGTGATGTTGAACTTCATCGAAGGCGGCAACATTGTCTCCAACTATGAATGGCGTGCTCCTTACAACAGCAAAGCCGCCCCAGGTTGCACGATTCCGGGTTACACCGGGTCGAACGGCGACACTTGGAACACCTACGCTGCAAAGCAAAAGGTGGCTAACTTCGAGTGCCCCAGCAATCCGTACGCAAACATTCTCGATCCAGGCGGATACGGCAAGACTGACTACATGCCGACGGTTTATACCGACATCGACCCGGTTCCGGTTGGTTCGAGCAATGTTGTTGGCCTGCGTAACCAACAAACTACCGAATTGGGTTGCTTGGGCCTCGGCGGTACCCCGATGGGTGCCATCCCGGACGGCAGCAGCAATACCATCATGATCGGCGAAGATGCTGGCCGTATTCCGGCTAACAACCGTCCGTTCATGACTTGGGTCAACACCGGCGACGACTGGGCATGCGGTGGCGGCTCGGGTGGTATGGCCGGTACGACGGTGCTCGGCAACGAAGGCCGTTGGCCGTTGTCGCTGGGTATCACGACCAGCCCGGTTCCGGACAACACGAACTACTTCTACAGCACCAAGGCCGTTATCGGTATTGCTCCGAATACGGTCGCAGGTCTGGGTTCGGTTCCAGCGAACACCTGTGCTGGTACCGGTGCCTTCGGTTCCGCACCTAGCTCGCGATGCTTCTGGCGTTGGGCCGAAGCCGCTTCGGGTGGCGGTATCTCGGGCCAAAACAACAACAGCCAAGCTCGTTTGTTCGGCTTTGTGAACGGCAACAAGAGCCCCGTCTTCGGTGGTTCCGCTGCGAACGTTCAAGCCAACAAGTACAACACGGGTTGGAGCCCCGGCTACGGTGGTGGTACCAACGGTCCCTGCTGGTGGGGTTGGACGAACTGCGGTCCGAACGAAGAACTCTTCGGCTGGCACAATGGTGGCGCCAATGTCGTGATGGCTGACGGTGCCGTTCGCCTGGTTCAAGTCAACGTTCGTGGCGATATCCTTCGCTACCTCGTGACTCGTGCAGAAGGCGTTCCCCTGCCTGAAAACGCCACGTTCTAGTGCAAGCGACTTTGCATGACGGGCTAGGTCCTCAGCAAACTACGTCCTCAGCAAAGTTGACAACCCAACGTCGAAAATTTTGGCCCCGATTTCCTTGCGAAGTCGGGGCCTTTTTGTTGCGTCATTGCTAGGCCAGCTAGCGGCAATCTTTAATTCAGGCAGTCTGGCTAAGCGCCGTATGTGGCGGGGACCCGTCGTGTAGAAAGGCTGACGGTCGTTCCGATGATTCCGTGAGAAGGGGGGGCAAGCGAGCCTCGCCCACTTTGTCGACGGAGTGATCGAATGCCGCGCCTTGGCCGAATCTCCGAAAGGCTGCTCGTTGCATTGGCGGTCCTGCTGCTGATCTTAACCCTCGGAGCGCCGTGGGCATGGCAGGGAACCGCGAAGCGCGTTTCCACGCGTCCGACGCTGGCGAAGCCGACCGCCGATAAGGTTGGCCACAAGAAGCGTCCAAGCCGAAGCGTGCTGCAAACTCCAAAAGAAGAACCTCTTTTGGCAACTGCGCCGCAGCGCCCGACGATCGACCCGCCCGTCGCCAACAATGTGGCCCTTCCTGTTGACGTTCCTACTCCGGATCAGTTGGCGCACGATCCACTTGTCGAAGGCGAAGATTCTTCGACCGACGAGCAAGACGTCTCGCTCGATGACAATTCGATCCTCAAGCGGATCGCGAATCTTGCAAGCGCCATGACCAGCTTTTTGCCGGATCGATTTCCCGCGATCAAACCGATCGAGCCAGTTCCCTCGATGGATACGTTGCCCGAGGAGCCGTCTCCTCCGCAACGAGAGCCCGAACCGGAGGCTGCCGAAGAACCGGCGGCCCTCGAAGAAACGCCCCCTAGCATCGATCCCATCGCGCAGCGGCGGGCGCTGGCCGTATCGCCGTGGGCCTGGCCTCAATCTTTAGTCGATCAAACGCGCGGCGTCGCCTCGCTTTCTGGCGGCGAATCGTGGTGCCACTCGCTCGATGCGGCGTTGATCGAATTGGTCCGCTCACGCGGCGCCGAGACTCAAAAAGCCTTGAAGTCGCTGACCCAGTTGGCAAAAGAAGCCCGCGGTTGGAGCGAACAGACATCGGCCTATCC
This sequence comes from uncultured Pirellulaceae bacterium, assembly GCA_964636985.1. Taxonomy (GTDB): domain Bacteria; phylum Planctomycetota; class Planctomycetia; order Pirellulales; family Pirellulaceae; genus CAZWSX01. The sequence goes on along the minus strand of CAZWSX010000007.1, from coordinate 75,932 downwards.
TGATCGCGCGGCATGGCTGCGTGCCAGCTTCTGCATCACCCGGCGGATTGAAGTATGGCAAGCGGGGCTGAACACGATCAACCATGCCCAATCGCTCGCCGATGCCACCATCGCCGCGCAAGAGCTGAAAGCAATTGAAGAACACCTGCGCACCATCCCCAACGGCGAACGATGGTGGTCGTCGCTGTCGCTCGATAAGGCCGCACTAGCCGCCAAGGCAAATGACCGCCGCGTTCTGTCGATCGCCTGGACCAACATCGCCGAGCGCATCCACCCCGATAAGCTAAACAGCGCGCAGGCAAAGTTTCTTGAATCGGAGCCCCTGGCTAGCTTCACAGCCCGCGTGCGCGGATTCGTGGGCGTTGAAAAGCGCATCGCCAACGTCTTTGCCGCGGTCGAGGACCTGGAAACCACCGAGTCCTCCGTCGAAGGCAAGCGCCTGGCGCGGCTGGTGCAAAACGAATATCGCCTGGCGACTCGCGGCTCGACCACGAACGAGGTCCCCGCCGACAGCTTGCCGGCCGAGTTGACCACGTACTATCGCAACGCAAACTTCCGCGTGGCCGTCAGCCGCGTGTTTGTCGACCGATTCCTCCCTCAGCCGCAGCCGATGCAGCAAAACGTTCGCGACGAAATTCGCGGCGCGAAGGTGACTGGAACCGGAACTGCGTCCACGCAACTCTCGCTCGTGTTAATGCCCGACTCGGAACGATGGCGCCTGGCCATTTGCGGCAACGGCAGCGTTCAAACGGCGACATCATCGAACAAGGGGATTGTTACGCTCGTCAACGATGGCTTCGGCGAATTCATGACCCAAAAGTTCATTGTCATCGATCGCCAAGGGATGCAAGTGTCGCGGGCGGTCGCTCGGGCGAACTCGTCCGCGCAGCTCCGCGACTTGGAAACAAGCCTTGATGGCATTCCGCTGATCAGTTCGGTGGTTCGTTTAATCGCCAAGAATCAATACGAGCAGCAGAAGGTCGAGGCCCAAGACGAGATGGACCAGAAGATGGCCTCCCGCATCAGCAACCAATTCGAGAACGAAGTGAACTCACGGCTCGCTAGTTTCGAGCATCAGTTCCAAACGCAGTGGCTCAAAAAGATCGAAGATCTCGGAGTCGCGCCTCGTCCGCTGGAACTGGAGACGACCGAACAGCGCCTGATCGCGCGGTGGCGATTTGCCGGCAGCGATCAGCTCTCGGGCCATACACCGCGTCCTCAGGCACCGGCCGATAGCCTTGTCTCGGTGCAAATCCATCAGTCCTTGGCCAATAACCTGGCACAAGGCCTTAAGCTGAACGGGCGTAAGACTACCGTGCCCGAGTTGTATGCCGAATTGGCCAATCGTTTCGGCTTCAAGCAGGGAGAACTCTCGGACGAGATCCCGGAAGACCTGGTCTTTACGTTTGCCGACGACGAGCCGCTGCGCATCGATTTCATCGAAGGCCGCGCGAGGATGACCATCAAGTTGAAGGAACTCGTGTTTGAGGAAGACGGCCCTTGGCGCCATCTCACTGTTCGCGCCTGGTATAAGCCGGCCGACAACCAGGAAGAAGCCAACCTGGTGCGAGATGGAATCGTCGAGTTGGCAGGCGAGCGACTCGCGATCGGCGATCAAGTCGTCCTGCGAAGTCTTTTTGCCCGTGTCTTTTCGACCAGCCGTCCCGTCAGCATTCTCAACCGGCAGCTGGCGCAGCGGCCGAAGCTGGCCGACTTGCAGGTGACACAGCTGGACATGATCGATGGTTGGTGCGGAATCGCCTTGGGGCCGAAGAACGTCGGCGCCAACACGGCCCGCCGCCCCTTGCACACCAGCACGCGAAAGTAACCCGTACGCCAGCAACACTTTTTAGCGTTCGCCGTAGTTGCCTGGATTCTCGTCGACCATCTTGAAGTAGTAGTCGATGTCGTAACTGACCGCGTCTTTGGTCCGGTCGCGAAACTTCTTCGCGCGCTCGCGAAGTCCCCGTTGCACGTAGAAGGCATACAAGTCGCGGGGCTCGGACGAGGAATACCAGTGCGGATCCTTTTCCGATTTAGTCGACGGGCTTTCGAGAGCGTCCAGCAACTCATCGTGGCGGCCCGCTTTGAGCGACGCCTCGGGAAGCGTTCGCGCGTACTTATAAAGCCGCTCCCAAGCAACTCCCCAGGGAACATGGCCGCCCCACCAGTCTTCGGGGACGCGCGCTTCGCGAATGTTTCGCATCAGTTCGCGTTGCTGCGACTCGGCATCCTCCTTGGCGAGCGCGTTGGAAAACAGAACTCCCCACTGCGGATCAGCCACCCGCGCGGCCAGTTGTTTGCGGGCATTCTCGGGCGAGAACGAGAGGAGGCTCATCACGGCATAGCGGCGAGTCTCACTCGACTCGTCGTCGACCAGTTTCGCCAGGTCGGGAACGAGTTCGACGAATTGCCCGTAGCCAATGGCGAGAGCAGCACCAAGCCGCACTTTGGCATCCGCGTCTTTGGCCAATGCCTGGATGGTCCGGCGATCGGTCTGCCGAGGGAAATCGGCCAGCAATACGATGGCCGCTTGTCGCACGGGCGGTTCGATGTCCTTATTCTTGGCCCAACCTTCGACGTGGGAAAACAGCTCATCGACTTCGGCCCAACCCAATGTGCGAACGGCGATCGCGATTGTTTCGACCGGCAAGGGTTCGTCACGAGCGTCGCGACGGTTGATTAGTTGCACCAATCGCTTCCAGTGGACGTGGGCACCTTCGTTTCGCAGTCGCTTAGGCCATAAGGAATAACCGGGCAAATCGCCTCCGCCGACAGTGCCGAGCCACCCAGCCGCGTACTCATTGGAGGAGTAGGGATTGTTTTGCCCCATCACTCTCAAGGCCGCGCGGACCAAATCGAGTTCACTTCGGTCCAAGACTCCGGCCGCGATGGCGTTGACGGCCACGCGCGGGAAATCGTGCTTGGTAGAATCTTCACCGCCCGTCATCACGTCCAGATGCGTGAGAGCGTACGCGACGTCTCTCGGATTGTCGCTGGCGGCCAGAGCCTTGAGTTCGGTCCACACCGCGTCCTTGATGCTTAATTCGGGATGGAAGACATCGTCCGCGGCGCGGATCGCTCCCTGATCTTCGATGGTCCGATGCGATTTCCAAATGGTCCGGCACATCGGCATATCGCCGCCGGTTTCCGGCTTCGCAGTCCACAGCAGGTAGGACTTGCCCGGTTCAAAGCGATACCACTGCGGCGAATAGAGTCGGCCGAGTTGGTCGTCATCGCTTTCCGCGTAGTGGCGAAACTCAAGCCGCTTGGCCTTCAATTCCCCCTTATGAACGCCCAGCACTTCGAATTCGGTCGCCACACTCTGGTAACCGTTGTGCTTTTCAAACCAGGGATCGTCGATGGGCCGCGTGCCGACGGCTTTCACCTTCACGACGAGGCCGGCCTCATTCGTCAGTTCGGCAAGGGTGAGAGCGAAAGCGACGGGATACGCGCCGGCGTCGCGGCAAACGGCGATAAGCCCCAACAAACAGCACCAACCAAGGATGGCAATTCGTTTCATCGGCAGTTCTCCGGATCGAGGCGGACCGCCGGCTTGGACGTTGCGAGAACGATTGCCGTTCCCTCGTGGTGCAAGATTGTCACTTCTTTTTTGGGCGTGCTTCTACGCCTTCGGAAAAGTAGGACTTGTCGGGACCGCACAGCGTCCACCCGCGGGGCGCCGAAAAGACCTCCTTCTCGTCGAAGGCCAGGTGCAATTCCGCATGGGCGAGCCGGCCGACGGCAAATTGATAGCGGTCCGGCTTTCCTCCTTGCCCGGCGCGGGCCTCGACCATCAGAAGGATTTCAGGGTTCGTGCCATTGGCAAACGTGAACAGTGCGCCGTCCAGAATTCCTTTTTCAGGATCGGAGTACGTAAGAAGCGGTCGCTCGATCGCACGCAATTCAAAACGCGAATTGTCGGGGTCCCAGAACTGGTGTGCCGAAAAACGCCCGGCGATCGCCTTGATTTGGCGCTGTCGCGCAGCGTTCGTCGCCGCCGGCTTGGGCGTGCCCGCAAGATCTTCGAACTTCGACGTCGACTGATTCTCTCTCCACCATCCATTGCCATCGAGCGACGCCCGGACCTTTCCGCCCGAGGTGTTGAAGAAAACGAGAATCCAACCGTCGAAGGTGGATACCCGGTACACTTCCGCGACGACACTGGGGCGTCCCTTTTCCCCCCAAATCCAAAGCGTTCCCCGCGTATTGCCGCGAGTTGGATCGCCAAATGTCAGAGCGGGCTTTTCCAAGTGCGGCGACTTGTTCCAGTCCGACGCGACAAACGACTCGATTTGAACCCGGTCGAGAACTTCCGCGACTTCAGCAATGGCTTCCTTCGTGGCCTTGGCTTCTTCGGCCGCATCACTGCCAACTGCATCTTCCACCGTGACATCGTGTTTCTCGGAAGCATCCTGAGAAAATGCGGCCCGAGGGGAGAAGAAGCACCCGTGAAGTAAGTAGAGCGATACGAACAACCAACGGCACGTTCTGCTGGTGCAAGAAATTGACATCGCGCGGCCCCTGCGTTGATGGGATTCCCTCAAGCCCGCAATCCACGGATCATGGGGCGTGCGATGGCAAAAGTCAATCAGAAGGGCCGGGGCCAAGTTTGCTAGTAGACTAAGGAGCGCGGTGGGTCATCCACTCTTGATAAGCTGCCGAAGCGCGGAATGCCGCGGCGTCCTCTTTATTGAGACGCTGGTCGACACTCGCCTTGCCGACATCGCCCACCAGGCGTGCCGCGGTGGCGACCGCTGCTTCGAACTCGGCGGAGCGCATCTGAACGCTCAGCATCGCCCACGAACCAAAGGGCGCGCCGGCCGGATCGGCCGCGGCTCGTTCGGCAGCCTTCCGGGCAGCCGGCAAATCCCCCTCGTCCAACAGGATCTCGGCGCGGACCACATCGATATACGGATCGGACGAGTAGGGTTCTGGAATCGCGTCGAGCGCGGCGCGGGAACCCGGAGCATCGTCCCGAATCAGGCAAGCACAAAGCTTTGCAAACGCGGCGAACTTTGCATCGGGGAACCGTTCGCAGTAGGCGTCGCACGCCGCGGCCAAACGATCGTTGTCGCGCAGTTCGCGCGCGGCTTGAATCCGCAGCAGCAGTGCCCCTTTGTCGCGTTGGAACACGTCAGGGAGTTCGTCGAACAGGTCCCAAGTATCGCTCCCCTTCCCTTCGTGAAGCGACTGAGACATCTCTTGCAATAGACGGACGCCTTGCAGCAACGTGCGATCGAAAGGCCCATCGAACAGGTCTTCGTCGGGTTTGACCACGCGTTCGAAGTTGCGACGGAACACTTGCGAGAGGGGCTCGCCTGTGAGAGCGATTTCCAGATCGGACACTTTTACGGGCGAAGCCTTCGCGTCGAACATCAAGCGATGGTAGTTCATGGTCCCGTCGGCGTAGATCAGTCGAAAGATCGCCGACGTTTCGTCGCGACGCAGCAGGCGATAGTTACCGCCGCGGGCGACCTCTCGAGCGCAAAACTGGAGCGGCTCTCCTCGATTGGCTGCGTTGAGGAACGAACGTCTGAAGATCGCTTTCGGCGTAAAGGCAGCCGCATGGCCGACGGTCGCTTGTTCGAAGATGTTCTCCCAATCGACCAGCACGCGCAGTTCACGCGCGTCGCCAACACGAATTGCATGGACCCAACGAGTCAGCAGTTCGTCGACATCCTTAGCCGGAGCGACTTCATTGGCTGTGTCCTCTTTGACTGTGTCGTTTTTGACTGTGTTGTCTTTGACTGCGGGCTCTTTGGGCTGTTCGATCGAAACGGTGGATGATTCGGTCGGAGCGTTCTCTTGACCGCAGACCGGAGCAGAAATGGCCAAGCCTAGGCAGCCGCTCAAGGCCAACAACACTACCGTGCTCAACCACGGAATAGCTCCGGCGTTGATTGGTTGGCTAACGGGTTGTCGCCATCGTATTGGCATCATCACTCATCCCGGAGTACAGATTTGGCAAACCGTTGCCGCTGTTCTATGGTAGGACGCAATTCCGTTTTTGGGGCAACGCAAACGCGATTGAATCCGCAATTCACTGAATTTTCTTGTGAAAAGTTTTGTGCGCGTCGAACGCTCCCGGTGCGCGAATGCCCGTCGACGTGTTCAACCGTCGCACATTTCATCGTCGATAGACGATCTTTTCGCATGTTGCTTGCTGATCCTCGAAACAATTCTCTCCACGGAAGGGGTCTTTAGCGAAAAAATGCCTGCATCCGCAACGATTCTGCCGTTATCGGCGATTCATCGCGGTTGAGCCGGGTCGGGGGGTCGATTCTAATGACGACAGGGCCTCCGATCACTCGGAGCGCCACCCGCCAGCTTCGACTTCCGGCAGTACCGGGCGTCTCCCACCTTCCAGCTTCCGTCCATGCTCCACTTTTTGTTCCTACGCCAAGTCGCGTCCCTACCGCAGCGTGCCTGCTTGGCGCCCCTGTCCGTGACGTTTTTCACGATCTTGGCACCCCTCGCCCTGGCGGACTCGCCCGATTCTGAGCGTCATTTCGAACAATCGATTCGGCCGCTTCTGGTGAATCACTGCCTTAAGTGCCACGGTCCTGAAAAACAGGAAAGCGGTTTCCGCGTTGACGCCCGCGAACCGATGCTTGCCGGCGGCGTTTCCGGAACGAAAGCGATTGTCCCCGGTTCGCCTGACGAGAGCCTGATTGTGAAGGCGGTTCGCCACGATGGGGACCTGCACATGCCGCCCGACACCAAGCTGTCGAGCGACGAGGTGGCTGCTCTCGAAAAGTGGATTCGCGAAGGAGCCGTCTTCCCCAGCACTGGACCTGCGGTGAAGGTCGCTTCGATTGTCGAACGGGCCATGGAACATCGCAGCAACCACTGGGCGTTTCAGGCCGTCCAATCGCAGCGCGTTCCCGAAGTGCAAGACCAAAGCTGGCCAGCCAATGCGGTCGACCAGTTTATCCTGGCGAAACTCGAAGCCGCGAATCTGAAACCGTCGGCTGAAGCTGATCGGGCGACGTTGATCCGCCGCCTTTCGTTCGACTTGCTCGGCCTGCCGCCATCGGCCGAGGAGGTGAAGGCGTTTGTCGCCGATGCCTCCCCGTTGGCCTACGAGCAGTTGGTCGAGCGATTGCTCGCCTCGCCCACCTACGGGCAACGTTGGGCGCGGCACTGGCTCGACGTGGCTCGCTACGGCGACACCCGCGGCTACGCCTTCACCAACGATCGCCGCTATCCGTACGCCTACACCTATCGCGACTACGTGGTCGATTCGTTCAACGCCGATCGGCCTTACAACCAATTCGTGCGCGAGCAGTTGGCGGCCGACTTGCTGCCCTATGATCAAACCAGTTCTGAGAACAAGTCGCTCGCTGCGCTGGGCTTTTTGACCGTCGGGCGCAAGTTCAACAACCGCAACGACGATTTGGACGACCAGATCGACGTCGTTACTCGCGGCTTGATGGGGATTACCGTCGCGTGTGCACGCTGCCACGATCACAAGTACGACGGCATTCCGTCGGAGGACTACTACTCGCTCTACGGCGTTTTTGCCGGCAGCGGGGAGCCCGAAACGACGGACCTTCCGTTGATCGGCAATGCCGAGAACAACGAGGCGTATCTCAAGTTCAAGGCCGAACTCGACCAGCGTAAGAGCAAAGTCGATGCCTACCTGAACGAACGATACAACGACACCGTCGAGACCACACGTAAGAACGTCGCCGATTATTTGATTCGAGTCCACGACCTCCCTGCCCCGGACGTTCTGGCGCAGCTTTCGTTTTTGTTGCTCAAGCCGGATCAGATTCGCGAGCCGATTCTGCGCCGCTGGCGCGAGTACCTGCAGCCGCGCGTTAAAGCCGACGATGCGATGTGGGGGCTGTGGGCCGAAACGGTCAGTATTCCCAGTGGGGAATTCGCCGAAAAAGCTCCCGCCGTGATCGAGAAGTGGAAGCAGTTGCCCGACGGTCTGGTGGCTGGGCAATGCAATCCATTGCTCAAAGCGGTCTTAGGGACGGAGACAGTCACCGCGAAGCACGACATTCCGCGGTTGTATGGCAAGCTGATGGTCGACGCTTGGAATGCGTGGAAAGCCGCTGGCGGCAACAACGATGCTGTCTCGCAACTTCCGGAACCTCAGCGGGCCTGGGCGATGGCCCTGGTGGCACCCGAAAGCCCGAGCGGCTTCAACAAGGACAACACCCGCGCGTACTTGCGGCGCGATGAGCGCAATCAGCTGGATGCCCTTCGCAAGGAAGTGGCGGCGTTCGAGGCGAGTTCGCCCGAGGCGCCTCCGCGAGCGATGGTCCTTAAGGAAAACGGGCCGTTCAATCCGCGGGTGTTCTTGCGAGGCAATCCCGGTCGGCCGGGGCCGGAAGTGCCGCGGCGATTCTTACTCGTGGTCGCTGGCAACGAACGTCAGCCGTTCCCGCACGGCGGCGGGCGACTCGATCTGGCCGAAGCCATCACCGCAACTGACAATCCGCTTACGCGACGCGTTTTCGTCAACCGCATGTGGATGCACTTGTTTGGCGAAGCACTCGTCAACACGCCGAGCGATTTTGGCATTCGGACCGAACGTCCTGTTCACGCCGAGCTACTCGATTACCTGGCGGCCGGGATGCTGGAAACCGATTGGTCGATCAAGTCGCTCCACCGGGCGCTCGTCCTCTCGCAAACCTATCGCCAAAGCAGTGCTGCACGGCCGGATGGCGCGGCCGTCGACCCGGAGAATCGCTTGTGGCATCGAGCCTTGCGAAAACGATTGGAATGGGAGGCCCTCCGCGATTCCATGCTCGCAAGTTCCGGGCGTCTCGACTCCCGGATCGGCGGGCGAGGATTCGAAATTGGCAACGCCGACGAACGACGACGAACTCTGTACGCCACGATCGATCGCCAGGACCTGCCGAACTTGTTCCGTGTTTTCGACCTGGCGAGCCCCGATCAAAGCGCTCCGCGACGTGCTCGAACTACCGTTCCGCAGCAATCGCTGTTCATGATGAATTCGCCGTTCGTCGTCAATCAAGCCTTCGCACTGGCTAGCCGTCCCGACGTTGCTGCCGTCACCGATCCACCGCAAAGGGTGGCGGCGATCTATCGTGCCGCATTGGGTCGCGAGCCCAGCGGCGAAGAATCGACCGTTGCCGTCGAGTTCATTCGCCAGTGCTCGGAACAGGCGCTCGATTCGCAACTCGACCCGTGGCAACAGATTGCCCAGGTGCTGCTGTTGACCAACGAGTTTGCGCATGTGGATTAGTGTTTTGTCAAAACCAAATGTTCGGGTTCGCAATGTTTTCTCGTACGCACACTGGCGTCTTTAGGACGCCAGTGCCACCCAAAAGTTAGCTGTGACAAAGGACCAGGCCTGGATCGACCTAGCCACCAGCCAAAACCACAAGGCCCTTGCAAGCGACGATCAGTACGTTCGGAATAGAACGCCTAGGGCGCCACAAACGGCCCCCAACCGTCCGGTTGCGGACGCCGAATCCGCATTCGGAGCGTTTTTCGGGACAATCTTTGCCAAAAATCCCTTCACGACGCTATACTGAAAGCGAAGAAGAATCAGGGGTACTATTCGCGATGCGATGCGCTATGAACAGAGGCGCTCGCCAGCTGTGTCGCGAACACCCTTTTCTGGGAAATTGGAATGTCTAAGCACAAGTCGATCGTGGCCATCTCGATGGCCGTGTTGCTCTTTTTCCTCTGCATCAATGTCGGATTTCAGGCGGCGGCCCCGTCGGCGCACGCTGCTCCCACGGCCGAGGGTGATGGCGCTGGTGGTGCTACGGGGACGCCCGCAAAAGCCCCAACTTCCTATCTGACCTGGATCATCAAGACCTCGGGCTGGATCGGCGCCTTGTTGTTCATCATTTCGATTTACTTCGTCGCGCTCATTATCCAATTGTTCTTGGAGTTGCGTGAGGAAGTGATCACGCCCAAGGCTCAACTGAGGGAGTGGGAAAGACTCCTCGAGGCAAAGGATTATCAAGGCATCTATCGTTCCGCTAAAGAGCAGGACAACGAACTGGCGCAGCTGGTTGCCGCAGGCATTCCGGCGTTGTCGTCGGGGCTGTCCGAAGCTCGCGAAGCGATGGACCGCCTGGGCGAAGCGATCACCGTTCAAATGGAAAAGCGGATCAGCATGCTGGCCGTGATTGGCTCGCTCGGCCCTATGATCGGGCTGCTGGGAACGCTTAAAGGTATGATTTCGAGCTTCTCCGTGATCGCCATGTCGGAAACGCAGCTCAAAGCGAGTGAAGTGGCCGGCGGTATTTCGGAAGCTCTTGTGATCACGTTCGAGGGTGTCGCGCTGTCGGTGCCCGCTATCTTTTTCTTCGCCCTCTTTAAGAACCGCGTGTCGGTGTTGAGCGTCCAGGCCCTGACGATGGCCGAGGAGTTCATCCGCCGTGTCCACTCCAGCTATCGCAAGTCGGGCGGCGCGCCTGCTTAGGCTTTTCGATCAACGCTTTAGTTGAAGGAGGGCTTTCGCATGTCTGGACAAAGTAGCAGCGAGGGGGCAGATCCAAATCTGACGCCCATCCTCGACATGGTTTTTCAGCTGATCACGTTCTTTATGCTCGTGATCAACTTCAAGGGGGCGGCGATGGATCTATCGCTGCAGCTCCCGGTTTTGGGATCGGCTCGCCCGCTTAACTACAAAGGTGAAGTCGAGCCCTTGATGTTCAACATCATGGCCGACGGCAAGGTGATGGCATACGGCCACGAAGTGGATCCCAATTCGCACGTGGCCGAGGAGGTTGCGAGGCTTAGATTACGCCCCGCCATAGCCAAAAATCCCGATGTGAACATGGCAGAAATTCCCATCGTGATACGGGCCGACAAGGGGACGCGTTACGAAGCGGTCAGCAAGCTGATTAAGATCTGCCAGGATCACGGCTTCCGCAGTTTCGCGCTCAGCGTGTTATCGCGCCAGAGCGGGGAGGGAGGCTAACATGCGTCGACGTAAACGTCGCGGAAGCGCGAGCGTAGATATCAATCTCGCCGCCATGCTGGATATGGCGTTCCAGTTGCTGGCATTTTTTATCCTTACGTTCCGCCCTGCTCCCATCGAAAGCCATCTCCAACTCCACATGCCGCCGCCTACGGCACTAACCAGCCAGGGCGCAACGGCACAGGCCACCACTACAACCGATATGGTTTTGCCTGCGTTGGACTTGTACGTGCTGGGAAATCGCGAAGGCCAATTGGTGCAAGTCGATTTCGGCAACCGCCAATTGCCGGTCTTCCAAGGTTCACTCACCGAAGCGAACCTTAACATCCTGTCGCAGAAGCTTGCGGCGATGTTCGATCCTCAGAGTGGCGCCTTCGATCGTGTACAACTGGTCGTCGACGGCCGATTGCCGTATGAGTACGTGATGCGAATTCTCGACGTTTGCACGAAGCAAAAGACGTCCAGCGGCGAGACGCTTTCGAACATCTCGTTTGTCGACCTCCCTCCATCTCAGCAGTTGGATGGCGGCTAGGGGCAGTAACGCAGTTTGCCAGCTTGCAGGGAAGATACGAAAGGACCAACGCGAAAGGACTGATTCGATGCGACGCTATGTGTCCCGTCCGTTCGGCAACTCGATGTCGATGAGCCGAGTCCTTTCGTTGGTAGTGCTCCTGGCCCTGCTGGGCATGATCTACGATCGCGCTCGCCAGCCCCAAACTTGGAAGTGGCTGGAGCACGAGGCAGCGGCCGACGAACAAGCGGTCTTGGCCAATGCCAAGCCCGATGGCACGCCCTCCGCGGAGGCTGCTCCAAACGAAACCGTGGTCGCCGGTCCCAACGACACCGACGAAGCACAGCGCGAAGAACTGGCGCTACGGATGCGCGTGATCACCGACAAGGACGAATTGAAGGCCCGTGAGATGCCTGCTTATTGGCTTCTCATGGCATGGTCTCGGTCCGAGCCGTTGGCTGACCTGCGTGCCCGCGCCGCCCCTGAACCTGCCTTCTCGGAGCTTTTCGAAACCCCCGCCAAGTTTCGCGGCAAGCCGGTCCGAATATCGCTGCACGTGCGCCGGGTCTTGAAGTACGAGGCGCCCGAGAATTCGCAAGGCATCAAAGACGTCTACGAGCTTTGGGGATGGACCGATAATTCGAAGTCGTTCCCTTATGTCGTGGTGATGCCTGAGCTTCCGCCGGGCGTGCCGGTCGGCGCCGACGTCCACGCCGAAGTGAAGTTTACCGGCTATTTCCTCAAGCTGATGGCGTACACGGCTTTCGATGTCCGCCGCGCGGCGCCGTTGATGATTGGACGCGCCGAGTACGTCGAGCGGCCGAACTTCCAACAGCCCAAAGAGATGACCAATAACGAGATGGCGATCTTCGGCGGGATCGCGATCGCGGTGATCGTGGTGCTGGCCATCACCACCTGGTGGCGGTGGCGCAACATGGGGCGAAAGCAGCCCTACGACGAGCGAAAGATCGCCGACGATCTACCGCTGTGGTCGGAGTCGTCGGAGTCGTTGCCGCCCTTCGATGTGGCAGACGACAAGGTCTTGCGATAACGCCGCTGGCCGGCAATTCTTAGCCGATCTGATGCAGACTGGCCACCGCCGTTCGAAGGCGGCGGCTGCACCGGTGGAACCACGGCATCGCCGGATGCTATGATCTTAGCTATCCCCGCGGGCGACCAAACTCGGCCCCAGGCCTCAGCTTCGCTCCCGCCGTCGTCATACGTTATCCCGACCGTAGATCCTCTCGTCCGCCCTCCTGAAAGGACCGTACCTATGGCAACCGTAGCTCCCGAGATTCGCGCGTTAACCGCGGCCGCGTTTAAGACGCCTGACAAATTTACTGAATTCTGCCGCAACGGCGGCAAGCCCTTGGGTGGATACGTCGACGGCAAGCAGATTGCTGGATCGATGAACGCGACCTTTCAGACGATCGACCCAGGTTCGCTGGAAGTGCTGGCAACGGTCAGCGAGATGGGCGAAGCCGAAGTCGCCCAAGCGGTCGCCGCGGCCCAGCGCGCCTTCAATGGCGAAGGCAAGAAGAGCTGGGCCAACCTGGCGATCGAAAAGCGGATCGAACTGTGCATGAAGCTCGTGGACCTTTGCGAGCGCGATCGCGACGTGCTGCTCGCTTGCGAGATCCGCGACGGCGGCAAGGTTTCGGAACTAGCCGAAGGGGACTTCGCGCAGATCCGGGCCTGCGCGGAATACTTTGTCGGGGTCGCGCGCCGTATCGAGATGGGGGATGGTCCCGCCATCCAAATCGGCAAGGGGATGCAAGGCTACTCGTACCGCGAGCCTTGGGGAGTCGTCGCGGGGATCATCCCGTGGAACTACCCAATCGTCCTTACCGCCTGGTTCATGTTCCCGGCGCTGCTGTCGGGCAACACGATCCTCATCAAGCCGGCCGAGGATACGCCGCTGTCGGCGCTGTACATCGCCAAGTTGGCTGAAGAAGCGGGCTTCCCGCCGGGCGTGATCAACGTTCTGCCTGGTCGCGGCGAAATCACAGGCAATGCCATCGCGGAACACCCAGGCGTGCGATTCATCTCGTTCACCGGTTCGCCGGGCGTCGGCCAGGCGATCTTGCGAGCCTGCGACCGGCACGGCACGCGAATGAAACGCGAGATGGGGGGCAACGGCGCCGCGATCGTGTTGGGAGACGCCGATCCGGAAACCGTCGCTCGACTGATTGGCCGCTACACCAACCAGCACTTCGGCCAGACGTGCTGCACGATCCACCGCATCTTCGTCGACAAGAAGATCGCCGACGACTTCATCGAAGCCGAGACCGAGTTCTTCAAGGAACTCAAGATCGGCTACCAAGCCGAAGCCGGCACGCAGCTGGGCGCCGTGATCAACGCGACGCAACGGCGCCGCATTTTGGCAGCCCAACAAGAGACGATCGCCCGCGGCGGCAAGGCGATCCTATCGGGCGGCGATGCCTCGGTGTCGGGCAAGAACGGCTACTACATCAAGCCGGCCCTGTTCCGCACCGATGCAGCCTTGAACGTGAACCCGGTCGAGGTCTTCCACACCTACGCGACGATCTGCCCTGTTTCATCGGCGGAAGAAGCCTTGAAGCTGGCGAACAGTTCGCCGTACGGCTTGGGCTCCAGCGTTTGGACCAAGGACATCGAGCGCGGGGTGGCACTGGCCAAGCAGTTCCGCGACGGGACAGTGCAAATCAACTGCCACAACTCGATCGCTTACGGCCTTCCCTACGGGGGCCAAGGGATCTCGGGCGGCCCCGGCGGCGGCGTGAACTGCGAGGAAACGTTCCTCGATTACACGCAAGTGAAAGCAGTGTATGTGGCGGATTATCCGGGGTAGTTGGCGTTTAGGTTTCGAAAACAAACGAACGGCCCTTGGGCGCGATGGTGTCCAAGGGCTGTTTTATTGATCCACGATTGCGACGAGACCGTCACTATGCCCCTCACCATCGACATCATCTCCGACGTGATTTGCCCTTGGTGCTTCATTGGGAAGCGGCGTTTGGAGACAGCCCTTGCCATTCATGAAGCCCCAGCTACCGTTCATTGGCATCCGTTTCAACTCAACCCGGCGATGCCGCCTGAGGGGGTGAGCCGGCGCGAGTATCGGACTACGAAGTTTGGGAGTTGGGAGCGGTCGCAGGAACTCGATGCGAGGGTGATCGCGGTTGGCAAGGAAGAGGGAATCGATTTTGCGTTCGACCGGATTGAGCGGACGCCGAATACGCTTGATGCTCATCGACTGATCTGGTTGGCCGGCAAGGAGGGCCTTCAAGACTCGGTGGTGGAGGGACTGTTTCGCGCGTACTTCATCGGAGCGCGGGACATCAGCAATCGCCAGACGCTTCTCGATGTGGTTGCCGAAGCAGGCTTAGACAAAACGAGCGCAGGGGCTCTGCTCGCGGGTGACGATGGTGTGGAGGCTATGAACCAGGCCGAGGCGCTATCGCGTCAGCACGGCGTGGATGGCGTGCCGTTTTTTATCTTCAACGGCAAGGTCGCTTTGGCTGGGGCACAGCATCCCCGAACGTTCCAGGATGCATTCAACCAAGCGGTTGGCTAGAGTACTGGTGGTTGCTCTGCGCTGTTGACCTTGGAAACAGGTTCCTGGCGACAGCCGTCCTGCGAATTTGCCTAAAAGAGAAGCACAACGAGAGAATGCTTGTCACCGACCAACAAAATCGCCGCAACCGCGCTCGTGCGCTTGCGGTATCGGGAATCGCTACCGTCTCGGCGTCGCTTGCGGGATGGTTCTTTCCACCGGCGTTTCTAGCGTTGGGCTTTGCGCCGCTAGCTTATTGGTTCATTCGGCGAAAAAGTCTGCGGCGGCTCTCCGTGATGGAGAGGCCTTTTCCCAAGCCTTGGGAGGAGACGCTGCAACAGCATGTCGCCTACTTTCGCGGACTCTCCGGAGCGGAAAGAGAACGCTTCCGCCAACTGGTGCATGTCTTTCTCGACGAAGTTCGAATCACGGGCGTGAGGACCGAGATCGACGACACCATCCGCGTCTTGGTGGCGGCAAGCGCCGCGATCCCGATATTTGGCTTTCACGATTGGGAGTACGCCCGGCTGAGCGAAGTGTTGGTTTATCCCGAGGCCTTTAGCGAGAAATATCGGACCAAAGGCGGCGAAGACGAAAACTTGCTTGGCATGGTGGGCATGGGTTATTTGCGGGGAGTCATGATCCTCTCCAAGCCTGATCTGTTGGAAGGATTTAATAACCCGTCCAGCCGCGACCATGTTGGAATTCACGAGTTCACGCACCTGGTTGAGCAAGGCGAGATCGAGAAGGGACTTCCGCCCGAGGTTCCCTGGCAGGCGGTCAAGCAATGGGTGCAGTACGTGGGACGAGAGCTCGTGCGCCCTGATGATCGTCGCAACGACATCAATCCCTATGCGTACACGAACGAACACGAGTTCCTGGCCGTGCTTGCCGAGTACTTCTTCAAATCGCCGACGCGGTTGAAGGAGAAACATCCGGAGTTGTACGCGCTGCTTCGTCAAATGTTCCATCAGGATCCGGAGGCGGTGTTGTCGCCGGTACGGCAGCAACGCAGCTAGCCTCGTCTATCCTTTGAGGCCGGCGAATCTCGCAGCGACTACGACGCGTCGCAGGGGTATGAGATAGCCCTAGACCGTGCATTTACCTTTGACGTCACCGAATTCACTGAATATCTGAGTTCTTTGATTGTGTTCGCTTTTGCGCCGGAGGATACTGAACTCTTCGCACCAGATTGTGCATGCATCGAACTCGGTCTTTGCGTTGCACTTCGCAACCCTCTTGGTTGAAACCTAAGAAATCGCCGACCTGGCGTGCACTTGCGCGTTATTCACCGGCAGCGCTCCGTCGAATTGAGAGTTTCCGTCCGTGTCGCCGACCTCGACCGGGCAAACCCTGGAGCCACGCCATGAGCGAAAAGAAGCCGACGCCGATCTTGCGCGCAAATCCGCCGCGACTTTGTCCCGTGTGTAAAAAACCAACGTACTCTCAGGGGGGCGAGCATCCGCAGTGCGCGATCGTTCGGGCGGACTTGGATTGGAAGCTGAAGAACAAGGTCAGCAAGTAAGTCGGCATCGCCGCTGCGTTCGAGCCGTCGCCAAAGAATTTGTCATGGGAGAAACCTTGGTTTCAATCGGAGCGTGGTAGGTGCGGTAAAGCTTGGCCAGTTCTGCGCTGCCGAGATTCGGGGGCGATATTGGCGGTGATGATACGCGCGCGATGGATGACTCATCTGAGACGCGATCAAGGATGTGCAGATGCGACCGCTTTTCTCGCTTCCCATCTTGTCCGAGATTCTTTCTCACTCCATGCAATCGCGCTCCGCAGAGCCACCTCGAAGCGATACGATGAAGCGATTACGCTAACTGCATTCCTGCCGTTTAGCTCCATATGCGGCGGACGCTGAGAGACTAATCAGAAAGGTGTCCCATGGACGCCGACCCAGTTTCGCTTGGCCATGCGGCTGCGCACCATTCTCCCGGCCCCGATCAAAGCTTTCCGACAGGCGTCGAAGGGCTAGACGTCATTTTGGCGGGAGGTCTTACGCCTCACCGCTTGTATTTGGTCGAAGGGATTCCCGGTTCTGGCAAAACAACCCTGGCGATGCAGTTCCTCCTGGAGGGCGTACGGCGCGGCGAGCCCGTGTTGTACGTGGCGCTTTCCGAAACAGAAGATGAATTGCGAGGAGTCGCGACGTCGCACGGCTGGTTACTGGACGGCATCAGTATTCGCGAGTTGATTCCGACGGAAGCGACGTTGCAGCCAGACGAACAGTACACCATGTTTCACCCGTCCGAGATCGAGTTGAGCGAGACGACGAAGACCATTCTTGCCGATGTGGAGAGGATCAAGCCGACCAGGGTGGTGATCGATTCGCTCTCGGAGCTTCGATTGCTCTCGGACCACTCGCTCCGTTATCGGCGACAGGTTTTGGCATTGAAGCAGTTCTTCGCGGGGCGGCGCTGTACGGTTCTCCTTCTCGACGACATGACTAGCAACGACTACGACACGCGGCTTCAAAGCATCGCCCACGGCGCGATCCGGCTGGACCAAATGCTTCCCGAATACGGGGCGGAACGGCGCCGGCTGATTGTCCTGAAATATCGCGGGGTGAAATTCCGCGGCGGATATCACGATTACGTCATTAAGCGGGGCGGTCTCGAAGTTTATCCCCGGCTCATTGCCAGCGAAAATCGATCGACTTTCGCCATGCAAAAACTTGCCAGCGGAATCGCCGAACTGGATACGTTGCTGGGAGGCGGCATCGAGACGGGCACCAGCACGTTGATCGTGGGTGCGGCCGGCACGGGAAAATCGTCGCTGGCTGCACAGCTAGTCGCGGCCGCCGCCAAACGCGAGCAGAGGTCCGCTCTTTTCATCTTCGACGAGAACCGCAACACGCTGCTCACCCGCGCAGCTGGCCTTGGAATCGACCTTCGCTCGCCTGTCGAAAGCGGCCTTGTCACGGTGCAACAGGTTGACCCCGCCGAGTTGTCGCCTGGTGAATTCAGTCACCTGGTCCGGAAAGCCGTGGAATCTCAAAAGGCCTCGATCGTGGTCATCGATGGCTTGAACGGCTATCTCAACGCCATGCCCGGAGAGCGTTTCCTGATTATTCAATTGCATGAAATGCTGATGTACCTGGCACAGGCAGGCGTGGCAACAATCATGATCGCTGCCCATCACGGTTTGATCGGAAGCCAGATGGTCACCCCCGTGGATGCCAGCTACCTGGCCGACTCGGTCATCTTGATGCGTTACTACGAAACCAAGGGAGAAGTGCGTCAGGCCATTTCGGTCGTCAAGAAACGCGGCGGCATGCACGAGCGCACGATTCGCGACTTTCGCTTGGAAGGCGGCATTCGCGTGGGAGAGCCGTTGCGGCAATTCCGCGGCGTGCTTACAGGCGTTCCCGTATTCGAGGGCGATAGCGATCCGAAACATTGAGCGGCTGGCGCCATCTAATTGACGCAGAGGTTTTTGCGTCCCTAGCCGCACGGAATGGTCGTGCATGCCGCTAGAGATTGCCTATTGCCGGGAGAATGTTGATCCTGTGGTCACTTTGGTGAGGCGCGGACCGGTGTTTGGAGTGCTGGCACTGGTTTTAGCTGCGTCCGTTGTACTGGATGTCTTCAAGATCCGGGTGTTCGTTACTGTGGTTTGCAGTAACAGAACGAAGCCGCAATTCCGAAACTCAGTTCGCAGTTAAGGACCCGGTGCCATCACGTCGAAGTAATTGATACGCCTTACTGCAAGTCGCCGACGTAGCATTGCTATCGTTCTTGCAGCGCCCAATGGCAAAGCGAAGTGGATCAAGCGATGCAAGCTAGATTGATTCTATTCTTGCATCCTTCCGAATCGCACGGCGGCGAGTTTGCCGTTCTGCGAACGACGATTCGGTTGCTTACTGCCACGTTTGTGGTTTGGTTCGCGATGGCCGTGGTCCCTGCGGGAGCGGACGAGGGGACTTCGCCACACCCCCAATTCGATGCAACGCGGTCAGAAGAATCGCTTTTGGATTCCGCCCGACAAGAACTTGAACGGGCCGAACCACGGCCGGAAAAGACCCCATCCGCAGGACCGAGTTGGAAGACGAGTTGGAAGACGAGAGGACGCATCCAAGTCGATGCCATTTCGTCGAGCCAAAGCGCGGCGAACAGGGCCACTTTCGGCGATCTTGAAGACGTTGTCGGCTTGCGCCGCGCCCGAATTGGGATTGAGGGGCCGCTTCTGAACGACTCACGATTTCTCGGCGAGATCGATCTTGCCAGCGGTCGAGTGGTGGTGCGGGACTTGTTTATCGCATCCGGCGAGCCCGATGTCGGAGGCGAACTGAGACTCGGACACTTTCGTGAGCCATTCAGTTTGGAAGGCTATATGAGTGCCAACTCGATGGAGTTTTTGGAACGCTCGCCCATCAACACGCTGGACCCGGCGCGCAATTGGGGGATTGGGCACTTTCGCTGCGGTGTAAACCAGAACTACACCAGCGCCATCGGCCTTTTTCACTCCGGCACCGATACGTCCGATTTCCAGGGTGGCGATGGGGCGGAGACGGCGATCACGGCGCGGGGCACAGTCTTGCCCTGGGACGACGACGATCAGTTAGTGCATTTTGGATTGGTGGGGTCGGCCAGAATCCCGGATACGGGCATCGTCAAAGTGAATCAGCCGCCCAACTCGCCTTTGTTGGACTTTGGAGATTCTTCCACGTCTCCTTTTGTTCCAACCATCCGGGTGCCTGCTCATTCGCAGTGGCTGCTTAACACCCAGTGGGCATGGCAACGCGGCCCGAGCATCGTGCAGGCAGAGTGGTATGCGACGTGGATCGATCAGACCGGCGGCGGGACCGTTTTCCTTCAAGGAGCTTATATCCAGAGTTGTTACTTCATCACGGGCGAACGCCGCGCGTACCAAAAGCACTACGGAACATTTGGGGGAGTCAAGGTGGATCGTCCTGTGACGAGGCTGTTCCATGATAAGACGGCGCCGGAAGGCCTTGGGTATGGTGCCTGGGAAATGACGGCTCGTTTCAGCTACCTCGACTTCTTGGACAACGACATCCCGCCTGGCTCTCAAGGTCAGAAGGTAGGCGTAAAGCTGCCTCTGGTAACTGTCGGGGCGAATTGGTATCTCGCCGACCGCCTGCGTCTGATGTTTAACTACTCGTACGCGTGGCCAACGGAGCCCAACACCGGTCAATCTGGGGCAAACCTTTTCTCAACGCGGCTTGCGATGTATTGGTAGAGTCACTCGACGATCGCGGGCAAGGGTGAGATCAGGCCAGAAAACCTCGCGAAGATTTTCCGTCCAACCAGGATGCGAGCCGCCTGCTTTTTAGGAACCGTTCAGGAGTTTCAGGACGCGAATTGTGAATGCCCCGACGCTAATTGGCAACACTGCGAAATCATCGATATCGAATCTTGCAATCCTGAAAATTGCGGAACGATTCGCCGTGGCCGAAACCACAAGAACGGGAATTTGATGAAAACTCATCTCTTGCTGGATGTTATCGAGCAATCTATCGCCGCCTCCGCCTTCCAACTCTGGCTCCACGACAACCAGGCTGGGAATCGTCTCCTGCAAAACCCGGATGCCTTGTTCCGCATCGTCGACAGTGATCGTTCTAAAGCCTTGCGCCGCCAGCGATGCCTGGTATTCGCCTCGAGCACAGGTGGGGCGCATCGCCAGTAGGACTACGGTTTCCGTTTTCTTCGGCGTTCGTGACTGTTCTTTTTCTTGCACTTTGTCGCCTGTCCGTGTGTCGGTTCGCGGTGACATGTCCGCTGAGTCGATGCCGGCTATCGCCCTGTACGTGTACAGTTGATCGGTCGTCAGGAAGGAAGAGGTTCCCAGGAAGGGATGCATGTTTGGGTTCCTGATTCGGGGGTCAATTTGTCACAGTTGCCGGTCTCAACGTTTGGCATGAAGAGAGCCCATAGAAGCGAAGCACGGTTCGTGCCAATGCTTAGAGCCCCTGCACGACGCGCCTTTCCGAAGCCTTTCCGCCGTTGAAGGACGGAAGATTCTCTCGACCAGGAAAATCTTTTTCCATATATAGGAAGAAGTTTTCCACTGCTCGCCACGCTGGGAGTTGCCCTCGATGCGATTTTGGCGTCAGACTGTATTTGAAAAGCAAATTGGACTACGAAACGACTTTTATTTTGTAGTCGGCCCGCGAATTGCGTTCGCTGACGCGAATGCCAGACCGCAACTGTCGGAGGGTGCCCAGCATGAACGACGCGCAGGACAGTCGGTCCCAAAGCACCGCCGGTGCCCAAGCGGCGCTCCGTCCCGCTGCGCCGAACAGGACGCTCTATATTCTGTTTGTTCCGATGGTAGTTTTGGCGGCCGCTTCATTGGCGATGAGCGTCGTCACGGCGATCTACATCAATTGGCTGGACGAGCACTATCAGAGCATTCTGCGGGACAATGTCTCGACCATTCGAAGTACCGCCGTCATGCAACACGCTCTGTGGGAGCTTCGAGTGGCCGCCACGACCTTCGAGAGCGGTGAACTGGAAACATCCGGCCCCTACACGTCGGCAGTCGCCAACTTCCAACAAGCCCTGAAACAAGCCAAAACTTCGGCCATCTCAAACGAAGAGCATGAAAAAGTGGAGTTGATTGCACATGCTTTCGACGAGTACCTGAAGGCCATTCGGGCTGTATCGTCCGATCTCAATCAAAGGCAGCACCTTCCCTTGTTGGCGCGAGATATCTCGGCGTATTGCGATCAACTGCAACAGATCAACCAATCGCAGATCGATACCAGGACCCACCACTACACCAAATGGAGCACTGCGGTCGGCAACATCCGGATGATTCTGGTCATTGCCGGTCCGGTCATAGGAGTCTGGCTAGGCTACCGAGCCGCTTCGCAAGTAAGCAATCGTTTGGCCGCGATTCACTTTCGCTTGGAGGGAGCCGCGATGGAATTGGGAAAGGTGGACGTCCTGCCGTCGACCAATGGAGATATCGAGGCGATTGACTTTCAAATTCGCAAAATCGTCGAACGATTCGAGCAGATGATAAAGAGCCTTGAGGGGACCCGGCGCGAGGCTATTCGGAACGAACGTTTGGCCGCCGTGGGAACCCTCGCCGCAGGCGTCGCCCACGAAATTCGCAACCCGTTGACCGCCGTGAAGCTGCTGGTTCAGTCGATGAGAATCAAGGGCCCAGGGGCCAGTTCTGCCGAAAGCCTGCGAGTCGTCGAAGAGGAAGTGGTGCGGATGGAGGACACAATTCAGCAGTTGCTCGACTTCGCGCGGCCTCCCAAGCCCCGCCGGTTGCGGGCCAATGTGAGCGAGCTGGTGGAGCGGGCGGTTAACCTCGTTCGCGGCCGCGGGCAAGAGTCGTCGATTTCCTTTGAATTGGACGTGCCCACCACGTGCGAGCTCACCTGCGATCCCGAGCAGTTGCATCAAGTCTTTGTCAACCTGCTGCTGAATGGCATCGATGCCATGCCCAAAGGAGGAATCTTAGGAGTCCAGCTCTACACGGAGAATGGCGATCCTCGCGAAGTAGTTGTCGTCGTAGAAGACGAGGGAACTGGGATTTCCCCGCAGGTCATGGAACACGTTTTCGAACCGTTCGTGACGACGAAAGCGCGCGGCACAGGGCTGGGGTTAGCCATTACCAGACGTCTGGTTGAAGAACATGGGGGTACGGTCGTCGCGGAAAATCGCTCTCCCCGCGGAGCGAGGTTTATAGTTCGATTGCCAGACTCCGCGCCCCATCCAGGCGGGCCTCAACCAATCACTTCGCCACAGGCTTCCCTGTTTCCCGCTGCTGTGTCAACTTGAAATCAAACCGATGCCAACTCTCCTGGTCGTTGACGACGAGCCCGCTATCCGCTTCAGCATCGTTCAGGTATTTGAAGGAACGGATATCGGCGTGATCGTCGCCGAGAACGCCGCGCAAGCGATACAACGAGTGGCCGAGGAATGTCCGGATGTGATTCTGCTCGACATCCGACTTGGCGACGACGACGGCTTGAAGCTTTTCGAAGAACTCAGAAGCCGCGATTCTAAGTGCCTTATCATCTTCATCACAGGGCATGGAACGTCGGAAACCGCCATCGAGGCCATGAAGCGAGGCGCTTTCGATTACCTGGTGAAACCGCTTGATGCCCGCCAAATTGTGGATGTCGTCACCAAGGCGTGCGAAATCCATCGGCTGACTCGAACGCCGGCGCTGGTCGAAAGCGCGGAAGACCGCTTGGATAATCCGGACCTGATCATCGGCAGTTCCCGGGCAATGCGGGCCGTGTTCAAGCAAATCGGCCGCGTCGCGTCGCAGGATGTGAATGTGCTGATCCTGGGCGAAAGCGGGACGGGCAAGGAATTGGTCGCACGCGCGCTCTATCATCACAGCCGGCGCACGCAACAGCCGTTCCTTGCGATCAATTGCGCGGCGCTGTCGGAAACGATCTTGGAAAGCGAACTCTTTGGCCACGAGCGAGGTGCCTTTACAGGAGCCGATCGTCAAAGAGTCGGCAAATTCGAGCAAGCACATGGCGGCACGATATTCCTGGATGAGGTGGGCGACATGTCGCCTAATACCCAGGCCAAGATGTTACGCCTGCTTCAGGATGGGACGTTCGAGCGGGTAGGAGGAAACGAATCTTTGCGGAGCGACGTTCGCATCATTGCCGCGACGAATAAGCCGCTCGAGGCAATGGTTCAGCGGAACGAGTTCCGGCTGGATCTCTACTACCGACTGCGAGGAGTGACGATCGAGTTGCCTCCACTGCGCGATCGCCCTGAAGATATTCCAGAACTGGCCCACTACTTTCTGTTCCGCTTTCGTCGAGAATTGGGCATTTCCGTAACGTCGATTGCGGAGGAAACGCTCGAATGCCTCCGCCAGTACGCCTGGCCGGGAAATATCCGGGAATTTCAGGCCACACTTCGGGAAGCGATGATCCGTTCTGCTGGCTCTGTGTTGCTGCCGGAGTTTCTTCCGCCGCATGTTTCCAAGGTGGCTGCGGTACCAACGCCGTCCAGTTCGTTTTCCACTTCGTGGACATGGGAAGGCCTTGCGGCACAAGTCGAACAGGATTTCGACGAAGGGCTGCGCGGCGTTTACCGGCGCGCTTTGGAACAGTTCGAGCGCATTCTCTTTACCGAGGCGCTCTCGCGAACACGGGGCAACCAAGCTGCCGCGTCAGAGTTGCTAGGCATTAGTCGACCGACGCTGAGGTCGAAGCTGCGCAACCTGGGAATCGCCGCGGATGCGGACGATGCGAATCACACCGAGAAGCGAGCAACTCCGGACTGAACCGCCCGTGCAGGCGATGCCAGTGGTTGTGCGCGGAAAGCGACCGACACGGTTGTTTCCAACAACTCGATCGCGATTGGCAAAGAGTTTTCCCACAGGTGGCAAGAGAGTTTCCTCGTCGCGCGTTTCAGATGCCCGATTTCACGGCCTAGCCACCGGCATGGCTTTTGCAATTGTCTGGTCTTCTCATCGATAGCAGCGGCATGGCCAGCGCCGCGCGGCAGCTAGCAGCTATTTCGGTCCTCTCTCCTCTCCTCTGGAGTTTACCGATGGCAAAAAACGCAAACAGCGACACTCGTTCGTTTCGTCCAAGTCCTCCAAGAGCACATCATGCGGAAGCGTTGTTCAGATTCCGAGTAGGAGATGCCGCTCGCGATTTCACGTACTCCGAGGCCTTCGCTCTGGGGCATTCGTTGCTCCGGGCGAAGAAGTTTCAGCCGGCCGCATCGATCTTCAAGAAATTGACCGAAGTCCCGGACCGTGGGCCGCGAGCCCACATCATGCTCGCCATCTGCATGGCGGGCTTGTCGAATTATCAGGAATCGAGATCCATTCTGGACGGCGTTTTCCTGGAAGGCGATCGACCTTTGGCAGGAGCCATTCAAGACGTCATTGTTCAGTCTCGGATGGGATTTAAAGACGGCGCAGTGAAGGACCTGGTCGAGCTTGTCAACACGCACCAAGAACTGCCGACCTTGAGTCTCTGGTTGGGCGACATGCTGGCCGAAGGCAACAAGACAGCCAAAGCAATGGAGTGCTGGAAGCTGGCCATCAACCGCGATCGGCAAGAAGGATCGGTCGCACTGGCGGCTAGGAGCCAATTACAACGATCGAAGGGATAGAAGTTCGCCAGCGCGATGATCCGTCGCACGTTATCCATGTCGCGTGCGTCGAGCGTTGCTCACTGCGAGACGGAAGGTTTTAGAGGTTAAGAGCGAGGATGTGGACTCGACAGACGCTGCAAAACCTGATTGGCGAAAAAATGATGGGCTATAAGTTCATCGTCGTCGCCAATCGAGAGCCATTCATTCATAAATATTCGGGCCAGCAGATTGAAGTGATCAAGCCAGCCAGTGGCATGGCAACGGCAATCGACCCCATTATGGATGCCAGCGGGGGAACCTGGATCGCACACGGGAGCGGCGACGCGGACCGTGACGTTGTGGATGAGTTCGACCGAGTGCGGGTCCCGCCTGAGAACCCTACCTACACGTTGCGGCGGGTCTGGCTCTCCAAATCTCAGGAACAGGGCTTCTACTACGGCATGGCCAACGAGGCCCTCTGGCCTCTTTGCCACATTACGTTCACTCCGCCGGTTTTTCGCGAGGGCGATTGGGATCAATACCGAGAGGTAAACCGCGTCTTTGCCGATGCCGTGCTAGAGGAAGCCGGTAGCACGCCAACGTTTTTTTTCATCCAGGACTATCACTTCTGCCTGCTTCCCAAGCTGCTGAAAGAGCGGAACGCCAATCTTGTTGTGGCACAGTTTTGGCATATCCCCTGGCCGAACCGGGAGGTTTTTCGGGTCTTCCCCTGGCAGCACGAACTTCTGGAGGGCTTGCTCGGCAACGACCTGCTGGGATTTCATACTCGCTACCACTGCCAGAACTTTGTGGACACGGTGGATCGCATTTTGGAAGCACGGGTCGACATGGAGCGATTCACCATTACCCGCGGCGGACAAACCACTGCCGTTCGCGAATTCCCGATCAGCATCGACTTTGCGGAGCATGCGGCGCGCTCGCACGCAGACGACGTGAGTGCGTCCATGCGGCATTGGCGTCGGCGGTTGGGGAGAGGGATCGAGTTCATCGGCGTCGGCATCGAACGGCTGGATTACACCAAAGGACTTCCGCAACGATTCGAGGCCGTGAATGCCCTCCTTGAAATGCGCCCCGAACTGAAACAGCGATTCGTCTTCGTTCAAATCGCGGCACCTAGCCGTTCGCCTATTTCCGAGTATCAGAAACTAGATGCCGAAGTGGAGAGCCTCGTCGAACGGATCAACCTCAAATGGAGAGAGGGTTCGTGGCAGCCGATCGCTTTTTTCAAGGAGCATCATGGCCCGGTAAGCATGATGGCACTCCATCGCCTGGCGAAATTCTTTATTGTCAGTTCTCTGCACGACGGCATGAACCTGGTAGCGAAAGAGTTTATCGCCAGCCGGGAGGATAACGACGGCGTACTCGTGTTGAGCAAGTTCACGGGGGCCGCCCGCGAATTGTCGGAAGCCCTCCTTGTGAATCCGTTCGCCGTACACGAAACCGCGTCCGCGATGGAGCAGGCGATTTCGATGGAGCCAGAGGAGCGCACCCGACGGATGAAAAGGATGCGCGAGCATCTCGAGTGGCATAACGTTTATCGATGGGGCGGGAAAATCCTCTCCGAACTCTTGAAATTTGACTTTCCGGAAGGGGTTTGATGGCGGTTTCGTTGGCAAGTTCGTGGCACGAAGTCGAGCCGGCGATTCGGGGTGCCCAGAGGATTTGGATCGGGCTCGATTTCGACGGCACGCTGGCTCCCATCGCGGATCGCCCTGACCAGGTTCAGTTATCGCGCCAAACGCGCGAGGCATTGCGATCGCTGTCCACTCGACATGACGTGAGCGTGGCAATTGTCAGCGGACGTGAACTTTGCGATGTGCGGCAGATCGTGGCAATCGAATCGCTGGCTTATTCTGGAAATCACGGGCTGGAGATTGAAGGCCCGAAGCTGAGCTACGCCTCTCCATTGGCTGCGGCAATGTGCGACGACGTTGCCCGCATGGCAGATGCGCTTAGCGTCCGACTTGCTCATCTGGATCAGTTGCTCGTGGAGAACAAACGTCTTTCTCTTTCGGTGCACTACCGACTAGTCCCTGCCCAAGCATGGCCGGAGGTACTTAGCGCGGTAGAAACGGTCGTTCAGGACTACGAGTCGTTTCGGGTGCTTCCCGGAGCCATGGTATGGGAAATCCGTCCGCGTGTGTCTGCCAACAAAGGGACGGCTGCTCTCTGGTTAAGAAAGCACCAGTCTGGCGAGAAGGGACTGCCTATTTTTATAGGCGACGACGTAACCGATGAGGATGCGTTCCGAGCCTTTCCGGACGGCATCACCATTAAGGTCGGTGGTCAGCGGCCAACCATTGCCCGCTATGCAGTTGCCGGCCCTGAAGAGGTGCTTTCGTTTCTAACCCGATTGCCGTCCTTGAAATGATCGGGTTTAGGCACACAGCCAAAGCGAGGGGCTGTTACTTGCCTTTTTCCGCCGGTTTGCGAAGGTCGGGCGGAGCCGACACCTTGACTCCGCGAACGTACTTGTGACACTGGACGCACTTGAGCGTCATATCCACGTAACCCAAGGCGGCCCCGTCGAGGTTCTTCTTGCGAGCGTTCGCCGTCACCGCGTCGGCAGCACGCCGGAATTCCTTGCTGTATTGCAGGTAGTCCTGCGATTGCAAGACGCGCCACATTTCTTCCTGGGTTAACAAACTAATATCCTGGGAATTCTTCTCGATCCCCTCGTAGTCCTCGAGCGCGATCGCCTCGAGCAGCTTTTGACTGCTCAGCAATTTCTGACGCATAAACGTGGCGACCGCTTCCGAGCCGAGCATCGGACCTTCCTCGGGCCCTTGCGTTCGCGCGACCGTTGCGACCAGAAACCACACTAACAATGCCAAGAGCAAACAGGCAATGACAATTCGCTTTCGGTATACATGCCAACGGCGAAGTCCCTGCATGTTTTCCTTGGCTGCGATCCATAAGCTCGACATAGCATTCCTCCGTTAAGGATTTTATTCGGCGATGTTCAGACCGGCTTGAACGGCTTCTTGTTCTCGCCGTTCGTGATCAATCAATCGTTCGGCGAAGGCCTCGAATTCGGCTTCGATGGTCGCGATCTCCCGAGGAGTTGCCCCCACGCGAAGCTTTTCCACCATTTGGTCGAGGTCGCTCATCAAACCTCGGTGTTCGGCAACAATCTGCTTTACTTCGCCAGCCAAAGATGGCCGGCGACTAACCGCCTCCTCTAAACAGCCTTCGCATTCCTCTTCCGCAAAATGCGCCGCGAGGTGGTTTCGCAATCCGCCTAAGCGGAGAAGGGCCTTCTGTCGGGCTTGGTCCGATTCTTTGCCGAGGAGCTCGCGCCGCAGGCTTCGGCGGACGTTTCCCAACTCCGCAGTGAGCCCTTCGTGTTCGCGAAGAAGGTGTTGAAGAAAATAGTGGCTACCAGTGGCATTCATGTCGGAACCCCTTACTCAAAACGTTGCCCCTGCTGAAGCGATGGCCCCACCTTTTCGCCAGCTGCATCACATGACGGGGATGACTACGGGGGGAACTTGCGAATTCTTTACTTCCTCAACTGGTCTGCTTTCGGCAACCGCCCGCTCCACGTGTTTATGGACCAGCACGGGACACGGCGCGCGGCGAACGATAGTTTCCGCCACACTTCCCATCAGCAGGCGCACCAGACCAGTGCGGCCATGCGAGCCGACCACGATGATGTCTGCATTTTCTTCCTTGGCTACGCGGACGACAGTCTCGGCGGGATCGCCCATTAGCACGCGTTTTTCGCACGGGACGTCGGGCTTAAATTCGTCGAGAAGCGGTTTCAGGGTTTCGATCGTCGGCTCCAAGTCGCCTAGAGCGAATTCACCTCCCCCGTATGCCAAGGCGGGCTCCTGGACATGAACAAGGATGATCCGTGCGCCCCACTCTTTCGCCAGCGTGTTCGCTAGTCGAAAAGCCTCGTGGGAGGCCACCGAGAAATCAGTAGCAAACACAATTTTTTTGGCGTTCATGGTGACTCTTTCCATAGCGAGATGTTGATAAACCATCGCCGCCGCATCGATCAGCGGAGGGTAGATAACATTGGCAAGAGAACGTAAGGCAATCGTCGGGCCAAAAAAGACGATTTCAGGCTTGCCGCCCGACGGGCCCCTTAAACGAGCCAAAAGGCTGGCAAAACGTGACGAACAGCGGACTAGAAAGACTTAACCACTTCCGAATATCAAACGTTTAAAACCGCGTTGACGGTTTGCAAGCGCGCCAAATGGGGTTTCCGGTGAACCGCCCCGCGCGCTTGGGTAGGGAACGAAACCCCTCCGATGGCTCCAACCAGAGCCGCCGCGGAAGCGCGTTTCATGTTCCGGGGAACTACCGTGTTCCTGGAACTGCGAGGGGACGCGTTTTCTTAAACGCTGCACAGTGTGCGTGCTCGATCGCGCGCTGAACCGCGGTGCACATCGGAGTAAGGGCCACCGCGGCGGCGACACGCCAAACCGCCGAGCGCAAGCCGCTCTAACAGCTGAAAAGCCGTGACAAACGCCAATTCAAACCGATGGCATTCCCTTTGCTTTGACCCACGCCATCAGGACTGCGAGGCGGACGCCTTAAGGGAGTATGCCAATGGCCGATACAAGGAAAGTCACCTTCGCCCTCTTTGTAGATCGGTGCACGCGGCAATGGATCGTACTCGATCCGGATGGATTGTTCTGGATGGTGCCCGTGAGCGAGGAGGAGCCGTGGACTCAGCGTCAACCGTTCTCGCCGACGGACGTCACGAGCTTGGAACCTGTGCCAGGCCACTATAAAAACATGCTCGGCTTGCCCCACTAACGTACAAGAGGTCTCTATGAACGCCGAACAAGAACGACTCGAACAGGCCTGCACTGGCAAGGCAGAGTGGAAAAAGTGGGGGCCCTACTTAAGCGAACGCCAATGGGGCACCGTTCGCGAGGACTACAGCGAGGGGGGAAACGCCTGGGACTACTTCAGCCACGACCAGGCCCGCTCGCGAGCTTATCGTTGGGGTGAGGATGGCATTGCGGGCATTTCCGATGATCGGCAGCGGCTTTGTTTCGCGCTAGCACTGTGGAACGGCAAGGACCCCATACTCAAAGAGCGGCTCTTCGGCTTGACCAACAGCGAGAGCAACCACGGCGAGGACGTAAAGGAGTACTACTTCTATCTCGACTCCACGCCGACTCACTCCTACATGAAATACTTGTACAAGTATCCCCAAGAAGAGTTTCCGTACGCCCACCTGGTCGACACCAGCCGCGGCCGGAATCGTGGCGAGTTTGAATACGAACTGCTGGACACGGGCATCTTCAACCAAAACCGGTACTTCGATGTGTTCGTGGAATACGCCAAAGAATCGCCTGATGACATCCTGATCCAGATTACGGTTCACAATCGTGGACCGGAAGCAGCCGACCTG
Organism: uncultured Pirellulaceae bacterium; assembly: GCA_964636985.1. Classification (GTDB taxonomy): domain Bacteria; phylum Planctomycetota; class Planctomycetia; order Pirellulales; family Pirellulaceae; genus CAZWSX01. The sequence continues at coordinate 45,527 of CAZWSX010000007.1, read as the reverse complement.
CACGTGTTGCCGACCCTCTGGTTCCGCAATGTCTGGTCGTGGTCGCCGGACAATCAGCGCCCCCTGCTGCAACGAGTCCCTGGCGCTAGTGTCGTAAGAGCAAGTGATCCCAAAGTAGGGGAACGATTCCTGTACTGCGAGGGGGCGCCGGACCTTCTGTTCACCGAAAACGAGACCAACTTGCGGCGGATTTTCGGGGTCGAGAATCGTAGTCCCTATGTCAAGGACGGCATTAACGATTACGTGGTGCACGGCAAACAAGACGCGGTCCATCCGCAACAGACCGGCACAAAGACGGCCGCACATTACCGGATCAACGTCCCAGCAGGCGGCAGCCACACCATTCGTTTGCGGCTCTGTCCACTGTCGTGCCAAAAGGGCTCGAATCCTTTTGCAGAATTCGATGACATCGTGGGTTTGCGGCACAAAGAAGCTGACGAGTTTTACGACGAGGTCATCCCAAAGTCACTCACCGCTGACCAAGCCAACGTCATGCGGCAAGCGCTCGCGGGGATGCTGTGGTCAAAGCAGTTTTATCACTACGACGTCGACAAGTGGCTGGAGGAGCGAGGCTCGGACATTTTCAAGGCCAATCGCAAGCCCTCGCCGCGGAACGACATGTGGCACCACATGTACAACGGCGACGTTATCTCGATGCCCGACAAATGGGAGTACCCATGGTATGCCGCCTGGGATCTCGCTTTCCATGTCCTGGCTTTGTCGCTGGTGGACCCGGGCTTTGGCAAGGAACAATTGACGCTGATGACGAGCGATCGTTACCTGCACCCCAACGGGCAGATTCCGGCCTACGAGTGGAATTTCGGCGATGTTAACCCACCGGTGCACGCCTGGGCGACGATTTTCAGTTACCGCCTCGAGCAATCGCAAAAAGGGCACGGGGACATCATGTGGCTCAAGCGCGTTTTTCAGAAACTGCTGCTCAACCACGCGTGGTGGGTGAACCGGAAGGATCGCACCGGCCGAAACGTCTTCGAGGGCGGGTTCCTCGGACTCGACAACATCGGTGTCTTTGACCGCAGCGCTCCGCTTCCAACTGGCGGCTATCTGGAACAAGCGGACGGAACTGCCTGGATGGCCCTTTTCACACAGAACATGCTGGAAATCGCGGGCGAATTGACTCTGCACGATCCTGAATACCTTGATATGGGCCTCAAGTTCCTTGAGCACTATCTGTGGATCGCGTCGTCGATGGCTCACTGTGGCGACACTGGAATGTGGGATGAGGAAGACGGTTTCTTCTACGATGTCTTGCGTCGGCCAGACGGGAGCGCGCAGCGGCTTAAGGTCCGATCGATGGTGGGGCTGCTGCCGTTTTGCGCGGTGACCGTTTTCGATGGAAAAGTGTTTACGAAATACCCGGAAGCGAGAGAACGCGTGGATCGGTTTCTAACCGCTCGGCCGGAAATCCACAGCGCCATTCACGAGACCCTAAAGCCGGGAGCAGGCGGTCGAATGATGACGTCGATTCTGGATGAGCGGAAGCTTCGCCGCGTACTTGCCAAAATGCTCGACGAGAATGAGTTTCTCAGCGAGTTCGGTATCCGCTCGCTGTCAAAGTTCCACGAGCATAGTCCGTACGTGTTCCAGGCCGGGGGGCAAGACTACCGCGTCTCGTATTTGCCGGCTGAGTCCGATACCGGCATGTTCGGCGGAAACTCCAACTGGCGCGGCCCCATCTGGATGCCGGTTAACGGACTGATCGTTCGGGCGTTGTTGCAGTACTACCTGTACTACGGTGACGACTTTAAGGTGGAATGCCCAACCGGTTCCGGCCAGATGATGACGCTGTACCAAGTGGCAGAGGAACTTGCCCGCCGATTGGCGAACATTTTTTTGAAGGACAAGAACGGCCACCGCCCCGTTTACGGCGGCACGCAAAAGTTCCAGGAAAACCCGCACTGGCGCGATTTGATCCTGTTCTACGAGTATTTCCACGGCGACAACGGGGCTGGCCTAGGTGCCAGCCACCAAACCGGCTGGACGGGCATCGTCGCCCGCATGATGCAGTTGTTCGCAACGACTACCGCCGAGCAGGCGCTCCAGTTAGGCAAGATGGCCGCGGTTACCGACGTGCACAAGTCGCCGGCCTGCGAATCACCCAATGGTGCCGTAGTCGCTGCCAGCTAGTGGTAACGGCCTCATGAAGTGCGAGGCGCTGGTCTACTTGGAGCGATTTGGATTTACTGTCCTCGATCACAAACGTTCACAATCCTGGGTAACTGAAATGCATGCGCCGCGATATCCGTCGCTGTACCAGATCAATACTCGCGCCTGGTTGACCGAATTGTCGCGCCGTCTTGGTCGGCGAGCGACGCTCGACGACATTCCCGATGACGACTTAGACGACTTGGCCAACAAAGGCTTCGACTGGATTTGGCTTCTGAGCGTCTGGCAAACCGGGCAAGCCTCGCAAAAGATCTCGCGAACGAATCCCGACTGGCGCCGTGAATTTCATGAAACGCTGCCCGACCTGACCGACGACGACATTCCCGGTTCAGGCTTTGCCATCACGGCCTATCGCGCACACGAAAGTCTCGGCGGCGATGCCGCACTGGCACGGGTGCGAGATCGGCTCAAAAAGCGAGGCCTCAAGCTGATGCTGGACTTTGTGCCCAATCATATGGCGCTGGACCATCCCTGGATCGAAGAGCATCCAGAGCACTTTATCCGTGCCACCGAACTCGATCTCGCTCGCGCGCCAAAAAACTATACGTGGATCAAGCGCAAAGCCGGCGACGGAATCTTTGCCTATGGGCGCGATCCCTATTTCGACGGCTGGCCGGACACGCTGCAACTGAACTATGCCAACCCGGCCACGCAGGAAGCGTTGATCGGAGAGCTGGTGAGGATCGCGGGCCAGTGTGATGGCTTGCGATGCGATATGGCGATGCTGGTTTTGCCCGAGGTCTTTGAACGCACGTGGGGCCAGCGCGCACCTCTTTTTTGGCCTACCGCTACCAAAGCGGTTCGTGAGCGCGTTCCCGGTTTCACCTTCATGGCCGAAGTCTACTGGGATCTGGAATGGACGCTCCAGCAGCAAGGTTTTGACTATGCCTACGACAAGCGGCTCTACGATCGCCTGCGCGAGAACCACGCCCGAGCGGCGCGGGAGCATCTGCTGGCCGGACTCGATTACCAAGACAAGCTGGCCCGCTTCTTGGAAAATCACGACGAGCCGCGCGCGGCAGCCACCTTTTCGCCTCCAGCTCACAAGGCCGCGGCGGTGGTTACCTATTTGTCGCCGGGACTGCGGTTTTTCCATCAAGGACAGTTCGAAGGCCGCAAAAAGCGGATCTCCCCCCATCTCGGCCGACTACCCAACGAACCGATCGATCAAGACCTACAGGCGTTCTATGATCGGCTCCTGACTCTCTTGCGGCAGCCGGCTTTTCGCGATGGTCAGTGGCAGCTTTTGAAATGTACGCCTGCGTGGGACGGCAACTGGACCAACGATTGCTTTATCGCATTCCTCTGGCGACTGGAAGGACAACCGCCGACGATCGTCGCGGTGAATTATGCGTCGAACCAAAGCCAGTGCCATGTCCACCTTCAGCTGCCGGATATGGCGGGAAAGGAGTGGTGCCTGCGCGATCAGTTCAGTGGCCAGTGCTACCACTGGAATGGGAACGATCTAGCCGCCACGGGACTTTATGTAGACCAAGGCCCCTGGCAAGCTGCTGTTTTCTCAATCAGCGAGCAGCGATAGCACGGTATCTTCCGTCGTGCATCTCTTGGCTGAGTGAGTAGGCTGCCAAGTTCTCGCGATGGCCTCGCCGCGGCTCGGCGCCGGTTAGGCGGCGATGCCAAACTCGCCCCCATGCCGCAGTGACGAGAAACTTCGTTGTTGAAAGTAGTTGCACACGGACGGCGGCGGTTTTTTGCTCCGGGTAGCCGCTGACGCTACAGGCCGCTGTACTGCATTTGACGTAGTTGCGGGGGCTTTTTTTATTTGCGATTCTGAGGGCCTCGTGGAAGGTGTGAGGCACAATTTCCGTCAAAGCACAAGTGATGTGCCATCTCAGCGACGCTTCCGCTTGGTTCGATCACTGGTCTCGACGACGTCAATTTCGTCGATGATTTGATGCACCCCTTCCACTTGGCTGGTAACTGCAAGTGCAAGCTGACGGACGTGAAAAGAACTGACGGCCCCAGAGAGACGAACGACGCCCCGACGGCAGGATATGAGAAGTTTAGATAGTTCGTAATGATGCTTGCTTGAAAGACTGAGCTTGATGCGTCCGCTCATGGCGTCGTGGACTTCATCAACGCGTGCCGTTTCTTTTACGGCCTTCATTACGCACCTTCCTTTTTGTCCCGACTGCTCACCGTGTACATTATCGCCGATAGGCATGCCTTAGGCCGCCTGAAAACGAACGGCCTCGAATAATGGCAAGGCGCATGCCAACTCGAACCGCCTGAAATCATCGAAATTTGATGCTAATATCCGTCCAGTGTGCGAAAACGGCAGTTTGCGTGTGACAAATGGGCGCGAGAGGCAGCGGTCCACTGCAAGACCGAGAATCAGGTTTGCGGAACAGCAGGATATTCTCCCCGTAATTTGAACATTGTCGGGATTTGCACCGCATTTACCGAGCGGCACGGCTTTTGTTTTAGAAAGCTATGTCGTTGCGTAGCGTTGGAGCAGTGTCATCATTCAAACGTAATGCGGAGATTGAAGCCCGGCGGGTCAGTGTCGGCGCGTACGATGGCAACCGGACCGCGTCCTGACGGTGACAATCCGAGAACGAATTAGATCACTGAGAAAACCATGACTGCGGAAGCTCCGATTCTCTTTCAGGCTCGTGGCCTTACCAAGGTGTATCGAGCGGGCGAAAGCGAGGTCTGGGCGTTGCGCGGTGTCGATCTCGACCTGTACGCGGGCGAGTTTGTTGTGCTGCTGGGGCCATCCGGGAGCGGGAAGTCGACATTGCTCAACATTCTAGGGGGTCTCGACGTGCCGACAGCGGGCACGGTGCAGTTTCGCGACCACGATTTGTCCCGCGAAGACGATGCCTTGCTGACTCACTATCGGCGCGAGCATGTCGGCTTCGTGTTTCAGTTTTACAACTTGGTTCCAAGCCTGACTGCCTGCGAAAATGTGGCGCTGGTTACCGACATTGCCAAGAATCCGATGCCGCCCGAACGAGCGCTCGAACTCGTGGGATTGGGAAGTCGCTTGAACCACTATCCAGCGCAACTTAGCGGCGGTGAACAGCAGCGTGTCGCGATCGCCCGGGCGATCGCCAAGCAGCCGGACGTTTTGCTGTGCGACGAACCAACGGGTGCGCTCGATGTAAAAACGGGCATTGTAGTTTTGGAAGCGATTCAGCGCATCAATCGTTCGTTAGGCACTACGACCGCGATTATCACGCACAACGCGGCCATTGCCGGGATGGCCGATCGCGTCCTTCGGTTATCAGACGGACGGATCGCAGAGATTGTTGTCAACAAGCAACGCGTCCCCGTCGCAGAAATCGTCTGGTAATCCATGCGGGCGATCCACACCAAACTACTGCGCGATTTATGGAAGATGCGTTGGCAAAGCCTGGCGATTGCATCCGTGCTGGCGGCCGGCATTTCCATCGTCGTTTTGTCGATCAGCACGCTGCAATCACTGGAACGGACTCGGGCAGGGTTTTACCAGCAATCGCACTTTGGCCATGTATTCATGCACCTTAAGCGAGCGCCTCTCAGCCTGGCCCCGCGTATTCGCGAGATCGCCGGCGTTCATGCCGTTGAGCCTCGCGTTGTCATGTCAGTCACGCTCGATGTTCCGCAATTACAAGAGCCTGCGTCCGGACGCATTATTTCGATACCCGATCGAGGCGAACTCCAAGTTAATCGTCTGTACCTGCGCGCCGGAAGAATGTTGGAGCCTCGGCGGAGTGGAGAGGTACTCATTTCCGAAGCCTTCGCAGCGGCACATCGCTTTCGTCCAGGCGATTCACTCAAAGCGGTCATCAACGGCAAACAGCGGGAGTTGCGCATCGTCGGAATCGTTTTATCGCCCGAGTTCGTCTACTCCGTTCGTCCCGGGGAGCTGTTGCCCGACGACAAGCGATTCGGTGTTCTGTGGATGGGTTATGAAGAATTGTCGTCGGCTTGTGACGTCCACGATGCGTTCAACGACGTCGCCTTGACACTGGTAGAGCCGTCAAGTGAAACAGCCGTGTTGGCACAGCTCGACGACTTGCTGGCACCATATGGAGGTGCAAATTCGTACGGGCGTGATTTGCAACCTTCGCACCGTTTTTTGGAAAACGAGCTGATTCAGCTCCGCACGATGGCGCTGGTGCCTCCGGGGATATTCCTGGCCGTTACGGCGTTTCTGTTGCAGGTCTTGATGTCGCGGTTGGTCGCGATACAACGCGAGCAAATCGCGATGATGCGAGCCTTCGGTTACACGCAGACGGAAATCGCGACGCACTTCTTTCTGTTCGCTTCGACCATCGCGGTGTTCGGCACCTTGATGGGTACCGCGCTGGGTGCAAAGTTGGGGATGGGTTTGACCGGATTGTACGTCAAGTTCTTCCGCTTCCCCACGATGCACTATGAGCTCGATTGGCGACTCGTGATCGCGACTTTCCTTGTGGCACTCGTCGCCGTATTAGGTGGCGTCTGGAGTGCTGTGTGGCGCGCCGCATCGCTTCCGCCGGCGCAGGCAATGCAACCCGAGGCACCGCCAAGTTATCGCGTAAGCCTGATCGAACGAATTGGATTACAGCCGCTGATACCCCAGGCTTTGCGAATGATTCTCAGGTATCTGGAACGGTGGCCCTTCCGGTCGGCTATGTCGGCACTCGGCATCGCGCTATCGATCGGCATCTTGGTGATGGGCAACTTTGCTCAGGACACCGTCGACCACGTCATGAATTTCCAGTTCTTTGTAGTTCAGCGGCAGGATTTGATGGTCTCGTTCGTCGAACCGACGACCGGCAAGGCGATGCGAGAACTGCGACACATGCCTGGCGTGACAACCTTGGAGCCGTTTCGAGCAGCGCCAGTGCGATTGGTTCATCGCCAACACCAACGACGATTGGAGCTACTTGGGCTGCCGGCCGAAGCACGGCTCCTGCGGGTCGTCGACCCGGTGCAAGGCGCGATCGAATTGCCTCCGCAGGGTATAGTCGTCTCCCGCCGTTTAGCTGAGATCTTGGAGTGCGAAGCCGGCGACCTGGTGCGGGTGGAAGTCCTGGAAGGCTTGCGGCCTGTCTGCGATGTGCCGGTGGCCACTGTGATCGATGACTATCTTGATCTCAATGCGTATATGGAGCTGACGGCCCTACGACGCATTTTGCGCGAGCAGGACGCCGTTTCCGGCGCCTTTCTGAGCGCCGATCCGTTGAGAACCGAACAGCTCTATCATGAGCTCAAACAGACTCCCCGCGTGGCTGGCGTCAGTATTAAGCGAGCGGACATCCAGAGCTATCAGCAAACCATGGCGGAAAACCTCCTGCGTATGAAGCTGTTGAACGTTATTTTCGCGTCGGTCGTCGCGGTTGGCGTCGTCTACAATTGCGCTCGAATTTCGCTCGCCGAGCGGAGCCGCGAACTTGCGACGCTACGCGTACTGGGCTTTACTAGGGGAGAAACAGCGCTGATTTTGCTGGGCGAACTGGCGATTTTGGTGTTGGCGGCGATCCCTTTGGGCCTGATTGCGGGCTACGTGCTGGCATGGCTGCTGAGCGGCGCTCTCAATACTGAGGTCCATCGCTTTCCGCTGATCATCTATCCTCGCACCTACGCGTTTGCGGTCGTTGTGGTAGTCATAGCGGCGGCTCTTTCGGCCCTCGTCGTGCGCCGCGGCATGGATCGGTTTAACCTGGTCGAAGTGCTCAAGGCGCGTGACTAACCATGAAGATTCTGGCCCGTTACTTGCCGATCGTTTTGGTTGCCGTTGCCGGCTTAGGGCTGCTCGCTTACGCCCTGTGGCCACAGGCAGTCGAGGTCGAAGTGGTTGCCGTCACCCGCGGGCCGATGCAACTGACCGTTGATGAAGACGGCAAGACGCGAGTCAAGGAGCGCTACATTGTCTCGGCGCCCCTCTCTGGCCAACTGGGCAGAGTCGAGCTTCATCCAGGGGATGTCGTCGAGTCCGGCAGGACCGTACTCGCAACAATTCAGCCTACCGACCCAGCCTTGCTCGATGCCCGCTTGTTGTCGGAAGCGGAATCACGCGTGAAGGCATCCGAAGCAGCCAACGACCAGGCCATTGCACGTTTAGAGGCAGCTCGCGAGGCAGGTCATCTTGCCGAGGAGCATTTCAAGCGGGCCCAAAAGCTTTCCGGTACCAAGGCGATATCTCAGGCGGATTTCGATAACGCCGAACATCAACAGCGCATCGCAGCCGTAATGTTGCGGGCGGCGGAGTTTGGGCAGCGTGTTGCCACTTTCGAGTTGGCACTGGCTCAAGCCGCCTTCGTTCGGACTCGACCGAACGCTCGCGGTGAAGTCGAATCACAGCACCTGGAGATCCGCTCGCCGGTCGACGGCAAAGTCTTTCGTGTCGTCCAAGAGAGTGCCGCCGTCGTGACGCCCGGTCGGCCTTTGATTGAAATCGGCAACACCGGAGAATTGGAACTTGAGATTGACGTTTTGTCGGCCGACGCAGCACAGATCAAGCCTGGGGCAAGAGTTTTTCTGGAACATTGGGGCGGAGCAACTCCGCTAGAGGCTCGGGTCCGACTGGTCGAACCGTCGGGGTTTACGAAGATCTCCGCTTTGGGTGTCGAGGAGCAAAGAGTGAATGTGATCGCCGATTTCGAGGAACCAGCGGATCGATTAAGCAGCCTTGGCGATGCGTTTCGCGTCGAAGCGCGTATCGTCATCTGGGAAACTCTCGACGCGATTAAGGTCCCGTCGGGGGCACTCTTTCGCCACGATCAGACCTGGGCCGTCTTTGTCGTAAAGAATCAGCGGGCGGTACTGCGGACCGTCAGTATCGGCCACAACAATGGCCAAGAAGCAGAGGTTCTGGATGGCCTGCGTTCCGATGAGAAGGTCGTGGCGTATCCCAGCGACCATGTCCGCGACGGCGCGAGGGTTTCGGCAAAAGGGAGATAGCCCGGACATAGTGGAGCGCCATGCGCGCCCCCGATGTGCGACACGGTGCACCTGGGAAACACGCGCCGTCGCAAACAGCACCGATCGGTCCAATATCGGTCTCTTTTGAACTTCTACCCCTAGGTGTGCCTGCTGCCCTTTGGCACAACGCGTGCTTTAGTCACTTGAGCAACACTGCCGGCAGCACCACTCACTCGGTTGAGCGCCGTCACGTGCAGGCGTTCCATCGCAGGAACGTGTCAGGGCGAGAGGGCAATTTCATGAACGCCAAGAAGATCTTGTTTCCCATCGATTTCTCGTACGCAAGCAACGCGGCTCTCCCGTACGCGGCTTCGTTGGCCAAAGAAAGTAACGCTCAGCTTCTGATCGCGCATGTGAATGAATTGCCGTCGGCGTACGCCGGCGAAATGTACTATGGCCTGCTTAACCCCTCACGAGAGGAACTGATGGGCATGCTTCACAATGTCAAGCCGGCCGATTCCAGTACCGCCGTCTCGTACCACCTGATCGAGGGCAATCCTGTTGGTGCCATTGTTCACTTCGCGAAGGAAGAAAACGTCGATCTGATCGTGATCGGATCGCATGGTCGCACTGGGATTGTTCGAGCGCTGATGGGTAGTGTGGCCGAGGGAGTCGTCCGAAAGGCCCACTGTCCCGTATTGGTGTACAAGCAGCCTATTCTTCAACCTCCAACCGCCTCTACGGCGTAAGAATTGAGGACCTCCACTTCCAAATTGAAAGGTGTGAATATGAACGGCCATCGCTTTCGCCTTTGGGCAGTCATCGGGCTGATTACTTTGACAGGTTGTATCCCTTCGTTGAACCCCGTCTATCGCCAACAGGACCTGGTTTTTGATTCGAGTGTCCTTGGCACATGGGCACAAACCGGGCAGAAGGCACGGTGGGAGTTTCAGAAGCGGGACGACACCTCCTACAAACTGCTCTATACCGACAATGAAGGGCGCCAAGGCAGGTTCGTGGCGCATCTGGCGAAGATCGAGGGAGAATTGTTCCTCGATTTGTTTCCCGAACAACTGGACATGGAGGTCAATTCGTTCTACAGCTTTCACCTTGTGCCGATCCACACGATCTACAGGGTTCGACAGACTAAGCCGCAGCTGGAATTGGCAGCAATCGACTATAAGTGGCTCGACGAAGAACTAAACAGGGAACCAGCCACGATTCAATCGAGCGCGCTCAATGGACGAAGGTTGATCACTGCTTCAACCGACGACGTCCGTGCATTTGTCGTTAAGAACAAGGACTCGTTCACAGCGCGATTCGAGTTGCAAAAATCGCCTTCAGCGGAATAAGTGCGTTGTGTCCCGGCTGACTGCGCTAATCCTTCGCACATCAAAACCATGTTCCCGTTTAACCGAATTCTCGTGGCGCTCGACTTCAGCGCTCCCTCTCAGGCAGCATTTGAACATGCCGCCCGCATCGCCGAAGCGGCGAATGTGGAATTGCTTTTATTGCATGCGATTCCCGTAGGGAAAAAGGGAAACGCCGATGCGCGCCGGGCAAGCGCGATGCACGAGATCGAGCAAGCAATTCCGGCCGAGCGATTGCTTCGACTCAATGTGCGGTTCCTCATCACCGAAGGCGTCCCTGCGCACGTGATCCCGGAAACGGCGAAAGAACACAACGTCGATTTGATCATCGTCGGAACGCATGGGCGGACTGGATTAGCACATCTGACCGAGGGAAGCATTGCGGAAACGGTGATTCGTCGAGCACATTGCCCGGTGCTGACAGTCCGGTCCGAAACGGCCGCAGAATCGGCCGAAGGGGGCGCGATGTTTCGCGTCTCCCGACGTGGCGAATTAGAAAACTCTCCGGCGGTCGACCTGCTCGAGCGCGCCGTTGCCTTGAGAGCGAGCGACTTGCACCTCGACCCAGTCAATAGCGACGAATACCTGGTCCGGATGCGCATCGACGGCCGCATCGAGGAATACTGCCGCATCGATCGCGCTTTGGCATCTCGCCATTTACATCAGCTGAAATTGCTTGCGGAGGTGGACATCACCGATCCGTTTCACCCCAGTGAGGGGCGACTGCGCACTTTAGATAAACTTCCCGATGTCGAAGGTCGGTTGACGGTGTCACCTGTGGCAGGTGGAGAATCGATCGCGTTGCGGCTGTCGAGGCGAACCAATGCACTTTCCATCAACGACCTAGGCATGTCGTCTGACGACCAGTTGAAGATGAAGGAGCTGATTGGGGCCAAAGGGGGAATCGTCTTGGTAACGGGCCCTACCGGTTCTGGAAAGACCTCAACCGTGTACGCCATGCTGAACGAACTCGTGTCGGCGCGTCGAAACATCGTCTCGATCGAGGACCCGGTCGAATACTCGATCCCCTATGTTCGGCAGGTAGCGGTCGATGAACGCCACGGCCTAACGATGACAGCGGGGCTCAAGACGCTGCTCCGCATGGACCCCGATGTGATCTTTGTCGGGGAGATCCGCGATGCGGAAGCGGCCGCGATCGCGATGCAAGCGGCCAGTTCGGGTCGGCGTGTCTTCAGCACCCTTCATACCCGCGACGTCGCGGCGTGCATTACGACTCTTCGTGATTTGGGAATCGATAACAACTCGCTGGGTGCGAATCTGGCCGCCATCGTAAATCAACGGTTGATACGCCGGTTATGCGAGACGTGCAAGCGCGAACGGCCACCGACGGATGAGGAGCGCACCTGTTTCACCGCCGAGGGCATCAACCCACCTTCGCTCATCTTCGACGCCGCCGGCTGCGATAAGTGTCGGCACAGTGGCTTTTATGGGAGAACAGGCATCTTTGAGGTTGCCAAAGTCACTCCCCGAATCGCAGAGTCGATTGCTCAGGGGATGTCGGAGGGAGCCATCCGAGAACTGCTTCGTGCCGAAGGTGTCTCTAGCCTGCGCGCGAGCGCGCTTCGAAAGGTAGCCGAGGGAACCACCACCTTGTGTGAATTCCAGGAACTCTCGTGGTCTTGAATGCGGCTTGAAGGGTTGCCTCCCAACTCGTTTACTTTCGACTTAGCTCTTGGGCTGATCTGACCCGCCGTCTCCCAAGCCGTACCTTTCAAGCAGCCGATAAAGCTTGCGGCGGCTGATTCCCAGGGCCCTGGCCGCACGGGCCTTATTAAAGTTCTCTCGCTGCAAAACGCCGAGAACTTTCTGGCGCTGAAACGAATCCAGGTCATCCGGGGCTGCCGCAACAGTACCCGTAGACGTTGGTGGAGCAGCGCCGTGTTCGCCAAGCAGCACTTCCTTAGGAAGCTGCTTGAGCTGAATGACATCGTCGTCGGCCAGGATCTTGGCGCGCTCCAAGACGTTTATTAACTGGCGCACGTTTCCTGGCCAGGAGTATCGCATCAGCGCTTGCAGAGCATCGTCTTCGATGTGCCAGTCGTCGCCTAAAAAGCGGTCCACCAACAGTTCGATGTCACCCTCTCGTTCGCGCAGCGGCGGAAGTTCGAGAGACATCACGTTGATTCGGTAGTACAGATCTTCGCGGAATCGCCCCGCCTTGATCTCGTCACGCAGATTGCGATTGGTCGCCGCGAGGATGCGAACGTCGACCTTTCGTTCCTGAGTTGCCCCGACGCGGCGCAGGCTGCCGTTTTCGAGGACGCGTAGAAGCTTCGCCTGGAGGCTTCCAGGCATCTCGCCGATTTCGTCGATGAAGAGCGTTCCGCTGTTCGCGACTTCGAACAAACCTTGTTTTGCGGCGACCGCTCCCGTGAAGGCCCCCCGTTCGTGACCGAACAGTTCGCTCTCCAGGAGCGTCTCGGGTAGCGCGGCGCAGTTGACCGCCACGAGTGGTCGCTCTCCGCGCCTGCTTGCCCTATGAAGGGCTTCGGCGACTAGTTCTTTCCCTGTACCGCTTTCGCCCTGAATGAGAATCGCACGATCGCTGGGACCAGCCCGTTCGATCAGGTGAAGGATCTCCTTCATGGCGGGCGATTCGCCGATGATCTTCGTCCCCTTCTGCTTCCGAGAAAGAAGCGTCTTAAGTTGCTCGTTCTCTTTCCGCAGTTCACCCCGTTCGGCAGCTTTTTTGATTTGGGCTTCGAGTTCAGGCATGCCAAAGGGCTTTTGAAGGTAATTGAAAGCACCAAGCTGCATCGCCTGCACTGCCGATTCGATTGTTCCTTTACCCGTGAGAAGCATTACTTCGGTGTCGACATCAAGCGTCTTGAGCTTCTCCAGAAGCTCGAGGCCGGACATGCCAGGCATGTTCATGTCCGAAACAACGACATCGAAATGCTGGCGCTGGATGAGTTGAAGGGCTTGAGCGCCATTCGAGGCGGCCTCCGTTGGAAACCCCGTGCGCGTCAACCGCTGCAGCAACAAGTCGCGGAACTCATCGTCGTCGTCGACAATGAGAACGTCTGGGAGGTTGTTCTTCATGGCCAATAGGACTTCCTCATCCAAGGATCGTTGGGAAACTCGTTTGCAGGCCGTCGGGTTATGGGTGCGAGTTGCAACAACTTGATTGTATTTCAAACTTGTGCGTTATTCGCGGACGCTCCGTCAGGGCGATCCGCGGGGTAGCGTTATTTCAAAACAGGCGCCGCTGGGGGAAGATGCGCTAATCTTCCCCTGGTGGGCCTGGACGATGCGATTGCTGATCGAAAGCCCCAGGCCGGTTCCTCGGGCTTTGGTCGTGAAAAACGGTTCAAAGGCCCGAGCCAATTGCTCTGCCGATAAGCCGGGCCCTTGATCGAGAATCTTGATCGAGACTCCGTTGGCTGCCGAGGGGCTGCACGACAACTCGATGACTCCAGGATCGGGCGAGACCTCGATCGCGTTTTCGAAGATATTGCGAAAGACCTGGCCAATCTTGTCGGAATCAACCTGGCAATGCAGATCGCCGGCAACGAATTCCTTGAATTGGACGTTCTTGTTGGCGTGAACCTGTCTGACGTGCTGCCACGCTTCGCGCCACACGTGAGACAGATCGACGCGCTGGCATTCCAACTTGATCGGGGCTGCCCAATGTCGGACTTCCTCGTAGAGTTGTTGCAATAGCTGCTGCGATTTTTTTGCCCGCCGCACCAGGTCGACGGCGATCGGCCGGTCCTCGACCTCTGTGGCAAGTATGTCCAGACAGGCCACACTTCGCTGCAAGGCATTTCGGCTTTCGTGGGCTAACGCTGCTACCGTCTCGCCGATCGCCGCAAGCCGTTCCGCCTGGAGCGCGCGCTGTTCGGAACGCTTTCGTTCACTCACATCGCGAATCGAGACCAAGTTCCGCCCCGGAAAAAAGTTAAACGTAACTTGATATTCGACGTCGATCGCTACGCCGTCCCTTCGGCAAAGCTTCAACTCACCGCGCGGTTGCGATTGGTTGAAGAGGAATGGCTGGTTATCGGACTCTTCTCCTGCTATCCCTCGCAAATTGCGTCCTAAGAATTCGACGCGTGCCACGGAAAACATTTCGCACGCCGCGGGATTCACGTCGATGACATGCTCGGTTCGGTCAAAAATTACCAGACCATCCACAGCATTCTCAAACAGTGCATTCAACTGCCGTTCTGACCGCTGATGGTCAATCTCGCGCCGAACGCTGGCGAGCAAACCTTCGGGGTTCACCGGCTTGATGATGTAATCGGACGCGCCCAATCGCAACGCCGAGACGGCCGCATGAATGTCCGCGAAGCCTGTGATAATAATAACGCTTGCGTGCGGTGCACGCTCCTTAATGCGCGGCAGCAATTGTTCGGGGCCACCGTCTGGCAATCGGCGATCGAGCAAGATCGCCGCGACGCTGTCCCAGCCAGGCAGCGCAAACAGTTCTGCCGCACAAGAGGCCTCCGCCACCTGATACCCCTCCATTTCGAGGATATCGCGAAGATTGCTCCGAGTGTCGTCGTCGTCATCGACCACGAACAGCTGCAACTCAGTAACGAGTTCGTACGAAGCGCTCATGCACCCTCTCGTACGGCACGTGCGCAATTGTCGACGATTTTCAGCAAGGCCGGCACATCGAACGGCTTGTACGCGACGCCGACGGCTCCTTCGTCCAAGGCTCGTTGCACGCGAGACTCCAATTCGTTCTTGTGACCCGTGATAAGAACGATTCGCGCCTGAGGGTTCGTCAACCGAACCTGTTGCATCACCTGGCTGCCGTCACCATCGGGCAGCTTCATATCAAGGAGCACGACCTGAAAGGAACAGCTGGCGAGCGACTGCGTCGCTTCTTTCACATCGTGAGTCAGATGGACTCGATAGCCGCGGTCGTGCAGAATCTCCCATAAGTTTTCGCAGAGGTCCGCCTCGTCGTCCACGATCAGGACCGAGGGACTTTGCAGCGAGGCCTGCACGAGCGCCAACAAGGCGGAAATATCGACGGGTTTTGACAACACGCGGGTGGCGCCGGCCGCTATCGCCGACCTTGCCGTGTCACTGGTCGCATACGCCGTCACCACAACGGCCACGGTTCCCGCTGATTTTTGCTTGATTCGACGATAGAGCTCAAGGCCGTCCATGCCGGGCATTCGCAGATCGAGCAGCGCGACGTCGTAAAAAGGGCGCTGGTCGATCAAATCCAGTGCGGATTGCCCATCCAAGGCGGTGTCGACTTGGTAGCCAAAATCGCTGAAGATGTCCGACAGATTCTCGCAGGTATCGGCTTCGTCATCGACAATCAAAATGCGTGGCGTCGCCATAGGTTTCCCTCCTAAACCGCGGCTGGCAAGCGAACGTAAAAGGTGGTTCCTCCCTCTGGTTCACTGGCTACCGATAGCCTGCCTTGGTGCCGATCCACGATGTCGCGAGAGATCGACAACCCCAAGCCAATGCCTTTGGCCTTCGTCGAGAACAAGGGTTCGAAGATCTGCGATAGCTGTTCTTGTGGAATCCCATGACCCGAATCTTGAATCATTACCGCGATCATGACACCATCCGGTTCTGCGCCGATGCGTAGCGTCCCCCCGCGCGGCATTGCATCTCGAGCGTTTCGAATCAAATTACCAAAAACAATGGCCAATTGCGAACGGTCCCCCAGTAGAACGAGCCCCGGAACCGAAAAAACGAGCTCAGCCCGAATCACAACGGGCAACTGGGTTAACTCCAACACATCCCTGAGAAACGGCTCGACTTCGACCGGCGAAAGCTGAGGCGCCGGCAACCTGGCGAAGTCATTAAGTGCCGTAATCACACTGTCCGCCATTCCCACTTGACGCTCGATCCTTTGCAGATGGGCCTGCTTCTTCTCGTCTGTCGCGTTCTTCGCATTCATCAGGAAGAATACGGAAGTTTTCACGACGTTGAGTGGGTTTCGCAGTTCATGGGCGATGCCGCCGGCAACCTTGCCAATCGTTGCAAATCGCTCTGCCGCGGTGTGCCGCCGTTGATATTCCGTTTGGTAGGCGTCCTCGATGATGGCAAGATCCAAGTCGATCAGCGAATTGAGCGACGCCCTGCACGCCAGCAACGATTCCGTTTGCCCTTGCCACTTTTGCTCCAGTGCAAGCAGCAGCCCGCGACGCAACCGCGACAGTGCAGCGTTCGTAAAAACCTGGTCGAGCCCGATTTCCACATGACGGTATCCCACGCGCCACCGCCTGGCGACATACTCTTTGTCGTAGGCCCCCGAGAATAGTTCCGCGAGCCATTGATGAAGACTCCCCTTCAGACGCAGGATCTGTTCCTCGCCGCCGGTGATAACCTTCAACGCCGCGGGATGCTGTTTGATTTCCGCGTAGAAATCGTCGATCAATCCCCCGAATTCGCTGCCGAGGACTTGACCGGCTTCCTGGACTCGCTGGGCGTCCTGGTCGGTCCACCCCACGTACTGCTGCAGCTCCCGATATCTTGCAAATGCGGCCATCATGGTTGGACAACTCTTTCGGACGATTGACAAACTGACTTAATGATTCGTTGAACGTCGGCCGACACTTGGCTTAGAGTTTTTGTGTTTCTGGCCTGCTGTTTGCAGAAAAGATGCGTTAAGAACTGAGAATCGCGCCATCGCCATTTCATCCCTCATGTTATCACGACCATGTCGCGCACCACATTCAACTTTCTGCTCGATACGCTATTGCTCGTTCTGTTTGTCGCCCTGCTCACGTCGACCATTGTTGTCGAACATGTTTTTCCGCCCGGGCCTGTCAGCGAAGGGTGGCTCCTGTGGGGAGGCGACTATCTTGCGTGGCGTAAAGGGCAATACGGACTACTCATCGCCTTGACGTTGGGAATTCTGTTGCACGTGATGCTTCACTGGAGTTGGGTTTGCGGCGTCTTGGCGAGCCGATTCAGCAGCAACAAAAAGTCTCGCATCGATGACGGAACGCAAACCATTCTCGGCGTTGGATTCCTGATTGTATTGCTCCTGGCTATGGGTACATTTGTCGCCGTCGCGGCACTGGGGATTGAACAGCGAGATTTGATTCCACAATCCAAGTAAACTCCTCCTGTCCTGGCCGCTATTGATCTCCCACACAAAAGGGACAAGCGGGCGCCTCCGGCGTCGCGAACGAGCGCCAGTACTGCACACCGCGTGCTACGGAGAGTCCGCCAGCCACGATCAGCAGTGCACCGACCCCTTGCAACATCCTCGCTCGGGTAGGTGCCTGCCACTGTGCAAAGAGCCTGGCCGACCACCCCAGAGCAATCAGCGGCGGCGCCGTGCCGGCGGCGAATGCAGCGAGGGTGCCAGCTCCCGTGAGCATTTCACCGGAAGCCGCCGCAAGCGCGACCATACCATACAGTAGCCCGCACGGCAGCAAACCCGTTAGCACGCCAGCGACAAAGCTCTGTCCCAAGGAACGCGCGCGAGCGATCGGGCTGAAAAAGCCCTCGGTCAAACATGCCGTGCCGCCGGATGGCTTGTTCGCTCGCTTGCCGAAGAGAAGCACGATCCCTTGCCATACCAGCAAGCCGCCAGCGACTACGGAAAGCACCGCCGGCAATCGCAAGACTGCGGGCGATTGCTTCTGCAGCGCCTGGCCTACTAGACCGGCGAAAGCTCCGATCGTGCCGTACATGGTCATGCGTCCCCCGGTGTAGGCAAGCTGTCGAAGCAACGCACCGGCGCTGTTGCGGGCTCCGCTTCCAATTGCCAGGACGAACGGTCCGCACATGCCGATGCAGTGCGCCGAGCCGAATAGCCCGGCGATGAAGGCGAGCGGGATCGATGCCGTGCTATGCATGGGATGCAACGGGGATGGGGGCATCGGACGACTGGTTTACGGACTCGCCAGAGATCAGGCCCTGTGGTTCGACCGTGTCGGTTAATGAGAGGGACTGAGCAATCACTAATAATCCACTGATTGCCATAGCGATTGCAGCAACGATGGGGTGGACGAACCCGAACACCGCCAGAATCATGGCGATGGCGTTGTAGGCAAAGCTCCACAAGATGTTCCATCGCATGACGTCCACCGTGCGGCGCGCCAGATCGATGGTTTGCGGCAAACGGTCAAGTCGCTCGCCCAACAGACAAACGTCGGCTGTTTCTCGCGTGACATCGGCGCCGCAGCCGAGGGCGATTCCCACATCGGCAGCCGCAATGGCCGGCGCATCGTTGATTCCATCGCCTACCATGGCAACAGGGCCATACCTGGCTCGCAGCGATGTAATCGCTGCGAGCTTTTGCTCGGGCAACAATTCACTAAGAAACTCAATCCCTAGGGCCGATGCCACCGATTGAACACGAGTGCCGCGATCGCCCGAGAGCATGACAACTTTCAGGCCCATTCGCCGCAGGACTTCAATCGAAGGCGGGGCATCAGCGCGCAACGTCTCCGTCGCCAGAAATAGTCCCCCTGCGCCCTCCTCGCAACCTATGGCGACGGCCGGGCCATCGTGCTTTTGGAGTTGCGCTTCCCAATCGGGTCGAGGCGATCGACGTTGCTGCTGGCAGACCCAGTCTGGATGCCCTAGGAAGATCCGTTGTCCGTCAGGCGCAGTTGCTTCGACTCCGCGGCCGTTGTGGCGACGAACATTTGCAATTCTTGATTCAGATCTGGCCCGAGCATCATCCGGAAAGATGTCGCGAAGTGCCTCGGCTAGCGGATGGACGGCGGCAATCGCTAAGTCGTGCCAGAGGTCCGGCTCGTCGAATAAACCTGCATCGATAAATTGGTCAGCGATTCGGGGCTTGCCCGTCGTGAGCGTCCCCGTCTTGTCGAAGCAGATTACTTTGGCCTTGGCGAGTGAGGTGAAGGCCTCGCCCGACCTGAGGAGCACCTGCCTCCTTGCAGCCGATCCGACCGCTGCCCAAAGTGCCAACGGGGTCGCCAGACTCAAAGCGCATGGGCAAGCGACAACGATGACGGAAAGCGCCGAAAGCGACGCGGCCTCACTTCGCGCAAGCGTTGATTCTCCGGGCTTCGACAATGGGCCCAGCCGAATAATGGCAGCGACAATTGCCAGAACCATCACGATGGGAACAAAGAGGCTGCTGATGGTGTCGGCCAGGCGTTGATGCGGCGACTTCATCGACGTCGCCGATTGCACCATCGCAACTATCCGGGCCAATGCCCCTTCGCTGGCTCGCGAAGCGGTTCGCACCACTAAGAGCCCGTCGCAGTTGAGCGCGCCGCTAAAGACGCGCGATCCAACCGATTTGGCCACGGTGGAACTCTCGCCTGAGACAATCTGCTCGTCGATCTCTGCCGCCCCGGAGAGAATCGTGCCGTCGCAAACGATTCGCTGGCCGGGGAAAATCCGAATGGCGTCGCCTGGTGCAATCTCGGCAAGCGGAACGGTCTCATCGCCTGCTGGCGTAACGCGGGTCGCTGTTTCAGGCAACAGTGAAGTCAGTGAACGCAACGCCGCGGTTGTTTTCTCCCTCCCGGTCGCCTCGAGCCACTTGCCCAACGTCGCCGTCGTAAGCACGACCACGGCGACCTCAAAATAGACATGTCCCGATCCGCGAATCGCCGCGATCATCGAGTACCCCAAGGCGGCGATGACGCCAAACGCCAAGAGCGCACTGGTCGAGATGCGTCCTCCTTGCCAAGACTTCGTCCTCCATTGATGGATGGCGTCGTCCAGGAGCGGGGGCCACAACATCACGATTACGGGCAGCGATAACAGCAGCAGGATGTATCGCGAGAGATCGACGAGCACGCGCGCGGCGGCATGCTCAGGGTGTTCCGCTTGAGACCAGAGGAACATCGAGAAGACCATCACGTTCATCGCGCAAAAGATGGCCAGCCCTAATGTCGCGGACGATATACCGGTCTGCTCAGGCGGTACATTGCTGCTTCCAACGATTCGCGAAGCGAGGCGGCAACCAAAACAACAAAAGGCCGGCTCTGCATTCGCGCGCGCCTGCGGCGAGACGTAGACGGGAAGTCCACAGTAGAGGCACGCTTTTTCGTCCCTGAGAGACACGTCATTTCGCCTTACTGCTTGAACAGCTCTCGCTGCAGGGCTGGGAAAAGGTATCGAATCGTGTACACCGCCGTGAAGATCCAAAAGCCAATCCAGATCGCTCGCACGTACCATGGGATTTCGTTACCGACATAGTCGTGGTACTTCGCGTCTTCGGCAGGCTGTGTTTCTTGCGTTGTGCTGGTCAAGGAAGGGCTCCGTTGTGCGTAATCGGGTCGTCGGATTCTAGGCGCGGTCGAGCCAGGCTTCGTTTTCCAGAAGCGTCTCTTTGGGGGCTTCGATGTCGCTGAACATCCCCTGGTAAGTTGCCCAGAGAAGCAGGCTGAAGAACCCACAGCTAGCAAGCAGGTAGTTCACAATGGGCGCGACGGCGAACTCGCCACCGCTTTCCCCTTGGAAGATGTGCACGAATTCGATGAACTTCCCCACGAATCCGTACATGCTGGGAATCAACACAAAAACCGCGGCTACGGCGGTGATCCAGTAGGCCGATTTTGAACGAGCTTTATTACCTGCGTTTTCTGTGGACATGATCGCTATTCCTGTGATCGAAGAAATTTGAACCGGCACGCTGTTACTCTTCGGCGTGTAACTCTTCAAATTCTTCGTAGTAGGGGTATTCTTTCAGCCACGAGCCGAGCCATTGGACGTAAGTCATGACGGCGATGCCGCGGCGATTCGGCTTTTCGGGCGAGCCGTCGAAGAACCACGGATACGCAGGCATCGGCGAATTGGTCGACACGCTGGTCGGTGCGTGGAAGTGAACCGAGTGCCAATCGTTGCCGCGGCGACCTCCCTCGCGACTCAAGTCGGGACCAACCCGGCGCGTTCCGAATAAGACAGGGCGTTGCAATTCGTTCTCGTATTCATGCGTCTCCGACACCGGCCCAAAGCGTTTTGACTCGTTCGAGACGGGCCGGACAAACTGGCTATGACAGTGCCAGCAGCCTTCGCCCACGTAAATTTGTCGCCCCAAACGAAGCGCCTCCGCGCATTTCTCCGGAGTCGGTTCGCCAAAGGCTTTCTCGAAGGCCTCAGGCCAACGATTCGACATGTCTTCGAACTGAACAAGCAGTCGTTTGTTGACAACTTCTTCAGCCGAAAGCTCCTTGCGGTCTTTGTACATGGCAATCGGCAGCAAACCATTGCTGAGGAAGGCGAAGATGAAGAATCCCAACCCAGCGATCAGGAAGATGCCGCTCTTACTTTCAAACATGGTTTAGCTCTTTGTTCTTGCCGCGGAGATCACCGAGGACTCAGAGGCCGAGAATGCAGGGATCAAATGAATCTTTCGAACGACCACTTCGCAGTCGATCTCTCCGTACCCTGGGTGTGCCGTGTGGCAAATCTTTATGCCCCGAGGAAGGCGCGAGTCACAGGAACAGCCTCGTGGTGCTCGCTAGTTCGCACCGTCATCGCGATGTTGTAAAGGAAGCAGAGGAAGCCTCCAAACATCGCCAGGCCGGCGAAAACACGAACTCCCCAGAACGGAAATGAAGCTTCCGTAGCCGCTTCCCACGGTTGCAAGGACGACCAAAAGTAGCCCTGGAAAATCCCAGCCAGCGTGAGGTCGAGGAACATCACGAACAGGCCGACCGCCGAGAGCCAGAAGTGGTATTCGCACAGCTTTTGGCTGTACCAATTGCGTTTAAGCAGGATCGGGATCAGATACGTCATGATTCCGAAGAGCCATTGGCTAAACACCCCGAACATCACCAGGTGGGCGTGCCCGACGACCCAGTCGGTGAAGTGAATCAGTTTTTGGAACGTGAGCGTCACTTGAAGCGCACACTGGAAGCAGGTGATGAAGTAAAAAATCATCCCGGTATAAAACCAGCGGACCGGCAGATTGTCGAAGAACTCGCGTCCGCGCCCGTAAAGCGTGCCAAAAAAGTTAATCACCACGGTTGCCACGACGAGTTCGACGGCGATGGTCGAAATCACGGCCCCATATTGCAGGAACATGGGAATGGGCGTGTACAGGAAGTGGTGAATGCCTTGCAGGGGATAAAAGAAAGCCAAACCCCAAAAGCCGACGAGGCTCAAGCCGTGGCTCCAGATTGGTTTCTTGAGCATGATCGGCACGAAGTAATACATCAGTCCCCAACCCAGCGGTGTGACGAACAGGCCGACCAGGTCGTGAATGAACAGACCACCAATGGCACCCGCGCTGGTCCCACCTACGGCGTATTCCGGTAACAGGTTGCCCATCGCGTAGGTGAGGAAAGTCCAAACAAAGGCCGCCATGAAATACCAGAGGGTCACGTACATGGGCCCTTTGGTCCTAATGATGGGGTGCATGAAATTGACCGCGACCAACGCCAATCCCAGCAGTGCGACCGGATCGATCCAGAAGGGAGTCTCACCCCACTCCAGGCCTTGTGCGCCAAGGTTCATCGATAGTCGAGTTTTGCGGGCCAACTCGAGAAGCCACGGCTGATCTTGGAACGATGGTCCCAAGACGATGCCAACGGCAGTTGACAGCACAATCACTTGCCACGCGCCGAAGATGAAGTACGAAAGGTACGAACTGAGAACAGGGCGGAACGTCAATCGCGGCACCACCCAGTGGAGTGTTCCTAGGAACGCGTTAGCTAAAAAGCCGTAAGCTACGGCATTGGTATGGATCATCCGCCAGCGGCCGGGCGAGAGAACCTCGATCCCATTGAGCGGGTTCCACAGCATCAACTGCAGCGCCATCAAAAGGCCCGCGAGCATCGAGATGCCGAGGAACGTCAGGGCGGCATAGAAGTACCAAAGGACCAATCGCTCGTCGACCAACTGATCGTGCCGCGGAAGGTTGCGAGGAATCTCGGGGGCGCTCATTCGAACGTCTCATTACGGAAAAGGAACGCGGAACTATCGCACGTCAAAGGATGAGGAGGCGAAGCAACTCGATCAAGAATCCGTGGCGGGCGGTGACTCTTGGGGTCGGTATGGCACGTAGGCGCCAAGTGGATACATGAGTGCCATCGTCCAAGCGAAAATGAGATGGGTGCCTGCTCCGACCCACCCCGGAACTTCCTCCACAATCCAGTTCCCATGAAAGAGGAGTGGTTGGAGGAGGGCGATCAGCACGTAAAAGTTAACTAGCCAGATGACTAAGCCCAGGAACGTCGCAATCACCAGGCGTTCGAGGGTTGTGGCCTTGGGAAAGTACTTATTGAAGACAATCTGAAAAACGACGCCGTAGCACATTCCCGTGCCGACATAGAGGATGCATCCAATCAGCAAGGCGATCCCAGCACGCGAGCCGTTGAAGGAAGGGTCGAGGGCTGCCTCTCCCATGCCGAAGGTTAAATAAACCTGAATCAGCTTCAGTGGCGGCAGGTTCGAGGCGATCGCCCCCAGAACGTTGGCAAACAAGCTAACCAAGGCCCCCAGCATGCCGAGAAAAAAACCCGTCGTTGCGTAGTAGGTGATGTAGTCGCCCCGCTCACGCCAATTGGAGGTTTCGGCGTGCTCGCCAATGGAACCCTCTAATTCCGCTTCGAGTTCCTGAACGCGCACTCGAAGCGATTGCAGTTCCGCGAGTTTGTCGTCGCGTGTTGCCGGATTCATTGAGATCAGCTCCAATAAACGGCGAGCAGCCGGGTTACTTGAGAATTCGAAGGGGAAAATAGGGATCATTCCGAGTCGGATTCTGCCTTTTCAGACGAATCGCCTTCGGCAGGCTCGCTTGCCGGCGGCTGATTGCCACGAGCGGCTTCCGCTTCCAACTGTTGCGCCTCGGCCGCGAGCTGCCTCAGGTCTTCCTCGGGGATCTCGACGCCTTCAACGATGCTGGTGACGAAGTTGGCCAAGTGCCAAATCGTTTCCGGGCGATCTTTAAGGGCGTCGACATAGCCCGGCATCGGTGTCCCGTTGATGCCCGCATGAATCCGCCGATAGATGTCCAGCGGGCGACGGCCGCCGTGAAGCATTCCCGCCGATAAGTTTGCTGCGAAGGCATCGCGCCCCCAATCGTCTTTGCCCAAGCTGCGGCGGCCACTTCCGCGGCCATCTACGCCGTGGCACTTGTAGCACGATTCCTTCACGAATGCCTTGCGTCCCAATTGAACCGACTCTTCACTGTAAGGAACGCGATTCACAACGGGCGTGATCAGGTACTGAGGAGCCTCTTTCCAACTGGCGATGATTTCGTCGACGTGCGTGGCCACATCGGCAGGATCGAAGCCTTCGTCTTCATCCAGATCCTCAGCATCGAAGAGCAAGCGCTTTTCCAATTCGCCACGAGATGTGAGCGCCATCACATAGTCGACGACGGCATCAACGTCCTCGTCAGGCATCAACCGGAAAGCGGGCATGGACGTGCCCTTCGCGCCGCGACGGATGATCCTTATCAGGTCGTCACGCCGCGGCTTGTAGCCGCGGGGCGTGGAGGCAAATTTGAATTTCCCCTCTTGGTAGTTGCGCGGTTTCGGATTCAAGGCGTAGGCAACAGGCCCATTCCCATTGCCATCGACGCCGTGACACGCCTGGCACTGTTTTTCATAAACACGCTGACCATGCGACAGCTGTCCGCGGGCGATAAAGTCGGCGAGCGTGCCCATATCGGTATCTGCCGCCGGCGAAGAACTTGTGGACTCATCGGACTCGCTCGCCGATGCGGCCTTGTGTTTGAACCGTGGCGAAAAAGGCGTTCCGAAATACCGGCGCAGCGCGTCGTGGAGCGAGTTCTTTTGATGAGCAGGCAATTGAGAAGTCGCTTCGCGCAGCCCGTAGTCGACGGGAACCTCACGCGTACACCCTGCCAACGCTGCAACCAGACAAATCGCCGCCACGAACGAGCAAACAAGCTTCGGTCGCCGGGACAGGTCAAGGTGACGGTCTTGGCGGTCTATCGGCATATCGTTTCGATCTAAACAATTGGTGCTTGAAAGGAAATCACGAAATCACTCTCGACGTCGTGTCTCCTAGGCACGCGACATGCCAATCGTCTGGGGCAACATCGAACGCGCGTGGACTCGCGTCGAAACGCCTTATTCACACGTCTTGAATGGGTTGGTGCCAGATCGAAGGCTCGCCGCAAAGCACGGCCCCAGTTGAGAGAACGTTTCCGACTTGCCGAATTAGCGCGCTAGGTGTGCGGCGTGGTTCACTCGCCCGAGGGAAGCGGTGAAATCAAAGATTTCAGACGCATATCCGGCCGAAACCCATCGAGGATGGTGCCCTCGATGCGAAGAAGCGGACCAACCCAGCTCCAACGACGAGTGCCGCGGTACGTTGCTCTTTGAACAAGATGAGCAGGGCCGGTAGAAGCCCCGCGAATTGAAACGAGCTACCACGCCTGGTGGCACTACCCATCGACTTCCGCCCGAATTCCTTCCGCCATGTTGTTGAGTTCGCGACTGAACAACATCAGAAGGTCGTCGAGGCTAACGAGTCCAATCAACTCGGCATCGCGACTGACGATTGGCAACCTTCGCACACCTAGCTCCATCATCTTGCGCGTGGCGCTCAGGATGTCGTCGTTCCACGACAACGTCTCAACCGGGCAGGTCATGATGTTGCTGACCCGTTCGTGGGGCGACAACCCTTGGCTGCAAACCGCCAACGCCAAGTCTCGGTCGGTGATAATTCCAACCGGCCTTTGTTGCTTGGTAATGACCACTGCTCCAACGTTCTCCTTCTCCATGGAACGGGCAACGTCGACGAGTTGATCTTCGGGCGACGCCGTGACACAGCTTCGCGTGAGTAGACTACTGATTGACATGACAATGCTCCTTAAGATATGGCTTTGCAACTTGAACGTCAGCTATCGCAACGGATCTGCCAAGGCACAGATGCGTCGGCGTGAAGGACCACCGGGGTCGCTTTGCCTACGCATCGGATTCGTTCGGCACCAAAACGGCGGCGCCTTGTACCCGACCTTCCCTTAAATCGGCGAGCGCTCGATTTGCCAGAGCCAGCGGATACACCACAGGGTGTGGCTTGATTGGCACGCGAGGAGCTATCTCAAGAAACTCTTCTCCGTCGGCGCGGGTCAGATTAGCAACGGAGCAAATCGTTCGTTCGCCCCAGAGCAATCGGTAGGGAAACGAAGGGATATCGCTCATGTGAATTCCGCCACAGACGACAATTCCACCCTTCACAACCGCTTCCAAGGCTTGCGGTATCAATTCACCCACAGGGGCGAAAATGATGGCAGCATCGATCTGTTCCGGCGGTCGCATCGTGGAATCCCCCGCCCAACTCGCTCCTAATTGCAACGCGAAGTTTTGAGCTGCCACGTCGCCATGTCGCGTGAAGGCAAAAACCTCTCGATGCTGAAAACGAGCCACCTGAGCGACGAGGTGCGCGGCTGCACCAAACCCGTAGATCCCAAGCCGCTGGGCGTCGCCCGTCATCTTGAGCGATCGGTACCCGATCAGCCCAGCGCATAACAGCGGTGCGGCCTCGATGTCGCTGTAAGCGTCGGGGAGTCGAAGACAAAAGTTCTCGTGACCCAGGGTGTACTCCGCATAGCCGCCATCGCGAGTGTAGCCTGTAAAGAACGGCATGTCGCACAAGTTCTCTCGTCCGGTAAGGCAGTATCGGCAATGGCCGCAGGTCTCGCCGAGCCATGGAATTCCCACTCGGTCCCCGACTCTAAAGCGAGAGACTGATTCTCCTATCCCGACGACTTGGCCGACCACTTCATGTCCCGGAATGACCTTCGCACGAGCCCCCGATAGGTCACCATCGACAACGTGCAAGTCGGTTCGACAAACTCCGCACGCGTTCACCTTGACGAGTAAATCGTGCTTCCCTGGTATGGGGACCGGCAGCTCTGTTTTAGTCAGCGGCCTTCCGACCTCGGTCAGGACCATGGCCAGCATGTAATCACCTCATTGATGCGGCCCCCTGCGGTTGGCCGGGACTAGTAGCGAAGAAGCGCTCTGCAGGCCAGCGGCATTTCCTCGTTGGTGTCAAGTGCAAAGACCTTGCCGCCATGAAGGACCGTTTCGCGGATCGCTTCTTCGACCAAATCGCTCGTGCAATCGGCCGATAGCGGATTTCGCACCAGCACGTTGTTGGAGGTTCGATCGAATTCGCCCTCCGTGGGCCACCGGCTGTCGACAAAGAGGGTTTCCACCTTTCCTGCCGCTGCCGCCGGCAGTATCTGCCATAAACCCACAAGGCCGCGGCGAGTGCCATTAGCGCTCACCAGGCGATCGAAGGCAGCGCTTTTGTGGGTCTTGGCTACCGTTTGCGCAATGGGCCACGCCTTTTCGTAAAGCTCATGCGGAGAAAGCCGGTCCGGCGAACCGGCCACAAAGTCATCCAACGTGTAGACGCCTTGGGCAATCTTTCGCCATTGTGGAACGTCCTCGCCGACCATAGCCAGCACAATCGGCAGTGGATCGTTCTTCCAACACTGTTCGACAGCATGGTACACGTGCTGCAGGTACTCCTGCCGCCTGACTTTAGAGGTGTCGGGCTTCCCACCATGTCCATGAAAAACCGCTCCGCTCCGGCCGTGACCTCCAGCCAATGCCGAGTGCGTTTGCAAGGCGCGATCGGGCGTTTCCTCGGCGACGGCGTCCGCCATGTTCTTGGGGAGGCCATACAGTTCGATCGGCTTGAGTTCTTCCGCGTTCCCTTGGTACAGGTGGACGTGGTTTTCGCTGAGCGCCAGCACATAGAATCGATCCGATTCCACGACAAACGGCAACAGCGGCCGCACATGAAAATAGTGATCCCCCCAAGCTTCTTCCTTAATGGGATGGTCAAGCGAGAAGAACTGCGAAGTCTGAGGGCCAACCAGCATCGCAAATGAATTGCCACGCGTCTGCCAGGTGGGAGACTTGGGAAGTTGGTACGCGGGTTTCAGGAGTTCGTGGATCGCTTCGGCATCGTAATGGCGACTGAGCAGTTGCTGCTCCACCTTCGCAACCAAATGTTGCCAACGCAGAACGTCCCCCTGGCTATCTCGGCCAACATGATCGAACGAAGCATACAAGCTCGCGCAAGGCCCCCCCGTCACCTCGACAAGCGAGTTCCAATTATCGCGGACTATTGCGTGCATGCTGCACCTCTTCTTCCTATTTTCAATCGAGGGGTAACGACGTAGGCGACAAAGAAAACAGCGGGGGTCAAGGAGAGAGAGGCCGCGATGGTGACGTCACTCAGCTACCGATTCCCACCCATTGGCCGCCCCGCTGTCTTTGTCTGCACATTGAGACCATAACGCGACTTTCATTTGCAACCGTCACGGGCACCTCCACGACGACGGCTTCAAGACGTCGCCTGAGACGTCCTGGGACTTGTCATCGCAATCGTTATGCCAGCTTCTTTTTCGGTAATTCGCAGGCGATGAGTAGATATCCCCGGCTTTTTTTAGGCTTCCGTCCACGGCGAGCGCGCGGGCGCACGGGGGAACGCTGTGCGAAACGGTTCACTCTGCGAATTCCCCCACTTCGAGCCACGGTTTACGCATCAACGCGGCCGCGGTTATCGCGGCACTTTGGAGCGAGGAGCAACTGGTACAGGCCTTGCTACTGCACGGCGTACCGTCTGTCCTTTTTCACCCTTAGGGAGGAGTTCGCCATGTCCACAACCATCGCTAAGTCGCGTCCTCAGGCACCCGTTGCGGCACCAAGTCAGAATCCGCTTTCCATGCTGCGGCAAGAAATGGACGATCTGATCGCCCGTTTTTGGAATGGCGAGCAGGAGAAGGGTTGGTTCGCGGGTCCCTTCGCGCCGTCGGCCGACCTGGTCGAAGAGGCCAACGCATTCGAGGTTCGCGTGGATCTTCCGGGAATGGAAGCCAAAGACATCGATGTGCAAGTCCACGGCAACACGGTGACCATCAGCGGCCAGCGGAAAGAAGAGAAAGACGAGCGGGGCAAGACGTTCCGCCGCGTCGAACGGCGCAGCGGCAGCTTTTCTCGAACGCTGTCGCTGCCTTGCAACGTGAACGAGGGAGAAGTCGCCGCCGACTATACCAAGGGCGTGCTGACGGTGAAATTGCCCAAATGTGACGACGCAAAGGTCAAGAAGGTAAGCGTCAAAGGTTAGCCGTCGAGTTCGTCCGGCCGTGCTCCACGGTCGCATGTCCCACGGCCACATGCCCCACGGTCTCGCGCCGCGGGGCACCTATCCACGGCGAATGCTCAAGGTAAACCGCAGCAACGGGCTGTGTGCGATGCCTTGATTAGCCACTTTTGCTGTCCGCTCAGCGACAACCTCTACGACGAAACAGCGCGTCGAACGCGACGCCCGGAAGGTGCACTATGGCTCGCAATGACTCGGACCGTTGGGTGCGGATGTTCGGCGAAATCGGCATGAATGATGTCGGGCTAGTCGGGGGAAAGAATGCGTCGCTAGGTGAACTCTACTGCCGGCTGACGCCCGCAGGGATCAAGGTGCCCAATGGATTCGCGATCACGGCCGACGCCTATCGCGAGTTCCTTCGCGCAAACAAACTCACTGAGCGAATACCGGCCCTCCTTTCCGGGCTCGACACGCGCAATTTAGAAAGCCTTCAACGCCGCGGTAAAGAAATTCGCAATGCTATTCTGGAATCAACTTTGCCGGAAGCCATCGCGGTGTCGATCCTGAAGGCGTACCAGTCGTTAGCGACCGACCAATCGGGCTCGCCGGATGTCGCCGTTCGCAGCAGCGCCACCGCCGAAGACTTGCCCGATGCAAGCTTTGCCGGGCAACAAGAAACCTATCTGAACGTGCAAGGCGAGCAGGGACTGCTGAACACTTGCGTGCGCTGCTTTGCATCGCTGTATACCGATCGCGCCATCTCCTACCGTGCCGACAAAGGATTCGACAACACAAAGATCGCCTTGTCGGTCGGCGTACAAAGAATGGTGCGAGCCGACCTGGGAGCATCAGGAGTGATGTTCTCGATCGACACAGAAAGTGGTTTCAGGGATGCCGTTCTCATCAATGCCGCATTCGGACTGGGAGAGAACGTCGTACAGGGCGTGATCAACCCCGACGAGTACTGCGTTTTCAAGCCGACGCTTCGTGCGGGCTTTCGTCCCATCTTAAAGAAGGTCGTGGGAAGCAAGGAGTTCAAGCTTGTCTACGACACCAATGGCGGGCGAATGGTTAGAAACATTCCTGTCTCGCAAGATGATCGCCGCAAGTTTGCCATCAACGACGAAGACATCCTGACCCTCGCGAAGTGGGCCTGTCAAATCGAGGACCACTACTCCGCTCACCATGGCCGCCCAACCCCGATGGACATGGAATGGGCCAAGGACGGCAAGACAGGCGACCTCTTTATCGTGCAAGCGAGGCCCGAGACAGTCCAGTCGCAACGCGGCAACGAGGTGCTGGAGACCTATCACCTGGAAGGCCGAGGCCGAGAAGTTGTGCGTGGGCGGGCTATCGGCGAACGGATTGGGAGCGGAAAAACCCGCATCATTCGCGATGTCGAAGCTCTGCAACAACTTCAGCAAGGAGAGGTGTTGATCACCGACAAGACCGATCCCGACTGGGAACCCATTATGAAGCGTGCGGCTGCGATCGTGACCAACCGCGGCGGACGGACGTGTCACGCGGCCATCGTCAGTCGTGAACTCGGGTTACCTGCCATTGTAGGTACCTTGAATGGAACGGAAGTGGTTCGGGATGGCCAAGAGGTGACCGTGTGCTGCGCGGAGGGAGAGTCGGGAGTCGTTTACGAGGGCATCCTGCCGTTTGAGGTCGACCGGATCGACATCCAAAATCTGCCGCGGCCAAAGACCAGAGTGATGATGAACGTGGGGAACCCCGACGAGGTTTTCGCCTTGTCGCAAATTCCCAACGACGGAGTGGGACTGGCTCGCATTGAATTCATCATCAGCAATCACGTGCGCGTCCATCCGTTAGCCTTGTTGCGCTACGACCAGCTGCAAGACTCGGAGGCAAAGGCTCAAATCGACAAGTTGACGTTTGGATACAAGCACCGACCTCAATTCTTCGTAGACCAATTGGCTCAGGGCGTTGGAATGATCGCCGCCGCGTTCTATCCGCGCGATGTGATCGTGCGACTCAGCGATTTCAAGACCAACGAATATGCCAATCTGATTGGCGGTAAGCAATTCGAACCGGTTGAAGAAAACCCGATGCTCGGGTTCCGCGGGGCGTCGCGCTACTACGACCCACGCTTTCGCGACGCGTTTGCCTTGGAGTGCCAGGCACTCAAGCGAGTTCGCGATGTGATGGGCCTGACCAACGTTAAGTTGATGGTCCCTTTCTGCCGAACCGTCGAAGAGGGAAAAAAGGTGCAGGCCATCATGGCCGAACACGGCCTGCGGCGAGGCGAAAACGGCCTCGAAATCTATGTGATGTGCGAAATCCCCAGCAACATCATTGAAGCCGAGGCCTTTGCCACGATTTTCGACGGTTTTTCGATTGGATCCAACGACCTCACCCAACTGACCTTAGGGGTGGATCGTGATTCTGAGATCGTTGCTCATGTTTTTAATGAGCGTGATCCGGCCGTCATGCGATTCCTGGCCGAGGGGATTCGCCGCGTGAAAGCGACCGGTCGAAAGATTGGAATTTGCGGCCAGGCACCGAGCGACTACCCCGAATTTGCCCAGTTCCTCGTGCAGCAAGGAATCGACAGTATTTCACTTAACCCGGACGTTGTTCTTAAAACAACTCTCAAAATTGCGGAGATGGAACAGCGTCTCACAAGGTAGCTCGCCTCGCAAAGTCAACCGCCGCGCGCGGTAAGATAGCGAGCACTCTCGCTGGTCATCGCGTTTGTCACATTGTTGGTGGCGCCATGTCGATCCGCAACTTGGATGCTTTATTCTCTCCCAAGACGATCGCCATCATTGGCGCCAGCGGGAAGCAAGGAAGCGTTGGCCACACCGTGTTGGGGAATCTTTCGCACTTCACCGAATCGATTCGCATCTTCCCGGTGAATCCGAAGCACAGCGAACTGCAGGGCCGCCGATGCTTTGCTCACGTGAGTGACATTGGTCAAGCCGTCGACTTAGCCGTCGTTTGCACGCCTGCCGCGGCGGTCCCAATGGTGACGCGCGAATGCGGCCAGGCGGGCGTTCGGGCGGTTCTCATTTTGTCGGCTGGATTTCGCGAAGTCGGCGAAGCCGGCAAGCAACTGGAAATGGAAGTCGCGGCCGAAGCCAAACGGTTCGCCCCGATGCGCGTCTTGGGACCTAATTGCCTTGGCTTCATGGCGCCCCATCATGGGCTGAATGTGAGCTTTGTGCGAGACATGCCTCCCAAGGGAAACGTCGCTTTCGTTTCTCAATCGGGTGCACTGTGTTCGTCGGTGCTCGATTGGGCGAAAATGGAGAATGTAGGCTTCTCGTTCTTTGTGTCGCTGGGAAACATGCTGGACGTCGGCATGGCCGATATTATCGACTATCTATCGACCGATCCGGCGACCGAATCGATCATCCTGTACGCCGAATCGATTACGAACGCTCGCCAGTTCATGTCTGCGGCGAGGGCGTTCACGCGAAACAAACCGATCATCGCCTACAAGGCCGGACGATTCGCGGCCTCCGCCAAGGCGGCCACATCCCATACCGGAGCGATGGCCGGTGTCGACAGCGTTTACGAAGCGGCCTTTGCACGAGCGGGCATCGTCCGCGTTTTTGAAATCGACGACTTATTCGATTGCGCGCAGCTCCTCGCACGAACCAAAGCTCCGTTGGGCCCGCGACTGGCCATTGTGACCAATGCCGGCGGTCCAGGCGTGATGGCGACCGATTCGTTGTTGAGCAATCGCGGCACGCTGGCGGAGCTGTCCGAATCGACGGTCAAGCGACTCGGTGAGCACTTGCCCTCCAATTGGTCGCATGGGAACCCCGTGGACATCATCGGAGATGCGACGCCCGAGCGCTTCGCGCATGCGGTTGAGGCTGTGCTCGACGACAAAGGCGTCGATGGCGGCCTCGTGATCTTGTCTCCCCAGGCCATGACCGAACCGACTAAAGCCGCCGAAATGGTGATCGATGCTGCGCGGCATTCGGACAAGCCGATCTTCAGTTCATGGATGGGTGGAGAGCGGGTGATTCAGGGTCGCAGCCTCTTTGCCAGGGCCGGAATTCCGACCTATCCTTCGCCTGACAGCGCTATTCGCGCTTTTAGCTATCTTTTGCGGTACAAACGGCGACGAGACGTCCTTTACGATACACCCCGCGATATCGCGATCAACTTTGAAGCCAAGCCAGAAGAACGAAAGGCGATCTTCGCCGAGGCACTGCGGTTGCAGCGCGACCTTCTCTCCGAGTACGCGGCCAAGTCGCTACTCGCCGCGTACGGTATTCCCGTAGTGAAGACGCTCGTCGCAAAGACAGCGGAAGAAGCCGTATCGATAAGTCGCCAACTTGGATTCCCTGTCGCGATGAAGATCTTTTCGCCCGACATCACCCACAAATCAGAAGTGGGAGGTGTCGAGTTGAATCTCGCGACGGAAGCCGAGGTCGAGGCCGCGTTCGATCGAATTGTTGAACGGGCGCGCACTAAGCGACCGGATGCGCATATCGATGGCGTGACCGTCCAGCAAATGGTCGTCCATCCCAACGGCCGCGAACTCATCGTCGGCGCGAAGCGAGACCCGGTCTTCGGATCGGTACTCTTGGTGGGAAGCGGCGGTATTGCTGCCGAGGTTCTGGGAGATCACGCTTTGGAGCTTCCACCACTCACTGAAAGAC
This sequence comes from uncultured Pirellulaceae bacterium, assembly GCA_964636985.1. Classification (GTDB taxonomy): domain Bacteria; phylum Planctomycetota; class Planctomycetia; order Pirellulales; family Pirellulaceae; genus CAZWSX01. The sequence continues at coordinate 11,491 of CAZWSX010000007.1, read as the reverse complement.
GTGCCCGCCGCATGCTGGAGTCGTTAAGGATTTGGCCCTTGCTTCAGGACTTTCGTGGAAAACCGGGCGTTGCGATGGATCGCCTGTACGAGGCGCTATTCCGCTTTTCCCAGTTGATCGAGGACTGCCCCGAGATTCTGGAACTCGATGTCAATCCTTTATTGGCTACTCCAGAAGGAGTGGTCGCAATCGATGCGCGCGTCGTTGTCGATTTAAAGGCGATCGAACATCCCCCTCGGCCGTTTTCGCATTTGGCCATCCGACCCTATCCAGACGAGCTCGTCAGGCGAAATCAGCTTCGCGATGGGACAGCAGTCCTGCTTCGCCCCATCCGCCCTGAAGATGAGCCGTTGTGGCACGAGTTCTTGAGGAGTTGCTCGGCCGAATCGATCCATCGGCGATTCGGCTATTTGTTCAAGACAACGACTCACGAAATGGCAACTCGCTTCTGTCATATCGACTACGACCGCGAACTGGCCATTGTTGCCGAAGTCGAGGCGGAAGGCCGACGAAAATTGGTGGGTGTTTCGCGACTTTCGGCCGATGCCGATCATACCAGTGCCGAGTTTGCCATTTTGGTGGCCGATGCGTGGCACGGAAAAGGTATCGGATCACTGCTGATGGACTACGGCCTTGAAGTCTGTCGCGACTGGAAGATCGGTCGCATCGTGGCCGAAACGTCGATCGACAACGAACGGATGATCGCGATGTTTCGTCATCGCGGATTTAGCACCAGACGAGGCGATTTTCCGAATGTGGTTCGCGTTGAAAAAACTCTCCCTGGAGAAGCAGCGTCATGAAAACGGCCGCCGACGGCAACCGTTTTGCGATCCTCGATGTTGCCATCAAGCGGCAACATCGGCGGCAGGACGCCTTGATTGAGGTCCTGCATACGGCCCAACAGGCGTTTGGATATCTCGATCGCGAGGCCTTACATTATGTGGCCAGGGAACTGAAGTTGCCGCCCAGTCGCGTCTTCGGCGTCGCCACGTTCTACAAGTTCTTCACGCTTAAGCCCGCTGGTAAACACACGTGTGTGGTTTGCCTGGGAACGGCGTGCTATGTGAAACGGAGCTTCGAACTTGTCCAGACAGCACAGCAGCAAGTTGGAGTTCCGCCTGGAACGACAACGCCCGATGGCGAAATCACATTGGCAGCATCGCGTTGCATGGGAGCGTGCGGCATCGCTCCTGTCGTCGTGTACGACGGCACGATTGTTGGGCACCAAACCGCCGAAACGGTTGCGAAGCACCTTTCCCATTGGAAAACCCATGGACATCAACCAGCTTCGTGATATCGCGCAGCGCGAGCGCCAGGGCCGCCCCGGCACAGTCGTGCGCTGTTGCGTCGCCGCTGGATGCCTTTCCTCGGGTGGCGGCGAGATTGTCGAACGTTTGAAGAAAACTGTTGAAAGCGAAGGGCTGGGAGATAAGGTTCACATCGCACCGGTTGGTTGCATGCGTCTATGCAGCCAGGGGCCGCTCGTTCAGGTCGATCCAACCGACAAGTGTTACGTAAGGGTGACGCCCAATCAGGCCGGGGCCCTGCTCGAAGTGGAATCCACGGAGTCCAAGCCCCACTCGTTGACTGGCGACGACCCATTCTTCGCCAAACAAGTCTCGGTCATTTTAGAAAACTGCGGCCACGTCGAGCCTGAACGAATTGAGACCTACCTCGCCGCGAATGGTTACGAGGCTTTGCATCGCGCGGTCCTGGAACTTCAACCGGCCGACGTCATCGACATCGTCGTGCGCAGCGGTTTGCGAGGCCGCGGCGGCGCCGGATATCCGACGGGCGTCAAATGGGGTCTCGTGGCAAAAAGCCCTGGCCCGCAGCGGTACGTTGTTTGTAACGCCGATGAAGGAGATCCCGGCGCGTTCATGAATCGCAGCGTTTTGGAAAGCGACCCGCACAGCGTGATCGAAGGGATGGCGATCGCCGGGTACGCTGTCGGCGCCAATCATGGTTACATCTACGTTCGGGCGGAATACACGCTCGCCATTGCGAGATTGCAGCAGGCGATCCACCAAGCCAGCCACCTCAACCTATTGGGATCGGGAATCTTTTCATCCGCCTTTGATTTCAAATTGGAAGTGCGGGTCGGCGGCGGCGCCTTTGTTTGCGGCGAAGAGACGGCGCTGATGGCCTCGATCATGGGAGGTCGCGGCATTCCGACGCCCCGTCCTCCCTATCCGGCCGAACACGGGCTTTGGGGATGTCCGACCCTTCTCAACAACGTCGAAACGTTTGCCAACATCCCCAAGATTGTCCGCAATGGTCCTGAATGGTTCACCGCCATCGGCACACCGACGAGTCCTGGGACCAAGGTGTTTTGCCTGACGGGACAGATCGCCAACGCTGGCCTGGTCGAGGTTCCGCTCGGCACGCCGCTACGAACAATCGTGGAGGAAATTGGTGGCGGCGCTCCTGACGGAAAGAAGGTGAAGGCCGTGCAGACAGGAGGACCATCGGGCGGATGCATTCCGGCCCAGTTGCTCGATACGCCGGTCGACTACGACTCCCTTGCCAAGATCGGCTCGATCATGGGTTCGGGCGGGATGATTGTCCTCGATGAGTCAACCGACATGGTCGACATCGCTCGATTCTTCATGCAATTTTGCCGCGACGAATCGTGCGGCAAATGTGTGCCATGCCGAGCAGGGACGGTCCAGATGCACGGTCTCTTGACGAAGATTCTCGATGGCAAGGCTCACCAGGATGACTTGGCCAGACTAGAAAGGCTTTGCGACATGGTTGGGCAAACGAGTCTTTGCGGCTTGGGGCAGACGGCGCCCAATCCAACAATGAGCACTCTTCGACACTTTCGGTCGGAATTCGAAGAGCGGTTGATCGATCCTCCAGCTGTCGGGGAGATGTAATCGATGGCCGTTGTCACGCTTACGATCGACGGCAAGATGGTCAGTGCTCACCCGGAGGAATCGATCCTTCAGGCCGCCCGTCATGCTGGACGCGAAATTCCTACGCTCTGTTACGTGGAAGGAATCTCGGCGCACGGTGGGTGCCGCATGTGCCTGGTGGAAGTGGAAGGCAGCCATCGCTTGCAGGCGTCTTGTTGGACCAAGGTTGCCGAAGGAATGGTTGTGCGAACGGACACCGAGCGGCTTCGCGAATATCGGCGAATGGTGGTCGAATTGCTGTTTGCGGAAGGGAACCACGTTTGTTCGGTCTGCGTTGCGAATAACCATTGCGAGTTGCAGACGGCGGCGGTTCAAGTTGGCATGGACCACGTCGACTTGACCTACCAACACCCGGCGCGAGTGGTCGATCTGTCTCATGAACGTTTTGGCATCGATCACAATCGCTGCATCTTGTGTACCCGCTGCGTACGCGCTTGCGACGAGTTGGAGGGAGCCCACACCTGGGACGTTGCGGGACGCGGCAGCCAGTTGCGAATTGTTGCCGACCTCGACCAACCCTGGGGCGAAGCGACCACCTGCACCTCCTGCGGCAAATGCTTCATGGCATGTCCCACGGGCGCGATTTTCGAACAAGGAACCACGGTCGCACACTTGGATCATCATCGGGCCAAGTTGGAGTCGCTGATGCAGGCTCGGGAGAAACACCAGTGGAACGTCTAAGGCTCGCCACCATCTGGTTGGGTGGCTGCTCCGGCTGCCACATGTCGTTCCTCGACCTGGACGAGTGGCTGCTCGAACTGAACAAATTCGCACACATCGTCTATTCCCCGATTGTGGATCAAAAGATCTATCCCGAGAACGTCGATGCAGTCCTGGTGGAAGGCGCCATTGCGAACGAGGAACATCTTGAGATTGCGAGAACGGTGCGGGCACAAACAAAACTCGTGATTTCCTTCGGCGACTGCGCCGTCACAGGCAACGTGACGGCTATCCGAAACAACTTTGGCCCCGCATCCCAAGTGCTCGATAGGAGTTATGTGCAGCTCGCCGATACACGCCCCCAGATTCCAAGCGATCCTGGCGTTTTGCCCGTGTTGATAGATCGCGTTTTGCCTTTGCACCAGGCCATTCACGTCGACGCATTCTTGCCAGGTTGTCCTCCACCCGCTGATCGAATTCGCAAAGTCCTGGAGGCACTTCGTGACGGTCGCGCACCCCAACTGGAGGGAGCCGATATTCAATTCGGATAGACCATGGCCCAGCGCATCATCATCGATCCGGTGACCCGCATCGAAGGGCACGCCAAGATCACCATCCACCTCAACGATGCGGGAGAAGTTGAGTATGCCCGCTTTCACGTGGCTGAGTTCCGCGGATTCGAACGCCTCATGGAAGGTCGCCCCTTGTGGGAGATGCCTTCGCTTACTGCTCGAATCTGTGGCATTTGTCCGGTAAGCCACCTCATCGCATCCGCTAAGGCAGGTGACGCGATCTTGGGCGTTCAGGTTCCTGTCGCCGCAGCGAAGCTACGCCGGCTGATGAACCTGGCCCAGATCATCCAATCGCACGCGCTCAGTTTCTTTCACCTTAGCGCGCCCGATTTGTTGCTAGGCTTCGACAGCGACCCCGAGCAACGTCACATATTGGGCCTTGCAAGCGTCGATGCAGCCCTAGCGCGCGGCGGAATTCGCCTGCGGCAATTGGGTCAGGACATCATCGAACGACTGGGAGGAAAGAAAATCCATCCCGCCTGGTGTGTTCCTGGCGGCGTTCTGGCGGCCTTGAAGCCCGCCGACATCATGGCGATCCGCGAACGCATTCCCGAATCGCTTGCTGTAACGCGCGATGCGCTTACCAGATTTCGCGACCTGGTCGAAAAGTATGCAAGGGAAGCCGGGTCATTTGGAAACTTCCCATCTCTCTTCCTGGGACTTGTGGGAACGGATGGTGCATGGGAAACCTACGACGGGCGGTTGCGGTTTGTCGATGAGAACCGTCAACGCGTTGGCGACGACTGGGAGCCCTCACAATTTGAAGAGGTCCTAGCGGAAGCCGTGGAACCCGACTCGTATTTGAAGTCTCCCTACTACCGCGCGCTCGGCTATGAAAAGGGAATGTATCGAGTTGGTCCTCTTGCGAGGCTGAACGCGTGCGACCGAATGGGCACGCCCGAGGCTGACCACGAGCTTACGGTATTCCGGCAGAGAGCAAACGGGGCCTCCGTCTTGAGCTCCTTTTTCTATCACGAAGCCCGCCTGATCGAGATTATCGCCGGACTTGAACAGATCGAGCGAATGCTCGACGATCCCGACCTCCAATCGGATCGGATAAAGGCGGAAGCAGGGATCAACAACTTGGAGGGAGTCGGTTGTTCCGAAGCGCCGCGAGGCACACTTTTCCACCACTACAAAGTGGACAAAACCGGCTTGATGCAGCAAGTGAACCTATTGATCGCCACCGGACAGAACAACCTGGCAATGAACCGCACGGTCACTCAAATCGCCAAGGAATTCATTCGAGGCAAGAGCATCCCGGAAGGAGTGCTGAACCGCGTGGAAGCGGGCGTTCGCGCGTTCGACCCGTGCTTAAGTTGTTCCACACATGCACTCGGCAAGATGCCGCTTCGATTGCAGTTGTTTGACGCTCGGGGAACTCTTGTTAACGAGCGTTGCCGAAATTAACAACATGACCCGCCAAAACAAACCTCTGATCGTCGGTATCGGCAATCCCTTGCGAGGGGATGACGGTCTCGCACAAGAGATCCTCCGTCGCTTGGCCGACGGCGACATGCGTGATCTCTTCGATACGCTGGCGACGCACCAACTGTTACCGGAACACGCCGAAGTGCTTCACCGATATGAGCAAGTGATCTTTGTCGACGCCTGTGTCGACTTGCCGGCCGGTGACTGGCAAATCACGCAAGTTGAAATGAGAGCACACGAGGGCGTTTCGGCACATATCCTTGCGCCTTCCGTGCTTCTGACGTTCGCTCAAACGATTTACGGATCGATACCGAGTGCCTGGTGCCTGTGCATCGGCGCCGAGCAATTCGAATTAGGACAACAGCTTTCGACGAAAGTCGTGTTGGCAATCGAGGAGTGCTTTCCTCATCTCGTTGCTCTAGGACGGGTTCAAGGACCGACGGCCCATGCATGAACTCTCGCTCCTGCAGGAGATGCTGGAAATCGCCGTGCGTTCGGCCCAAGGGCAAGGCGCGACGGCGATCCATCGCATTCGACTTCAGGTTGGCGAGATGTCGGGTGTCGTCCCGGAAGCGCTGTCGTTTGCGTTTCCCTTGGCTGCCCAGGGGACGATGGCCGAGGGCGCCCTCCTCGAGCTTGAATCAATCCCCGTGGTGGCGTTTTGCCTCCAGTGTGACCGGGAATTTAAGCCATCCGAAGTAATCTACCTTTGCCCCAACTGCGGAACCCCCAGTAGCGATATTCGCAGCGGCAACGACCTCACGCTCCATTCCATGGAAGTATCGACCAATGTCTAACACTTCGTGCGAGACCCACCGGACGGTGGTGATCCAAAAGAGTTTGCTTGCCAAGAACAGCCAGCAGGCGCAGCTCAATCGCGATCATTTTCATGAGTGCGGACTGAAAGCGATCAACATCCTTTCGTCACCTGGTTCTGGGAAAACCAGCTTGCTCGAGCGAACGCTCGATGAGTACGGACAGCGCCGCAAGCTCGGGATTCTCGTTGGTGACTTGCAAACGGAAAACGATGCCCAGCGCATGGAAGGGAGAGGACATCCCATCGTGGCCATCACGACAGGAACCGTTTGCCACTTGGAAGCGGAAATGGTCGCCGTAGCGTGCCGTGAAATCGAATTGCAGGGACTTGATTTACTGGTGATTGAGAACGTCGGAAACCTCGTCTGCCCGGCATCCTTCGACTTAGGCGAGGACGCGCGAGTCGCAATTCTTTCAACAACGGAAGGCGAAGATAAGCCGCTCAAGTACCCCAAAGCCTTCAAGACTGCGCAGCTGGTCGTCATCAATAAAATCGATCTTGCCGAAGCAGCCGGCTTCGATCGCGAAAAAGCTCTGCTCAATATTCGCCAAGTTGCTCCCCAAGCAACCATTGTGGAAGTCTCCGCCCGTCGGGGAGAAGGGATGTCGACCTGGTACGCCTGGCTAGACTCGATTCTCGATCAACGCGCAGTTAACAAATGCGAGGAAGCTGCTCACCACTAGGCAAGTCGATTACGCGGCGCGAGCCGAGCGCCGTTACCATGATGACTGGACTGACATTTCGAGCCGTAACATGGCCGATCCGCCGGGCATCCGCCGACACCGGGAACTTTCTCAGAATTGCCTCTGCTTGCTCCGCTTGCTCGCTGGGGACGTAGGCAACAAATCGACCTTCACAAGCGACCAAGAGCGGGTCGAGTCCAAACAACTCGCAAGCTCCCCGAACGCTCTCCTCGAGCGGAATGAGGGCCTCATTGACTTCGGCCGTGAAGCCCGCCTTTGAGGCAATCTCCACAAGAGCCGCGGCTAGCCCTCCTCGTGTCAAATCTCGCAAGCAATGGACGTCGATTCCCGCGTCAATCAGTGCGGCGACCGGCTCGATCAACGGTGCGCAGTCACTGGGCAAAGCCCCCTGGAACTCGAGTCCTGCCCGCGAGGCCTGCACGGCGATGCCATGTCTTCCAAGATCGCCACTGAGCAGGATCGAATCTCCTATTCGAACGCTGGAAGGCTGAATGACCAGATCGTGATTGACCTCCCCCACCCCCGTCATGCTTAGATACATGCCATCAGCTTTGCCGCGTTCGACTACTTTAGTATCGCCCGCGACGATCTTGACGCCTGATGCCGCGGCCGCTTGACGCATCGTGTCCACAACTTGGCGAAGGGTCTCGATCGGCAACCCCTCTTCCAGGATGAAGCTCGCGGTGAGGTAACGGGGAATCGCACCGCACATCGCCAGGTCGTTCACGGTTCCATGGATTGCCAGGGAGCCAATATTTCCTCCAGGAAAGAAGAGCGGCTGCACCACGTAGGCGTCGGTCGTGACGGCGATTCGCCTGGCCTGAGGCGAGAACACCGCTCCGTCGTGCTGTGCATCGAGCAGCGGATTTCCAAAGGCGGGGCGAAAGATCTCTTCGAGGAGTTGTTGCGTCCTACGGCCGCCGCCACCATGCGCAAGAGAAATGCGCACGGCGTCGTTTCGTGGCGCCGGACACGAGGCGTTCCAAGAGAACTCAGTCACACGCGTCTCCTTGCGAAGTGGAATGACTGGGCCGGTAACGATAATATGCGGCGCACGCACCTTCGGAGGAGACCATGGGTGCTCCAAGTGGCGTGTCAGGCGTGCATTGAAGGCCAAACGCCGGGCAGTCGCAGGGCCGACGACGGCCCGTGAGTATTTCCCCAGCTAAACATACGGCGGTCGGCACCGAAATCGTTGTTCGGATGGGATATTTTTGGGCCGCGTCGAAGTCGGCGAAGGCCGGCCGGAGCGCAAAACCACTGTTTGGAATCGCTCCTAATCCTCGCCACGATTGGCCGACGACTTCGTAGACTTCCTCAACCAATTCCCTCGCCACGCGATTTCCGTCAGGGCGAACAGCGCGGGTGTACTGGTTTTCAACGTCGCTTCGACCGGCCTCTAATTGACGAATGCACGAGAGAACTCCATTCAACAGATCGACTGGCTCAAAGCCTGTAACGATGATTGGAACGCGAAATTTTTCGGTGATCGGCAAATACTCTTGCCAGCCCATCACCATGCAGACGTGCCCCGCCGCCAAAAAGCCTTGCACCTGGTTGTCTGGTGATGAAAGTATGGCGGCCATGGCTGGCGGAACCAGAACGTGCGAAACGAGAACCAAAAAGTTCCGCAGCTTCTTTTGTCTCGCCTGATAGACAGCCATCGCAGTCGTCGGAGCCGTCGTTTCAAACCCGACCGCAAAGAAGACGAATTCACGTTCCGGGTGAGCCTCCGCAAGTGCGACGGCGTCGAGCGGCGAGTATACGATCTTTACGTCGGCCCCAGCTGCTTTTGCCGACATCAAATCGCAACCGCTGCCGGGAACTCGGAGCATGTCACCGAACGAGCAGAGCGTAAGGCCGTCGCATTGCGAAATCGCAATCGCATGGTCGATTAACTCGACCGGAGTCACGCACACAGGGCAGCCTGGACCATGAATCAGCGAAATATTGGAAGGAAGAAGCTGATCGAGTCCGAATCGCAAGATGGCATGCGTTTGCCCACCGCATACTTCCATGATGGTCCAAGGCCGCGAGGCCGTCGCTTCGATGGAGCCGACCAAACGACGGATCAACGCGGGATCGCGGTACTCGTCGATGTGCTTCATCCGGAGACACCTTAGATTTCCGACGTTAAATCGCCAAGCGAAGCAAGTAACCGGTTTGCCTCTTCCTCGTCGACGATCGAGAGAGCAAACCCGGCATGAACAAGCACGTAGTCGCCTGGTTTCACCTCGGGGACAAACGCAATGCAGGCCTCTTTTTGAATCCCGCCGAACGAAACTTTCGCGCGGGCGTCGAAATCGCCGGCGGACAATATGCTCTCGACTTTTCCGGGCACTGCCAGGCACATGGTTTAGTCCCGTTTCCTCATTGCGTAGGCTGCAGCGGCGAGTTGCCCAACAGCAATGCCGCCGTCGTTGGGCGGCACGCGGCGATGCCAGTAGGGTTCGAACCCCGCGTTCCTAAGGCTGGTCACACACTTGGTCAGGAGCAACCCATTTTGAAAGCAACCGCCCGTCAATATAACTCGCTGCCGTCGGGCATGCTTTGCGACCTGCACAGCGCAATCCGCCAAGGCTTGGTGAAACTTGGCTGCCATCTGGCCAACTGGCGATCCAGCGGCGATGTCTGCGAGTAACTCTTCCAGGAGCGGCTGCCAATCAACGATTCCCTCACGGTTCAGCGGCATGCTGTAGCCGCGAGCCACTTCATCGCCGTTGCTGGCACATTCTAAATCCATGGCCGCTTGGCCTTCAAAACTGTTCTTCAGTCGAAGTCCAAGCAGGGCTGCAACGGCATCGAACAATCGCCCGACACTAGAAGTCATTGGCGACTGGAATTGTTGCCTGAGCATGGCTCGCAGCGCGGTCAATTCCGTACTGGTAAAAGCGCTAGCAAGTTGAAATGGCAATCGCTCGTTGAACTCTTCACCATAGGCTGCAAAGAGCAGGCCCACGGCCGAGCGGCGAGGTTCGCGAACGGCCTGCTCCCCTCCAGGGAGCGGAAACCTTCGGAGATGAGCGATCCTTTCGTGGCCGTTTTCGTCGGCACACAGGAACTCACCGCCCCAAATGGTCCCATCCTCTCCCCACCCTGAGCCATCCCACGCGACACCCAAGACGGGGCCCTCGATCTCGTTCTCCACGCAACACGCCAGTACATGGGCGTGATGATGTTGAACATGGGTAACACGTTGGCCAGACTTCTCCGCAAAGCGAGTGGATACATAGTCGGGATGGCAATCGCAAGCTACCGACACCCGATCAAGTCCCATCGCACGAGGCAACTCCTTTGCATCACGCTGAAACGCTACGATCGTTTCTGCTGTCGACAAATCTCCAAGGTGCGGCTGTACATAGGCGAGGGATGCCACTCCCAAAGCGATCGCGTTTTTTTGGTGAGCCCCAACGGCCAGAACGGGCGAAATTGCCTCAGGAAGCTTCATCCGCCAGGGTGCGTATCCTCGTCCCGCCCGCAGAACCAATTCTCGATCCAAGACGACACGAACCACAGAATCATCGACATGACGGACGATCTCCCGATCATGCATCAGGAATTGGTCGGCAATCCCCTGCAAACGCCGCAGGGCTTCGTCATTGTCAACGCACAAGACCTCTTCGCTACGATTGCCGCTTGTGGCGACCACGGGTCGGCCCAATTCGGCCAAGAGTAATAAGTGCAACGGCGCGTAAGGCATAAAACAACCAAGTAGTGGATTCCCGGGTGCGACATTCGGCGCGATCCACTCCGTCTCAGCTGCTCGCCTTCGGAGCAGAACAATCGGCGCCTCGGCCGACTCAATCTGTTCGCGTTCACTCGCAGAGACTTCACATTCCTGTTCGATCGCTTCGATGGCTGGAAACATCACGGCGAGCGGCTTGGCTTCTCGACCTTTTCGTAATCGAAGACACTCGACAGATTTCACCTGCGAGGCGTCGACCATCAAGTGAAAACCACCGATGCCTTTGACGGCGAGAATCGCCCCCTGCCGCATTGCAGCAACGGCCTCTCGAATCCCTTCGTCGCGCCGGGCTAGAATCTTTCCTACCGAGTCCAGCAGCGTCACTTGCGGGCCGCATTCAGGGCAAGCAATCGTCTGCGCATGAAATCGTCGATCCTCCGGATCACGATACTCTTTCTCACAAGCCCGACAGAGCGGAAAGGCTTGCATCGAGGTCCGCTCACGATCGAACGGAATTCCATTAGAAATGCTGTAGCGAGGTCCGCATTGAGCGCAACTGATGAACGGGTACCGATATCGGCGATTGGTCGGATCAAATAATTCGCTCTGACAGTCGCGGCAGATTGCCAAATCTGGTGCAAGAGAGGGGCGAACGTCGCCTTGTTGCTGGCTCTCAACAATGCGAAAAGGTTCGGGACTAAGCG
>CAZWSX010000006.1:83655-273132 GCA_964636985.1 uncultured Pirellulaceae bacterium | reverse complement strand
TCGCGCGGAGCGCCTGGCGCTCGCCGGCTAAAAACAGGCTTAATTCAACGGGCTGGTAGCAGGACTGGTGTCTTCTGGGTGGTTTGGGGCGATAGTGTTCGCGCTCGACGTTGCGAACGCCGGATGGCTAATGTGGGCCGAGGTCATCATCATTACCACCTACATTTTCTCGTGTTTTGTTATGTGGAGGTGGTGGGACTTTGACTGGAGTAAATCGTTGGACCAATGGCGACAGATCATTCCGGATGATCTTGGGAATTGCAAGGAATGCGGAAATCCCAAGCCCGCCACCCCTCCGCCCTGAACTTCTGCCATCTCCCCAAGCTCTCGGCCGCTCTAAGGGCCTGTATGTTCAGCATGCCCGCGGTAGGCACGCGGACTATCGCCAGCGCGCATTGCTTTAACGAGTCGCGCAGCCGCAAACTTTGTTCGTCGACAACCGGGCCTTTCACGGTGAGACCGATGCGTCAAGCAAGGCCCGGATCGCCACCTTGATGGCGGGCGGAACTCGGTCCCAGATGTTCACGATTCTCGCTAGGTCGTCCGGCCAATCAGCGACATTCCGCGGCAGCTGTTGTCCTCCGCTCCTGCAACCCAAATCTCCGGTTCGGTGTAAATCGTTGTCCGACAACGTGGTTGCGTCGTTGGGCGATCCGCCTCCGAAACCGGAGGTCCGCATCGCTTCCCCGTCGCTCAACTCACTGCGGCGTCCGATTTGCGGCCGTCGTATCTGTATCTAAATCGACATCCTTGCACGCCGTACGAGGTTGAGGAGAACGTTGTTTTTCTCGTTGCTTTCTACGGTGGAGTTATGCCTTTGTCCTTCCAGTCAGATCGCCGCACTTTTGGCAGAATCTGATCGCGCGTCGAGAATCGTCCCAACGGACAGTGCGTGAAGTGCACGCATCGCCCGTTACCCGCTTTTATTGGCGACGAAAGTGCCGCACGGCTGTGGCGCAGTCGAAATTCTATCTCCGGGCCGGCGGCGCTCGTTTTGGTGCAGGTGATGGAGCAACGAAGCACCATCGTCGGGCAGCACGAGACGCTACAGGCCGCGCACGAACAAATCACATTGTTCAAGAAGTCCTGTTCGGACCAAGCGAGAGCGCTACATTGTCCCGCTTCTGCTGAAAATGGACTTTCCTCTGGTTGTGGTTAGCATAACCCGATGGAGGAAAGTTCCATGTCTCAACGCTCAAAACGACGTACGTTCACCGCCGAGCAGAAAGCGGAAGTGGTGCGGCGGCACTTGGGGGGCAATCAAATTGAGCGTCTCGATGTCCCTTTGGTTCCTGTACCTCTATGTTCCCGAGCATGGGATCCCGTCCGAGGTGATCAGGGTTCACGCCGCTCGAAAACGATGGAACCTAGCCAGCGCGGCATGTCAATTTGTGCCTTTCCCAGATCCCCCCGCGACAACCGATCCCGCGGAGTTGTAACGACCTAGCGCTGTCCTTTTCGCCCGCCCCGCGCCGCCATTTTCAACCGCCGTCAACAGACTATTTATCGGAAGGTTTCGATTCTTCGTCTGGACCTAAGTCGTCGGAGGTGAATGCGGCCGAAATATAGGGAGCGACGGAATCCCATCTTGTGATTGGCGGGCGAGTCCAGATAACATTTTCGTCCAGTCGTACGTCGAGCCCTCCGGCGCTTAATCGTGCGCATGCATAGAACCAATCGCGGCGAATCTGATCCGATTTGCGGCACTCCACGAACAAAAGGACCTCCGGATTTGTCCCTGCGGCAAATGCAAAGATGGCGCCATCGACGATCCCGTTCTCGGTGTCGGCATAGCGATGTATGTACCGATCCATAAGACGCAACTCCAGGTTCTTGGAGTCATCCCCGTAATGCCCTTTTGCGGAAAACCTCCTGGCCTGTTCCTTCATCTGGCGCGCACGAACGACTTCTGAATCACCCGGTATTGGACCGTCAGGTAGAATCTTAAACGTCGCTTCTGAATCGTGCGGTGTCCATTTCAATCCCGATCTGCTGGACAATGAAAGCCCTTGCTCTGTGAGTGACACGAGTTCGCACCCCTCGGCTTCGACACTGGCCAGCGCCGCCGGTCGCCCCACCCGACCCCATGCCCAGATTGTTGCATCGAGGGTTACGATATTCGCGGCGGGATTGCTGTAGCGGAGCAAGGGCGCTTCGATTACATCGACCTTGGTGGAACCTGTGGTTGTATCGACGACGGCCGAAAGCGATCTCACCCGACGGCGCATCAGCATTAATCGTGCCACGCTGGCCCTTCGTTCCGACTCACGCTCTGCATCGGGATCCGAATCGTCTGCGAACGCAAATTGAATGCTGGAAACCAATAACAAGAGCCAGCCTAGGTGACGCGTCACATTGCGTTCCTTTTTCAGTTACAGCAATTCTTGGTTGGACCCAAAGTCGGAGCCCGACTTCCCATGGACGATGGACTGCTCGTGGCGAATGAATATTTAAGACATGGCGTCGTGCTTGTCAATAGTCACGCCTGTGCGCGAAAGCAATGGGTACTCGCCCCTTGAGTTACATCGTACGCTGGAGAAAGTCCCCCCGACGCGCGCAAGTCGATTTGCATTGTTGTCCGGGGATTCTTTTCACGTTCTTGGCGAGCGTAGCAACTGCCAACATCAACGAGAGTCAGTCATGGTCTACATGGTCATTGAGCGAATTTGTCCCGGGAGGGCCGTCGAGGTGTATCGTCGCTTTCGCGATCGCGGCCGCATGGAACCAAAGGGCGTGCGCTACATCGCAAGCTGGGTCGATCTCGACTTTCGTCTGTGCTTCCAAGTGATGGAGGCCGAAAGTGAGGAACTGCTGAAGACGTGGACCGACAACTGGGACGATCTCGTGGAGTTTGAGATCGTTCCGGTTCGTACTTCCGAGGAAGCCGCGAGGGCGATTGCGACTGATATCTAAAGGTCAGACCTCTGGTACTTTCTCTTCGCTTCGAGGCGAAAGTCGCCAAAATCCTGGCTAAGAGTGGCCGAAGTCGAGCGGGTTCTAGGACTCCAATAGGGAGCGCAACGAGCTTCTCCCCTTCCCTCGAAATTGTCTGTGGCAACAATTTGGCAACAGCGAGGTGAGCATGCGGGTGCCGTCGAGATTCAGCATGAGGTACCTAGGATGAGAAATGGCGCGAAAATGGGCCGGGATTTTCTTTATACTGATGGGACCACGTCGAGCGATGAAAGGACCCGCGATGTCCGACCGAAATGAGCAACTTCGCAATCGCCTTCGAAAAATACGTTGTGACTTAGACGAACTTGAGATCGAATTAAACGAACGTCCCACACTTCCTGAACCAGAGGAAGTTCGGAAGCGAGGTGGGGAGCTGATCTCGCTTGGACGCTTTGAGAAATGGTTTGCCTTTGCAGCCAAGGCATCACCCAAGAGGGTGGTGATCTATCTGATCGCGGCGATTCCAGCTTTTAACTACCTGGTGACGACAGCTAAGAACGCAGAGTATGTAGTTGAGAAAGGTTCTGACGGTGCCAATTTTGTTTCAGCGATTCTCGAGAAGGCCCAAAATCGGCCCGACGTTCCGGCCGACAAATTTGTCTGTGTCCCTCCAGCCCGTGGCAATGTTATCGACACGCTGGCCCCAAACACAGCGGGCGGAGCAGACAGCGGGCCGGTAGTGGTCACCCCTGGAACGGCACACCTGCGGCTGACCACGTACGCTCCAATCGTTACCGTATCGAATACAACCACGACGACGCCGGCGCCAAAGCAAGAATCCTCCGACGGCTTGGAACTGACGCCAGGCTCATCGCTCGTCCCATACTCCGAGAAATGGGACGAGTTTATCTAGGCTGGGATCTATCAACGCGACCTTCGCACCCGCTGTTCTGCGCGAAATTCCCAGGAAGGTCGTGGATCTGGTACCCAACAAGAGTCCTTGTCGCTTACGTTTCTCGAAAACGTGAACTCGGCGTTTTGTACCCTGGTGCCAAGCGGGACGCATTTAGCTCGGGTTCGATAGCGTTGCGTCAACTAACGCTTTGATCGCGGTCCTGATGGGGATCGGAAGGAATGTCCAATTCGTCTAGAGAATGGCTAAATCCTCCGGCATATTGGCGTCACGTGAGGACGGTGGTTGCCTGCTGTCACTGCAACCCGCACTGCAACCAGAATTCGCCGTCGGACACAAGTCCTTATCCTGCCAAGCAGTTGCATCATTGGGCGATCCATCTTCGGAACCGAGGGTTAGAGGTTCGAATCCTCTCAAGTGCGCTTTGACATTCTGCGACACATCGCGACTGCCGTTGCCAGAGTCCTTTTCTGGCAACCGTTTGTGCATTTCTTGCGAACAAGGTTCGGTCTCTCGGCCATCGGTCGCGTTGTCATTCAGTGCCTTCTCACGGCACCCCGGGGAAAACATTTCCTGCAACCAAGCCTGCAACCAAAATCGTCGCATTGACGCAACTCATTGAGTGGCAACATCGTTACGTTGTCGGCAGATCTGCCTACGGAGCCGAAGGTTTAGCCACCTGCACATCCTTTCCAAGTTTCTTATGTCCGCAGTCTTGCGATAAAAATCGCGATGCGTAATCGCGAAGCTGCTGGCGTACCTGGTGGCCGACTTGATCCTTTGAATTCTATTCGTGGCGTAGAGCGTCAATAGGGTCGAGCCAAGCGGCGCGACGAGCGGGGAAACTGCCGGAGAGCAACCCCACGACTGCCGAAACTACGAAGGCCACCACAGGGGACCAGAGGGGGATGATGGTGGGCAACGTTAGTGCGTGACAAACGACGTGTGAGAGGCCGACTCCAAGTGCGATACCCAACAGCCCTCCCCCGCACGATAGGATTAAGGTCTCCACTAGAAATTGGATCGCAATGTCAAACCGAGTGGCTCCCAGAGCGCGACGGATGCCGATCTCCTTCGTTCGTTCCGTCACGGTTGCGAGCATGATATTCATGATGCCGATTCCGCCGACGATGAGCGAAATACCGGCAATCGCACCGAGGATTAACGTGAACATTTGCTGCGTCTTCTCGGCCTTGAGGAGTAAATCTAGAGGAACCGTGATGACAACGTCTTTCCGCGGATGAAATTGGTCAATGAGTGACTCGATTGCGCGGGCAGTCAGTGCAACGTCCTTCACAGACTTAACTGAAACAGTGAGTTGGCTGACTTCCATTCTTTCAAATTGAAACGTACTAGCCTTAATCGTGATGATTTCTCGCCCAATGCGGACTCGATCGGTCGCGAATGGAATAAATACCACCTGACTGAAATCCGCGTTCCCACTTTCGCCCCCAGCCGAGAGAGTTTTAGGCTCCGTGACGCCAATCACGGTGAAAGAGCGGGAGCGGTCAAAGTTCTCGATAGAAATAGAGCGGCCTAGCGGATTCTGCGAGGGGAATAGCGCCTCCGCCGTGGCTGAGCCAAGTACGACAACGTTGTCGAACTGACGTTCGTCCTCTTCATTCACCCAACGCCCGAACGAAAGACGTAAGTGGTGCTGGTTTAGAAAATCCGGTGTAACGGAAACAACCCTGGCTTCCTGCTTGTGTTCGCGGTAGCGAACGGTCTTTCGAAACTCTCGCATCGGAGTTACGGTGTTGACCGTAGGAATGGTCGTACGAATCCTTTCAACATCTAGATAGGTCAGGCCATAGAACGTCATGTCCACGCCTTGCTGCTGCTGTGGCTCATCCGTCGGCTTGGCGCTCCGAAGCAGAATCGTATCCGCGCCCAAGTCCTTCAGTTGCTCGAGCGCCTGATGCCGAGCGGCTTCCCCGACTGAGAGCATCACAATGACTGAACCGACTCCGAGCACAATTCCCAGTGTGGTCAGAATGGTTCGGAGTTGATGAGCGCTTAGGCTCCTGACGCCTAGCTTGATCGCACCGTAGATCTGGTACGAGACCATGGCTCTATCTGATCCTCGCCAACGATGGCGTCGACATTTGCCTAAACACGTGCTCAACACCCTTGGTCTAATTCGCCGAGAAGAGAGACTCGCGTCCTTCTGTTCGAGATCATCGGTGAGCCTGCTTAATCCTTCTGTTTGAGTTCGGCTGCAGCTCGAAGTCGAGCGTCGAGAGCGACCATCTCGTTTTCTTTCAAACCGCTTTGGATCTCCATAAGCCTTTCATTGTTTTCGCCAACCTCTACAACGCGTCGCTCGATATTCCCACCAGACACCACGTAGCAGATGTGCGCACCGTCCGACTCGGTGACTGCTTGCACCGGAACGGTCAGTGCGTCTGGAACTGTCTTGACGAGGATCTTGACCTCTGCCGACATGCCAGGGCGAAGGCCCGCCTCCGCCGGAAAGTCCGAGATCGAGACCATGGTCATGTATTCCTTAATGCCGCCAATTCGCCATTCGTCGCTTTGAGCCACCGAAGCAACAGACAACACTGTGCCATGCAGTACTTGATTGGCCAGTGCCTCTACTTGCATATGGGCGACCAGACCTGGCTGAACCTTTTTAACCACCGATTCATGTATTTTCACTTTGACGTTCATGCTGCCCAGATCGGGCAGCGTGAAGATTGGCTGCTGGTAATAGAGTGTGCCGCCAGCTCGAATCCGGGAGTTAGGGTCGTAAGCGCGATTTTGGTAGATCAGTATGCCGTCGCCGGGGGCCGTGATAACGCAGCGATCGAGCTGCGCCTTTAACCTTGACAGTTCTGTTTTTTCAAGTGCGGCAGTTTTTTTTGCCGCAGCCAACTCGCCGGAGACTTTTTCCGTAGCTGCGTCTTGGCTCTTTTTGACGCGGGCTAATTCATTCTTGGTTTCCTTGGCCTTTGCCTTTAACTCGATCATTTTGCGTTTCTTCGTGAACTGCTCGAGTAGATTCTTATCCGCTTCGAGTTGCGACACCATTGATCTCATGGCATCCCGATTGAGTTCCATAGCGCGGAGTTGTAGAGGCTGAGCCAATCCCTTCTTAACCAGACTCTTGTTGAATGCCAGCGCGTCCTCTGCCTCCTTTAAGTCCTTTTTGGCCTTTTCAAGCGCTGCCTGCCTTTTGTCGCTTTCGACTTTGTATTCTCCTGGCTCGTAAGAATTCATATCAAGGTCAGCTAGTTCGCCGGCGAGCTGTGCCTTGTCGATTTCACTGGCAGCCTTATTTTTTTGTACCTCCAGATCTCCTTCAGCCGTTTTGACCTTGGCTTCTGCCAGCTCCCACTTCACTTCCTGCTGGTTGATGGATTTAGACAATGCATCGACATCAAACCGAGCGACCTCCTGTCCTTTGGTAACCCTGGTTCCTTCGGGCAAGATCGTGGCGAGTTTTCCTCCACCCTCAATTTCACAATTAACTTGAATCGATTGTGAACTCTCAAGCTCGCCGCGTTCTGTTACGGTTATCACCAATTCGCCCCGTACTACGGGGGCGGTCAACACGTGCTCGGATTTGACCGCGAAGAAGTCCTTTCCTTTTGCATACCAGCCGGCAGTTGCCACTACTGCGACGAGTCCGATGGCCAAGCTGATCTGAACGAGCCCGCTCCTTCTTTCACTAGGGATTGGAGAATTCGAAGGGCTCAATGGCTGCGGCGGGGGGAAGTTGCTCTGCGCCGACATCATCTGGTGTGGGGACGGGGATTCCGGGTGGAAGCTCCTCGGCGTTTCGTGAGAAATCTGAGGAGGAGAAGCGGAGAGAGTCATGGGTAGGGAAACCTCGCTGGTCAAGTTGGAGCGCTTCCAGGTCCAATAAGAATTGTACTCTTTGCTGCTCGTAGTTGATGTAGTTTCCAGCCAATGCATTTCGGGCGTTGACCAAATTGTTGAGAGAATTAAGCAATTGAGTGGTCGTGGCCAGTGTATCTGTGTTCTGAGCCCGAGTGGGATTGATCAGCGAAAGGCGTGCGCTTTCAACCTGGCGGGTCGCAACCAACAACGATTGTCGTGAAATTTCGAAACTAAGGCGCAATTGCCGAAGTTGCCGAAGATCACGGCGAATTTGCTGCTCGATCGTATCGGAAAGCGCCATGTATCCACGCTTGGACCGCTGACAGTTGATGAGACTGGCGCGATAGACATTGCGCTCCGCCAAGCGATTGAGCGGCCCATCGAATTCGAAGCCGACCCTGTACAGGCTGGCGTTGGACGCGAAATCGAGCGGATGGGGGTGTGAGGGATCGGTCCCAATGTTGGCGGTGGCGTTGATGTTGAGCGTCCCCCGCAGGGCGTTGGCGGCGACCCAAACTTTGCGCCAACTGTCGGTGACTAACCCCAGTTGATTCTGCAAGTCCAAACGGTTTGTCTCCGCGAACTCAAGCGATTGCTCTTCCGTCAGTTGGATGGCTGGCAGTTTGATTCGATAGACCTTGGTCCGGGCTTGGATAGAAATGACGGCATCCACTTGAACCATCACGGTGTTAATGTCGCCGATGAGCATTTCCCAAACCTTTTGCGGTTCCGTCTCCGATTCATCCGCCCGATGTCGATCGATTGCTTCTTGAACGCGAGTAAGATCGGCAGTGATCTCGGGAATCTGTTTCTGCAAATCGGCATAGGTTTGGCGCGATTGCAGGGTCAAATCCTCATCCGCGTCGGCGGCGGGAGCTTCATCGAATTCCTTTTTCCAATCTTTTAGACCGGTCTCCGCTTGCTCAATTAGTAGTGGCAATCTTTCCGAAAACGTGCGCAGCGTTTGGAAATGCTCCTTGAGTTCGGTAATCGGAGGAGGCGCATCAAGTTCCGCAAAGCGCTGGCGCTGGAATTTCTCGATATCAACGCGCAGTGCTTCGAGGTCGCTCTCCGTCAGGACCAATACGTCTAGAAGCGAGGCATCCAACTCAACAGGGACTCTTGGTGGAATGCCGAGCCTTAGCTTGTAGGCGTCGAGTTGATTCTGAAGTGAGATTTCCGCGAAAATGACAGACTGACGCGCGGCGAGCACGCCCTGAAACGACTGATCCCGCTCCAGTGGCGATGACCGCCCGGCGATGAAGGTCTCGTTGTACAGACGGAACGTTTCCTCCTGCCGCTTGAGGTTCTCTTGGTTGTTGCGCAGCGTCTGAATGGCCAGGAGAAGGTCAAGATAACCACCGTTTTGCACCGCAACGCCTGACCAGAACTGCTTGCGAAAACGCGCGTAATTTCGGACTTCATACAACACATTCCGCTCTTGCTGAGTCAGGTTTTCCAGACGGACCTTCCGTCCAGCGCCCCGCAGCAATGGCTGCAAGACTTGGAAAGTCAAGTTGGAACTCCAGCGTTTGCTATCGTTCGTGTACTCGAACACAAGCGAGTTCGCAAAATCGACCAACAACTGGCCGCCAGCTGCGAAATTGCGAGAAAAGCCGAGTCCGGAGATTGAAGTGAGGGTATTGGTCTCGCCTGGCGCTCCACCTGAGCCGAAATGCGTGTAGTCGGTCGCATTCGTCCCAAACCATTGCAGAGCGAATTCGAATCTGTTCAACGTAAGCGCCAGCGAGGCCAGATAAACGTCCTCGATGGCGGTCTGGTTTTCGCGACTGTTTAGCAACGCTAGCTCAACGGCTTTGTCTTGCGTGAGATGAAGCACCCCTTCGTTGTCCAAGCCCAAGGCAAGCTCCCAGCCATCGGGCTCAATTTGGTCCGTAACACCGTCCTTTTCCCAGTGCCGCGCGCCGCGCATCCCGGCGGGATTCGCCATGAATATGGCCGCTGCCGGATCGTCCGGTGGCTTAGGAGGATGATCGGGATCAAACGGATCGGAGAGGCGCGAAGCCTTGTCCGGTTCGACTCGCGTGCGGCCAACATCGTACTGAGGTTGGAGAATCCGCTCCGCGGTAATCGGGTACACCTCTCGGTCAGCCGCGTTGCGGTAGTGCGCGCGACTACACCCAACAAGAAAGCTAGCTGCCACAAGGAAAACCCAGAATCGCATGCCAGACTCATGATGCGGGCGACAACAAAATCATCGCGCAGCCCCTGTGGCGACAATAGTGTTAGCGTGTTGTCTATGTAACAGAAAAATGACGTCCGTGTCATCTTCGGAATGGAGGGTCGGACGCCTTAGCGACTATCGCGCCCTGCCCGGCTTCGTCTCGTCCTTGGTGCTTTTGCTGGAGTTCGTTGCTAAATCGCTTGGAGAGTGCCTAGAACAACGACCAATAAATCAGGCACTTTGTTTTGAGGTATTCGTTGAGCTAGGTTCGAACACTATCTTCGCTAGCAGTACGGGTCCCCTTGAAACCTGTGGACGCCGTTCTAAAACCTCGCCGAAACAGATTGCCCAGAAGGCAATTTGTACAATCTACGAAGTCCGTTTCTTTCATTTTTGGCCGAAATTTGCGTAGTTTAAGATTTTTCCGGCCAAGTGCTCTGCGTATTGGGGACCAAGAGGTCGAATGTCCGAATGCGGCGAGAAAGCTTCGGTTCGCACGCCATCGCGCCGACACTTGGCACGGAATTAGACACGGGAACGAGTCACTACCCAGTCGCACCGTTGTTCGCCGACAGCTTCTTGCTAGCGATTCGTTGCCCGAGATGTGGGCAACTTGGCAACCGCGCCGTTCAAGGCAAGAGCGACACGTCGAGTAAATCCGGATGGCTCCCTTGATCGCGAAGCAAATTCGGTCCCAGTTGTTGACGATTGTGGCGAGATTCTCGGGCCACTGAGGAACACTCCACGACATTTGTTGCCCTTCGTTCCTGTAACCCGAATTCGCGCCGGTACACAAGTCCTTGTACGGCAACGTGGTTAGGTCAGTGGACAGTCAATCTACGGAGCTGCCGTTCTGGACCGCCTTCAATAACATCTTCAGCCCGTTGACACTCCGTCCGTGTGCCTCGATTATCCCCATGCGGCGATGCTCAAATCGACTTCGTGACCGCAGCGATCGCAAATTGGGTTTGCCATCGATACCTTGCCCTCTTCACAATGGGGGCAAACATCCGAGTCGAGCAAAATCTTGCAATCCGGTCCGAGCATGGTGCCACAGTGCGGACAAGTCCGGCTTTCGACCTTAAAGTCCCAGACTTCCCAGCACTTAGGACAGTGATCGTGGGGAACCACCTGAATTTCGCCGCGGACAAGGTAACGCTGCGGGCTTGAATCGTTCCAAGTACGGAAAGCAGGGCCTGTTTCGCTCGTAGAAAGACCTGTATTGAGTAGCGGCAGTGCCTTCTCTCGGTCCCAGTCAAAGATTTCGACCATTACGGTCAAATTGGCGGAATAGCGCGGTCCGACCACCTTACCCAATTCGTCCAAAGCACGCCGCAGATTTGCAAGCTGTTTGGAAATGAGGGCTGCGTCGACGGCTTCAGAAATTTGGTCTACAAGAGCGTCGGCGAGGTCAAAAGTTTTAGGGTCCATGTCCGCTTCTCCGGGAATGGAGCTTCGATTTGAATTAGAACCGTACTTCTAGCTTGTTACCGGCTGAAACCGTGCTCAAATTCGCGACTTGGAAAAAAACCTTGCACCCTAGCCGCCAACTCGCGCAGGAGTTTCCACCGCTTAAGGCGATACTGGCTTCCTACGTCGCGATGAAAGACATTTTCAATTTTAACGTTTTTCGACTTGATGCTGATGTCTTCGGCATTCGTAGCGAAGCTATTGTGCCAGGCGCAGGCCGTTTTAATGGCCCTGGCTGGTCCGTGGTGATTCCATCGCAGGTCTATTGGTCCGGCGACAGCTGGAGCCAAACCGTGTGTCGGGAGTTTTCCCGTCGAGAGGAGGCAGAAGACCATCTTGCCGCCAACTTGGACTTGCTGACTAAGCGATTCAAGAAGCAGTTCCGTATCGCCAGCAGCGTTGAATGAACCGCGACCGCGAGCCACCTCGATATACGCCCAGGGTGCTTTTTTCAAGGCGAGAGTGACGCGTCGAGCAAATCGCTAATAGCCCTTTTGATCGCGGTCGGAATTCTGTCCCAACTAGTAACGATCCTTGCAAGATCGCTTGGCCACTGAGGGACGTTCCGCGACAGTTGTTGCCCTTCGTCCCTGCAACCCGGCCTACAACCCGACGCTCGGTCTTGGCCTAAATCGTTGCCCGACAAAGTAGTTGCGTCGTTAGACGATCCACCTCCGAAACTGATGGGGCTCGCGATTGTTAGAATTGCCAAAGTTACGTGACAGGTACACGGTCAACGCATTCGGAAATGGTCGCCCGAAGGACCGATTGAGCCGGCCGATCATTACGAGGCGTAGGTTGGCAACATTTTGGCAACACTATTGGCCACGTCTGTCCAACACCGCTACAATGTCACTATGAAAGTCGAGGAGGCGTGAACTCTTCGAAAAACCCGTTTTTTCCGTCATTTCAACGTGTTTCCAACGTCAGCTCAAGGTCATCGTGACGGCACACAAACCAGCTTGAGGGGCTGGTGGTAGCAATACCGTGCTGGTTCAAGTCCAGTCGTCCGCATTGCCTTTCTTTTGGCGGCCTCCATTCTCGCGGAGCCCCCGCACCATGATCCCAAAGTGGGTCGACTACGCCTGCCAAATCTGGAGCGCGGCATTCGTAGTGGTAATGCTCTATTCGTTTTCGTCGTTTGTCCTGTGCTTTATTCTTCCTTTCCTCTTCGCCAGGCTCCTTCCCTTGGGAGACTGGGTCGAACCTGCATCCCGACTGGCCATCGCGAGTTCGTCCGTCTGCGCGCTCGTAGGCGGTTTGATTTGTGGCGTGTGCATCGTGTTTGACAAGAAGGCCCCCGAGCGACTCGCTCCACTCACTCTCATTGCTGTCATCTTCGCCGTTTTACTGGCATTACTGACCCCGACGATTTATAGATCATGAAGACGGCGGCGCGAGAACGCGGCAGGCCGAGTTCTCATCTCGTGGCGCTAGCTGCAACCAATCGATCGGCCGACGCAAACGAACCCAGCCCTCGTAGCCCATGGGTCGACCATGTTGCGGCACAAAAAACAGTTGACTTGTCTACACGGCGTCGATAAGCTCTCCATTGTCTACAAAGCGTAGACAATGTCCGACTTGCCAAAGGAGCAAGCGATGGCCGAATCGCAACGCCCTGAAATGAGCGATGCCGAGCGGGAGGTGCTCAAGGTCTTGTGGGACTGTGGGCCGTTAACGGTTCGCGACGCGATGCAGCGGTTAAAAGAGAACGGGCAAGCCTGGGCTCGCTCGACGGTGATCACGCTGCTGCAACGGCTTGAGTCGAAGGGGTATGTGGCCAGCGATAGCAGCCAGTTCGCGCATGTCTTCCGCGCGATCGTCACTCGCGAAGAAGTGATGCGCGACCGCATGACCGAGCTTGCCGGGGAGTTCTGCGACGGCGATGCGTTGCCGTTGGTGCTGGCCTTCACCAAGAAGCATCGTTTTTCTCCCGAAGAACTTGCCAGGTTTCGGCAAATGATCGACGACCTCGAGGCCAAGCAAGCAAAGCGAGGAAAAAAATGAACGACCTACTTTGGTGGCTCGCGCAAAACACGATCATCGTGGCACTTTTAGTTCCGCCCGTGCTGCTCGCCTGCTGGATGTTGCGCCATCGTCCGGCGGTGCAGCACTTGCTGTGGGTTGTCGTGCTCCTCAAGTTGGTCACACCTCCGGTTGTGGTCTGGCCGTGGAGTGTCGCAGAGTTGCGCGGCGCCGTATCGGATGCCACGTTACACGAGCCGTCCGCGGAGGTTGCTCTCGCCCAGCCATCACCGGAAGTTTTTGCGCCAGTGCCGCTCGAGACTGCTGCTAATCTGCCGGCAAACGCCGTTCCCTCCGCGAAGAATTGGAATTTCTCCATCTTGCCCTGGAGCATTTGGGGACTTGGCGCCATCTGGTTCGGCGGCGCCGTGGTAACGCTCGTTTCGCAACTGCGAATGATTCGATGTCATGCCCGACTCATTCGCAGAGGAACGGAGCCTCCACGAGTGCTTGAAGAACGAGTCGCTTCGCTCGCTCGCGAGATCGGCGTTCGTTCACCGCGTGTTGTGACGGTGCAGGGAATCCATTCCCCGATGGTCTGGTGCCTCGGCCGACTGACATTGCTTTGGCCGGAATCACTCTCGTCGCCACAAGACTGCCAACGACTGCAAAGTGTGATTGCCCACGAGTTGGCTCACCTGCGACGCTGCGATCATTGGGTTGCATGGCTCGACTTGGCGGCGAGAATTGCCTGGTGGTGGAATCCCTTGTACTGGTTCGTGAGCCGCCGCGTTTGCGAATCGGCCGAGATGGCGTGCGATGCGATGGCCATCGCAGCAGGCGACCACAAGCGTGGAGACTACGCCAAGCTGCTGCTGGAACTCTCCACCAATTTTCAAACCGCGACACCTGTGTCGATCTTAGGTGTTGGTACCAGCAATGCGGCATCCTTCGAGCGGAGATTGGCCATGATCCTGTCCGAGCGAGTTTCCGGCGGTCGCCCGTTGTGGGGTGCCGTTGTTGCGGTTGCCTTGGCGATGGGTGCCTTGCCGGCGTGGTCGCTGGCGCAGCAGAAGGAAGCAGATAAGGCGAACCAGGACGCCAACAGCAACGAGCCAGCTACAGACAAAGGGAACGCGGCGGACGCAGAGGCAACCGTCACGATTGCCGGCAAGGTTGTCGACGATCAAGGTCAACCCATTGCCGGAGCACAGGTATGGTGGCTGCCGAGGCGCAGGCCTCACACTGCAGTTCAAATTCGGACGACCACAAGCGATGAGACAGGAGCATTTTCCTTTTCCCAACCGGAAAACGATTTGTACTTCTACGGCCAGTTGTGGGTGCTTGGCAAAGACAAACAAGTGGCCGTGGTAACGGTGTATCGATACGACGGCGCTATCAGATTTGCCAGGCAAAAACGACCTGGCGATGGACAGCGTTCCGTCGATGAGCAGTTGCCGGACAGCATCATTCGCCTTGAGCCAGCTTCGGAGAGCGTGTTTCGAATCCTCGCGCCAGACGACTCGCCGGTGGTAGATGTCGAAGTTGAGCCTACACACATCACGACAACCGTGGGGCACGACCTGGTACCCGATCCGTTGCGAGCGCTCCTCCGTGTGAAGACCGACGAAGGTGGCCGCGCTCGAATTCGCGGCATTGAACCAGCTTGGCTGTACTCCATCGAGATCCGTTCGGAAATGTTCGGAATTCAGCCGAGGGACCTCCACAATATCCCTAACGAATCCCAAGAACGAGCGATTCACCTGCGCCGCCCAGGGAAGATCATGGGGCAATTGCATGCGGACGATCCGCAGTGGACCCGCGGGGTAACGCTTTATTTCGACACGAGTGCGGGAACGGCCAGCGCGACCACCGACGAGCATGGCCGCTTCGTAGTTCCAACCATCGCCGAGGGAACACTAGGCATCCAATACTATCCAGGAAAAGAAGTGCCTGTTCTTCCCAGGCTTCCTGTCGGCCTACTGGTTCGCCCGGACGGTATCACCGTCATGGACATCAAGCTGGAAATGCCAATCATCGTACGAGGCGCTATCCGTGCCCAAGATACGAACAAGCCCGTCGCCGGCGCGGAGATCATGGTGAAGTACGGCGTTTTCTATCAGTGCGAATATGTCTTATCCGATGCAAAGGGAAATTTTGAAGCCCGCGTCCTTCCAGGCGACATCTCCTTCAATGTGGCCGCTCGGCCGCGCGAGTTTGACGACTACCATCAAGTCGGAGAATTGTTCAAAGACAAGATTGTCATCGGGGCCAGGCAATCGCCCGTCGATGTCGAGCCGATTTTCATAGCGCCGAACAAGCCCGAATCCGAAAAGGCGAGCAATTAGGCCGGCCTGCAATCCAACATGATGTGCTCGCGGATTCTTTAAGAGGAAGCCTTCGCCAACCGGTACAAAAATATCCCCGCCGCTACACTCGCGTTCAGCGAATCAACGCCGGCCGCCATGGCGATGGTTGTCTTCACTTGGCATCGCGAGACAATCTCATCCGAGAGGCCATGCCCCTCGTTTCCGATGAAGATGGCGCCGCGTTTGGGGACGCGTAGCTCTTCGATGGGAATCGCCTGCTCGTCCAACACCGTCGCAATCGTCGTGAAACCGGGTTCGCTCTCCCATTCGGTTAGTAGCGTGTCAATCGAATGGCACTCGATGATGGGAATCGAGAAGACTGCGCCCATCGAAACGCGCACGACCCGCCGCGACCAAACGTCGGCCGCCTCGGGGCCGACGACGACGCCCGCCATGCCCAAGGCGGCGCTCGTGCGAATGATCGTCGCCAAGTTGGTTGGGTCTTGAATGTCGGGCAACACAACGAAGATGTGCGATTCCGAGCGGGCCTCGACGGCTTGTTGCCAGGTGCGGCGAAGGGGGCGGCGGCCGCAGCCTAAGACTCCACGAGCAAAGTGGAAGCCAACTGTCTCGGTCAGAAGTTCTCGCGACGCGACCAGGATGGGCGTTTCCGCGGGCGCCTTCAAGGCAAAGGCTTCGGCGTAACGTGGCTCGACCAGTAGCGAAACGACGTCCCACCCGGCCGCAAGCATTCGCTCCGTTACCTTGTCTCCTTCGGTGACGAAAACGCCCGTCTGCCGTTCGTTTCTGCGGCCCGGCAGGTTGCGGTACACATCCAGCCGTGGGTCCTCCAAATTGCCAACGGGAATCAGGGGCATGAACTGGCGAACTCAACTTTCTTGCGGAACGCGAATGAACAAACGCGCCACTCGGTGTACGATACCTCTCGGATGACGATACAAATTATGATCGCATGCGAACTTTTTAGCATGGGGATCGTAATTCGGCTTAGCGACGGCCCGACGGAAAACTCCTTCACTTCACAAATCGCCCGCCCTATTTCTTTTCAAACCGTTGCATGATTCTCGTTCACGAGTTGACCAAGGTTTTCGAAACGGGGGGCGGAGGGGAAGTCGTCGCCGTCGATCACCTTTCGTTCCAAGTAAACGAGGGGGAAGTTTTCGGCCTGCTGGGAGCCAACGGGGCGGGCAAAACGACCACGCTCCGGATGATCCTGGGGTTGGTCACGCCGACCAGCGGCTATACGGAAGTGAACGGCTTCCGAACGCTCCAGTATCCCGAAGAAGTAAAGTGCCGCGTGGGCCTGGTGTCCACCAGTGCCGGCCTGTACCAGTGGCTGACGCCGCGGGAACTGCTTTTGTTCTTCGCCGATTTGTACGGCCTGGACGATGCCAGGGCCAACAAGCAACTCGATACGCTCGTGGAACTGTTTCGCCTGAACGAGTTCCTCGACCGGCGATGCGGCAACCTGAGTACGGGCCAAAAGCAGCGCGTGAACCTCGCCCGGTCGCTGATTCACGATCCGCCGGTGGTGTTGCTCGACGAACCGACCCGCGGGCTCGACGTCATCGGCTGCCGCACGGTGTTCGACTACATCAACGTCGTCCGCCAGCAAGGACGCAGCGTGATTCTTTGCACGCACCGCGTGGACGAGTCGGAACGGATTTGCGATCGTTTCGGTTTGATGCACCAAGGGCGTTTCGCCTACGAGGGGACGCTCGAGCAGCTAAAACAAACAACCGGCTGCGATGGCCTGGCCGATATCTTTTTGAACATTTTGGGGAAAGATGAGGAGATGGCGGAGGAAGCCGGATGAGCGATCCGCAAAAGCCATCTCCCGCCAGTCCCGCGGTTGCCGCGGCAATTCCGCGCTTTCGCTGGGCTCGCCAGTGGCGGCTGACCATGAAGGAACTGGCCGAGACGCTGCGCGACCGGCGAACGATCGCGACGCTGATCTTGATGCCGATCCTCGTCTATCCGCTGATGAGCGTGGCCTTTCGGACGATTTTCGTCGCCACTGAGGTGACGTCGACTTCATCCTCGCCCTTGATCCTGGGGATGGAGAACGAAGACGACGCCAAGCGTCTCGACCAGCTCGCCGTGAATGGAACAGCATTGCTTACCGAGGCGAGCCGCAACGCGGCTCCTTTTGGTGGCCAAGGGGACGAGGGAACTTCGAACCCGGAACGAATCGACGTCACGATCGTTCCCGATGTGATGGCCGCGATCCGGTCGGGGCGTGTCGATGCCGGCGTTCGCTTCGTGCCGCCTGAGGAACCGAACTTGCCGCTGCAAGTGAAGGTGATCTTTCGCGAGGACTCCGCGCGCTCGGAGGCGATTCGCAATTACATCGAGCGTCGCATTCGCGTGCTCAACGTGCACCTGCTCCAGCAGCGTCTGGCGCAGGTGGGGCAAAACCCGATGCTGCCCGTGGTTTCGGCGAAGACGGCGGTCGTGCAGGGAAGTCCCATGCGAGCCGCGCTCCCCACGCTGGTGCCCTTGATGCTGTTGCTAATGACCATTACCGGCGCCGTTTACCCGGCGATCGATTTAACGGCGGGCGAGCGGGAACGCGGCACGCTCGAGGCCCTTGTCGCGGCACCGGTTTCGCGTGTAGAAGTCTTGTCGGCGAAGTTCATCGCCGTGCTCACAGTCGCCTTACTGACTGCAACGGTCAACCTGGTGAGCATGTGCATCACGCTCATTTCAACGGGACTCGGAGCCTTCCTGTTCGGCAGCGACGGCCTTACGCCAATGGTGTTCTTGAAGATCTTAGGCCTGCTGGTTTTGTTCGCGTCGTTCTTTAGCGCAATGTTGCTCGCCATTACGAGCTTTGCCCGTAGCTTCAAGGAAGCGCAGGCGTACCTGATTCCGCTGATGCTGGTGTCGATGGCGCCTGGCCTGGCGACGTTGATGCCCGACCTGCAATTGACGGGTCCGCTAGGCGTCGCGCCGCTGGTAAATATTGTGCTGCTCACGCGCGACGTTCTGGCCAACAATGTCGACTATCGCGCCGCCGTGGCCACAATCGTATCGACGTTGATGTACACCGCGGTGGCGATCGCCCTGGCGGCAAAGATCTTCGGCAGCGACAGCATTTTGTACGGCTCGCAGGGGTCGTGGGGCGATGTCTTCCGTCGTCCGCGGCGAGAATCGCCGGCCATCAGCCCTTTCGCCGCGCTACTCACCCTGGCGATCGTCTACGCACTGTTCGTCACGGCAGGAAACGCGTGGCAGTTTTTCGCGCTCGGGGAATTGGTGCCTGGCCAAAGCCTCGACATCGCAAGATTTCGCAGCTATCTCCTGGGATCGGTGGCGATTTCGCTGAGCCTGTTCATTGTCTGCCCGTTGATTGCAGCACATATTCACCGAGTGAAGATAGTTCGGGCCATTGGCGGATTGTCGTGGAATCCGGTGATGTTGCTCGGGGCGCTCTGTTTAGGCGTTTCGCTATGTGCGTTCGCCTATGAGTCGATCATTGTGGCCGACCACTTGAAATTGACGCCCGTATCGGCGGAAGCGAAGGCACGCGTCAAGGAACTGACCGGCGTGCTTCAGCAGCTTCCACATATTTACGTTTTGTTTTGTCTGGCGATCGTCCCGGCCGTATCGGAAGAGTTTTTCTTCCGCGGGTTCCTCTATCGATCGCTGCGGCAGAAGCGATCGGCGCTGGCGACGATTTTGATCACAGCTTCGATCTTCGCCGCGTTCCACGTCTTTAGCCCCGGCGGACTGACCTTTGTCCGTTTTGTGCCCAGCTTCATTCTGGGTTTAGCGCTCGGCTACCTGGCAGAATCGTCGGGCAGTATTGTTCCGTCGACGTTGATGCACGTGGTAAACAACTGCCTGATGTTGTCGCTCGACAAACTGCGCCCCACGCTCGAACGATGGGGCTTAGGGGGAGAGGCCGAGCACTTGCCGCCGGCGTGGCTGGCCGGCGCGGCCGTTTTCACAACGGTCGGGCTCGTGCTGGTATGGGTCAGCCGTCGCCGAGCCAATGACGAAACGCTCGATCAACCCGAGTCGCCCGTCGCAACGACTAGTTAGAGAGTGACTTGGTGCTTTGTCGTACGCACACTGACGTCTTTAGGACGCCAGTGCCACCCAACGGCTAGATGCGAGCAGCCGACCTGCTACGCCATCACGGGCGCGGGAGTTGCCAACGTCGGGGCCGCCGGAATCCTGATCGTGAAGGCAGTCCCGCGGCCCACGGTACTCTCGACGCGAATGCGGCCGCGATGGCCTTCGACAATCGTTCGGCACGCGGACAAACCGAGGCCGGTTCCGCCGCGGCCCGATTCGTCGGGCCCCTTCTTCGTGGTGAAATAGGGATCGAAGATGTGTCGCAGCTTATCAGCCGGAATTCCGGTTCCCGTATCGCGAACCATCACGTCGATGGTGTTGGACATCGGGTCGTGATCGATACGCACGGTGATCGTTCCGCCTTGGGGCATCGCCTGGCGAGCGTTCACCAGCAGGTTCAACAAGACTTGTTGGATCTGGTTGCCGATCGCCAAGGCAGGCGGCACATTGCTCGAGTAGTAACGTTCGACGGCGACCTTGTGCTTTTGCAGTTCCTTTTCCAGGAGCATCAGCGCGTCGTCGACCAGTGGAGCCATTGGCGTTGGTTCGGGAGTTTCGGCGCGGTTCCGCGCGACTCCTAGAACCGTGCGGCTGATCTTGGCCGCGCGTTCGGCTGCGGCCAGGATGCGGTCGAACGCCTTGTCGCGGGTGGCATCGTCCTTGTGCCGCGTTCCCATTTTGGCGTAGTTCAAAATGGTCATCAGGACGTTGTTGAATTCGTGCGTGGTCGTCCCCAGGAGTTCGCCGAGCGCCGTCAATCGCTGAGCATCGGCCAACCGCCGCTCTAGCACTGCCAGCTTTTCTTCAACGGTTAACGAATTGACTTGCTCGCCCGAACTGCTCATCACACTCATCCTCCCGCGCCGAGCCATCTTGTGGCCGCTTGCCGGCGCGAACCCACATCGCAACGCCGTAGATTAATTGAATCGGTCGATGATCGACCGTTCGTTCATCGAACACGGGAATGTTCCCGGATGTAACTAACGCTCATGTTGGAGGAGCGGCAACCGCCCAAGCTGGGCGAGCGCGCGAGGATGGCGGGAACCGGTATTTGTGGAAACTCACGTCGCCTTGCGAGCGCTCGTTTCGTACACTCCCCGCCTTCGACGTGGAGTGATTTCATGCAAACAACTGAACTCTTGAAGGCAGCCCTGACCGCAGCTCAAGAGCGCGGCTTTCAGGTCCGAACTGAAAAACTGGACGGAGTTGCCCCGGGTGCCTGCGTACTAGGGGGCAAGAGGGTTCTCTTTTTAGAAGTCTCTGCGACCGCGCGCGAGCAGTTGGCCGTCGTTTTGGCTGCCCTACGTGAAGATGCGGCGGCCAAGCTGAATCGCACACTTCCCACTGCTGTTAAGAAGGACCCCAAACGCGTCGCTTAAGTTCTGAGAGCTGCGAGCGTTTTAGCCAAGACGGACCAGGCAATTAGCTGCCCGACGGGCACTGGTATCCCTTCCGCAAAGGGGGTGCCGCTCGTACGATTGAAGGCTTGCTCCTAGCCGATTTTCGTGTTCGACTCCTTTTGGTTCCCCATGCCCGCTGATTGGCGTCCGCTGTACCCGTTTGAATCTCACTATGTGGACGTCGCTGGGTTTCCAGGCGTGCGCCAGCACTATGTGGACGAGGGAAGCGGCCAGCCTCTGCTGATGGTGCATGGGAACCCGACCTGGTCCTTCTATTGGCGACGGTTGATCGGTGCTTGTCGAGATCGCTTCCGCTGTGTGGCCGTCGATCACGTCGGCTGCGGACTCAGCGATAAGCCGCAGCAGTATCCTTATTCGCTGCGAACGCACGCCAACAATCTGCTGGCTCTGATCGAAAAGCTCGATCTGCAAAATATCGTTCTGGTAGCGCACGATTGGGGCGGCGCCATTGGAACGCTCGCGGCCGTCGACGCGCCGAGCCGGTTCTCGAAGATCGTGCTGCTCAATACGGGCGCCTTTCCTCCGCCGTTTGTTCCGTGGCGGATCGCGGCGTGCCGGCTTCCGGTGCTGGGGACAGTCGCCGTGCGCGGTTTCAACGCCTTCGCGAAGGCGGCGATCACGATGGCTGTTGAGAAGCCCCTCCCAGCCGAAGTCGCGGCAGGCCTCTTGGCACCCTACGACTCGTGGGCGAATCGCGTCGCGATCGATCGCTTCGTCGCCGACATTCCGTTCAGTGAAAGCCATCCAACCTATGGCGTCCTCGCCGATTTGGAAAAGCGGCTGCCGACCCTCTCGCACTTGCCGATTCTTTTGGGTTGGGGAATGCGCGATTGGTGCTTTCGGCCCGAGTGCTTGCGGCGGTTCCAACAAATCTGGCCGCATGCGCAGTCGTTAGAACTCACCGACTGCGGCCACTACGTCATGGAAGATGGCCACGATCGCCTGATCCCGATGATTCGCAACTTCGCGACGACATCTTTGGAATCGACAGGCGAGACGAGCGAACCCTCGGACATTCGCGAGAGCGCTCGGCCATGAGCGAGCTCACCAATGCGGCGGGGCTTTCGCTTTCTCAATCGCTCGAATTGGCGATGCTGCTGGAAGTATCCGCGCCGAAAGTGGGCAATGTCCATCGCGGTGCCGATTTCGATGATGTGACGTTTGTCGACTTCGTAACCAGCGCGGTTGCGTGTGCTCCCGCACTTGCTCGCGCGCGGCATGTCGGCAAAGGCGTTTTGACTTCGATCCTAGCGACTCGCAAGGTTTGCCGCACGAATACCAATCTCGGTATGGCATTACTGCTGGCTCCGTTATCGGTTGCCGTCGGCCGTGCTCAGACGCCTAGCAACAAGACCTCCAACTTAGAAAGCGCAACCGCCGAAGTCCTTGCGAGTTTGACGCCCGACGATTCGGCTAGCGTCTATGAAGCAATTCGACTGGCGATGCCAGGCGGACTTGGCTCGTCGGACGAGATGGACGTTAACGCTTCTCCGCCGACTGACTTGCTGGCGGCCATGCGCTATGGAGCTGAGCGAGACTTGGTTGCTCGCCAGTATGCCAACGGTTTTCGCGAAGTGTTTCATGGTATCGTTCCCTGGTTGGAGGAGACGGCACAAGCCACCGGATCAGTGATCGACGCCATTGTGCATGCTCATCTCAAGGCCATCGCCACCTGGGGCGATACGCTCATTGCGCGCAAATGCGGGCCGGAGGTGGCGGCCAACGCTCAGCGTTTCGCCGAACAATCGCTCAATGCTGGTTCGCTTGGGAGCGAGGAATATCTGGAAGCGCTGGGAGATCTCGACTTTTGGTTACGGAGCGATGGCCACCACCGCAATCCCGGGGCGACGGCCGACCTGGTTGCCGCTGGTTTGTTTGTGGCGATCTGGGAAAATAAGATCTCGCCTCCTTTCCAATAGTCTTGCGCTGCGTTGAAAGTCTCTATGCTCAGCTCCCGCCACCAGGCCTACCGTGTGGAACTCGATAAGGAATACCACGTCTTCAGTGCGGCCCACTTCATCACGTTCAATGACAACATTTGCGAGCGATTGCACGGGCACAACTACCGCGTGAAAGTCGATGTGCCGGGCCCGCTTGATGAAAATCAATACGTCGTCGATTTCATCGCGCTACGCGATCGGCTGCGGGACGTGATCAACGAACTCGACCATCGGATGATCTTGCCTGATCGGCATCCGGCCATTCGCGTCGTCAGCGACGAACGCGAAGTGGCTGTCACGTTCGAGGAGCGCCGTTGGATTTTCCCCAAAGACGATTGCATCATCCTCCCGGTCGCCAACACCACGGCCGAGTTGCTGGCGCGGTGGATTGGCGAATCGCTCGCCGCGCGGCTGCGGAGCCAGCATCATTTCGAACTGAAAAAGCTGGTCGTCGCGGTGGACGAGAACCACGGCCAATGGGGCATTTGCGAACTCGACTTTACTTAGAGGCTATCCGCAATCTTGTATCGGATAGCCTCGTGACGACGTGGACGGTCGTCGCAACGTCAAAACACCGAAGGTTTTTGACGTTGTTCCATTCGAAAATCGGCATGATGCCGATTTTCGGACAGCCTCTTCGTCGAACGGCCAAGGCATCCAAGCCATGCGATCGGTAAAGGCGGCTTACCCCGTACTTCCCAAAAAATGGTGCCGACAAGTGCCAAGCGACCCGGTGCGACTTTCATTCCAGCCATAAGGTAGAGTTGTCAGGTGTCAAAATGCGCGCCAACAAAAGGAAAGGTGAAACAGGCGAGAGTAGGCAATGGCAGACCAATGGTTTTACCGGCAAAGCGGAACGGTGGGGGACGAAACCCAAGGACCGTTGTCTAGTGAAGAAATGACGGCCCTCTGCCGTGAAGGAACGATTGTTCGCGATACGTTCGTCGCCAGCCCACAAGCCACCCGTGGAATATGGGTTCCCGCTGCCACGAAGTCGCTCCTACTGCGCGAAATTCAAAACGGCGTGAACGAAGAGACGGTGAACAGTTCGCCCGCCCGCGAACAAAGCCCAGAACGGATCGTTCCAGGTTCGAATACACCCATTCCTTGGATCGCCGTGGCGATCTTTGTGCTCTTCGGAGTCGTGGGCTCCAATTCGTCCGCGGCAATTGTTCGACGTTTTCAACTTGCCGGTTGGAAAGTTTCCGCACCTGATTTCGGCCGAGCAACCGAAGCGTCACCGACTCGCCAGATTACGGCCGAAGCAAAAAGGAAACAGAAGGAACTTCAACTGGCCATTAGTTCGACTCCCAAAGGATGGGAGCGATTTTGCGAGCCGGACTACGAGATCCCCAAACTTGTGGGCAAAAAAATCAGTCCTGGCGACATGGGAATTGTGGAATCCCTTCTCTGCCAAAAGATTTTCCCGGATGGAACGTTTCTGGCGTGGATGGGTGGCGACGGCGGCCCCACACGCGTGAAGGTGTATGGACTCGACCAAGCGAACGCGTTGACTGGCCGTGCCTACAAGGTCCCATCCAACTTTGGTTTCGTAGTCGGCAAAGAGGTTATTACCGACGCTGGTGAGACGTTTACGGTCCCAACGCTCAAACTCGTCGACATTTCGTCCGTCCTCGTTCGCCGCCTCCATGGGTATGGACAGCGATTAGCGGAAACCGACCCTGTATCTGAAGGGGTAGAAATGGTGGAGAAGGCAACGGAAGTGACTAAGAACCTTGAAAAGCTCGCGCCGTCACCCCTCGATCGCGTCGGCTCCAAAGGCCGCAAGAAGCGTGGTGAGTGAGAAGGCTCTTTTGTCGCGGCGGTAGCCGCACTTGCGATGGATTGCCCCACCTTTCAAGTTTTGGCGGCACAGACCGAATACCTTCTATCTCCCGAAAACCCGCAAATTCTGCGCATTTATCCCCTTCTGAGGGAGTGCTCCGGCATTGCAAGGGATTCCGCCGATGGGACAATAACGAGTTTGCCGCGCTGTCGGTGCCCTTGCGCCTTCAATACGCATGCGGTTTGTTGAATTAATGGTCGGCCTGACCGGTTCTTCTACCGTCGAGTAGACGGATTTCCGCCCAAGCCGGGCGAGCGAATGAGGTTGTTGTGGATACGGACAAGCGAACATTCAACTTCATCCTCTTCGCGATGCTGGTGATCAGCCTATGGATGCTGGTCAACTCGCAGATCAATCCTCCTAAGCCAAAACCGAACGCCAATGCCGCCACCGACGTTAAGGCGATCGAGGACGACAAGGCCGCAACGGAGGAAGAAGCAACAACCAACGACGACGGCACCAAGGCGCCTCCGCGCCCCGAGATTGCTCGCCAGCACGTCACCCTCGGTTCGCTGAACGCCGCTTCGGGCTACACCATGCTCGTGACGTTCGACAACCACGGGGCGGGCGTCGAGCGAATCGAAATGTCGGGCGACCATTACCACGACATGGAGCGCCGCGGCGGCTACCTGGGCTACCTGGCACTCGTCGACGAAGAAGCAGGCCCGGTCATTCATGCCGTGGGTGACGGGACGCCCGCCAGCCTCGGCACGGCGCCTGGTGTTACGGGCGGCATCGCGAAAGACGACCGCCTCATCTCGATCAACGGCGAACCGATCGATTCGGCAGCGGGCCTGGCCAAGTATTTAGATAAAAAGACCAAGCCCAAAGACGTCGTTCAGGTCGAGGTCGAACGCGGCAGCGGTGCCGGCGCGAGCCGAATCGCCTTTAGCGTCACACTCACCCGGGCCCCGCTCGCTTTGGTCCAACGCGAAGACAACTCGATCGCCAATAGCTTTGTCGACAAGGATAAACCGGCCGAGCCAGTTGGCCCGGTTTCATTTCGGATGGGTCTCAAGCAAGTAGATGAGGCCACTGCCAAGACCGGCGACAACGAGCTCAAAGGCCTTCCGTCGCTGTATGACAGTTCCTGGAATGTGACGGTTCTCGAAGACGGCACGGGAGTCGAATTCTGGCTCGATTTGAGCGAAGCCGATCTCAAAAAGATCGGTGCTTCCGGCGACCTGCGCGTGATCAAACGGTATCGCCTGGCAAACACAAAAGATGGTGCGGCCGGCCCCAAACAACACCTCACGCTCGAAGTCGAGATCGAGAACCGCAGCGAAAAGGAAACCGACATTTCTTACCGCTTGGAAGGTCCCAATGGACTGCCGACGGAAGGCTGGTGGTACTACGTCAAAGTCCATCCCGGTTGGGCGGGCGCGGGTGCTCGCGACGTCGCCTACGACCTGGGAGGAACGCACTACCTGGCCGGTTTGCCTGCGATTGTTTCCGAGGCCGACAAGCAACTCGCGGCCAAAGCCCCGCCCGTTAAGGTTTTGCTCGGTCCCAACGACGAACGGCGACTCCGCTACGTCGCCTCCGATACCCAGTACTTCGCAGTGGCGATGGTGCCGGAAAAGGTGCTGGAGCGTAACGCTGCCAGCAATCCGCAGCTCAACTCGGTGTTGGCCGATGCCTTCCCGCTCAATCGAGCGCGCGAAAAGACTCGCAACAAATTGACGAACACTTCGTTCCGTCTCACCAGCGCCGTCGAAAAGATTCCGCCGGGCGCGAAACTGACCGACAAGTACGTAATCTTCGCCGGCCCAAAGGATCAGCAACTCCTCGACCAGTACGGCTTGGGAGGACTGATCGAGTACGGATGGTTCGGCATTGTTTCCCGACTCCTGTCGAAGATTCTGTGGTCCTTTCACTGGGTCACCGGAAGTTACGGCATCTCCATCATCCTCCTGACCGTGCTGGTCCGCGGCGCGATGTTGCCCATCAGCCTTCGCCAGGCCAAGGGCATGGCCAAGATGGAAGCCCTCAAGCCCGAGATGGAAAAGATCAAGGAGAAGTACAAAGGGGACCAGGTCAAACAGCAGCAGGAAGTGAGCGAGCTGTGGCGGAAACACAACGTCAACCCGCTGGCCGGTTGCGGGCCGATGGTCTTGCAGCTTCCTGTGTTTATCGGACTCTATCGCTGCCTCTCGTCCGACATCAACATGCGCGAAACGCCGTTGATTCAGGGCATGCAATGGTGCGCCAACCTCGCGGGCCCCGACTTCTTGTTCGAGTGGAAAGAGTACCTGCCCGCCTTTCTGGGCGACGAAGCCAACGGCTGGCTCGGGCCGTACTTCAACATCTTGCCGTTGTTCACAATCGCGCTGTTCATCATTCAACAGAAGATGTTCACGCCGCCGCCTGCTAACGAAGAGCAGGAAATCCAGCAAAAGATCATGACCTGGATGACCGTCTTCATGGGCGTGATGTTCTACAAGGTTCCAGCCGGGCTTTGTATTTACTTCATCACGTCGAGCATCTGGGGCATCGTCGAGCGAAAGATGCTGCCGAAGCCGCAAAAAAATCGCGACGGCACGTTTAAAGACGAGGAGGCTGAGAAGAAAGACGAGCCTCCTCAGCCAAACAAACCGTCCTCGGACGACAACCGGACGGCACCCGGCAAAAAGAAACTCGCGACTGCCGAGCCGAGCTTCATGGAGAAGTTTTCGACCTGGGTCACTCAATTGAACGACGCGGCCGAAGGAAAGGGAGCCTCCCGCGAGGCCCGCAACGGCCGGGATACCAATCCCAACCGGAAGGACTCCTCAGGCGATCGCTCGCAGCGCAAGGATCGCGGTCGCTAGCGCGCGATAAACACGATGCGTCTCAGTCTCACCGACACGATCGTCGCCATCGCGTCGGCACCGGGTAGCAGCCTGGCGGGAATTGTTCGCGTCAGCGGGCCACAGGCCAGCGCCTGTGTGAGTCGATGTTGTCCCGCCCACGCCGAAAGCATCGGCGAGCTACGCCGGGCCATGGCGCTTTCAGCACTCTTTCATCGCGGCGATTCCCTTCGACCTTTGCCCGTCACGCTCTATGTGTGGCCGGGCAAGCAAAGCTACACCCGCGAGCCCTCGGTCGAGATCCACGCGCCGGGGTCACCGCCGCTCTTGAATCAAATCGTCGCCGCGCTCTGCCAAGCCGGTTGCCGCCTGGCCGAGCCGGGCGAATTCACGCTGCGAGCTTTTCTGGCGGGCCGGATGGACCTGACGCAGGCCGAAGCCGTGCTCGGCGTGATCGACGCCCGCGGCGAACGGGAACTGGCCACGTCGCTAACGCAACTCGCCGGCGGCTTGGCTCATCCCCTGGCGCAAATCCGCGGCGACTTGCTCGACTTGCTGGCCGATATCGAAGCGGGGCTCGACTTTGTCGACGAGGACATCGAATTCATTTCGCCGGAACAGGTCGTCACCCGACTATCCCGCGCACTGGAGCAAACCAAACAACTCTCCGCCCAGACACAGTCAAGAACCGATGCGACTTCCATCCCCAGAGTCGCACTGGTCGGAGCACCCAATGCCGGCAAGAGCAGCCTTCTCAACGCGCTGGCAGGGGAGTCGGTGGCGCTCGTTTCACCCGTCGCCGGGACCACCCGCGACTATGTGGAGCGGCGAGCGAACGTTAGCGGCGTCGAGTGTTTGCTCGTCGATACCGCCGGGTTGGCTGATCACGACGAGAGGCTGTCCCACGAGATCGACGCAACTGCGATGCAGCACAGCCGCCAGCAACAGGACCAAGCGACGCTGGTGCTTCACTGCGTCGATACTTCCGAGCCGATGGCAATCCGCGAACGCGCCACGTCGGATCGCGAGACACTCGTGGGCACCAAGTCCGATCTTACGGCCGACGCCTCAACGGAAAGGTGGCTCGCGGAGAGACATGCGGCGTTTGTAAGTACTCGCACAGGCGACGGCATCGCCGACCTCCGTCGGACCATTGCGATGAAACTACAAGAACGCGAGGCCGAAACGTCCAACGTCGTCCCCGCAACGGCCGTTCGCTGCCGCGAAAGCCTCCGCGCGGCCGAATTGGCTTTGCAGGCCGCACTCGATACGGCGCATTCTCGACTTGGCGACGAACTTGTGGCCGGCGAGATCCGGTTGGCGCTCGATGAACTAGGCCGGGTGGCTGGGACAGTTGGCGTCGACGATCTGTTGGACCGCGTGTTTTCCCGCTTTTGTATTGGGAAATAGCCGCGCTACTGGTAGTTGATCCACCCCAGCTGTTCCCAATAGTGGAACAGCCATGGATGACTCCACGGATTCAGCGGGCCATACGACGCCGAAAAGATATTCACGGCCAGCAACACGAGTACGAGCCCCCTGCCCCACCATTTCTCGGCCAGCCAGTCGACAGCGGGAATTGCCATCACCAGCCACAGCGGAATCAGCCAGAACAGCCAACGCAAGCCGTTGGTGACTCCGCCGTAGTTGCGATCTTCCTCGCGCACGACGAGTACGAAAAAGAATAGGCAAGCGCCCGTCAACAAGAACCCCAGCCACGCGGCCGGCGCTAGTTCGGTTCGTCGCCCAATGGCGACGGCC
This sequence comes from uncultured Pirellulaceae bacterium, assembly GCA_964636985.1. Lineage (GTDB taxonomy): Bacteria > Planctomycetota > Planctomycetia > Pirellulales > Pirellulaceae > CAZWSX01. The sequence goes on along the minus strand of CAZWSX010000006.1, from coordinate 243,691 downwards.
CCACCCACTACGGCCAAGATCCAAAACGGACTCAGGCTAAACAGCCCGTGGTGGCCCAGGAACACATGGAGCGCATACACAGCGCGGCTCTTTTCTCCTTTGTCGACTCCCTGGACGTTTTCGTCGGTCCAGTAGGTCCCGGCGTAGTCGTACCAGTCGTCCCAGGCAAACAACGCTAGTGATTCGTCGGATGGCGGCGTGGGCTTTCCGAATACCGCGCGCCAGATTCCGACCAAGAAACTCGCCTTCGCATCGCTTTGCGGCGCAATCGCGTAACGCCGTTCGTCAGAGGCATCGGCAATTACCCAGCGACCATTCTTGCGAGCAGGCACCACCAGCCATCCCTCACCAACCGAAACCTTCGCGGAGTCGACGGTTTTCGAAACAACGTCGCGTTTGGCGTCATCGGTTGCTTCTGAAAAAGCAGTAGCCGAAAGAGGCAGGTCTGCCAACTTCGTACCAACATTGCGGTGGCTATACGGCGGTCGAAAATCGCCATGGGCGTACCAATTCAAGCCGACCATCGCCAGCAAAACGACGCTCACCGCCGGAACAAAACAGAGCAACGTTCGCTTGAGATCAGCAACTAGCAAGGCCAATGCAATTAAGACCAGCAAGGCAAGCGCGGGCAACTCGTTTGCAAAGGCCATCGCCGCAAAGAAACCGGTGAGGGCAAATTGCCACGGCGAGGCGGTCGCTGGATTTCGACGAATCTGTTGGGCAATAGTCACCGTCGCAATCGCGAACACGGCGCCGTGAAGGTGATTGTTCAGGCAGATCGCGAACGTGGTCAGGAACGTGCCGAAGGCCGCGCAAACCATCAGTGTTAGCCGGCCCCAACTGGTGCGGCCGTACTCTTCCAGCCACCACGCGATGCAAACCAGAAACCCAAGGATCGCCGGAAGGTTGGCCAGCGTGGTGACAATATTCCCCACGTAGAACGGGTGACTGAACAACGTGGCGCCGGTCGCCAATTTGACTACGGCATAGATTCCGGCCAATAAGGTCGGCATCAAGACTGGCTTGCTCGAATAGTAGTGGTCTTGTCCATCGGTTCCGCGATGGCGGACCATGTCGATCGTGTGAAACCCGGCGCGGCGTTTGCCTGTTTCGGGTTCGAAGGCAACCGCGTCGATCGCGTACGTTCCGTAGTCGACCAGCGAAACGATCGTGCACCAGCGGCTGCGATCGTTGGCACTGAGAAACGGAGTTGGACGATCCTTTACACCCGGCGTGCGAAACGTGTAAATCCGCCCCAACACGCCGCACAGCGCGGCCACCGCAATCAGGACGTAAAGCTGACGTCGCAGGGACGTTGTATTGTCGACAGAAGAATCGGCACTCACATCGCGTCCCCGCCTGGCTGGGACTCATTTGGTTTGGTCGTCTCACGGATCGAAAACTGGTGGGCTCGATTACCTGTCTGCGCGGCAATCAATTCCGCGAGGATGCCCATTGATAACAACTGCGCTCCCAGCAAGAGTGCGGCGACCGAATAAAGTAGGGCCGGACGTTTATGCAGCGGATCTAGGTTCCACGCCGGAAACATCTGGGCGAAAATCCACGTGCCCGTGAGGAATGTCATCCCAATACTGCCGATGGCAAACGACAGCAAACCCAGCGTTCCCAAAAGGTGTTGCGGCCGCTGGCTGTAGCCTGTCAGGAAGCGGACGGTGAGCAAATCGAGAAATCCCTTCACGAATCGCTCGAAGCCGTATTTGGAAACGCCGTGCTGCCGCGGTCGATGATGGACGGGAATCTCGCCCACGACAAAGCCGCGCGCGTGGGCCAGCACAGGAACAAACCGGTGCATCTCGCCATAAAGACGGATCTCCGAGAGGACCTCGCGGCGGTAGCACTTGAAACCGCAGTTGTGGTCGTGCAACTTGACGCCTGTCATCCAACCTACCAGCGCATTGAATACTTTCGATGGCCAGACCTTGTGCCACGGATCGAGCCGGGTTTGCTTCCAGCCGCTGACAACGTCTTTCCCCTTTTCGATTTCGGCGATGAACCGGGGGAACTCCCTCGGGTCGTCTTGCAAATCGGCATCAAGCGTAAAGACGAGTTCACCGCGAACGGCTTCAAAGCCCGCCGAGAGTGCCGCGGCCTTGCCGAAGTTGCGGCGAAAGCGAATGCCGCGCACGCGCGGATCGCTCGCGGCCAACTCGGTGATCGTCTTCCACGAGTCATCACGTGAACCGTCGTCGACGAAGATCGCCTCGATATCGAGCGCGTTAGCCTTGGCTGCGACCGTAATCTCATCCCACAACGGGCGAAGGCTGTCGCATTCGTTAAAGACGGGGATGACGAGCGAAATCAACATCGGTTCGGGTACGATTCTCTTCGAGTGCGAGGTAAACTTGCCAGTCGACTCGGTCCACTTGCATTTTAGCCGGACCGATTCGACGGACTTTCAGGCGGGCCAAGACTCAAGGGCCGGTTACGACCATGGGATGCCGCTCGCGACGATTGTAGGGAAGAAATGCCCCGGCGTAATGTGGGGCCTTATGGATCGAGGTAGCGCTACGCATGACGAGTTTGTTGCTGGCCGGACATTTGCTGTGCATGAACGTGGGTGCAGCCGGACCTTTGGCGTGCCTGGTCTTGGACGAATGGCATCGCCGCGGCACTCCGTTGGCGGCCAAAGCCAGTCGCAAAATGATGATCTGGTCGCTGGGCGGATTGTTGCTCGGCGTGCAGTTTGGCTTGCTTCTGGGTTGGGCCCATTGGAACGCCAATTACGCCCACGTGTGGACCCACCGCCTTGGCTGGAAAATGGCCTGGGGCATTGGCGAGTTCGCGTTCTCACTGCTCCTCACCGGAATCTTGGTAGCCTTTCCTCCTTCGATCGATAAACCTCCCAGCCGCTGGGGCTGGCGAACGTGGGTAATTCTGCTGGCGTTCACGAACCTCATGTACCACTTCCCACCTTTGATGAGCATCGCCGCTGTCGAGGCAGGCCGGGCGGAACCCAGTGAAGTGGCCCTCCGCGGAAAAGCCTTTCTCGAGTTGATGTGGACGCCTACCATTCTGGCGCGGACGGTTCACTTTATCCTGGCTGCGATCGCGTCGACGGGTGTCTGCATTCTTGGTTTCGTTCTGCGTCACGAACGAGAACAAGCGGAGGAAAAGCAACTCCGCGTTCTGCGGCAAGCAGGTGGCTGGCTCGCGCTGGGTCCAACTCTGCTTCAGATGTTGGCGGGATTGTGGCTGTTCACGACCCTCTCCGCCAGCGAGCAGCCGTTGCTACTGGGCAGCGATTGGATCGCCGCCGGGGCTCTGCTCGTCTCGGTGATCCTGGCACTCATGATGATGCAAGACTTGGGGCAAATTGTTTTCGGCGACGACCGCCGCATCCTGGCGATTCGCGTGATGGGCTACTTCGTGGTCATTGTCGTCCTGATGACGACGAGCCTCGACCGCCTCCACGCGTCGCAACGGCGACAGAAGACAGCCAACTCCCATTACCCCCTGAAGGAGCGATTGGCCGTTTCTTGGCCCCAATTCGCGGCTTTTTAATCTTTAGGACGGTGGTGGTGCCGCCTGATCGAAAGACATTAAGCGAATACTGGCGCAAGGCCTGCGAATACCTGATATCGTTTTGACAACCATTTTCCCTCCAGGAGATTGAAGTATATGGGTGGTGGCATCGCGGTAGTGTTGATGGGGCTTTGCGCCGTCGTCGCTGTGGGGCTGATCGCATTCGCCGTCTTGTACAACAACGTTGTCGGATGCCGAAACGCCGTCGATAACGCCTTCAGTTCGATCGACGTGATGCTGAAGAAACGTGCCGATCTGATTCCCAACGTGGTCGCCACCGTCAAGCAATACATGCAGCACGAAGCGGGCCTGCTCGAGCGGATCACGGCCTTGCGAAACAGTGCCACGTCGGCTCCGCCTGGATCGGCAGAGCGAATGGCTGCCGAAGGCCAACTGAGCGGCGCGCTGGGGCAATTGCGAGTCGCCGTCGAAAACTATCCGGACCTCAAGGCAAACACGAACTTTCTCCAGTTGCAGGCGACATTGAACGAAGTCGAGGAGCAAATCTCGGCTACACGGCGCGCCTTCAATGCGGCGGTACTCGCCTACAACAACTGCCTCGACCAGGTCCCCAGCAACATCATCGCTGGGATGCTCAACTTCCAGCGTAAGGCGTTTTTTGAGATCTCGGAAAAAGAGCGTGGTCCGGTAGACGTGGGCGGAATGTTCAAGTAGCGGCAAACCATCGGTTGTTCATTCCTGACTGGAATCTCTTCGAGCACCGCAGCCCACTATGCCGCCCACCTTCGAGAGTATTGCCCCGCAGATGATGTCGATACTTGGCCCGCTCGAAGAGCGGCGGGCCAAGCTCTATGCCCGGTACAAAAAAGGCTGGATGGGGACCGCCGGCGCCGTTGCCGCCGGCGTGGTGCTCGCGCTCATGAGCTGGGGAGCGGGATCGCTGGCAGCGGCGATCGTTCTAGGAGTCATCGGCCTCATTTCAGGAGCCACCGTTTCCTACATCTTTGTCGCACGGCCGTGGAATGAGTATCGCGAGGCCTTCAAGTCGCAGTTCATTCGGAACATGGTGGGGAGCATTGCCCAGGACCTGCACTACGAGCCCACCGCCAGCATCACACTCGAAGAGTACATGGCGAGCGAACTCTACACGACAGGCGTCGATCGCTGGCAAGGCGAAGACTTGATGTACGGCCGGATCGGCGAGACCGAAGTTCGCATGTCGGAAATGCATACCGAATACAAAACCGAGTCGACCGACAGCAAAGGGAACAAGACGACGCACTGGCACACGATCTTTCGCGGGCTATTCATTTCGGCCGACTTCCACAAGTTTTTTCATGGCAAGACGTTCGTACGGACCGACGTCGCCGAAAAAGCTTTTGGGAATTTCGGACGGATGTTCCAGCAGCCCATCTTTTCCGGCAACGAGTTGATTCAGCTGGAAGACCCCGAGTTCGAACGGGAGTTTGCCGTCACTGCTACCGATCAAGTCGAGGCCCGCTACATCTTGAGCCCTGGCATGATGCGGAAGATGCTCGACATGAAGAAGGCCTTTGGCACGCCGGTTCAATTTTCGTTCGCTTATTCGCGGATGTTTATCGCGGTTCCCAGCACGCAGAATCTTTTCGAACCGCAGTTCAACGCCAGTCTTGCTGATCCGAATTACCTGCGGACTTTCTACCAGCAGGTGGTCGGCTGTGCTGGAATCGTCGAGGAGTTAGGATTAAACGTGCGGATCTGGACAAAACAATAGTTACGCACGTGAAACGAACGGACTCATGGCTCTTTCAGTCGTCGAAATTACCGACCCTACGTCGGGCGCCACCGCTAAGATCGCCCCCACGGTAGGCTTCAATTGCTTCAGCTTTGTCGTTCCTCACAGTAAGCGAGTGATCGAAACGCTTTACGCCGACCCTGGTTTCGAGAGAGGTGAGACGCGCCCCACTCGTTCGGGCATTCCTCTCCTATTTCCCTTTCCCGGACGCATCCGCGGCGCCGCCTACACGTGGCAAGGGAAAAGCTACAAGCTGGAAGGCTCGCCAAGTCACGGTGGCAATGCGATCCACGGTTTTTGCAATTCGCGGCCGTGGCGGGTGGTCGAACACACGCCGTTGCACGTGACGGGCGAATTCCACGGTTCGGTCGACGCGCCGGAGACCCTCGCCCGGTGGCCAGGGGATTATCGAATTCGCGCGACGTACGAGGTCGATGGATCGACGCTTCGTGGCACCTATGTCATCGACAATCCTGGCTCGAGCCCCCTTCCCTTTGGATTTGGGACGCATCCGTATTTTCGTGTGCCAGTGGGCGGGTCCAAGGCCGATGCTTGTTTGGTCAGTTTTCCCGTTTCACAGGAGTGGGAGCTGCAGAGCACGCTTCCGACGGGCAAGATTATCGACAACCCCAGCGCGAAGCTGTACCGCGAGGGAATCCACTTTGGCAACCTGAGGATCGACAACGTCTTCACGGAACTCGATTTTCACGGCGATTGGGCTTCGGGAACGGTTTTCGACCCCGGCTCTGGGCTGCGAACAACGGTCACATGGGATCGAAACTTCCGGGAATGCGTGGTGTTTACCCCGGACACACGGCAGTCGGTTTGCATCGAACCGTACAGTTGCTGTCCCGATTTCTTCGAACTCGAAAGCCGCGGTATCTCCACCGGAATGCAAGTTCTCAGCCCAGGCGAATCCATCAAGTACACGATGGAGGTTCGACTGGACTGAATCACGGTGGTCGCCGACCTCTTTCCAAGTGGGTACCTCCATGACTCTTCGAATCGTCGCCTCGACAGGTCTCTTGCTGGCCTTAGCCGCTGTTTTTGGCTTAGCCAAACCCGTCTCGGCACAGCCGCCGGGCTTCGCCCTGATGCAAGAGGTGACTCAAAAAGATCACAAGAACATGATGGAGCAGTTGGGGATCACTAAGCTGCGTCGCGGTTTTGATGCAGCGGCCGACGGAGCGAATCCCGCCAACTTCAAGGAAGAACTGGCCAATCCTTACCCCGATCTGCCCGAGGTTCTCACGATGGCCAACGGCGAGAAAGTCTCTACGCCCGAGCAATGGCAAGCTCGTCGCGCCGAGATCATCGAGGACTTCGAGCGCGAAGTCTACGGCCGAATCCCGAAGGATGTTCCTTCCGTGAAGTGGGAAGTGAAGTCCACGACCGAACGAAAGATCGGCGACATCGACGTCATCGAGAAGCAACTGGAGGGTGTCGTCGACAACAGTGCCCATCCCGAATTCGAAGTGAAAATCTCGGCGACGTTGGGCGTTCCAAAAAACGCACCGGGGCCTGTCCCAGTGCTGATGATGTTCACGTTCGGTCCCTTCCCAGGATTTGGCCGCGGACCACGTCCCGGCGCCAAAGCCCCGGAAGCACCTAAAGATGCGCCCAAGGATGCTCCCGCCAAGGAGGAGCCCGCCAAAGAGGGCCAAGCGAAAACGCCGCCACCGCCGCCGCGAAATCCCTTTGCGCCGATGGGCCCGTCGCCCAATGAACATCTCGTTAAAGCCGGCTGGGGTTACTGCTCGCTCGTGGCGACATCGATTCAGCCCGATAATGGGGCTGGTCTGACACGTGGGATCATCGGCGTGACGAACAAAGGCCAATTCCGCAAGCCCGACGATTGGGGATCGCTCCGCGCCTGGGGATGGGGAGCCTCGCGCACGCTCGATCACCTCGAAACGGACCCAGCCGTCGACGCCAAGCGGGTCGGCATCGAAGGGGTCTCTCGTTATGGAAAGGCCGCGCTGGTGACGATGGCCTTTGATCCACGTTTCGCCGTGGTCCTGGTAGGTTCGTCGGGCGAAGGTGGTGCGAAACTCCATCGCCGAAATTTTGGCGAGGCTGTCGAGAACCTGACGGGCTCCGGTGGATATCACTGGATGGCCGGAAACTTTTTGAAGTACGGCGCCGCGGAATCGAAGTTCGGCGAAAAGACGGCCAAGGATTTGCCGGTCGACTCGCACGAGTTGATCGCTCTTTGCGCTCCGCGGCCGACGTTTATCAGCTATGGGATTCCCGAAAAGGGTGATGCCCACTGGCTGGATCAGCGCGGCAGCTTCATGGCAACGATCGCTGCTGGCCCGGTCTTTCGATTACTGGGAGCGAAGGACCTGAATCGGGGCGACGACTATCTAAACGCGCCGCTGCCACAGGTGAACGAATCGGTGCTCGACGGCGACCTTGCCTGGCGGCAACACGACGGCGGTCACACCGACTTGCCCAACTTTCCGCATTTCCTGGAATGGGCGAACAAGCGTTTCCAAACCAAGTGAGGGCGCCGCCGTTAGCTAGATAATCAGCATGGCGTCGCCGTAGCTGTAGAAGCGGTAGCCTTCGTCGATCGCGACCTGGTACGCCTTGCGCAACAGCGAGTCGCCGCCGAAGGTCCGCACCAGGATTAAGAGCGTGCTGCGCGGCAAGTGAAAATTGGTCATCATCGCGTCGACCGATCGGAACGCGTGACCGGGGCGAATGAAGATCGATGTTTCGCCGCGATAGGGAGCCAGCGTTCCACCTTGCGATGCTGATTCCAGCGTGCGAACAGTCGTGGTGCCCACGGCCACGATCCGCCGGCCAATCGCGCGGACGTGCTTAAGTGCCTCCACCGTCGCGGCGTCAATCTCGCAGAATTCGCTGTGCATCACGTGGTCGGCGATCCGTTCGCTGGTGATCGGACGGAACGTCCCCACGCCCACATGAAGTGTCAGCCGCGCGACGTGCACGCCCGCTTTCGCAATCCGATCCAAAAGTGCCGGTGTGAAATGCAAACCAGCCGTGGGAGCGGCCACCGACCCGGGTTTCGCGGCGTAGACCGTTTGGTACCACGAGGTATCTTCGTCTCCCATTTCGCCGTCGCGAATGTATGGCGGCAGAGGAACGCGTCCCACTTTTTGCAGAATTTCCAGGGGCGACCCATCGGGCTCTGGCCGGGCCGCCCAAAGGCCGCCTTCCATTTTCACCAGCAAACGCAAAGCATGATTGCCGCCGCGGCCGGGCGAATCGAGGATGATCCGCTCGCCTGGCTCCAAATTCGCCCGCGTTTTGCCCAGCACTTGCCAGAAGCCGCTGGCGTCGGACGCCAGATACAGCCCCTGCCATTTCGCCCCCGTTCGCTCGCGGTGCCCGACCAGCCGGGCAGGAATCACCTTCGATTCGTTCAGAACCAGGGCATCGCCGGGAAGAAGGTATTCCGGCAAATCGCGGACGTGAGCATGATGGATTTCGTTATGCTGACGATCCACCACCAACATCCGCGCGTCGACGCGGTGCGGCAGGGGTTGCTGGGCAATCAGTTCTCGAGGAAGGTCGAAGTCGTAGGCGTCGAGTTCGTTCATGGGCACTGAGAGGTTACGTAACTGGGGTGCCGTTTATCGTATAGGGCGCTGCCCTCAGGTGACAGGTGACGATTCGGAGTTGGCGCGCTTGTGAATGACGTCGCTGGGAGAAACGAACCGCGTTCGATCGCGCTGGCCATCACGGAATTGGAAACCGGAGGCGCGGAGCGTGCCCTCACGCAATTAGCGATCGGCTTGCATCGCAGGGGTTGGCGCGTCCGTGTCGATGCGATTGCCCCACGCCCCGAATCGCCACGCGATAGCTTGGTGACGGCGCTGGAAGAAGCCGAAATCCCAGTCCATTTTTTGGGCTATCGTTCCGGCCTGTTCATGCCGCTCGCCGTCCCGATGGTGGTCCGCCGCTGGGCGAGTGCCTGGCAGGAATGGAAACCCCAAGTCGTGCAGTCTTTTCTCTTCCATGCCAACGTGACAGCCCCGTGGGCCGCCCGCCAGGCGAAAGTTCCCAAGGTTTGCACTGGGATTCGCGTCGCCGATCCGCGCCGCTGGCGACATGCGGTGGAGCGATTATCGCTGCGATGGGCGGACAAGGCGATCTGCGTCAGCGAAAGTGTCGCCAACTTTTGCCAATCGAAGGCCCGGTTTCCCGCGGCCAAGCTGACGACAGTTCCCAATGGAATCGATATCGAGCGCTTTCAAAATGCGAAGCCCGCGGATTTGGAGTCGCTTGGCGTCCCGCCCGGCCGCCATGTGCTAACGTGCGTGGGACGCCTCGACGCGCAAAAGGGGCTCGACTGGCTGCTGCACCTTTTGCCCCAGTTGTTTGCCCGCGAAGAGAACGTCGATTTGCTTTTGGTGGGCCAGGGTCCCCAAGAGTGGCACCTTCGCCAGATCGAAACGAGCCTCGGCATTGCCAACCGGGTTCACTTCGCAGGGTGGCAATCGGACGTTCCTGGAATCTTGAAGGCCTCGACGATGCTGTTGTTGCCATCTCGCTGGGAAGGAATGCCTAACGTGTTGCTGGAAGCGATGGCCAGTGGCTTGCCGGTGGTGGCGACCAGGGTGGAGGGCGTGAACGAAGTCCTTGGCGAGCTAGCTTCGGATCAGTCGGTCGACATGAAAGACACCCAAGGTTTTTTAGATCGTATCTGTCTTTTTCTTTCGAGTAATCAAAAACAAAAGGATTTAGGGCGTGCGAATTTGATGCGTGCTAAAAAGCACTTTTCCATAGAGAGGATGATCGACGCCTACGTGGAATCTTACGGGCGTATTCCGTGCAATTAGCCATCACAAAGGGTGATAATCCGCACAGGCAGAAAAAGACGTTCAGTCGTTTGATGAACTCGATGTGAAAGGCCTGTAAGGAAAATGTGAAACCTCTAACGAGCATTTAACGCCTAGCCAGTTGCCTTAGCCGACCTCGAACTGGTAAACTCAAACCCCTGCCCCAGCGCCGGTAACGGAAGCTCACTCGGACTTATCTTAGGGGACTCGATGGAATGTCGACTTCAACTTACTACATGCAATCGTGCCCAACCTGCGGACGCAGGTTAAAGATCCTGGTGGAATACTTGGGTCGCAGGTTGAGTTGTCCTCACTGTCGCGCCGAGTTCCACGGCGGCGACTCAGAATGCGAAGGCTCGCTCGACGCGGCTCGCATTGAACGATTGTTGTCGGCCCCGACTTCGGACGATTCGGGCGTATCGGTCGATTCGCCGTATGCTTCGCACTAGATTTTCTTGCGCATTAAATCTTCTTACGCACGAGCGCGGCAGACGCGCTCCAGGTCCTCGAAGAAGCGAGGATAGGTCTTCACCGTGCAGCCGGGATTGTTGATCACGACACCCGGCACGACGAGCCCAGCCAGCGCCAGGCTCATGGCCATCCGGTGGTCGTTGTAAGTATCGAGCGCACAGCCGATCAGCGGTTTGGGGACGATGGTGAGCCCCGATTCTCTTTCGTGTATCTCGGCACCTAACTTGCGAAGCTCCCTCGCCAGGTCGCCGATGCGATCGGTCTCTTTGTGGCGGATGAAACCGACGCCGTTGATCGTTGTTGGCCCCTCCGCGAACAAGGCGACCGCAGCCAGTGTTTGCACCGTGTCGCTGATGGCGTTCATGTCGACGGTGATTCCACGAGCCGCTCGGCCGGTTACGCGCGTGCCGCCTGTTTCGTAATCGACGCGGCATCCCATCTGCCGCAGGCACTCGCAGAACGCGACGTCCCCTTGCAGCGATTGTTGGTTCAGCCCCTCGACAAAAACCGTTCCGCCCGTGATCGCAGCCGCCCCCCAAAAGTAACTCGCTGCCGAGGCATCGGGCTCGATCTCGTACTTTGTGCCGCGATAGCGCTGTGGTCCGGGGATGGTGAACGACGAGAGATCGCTGCTGGCCGTTGCTTGAACGCCGAACGACTTCATCACGCCGAGCGTCATGTGAATGTAGGGCTGCGAGACCAATTGACCAACGACGTCGAGCCGCACGTCGCTCTCGGCGTAGGGCGCCGCCATCAAGAGGCCGCTCAGGAATTGGCTCGAGATGTTTCCCTGAATCTTCGCGGTTCCCCCTTTCAGCCCCGTCCCTTTGATCCGAACGGGCGGACAACCCGTCGACGAAGCTTCGGCCGCGGCGCCGAGTTGTCGTAGCGCATTGATAAGATCGGCAATGGGCCGCTCGCGCATCCGCGGAACGCCGTCGAGAATGTAGTCGCCGCCGACTGCCGCTAGCGCGGCCGAGAGAAACCGGGTGCTGGTGCCACTGTTGGCGACAAAGATTTCGCCCGAGCAATTCGGGAAGCGTCCGCCCGTGCCGCCTACGCTCCAAGTTTCGGTCGACGCGTCCACGCGTTCCACGCGCAGGCCTAGTTGCCGCAGCGCGGCGATCATCACTTGCGTGTCTTCGCTATCGAGCACGCCGTGCAACTGCGATTCCCCATCTGCCAGAGCGGCGCAGATCATGGCCCGGTTGGTGATGCTTTTCGAGCCAGGCGGACGAATCGTAGCGTCGATTGGCTCTGCGACCGGCTGAACTTGATAGGACGATGGGGCGTGAGCGGACATTTCTTTGCGTTACAAAAAACAAAGCTCGTCGGCATCGGACCGACGAGCCAAGGCGATTTCGATTCGGACGATTTCTAAGGCCAGTATAACAAGCCTAAGGCTTCGCGATCTTCCACAGCGATTTCTCACTGCGAAGGTAGAGCGCGTTGTTCGAAACTGCAGGCGATGCCTGAACCGGTTCACCTAGCTTGCCCGTACCGATCACTTTGCCGGTCTTCCCCGTCAAATCGACGATCTGGGCTTCGCCTTCTTTATCGAAGCTGGCCAAGTACATCTTGTCGTCGGCAATGACGGGCGTCGCCCAGTATTGGCTCCCCTTCACGCGCAGTTGCCACAGCTTCTTTCCCGTGGCGGCGTCGCCGGCCGTCAGAACACCTCGTCCCATCAAGTAAACGATCCCCTTGTAAATCACGGGGCTGGCCGAGTCGGGCGCGAGCTGATTGCTCTCCCACTGAACTTCCGGGTTGGGACTGTCGGCCTTGATCTTCAGCGCCGTCAATCCCGACGCCGGTACGTAGATCACGCCTGGCTGAGGAGTCGTTGAGGGGATGATGTTGCAACCCGCTTCAAACTTCCACAGTTCTTTGCCCGTGTCAGGTTCGTGGGCGGTGAGTCGCGTACTTGATTGCAAGAGCACGGCCGTTTTGCCGTCTTCTCCCTTGTAGGCCGCTGGTGAACACCAGGTTGCGCCGGGATCGCGCGCAATCTTCCATCGAGTTTCACCCGTCGAGGTATTGAGACCGGCCGCGAACGAATCTCCTTGCGACTCGATTTGGACGACGACGGTATCGCCGATGACCACCGGCGAAGACGACATGCCGACGTCGTTGCCGGCCTTGGGATAGTCGTACGCCAGACCGCGATACCAAAGCAGGTTGCCGTCGAGGTCGAGGCACACCATATCGTTAGACGAGTAGAAGGCGAAAATCCGTTTGCCGTCGCTGGCGGGAGTCGGCGCCGCGTTGCCGCTTTGGGGATGCGACAACGTTCGGCCGGTCGCCCACAGCTTGCGTCGCCAAACTTCCTTGCCGGAATCGACGTCGAAACACAGAACATAGATCGCGTCTTGCTTGAGTTCGCGATCGGCGTCGGTCGTTCCACCGGCGGCGGTCACAATCACTTTGTTGCCGACAACGATGGGGCTGGAAGCCCCCTTCCCCGGCAGGGCAACCTTCCAGGCGATGTTTTCTTTCGATTCGTCGTCGAAGCTAGTTGGGAGCACGGCCCCGTCGGCGATGCCGGAATGGTCGTTTCCGCGAAACTGAAGCCAGTCGGCGTGGAGCGAACTACTCGTGCAACAGAGGGCCATAACGACGGCCCAGGCAATCCGTTTTTGAGTCATCTTCTTTTTCCCAGTTGATTTGTGTGGATCTAAGTCCGGTGGAATTGGGGTCGCGTCCGTTATTTGGCTTGCGAGATAAGCGAGTTGGCCGGCGTAACACGGGAGGCCGATTTCTCGTCGACTTGGGTTACCACGGGCGTTCCGATCTCGTCACACACCCGCAGTTGGTACGACCATTCCTGGGCCCAAGCCTCGGTTTGCTCGTTTTGGGCGACCTTCAACAAGATCACGTTGTTCCCCTCCTTGAGCTTTATCTTGGCAACGTACTGATCGGGTTGCATGCCGGCGTGGTAGACGTGGTTGGCCGTGACGAACTCACCGTTCACCCACAGCTTGGTCGCATTGATGCAACCGTAGCGAACCTCTACCTCGCGAGCCTTAGGCGAGACGACGGTGGCCGCGGCATAGGCGATGGCCCCTTTGTGTTTGTCGAGGAACTTATTGAGGTCGACCGCTCCCAACTCGTTGGTCGTGGTGTGAGCGAGCCAGGCCACCTCTCCTTTTTGGCCGGTGTATTTTGCCGCCGGATCAAAGATTTTTTCGGGCTCATAGACGACATCCCAACCTTTGTCGGCACCGTTTTCAAAGGGTCCGATAATCTGCCAGCTCATGACGAAGCCCATGTGCTTGGCGATGTCGACGCGTGGGGCAAAACTCTCGCCGCCAAGCTCTTTCGCTTTCGTCGCGATGGTTTGAATCTGGTCGAGGTCGCGAGCCTTGGTAAACGTCTTGGCGAAAGCCTCGGCCGCAGCGGCCTTATCGGATGCCGCTAGCGCCTCTGCCTTATTGATTTCCAAGGCGACAGCGTCGCGGCGGAGTTCGAGGCTGGGGTCGTCCAGCATTTGCGGAATCAAGCGGCTGCCGGCATCGGGATCGACACTCGCGAGCACTTCGTACGCCAAGCGCCGAGCGCGCGGATGGTGCTTTACTTCGAGCAGGAATTTCTCGACTTCCTTCTGCGGAATTTTGTCTTCGGCTTTGCCGGCCACCGCTTCGACACACCCTCGCAGCCAATTGATGGCCAATGGGTTGGCTCCGTCCATGGCTGCCAGGATTTCCGGCAACTGCTTCGGGTCGGCTTTTTGTAGCGCGGCAGCGGCGGCAACGGCGTCGGCGTGCCCTTTCCCTTCGACGTCGACTGCCTTCACCTTCTGCGCCAGTTTGGCGACGTCGACGCTTTGCGCGTGAGCCGCACTGATTAGTACCGATAGCAAGGCGACCATGATCGCCGCTAAGAACCATCTCGTAGCAAGCATGCTGTTACGTCCTTCTCACTTTGCTTGGCCTGATGGAACTGCGGCCACCTCCGCAGTTGTTTCGCGTGCCGTCCAAGTTTACCCGCTGGAAACCACGCTGAGTACGACGCGCGTGCCGGCTGGGCGCTCGTCGAGTCGCCAATGCCTTCCAACCGTGATAATCTAAAGGTTCTTTCCGATTTTCAGAAGTTCGATCGACTCTCCCCGCATGACACCCCGCACGACGACCTCTCGCAATGCGCCCATCGGCTATTGCACCAACGTTCACGCCGGCCCCACGCTCGCCGCCACGCGCGACAACTTGCAAAAGTTCGCCTTAAACGTGAAAAAGGCGGTCTCACCAACATCACCCATGGGCGTAGGGCTTTGGCTCGCGGCGCCGGCCGCCGACGACCTAACGTCGTCGCAGGCCATCGAGTTTTCCGCTTGGCTCGCTGAAAACGGCCTGGTTCCGTTCACTTTTAACGGTTTTCCTCACGGCAACTTTCACGAGGCCGTGGTCAAGCACCGCGTGTACATCCCGACGTGGTGGGAGCCCGAGCGTCTGCGCTATACGCAGCGCCTGATCGAAATCCAGCACGCTGTGCTTCCCGAAGGGATGGAAGGGAGCATCTCGACGCTGCCCATTGGGTGGCCAAGCAAAGACGCGACGACTGAAAATTTGAAACGAGCGGCCCATCAATTGGCGGCAGCGGCACAGACCATGTCGCGGCTGCACAATGAAACGGGCCGGTTGATTCGCCTGGCGATCGAACCCGAGCCGGGCTGCATCTTGCAACGGACCGACGACATCTGTCGCTTCTTTAAAGACTACCTGTGGTCGGCCGGAGACGAAGCAGCCATCCGGCGCCACATCGGAGTGTGTCACGACGTGTGCCACGCGGCCGTGATGTTCGAACCGCAGACGGATGTGCTCAAGCGGTACCAAGCCGAGGGGATCGCGATTCCCAAAGTGCAGGTCTCGTCGGCCGTGGCGATGCCCCTCGACGAAATGAACCCGCAAGAGCGCGTTGCCGCCATCGAGCAGCTTTCGCAGTTCAAGGAAGAGCGCTATCTCCACCAAACGATGCACCAGGCAACCGATGGCAAACAAACCTTTTACGAAGACTTGGGGCCGGCGCTAGACGCGCTGAAGCGAGCGAACCATCCCTCGGGGCACTGGCGAACCCACTTCCATGTGCCCATCTATTTAGATCGCTTTGGCGCACTGCGGGCGACTCAGGCCGAAATCAACGAATGCCTGGCGACCATCGGCCAAACCAGCGATTGCCAGCACTTTGAGGTCGAGACCTACGCTTGGGGCGTTTTGCCAAGCGCTTTGCAGGTCCCCGACCTGGCGACAGGAATCGCCAAGGAGATGACGTGGCTGGCGGCGCAACTAGGCCCTTGAGCCGTTCCCCTCGGGCGTCAATGGGTGCTTCGTCATGCACACCTGGCGCCTTTAGGACGCCAGTGCCAGCCGAAAAGTCCGCTGTGACAAAGCACTAGCCGCCTGGTGCGTTCAAAAGGCTTTCCCTCAAGAGCATGCCTTCGATTTCCGATGCGGCCGCAGCGCGGTCTCGCAGGGCATCGATGTAGGCCAAGCTCGTTTGCGCGAGCGTCCGGCGAGCGACGAGCACCGACAGCGAATCGGACTCTCCGCGGCGATACACCTGGGTAACCAAATCAAGTTGCTCGCGAGCCGCCGGCAGGATGTCCTGTTCGTAACGGGCGATCTGTCGTTCGGCAGCCAGATATCGTTCGAACACCAGCGAAAGTCGAGCTTGCAAACCGAGGTCGATGCGGTCGACTGCTTGTTCGGCGACGGAAATGCGCATCCATGCTTCGCGAATGGCACCTTGGTTTCTATTCCAGACGGGAATGCTGGCTCCCACTTGCAGGGCACCGTCCCATCCCTTGACACCATTGTCTCGCTGGAAGGGGATTGCTTGAACGTCGACGTTGGGGACATTCTGCTTGACGGCACGTTGGTAGAGCCAGCGAGCGCGTTCCACCTCCGCCATCGCAGCGAACAATTCCGGGCTGCCGGTGCGAAGCCGTCCTAGTGCGACTTCCCACGTGACTTCGGCAGGCCCATCTTTGAGCGAACCTTGCAACTGCTCCATCGGCAGGTCGCGATTGCCGGTCACAGCGCCCAACAGCCGCCAGGCCGCGGCGCGCCGTTGGTTCGAGTTTTCCAGAACGATACGAACCGCCTCGGTCTCGATTTTGGCCTGATTGACGTCGATCTTCGATCGCTCTTTTGCTTTGAACAGCGCTTCAGCCGTTTGCACAGCCTGATCGCCGATGACCACCAGCTCTTGCGCGAGTTCGACCTTTCGCTGCGCGGCGATCGCTTCGTAGTAGGCGATCGCGGTATCGGTCAGGATTCGCAGGCGTTGTGCCTCGAATTGATATTGGGCCCGACTCCATTCTTGCGAAACGGCGGCCTGGTCGAGCCGGAGCTTGTGACCCGTGATGAAGGTTTGCCCAAATGCCAGACCGTGCTGCTCGGCCAAGCCGCGGCTAGCGAGCTGTTGGCCCGAGTAGCCAAAGAACGGATTAGGCGGCAGCCCCGCTTGAATCCATTTACCGCGGATCGCTTCCATCTGGGCCGACGCTTCGCGCAAGCCAGGATTTCCATCGAGGGCCAGCCCCTGAAATCGCTCGAGCTCCAGCTTGCCGGCCTCGGAACTACTCTCTCTCTCGAGTTCCAATCCGTGGTGATCTTTCATCTCGCCGCGGTCTGTGGCATTGCCCGATTTGTCCTCGTCCTCTTGGTCGCCTGGTTGCGGCAGAGGTTCGGGGACGACGCCTTTGTCGGACGGGCTCTTCTCGACTTCTTCTTGGTCGGCGTTCTCGCCTTTGGCAAAGTACAACGCGGGTCGAGCCAAGCGGGCTCGCCGCGTGCCCGTCGAACTATCCGTGTCCATCGCGTTGCTCGGCACCACTCGGGTGTCTTTGCCAACTGCCTCTTTGCCAATTGTGTTTTTGCCAATTGGGCTTTTGCTGGGAACTAAGACCGGCGAAGGGGCTGGAGCATCGACAGGGGGCGCAATGAGGGTCGCTCGTTCCTCATTTGCTTGATTCGATATTGCCGCGGCATACGCACGGGAGGTGGCGCTATTACCGCTGGGCAGGTATTGCAGCGGTTTGCGAGTGACGGTCGGTTCGGCCGCACTTAGAAAGTGCGCCGACAGGCTGCCCAACAGCACCACACCGACCTGGACTTCGATTCGGAAGCGGAACACGATTTGACTCCGATACGAATTGCGCGTGACTTAACGCTCTTGCGCCTTGTGTCCAACGTATCGGAGTTATCGGTTGCATCAGTCCACCCAAGAGTACGCAGGTATCGGTTATAGGGGACACGCAGGGGATTTCTTGCGGGATTGAAATGTGACCTGGCGGGTTGCAACGATTGTTCCGCACCTTCGGAAAAAGGAACCGTCCGTGGCAAACTGTAACGCTCGGGCAAAGTTTCGGAGTTCGCGAAGAAAGGACCACGCGATCCAAGATGGGAGATGGGAGGAAGGATTTGCGATTCGCTTTCGCTGCACAAGATCTTTGCGCCCAATCTCCTTTTCTCCTCTCAGCATTGCTGGCGAACCAGGGGAGTTCACGCCCCCTCTTCGCCGCGCAGCGATATCAGAATCTCGGTTCCCTTGACCTGTTCACCAACGGAAATGCTTCCGCCGTGCGCCTCGACAATCCGCTGCGCAATCGACATGCCTAAGCCGGTCCCCCTGGTTTTCGTTGTGTAGAAGGGTTCGAAGATGCGTTTTCTTTGCTCGGGCGTGAGGCCAGGACCGTTGTCGCGGACCCAGATTTTCAGCCCTCTTCGATTGCCTGCGTCGGTCCACTGGCATCCCACGGAGATCTCGACGGGGTCCGCGACCGCTGCCAAGGCGTTTTCAAAAAGAATCCGGAAGACCTGCATCATTCGATAGCGATCAACCGGCAGAGCGATGCCGCGGGGATCGACCTCTTCGACGAGCGCGGCCTCTCGTCCTCGACGGGCAACCGACAGCGAATCCCACGCTTCTCGCCACACGTCGCCAATCAGACAGGGAGCCAGATCGAGCTGAATTTCACCGGCGTACCCGCGGACTTCGTCAAACAGCCGGTGCATCTGGTCCTGGGCGGCCTGGATTTTTCCCACCAGAGAAATCGCTTCGCGGTTGCTGGCGATCTCCATTTCGAGCATCTCGGAACAAGCTTGGATGCGTTGCAGGGCATTCCGCGCTTCGTGTGCAAGGCCTGCGCTCATTCGCCCGATCAGCGCCAGCCGTTCGGCTTGCAACGCTTTTTTCTGGGCTTCCAGGATGCTCGTGATATCTTGCCCGACGGCCAGCGTGACCGCCCCGAGATCGTGGTGCTCCATGGCGCACAGATTCCACAGCATTTCGCGTTCGAGCCCGTCGGCGCCGAGCATCCGCAGATGCAGTCCCTTGACCTCGGTGCCACTGGCGACGCTGTGGATGCTTGTTTGAAGGATCGGACGATCGGCCGACGTGCAAAGCCAATCGACGGCACTACGGCCCTTCAATTCTTCCGCCTTCCAACCGGCGACGCGCTCGATGTACGAATTGACAAAGGCGATCGTTCCGGTGTCCTGGAGAAGCACAATGCAAACGTCGGCCGTCTCGACGAGCGTACGGAACACAGCATCGCTGCGCCGCCGCTCGAGTTCCTTTCGCTGCTGGACCAATTCTTGTTCGTAGGCATCCTGGATCATCGCCAAGTCGAGATCGAGCGCTTTGTGCAGGCTGACGAGGACCGACGACAACTGGCATGGAGCAATTTGCTTCGAGTCAATGACAACCTGTTGAAGCCCCGCCCGAAGCCTCGCGTGGGCCGCGTTGACATAGAGTTGCGGCAAGGCAATCTCGACGTGGCGGCGTCCCACACGCCAGCGCCGCAATACGTAGTTGTGGTCAAACGGCCCAAGAAACATCTCCCGCAGCCAGGCGGAGAGGGTCGTCTTCAAGCGGGCAATCTGCTCCGCACCACCGCTAATGGTGCGTGCGGTTTCCGGGTGGTAGGAAATCTCCGCGTAGAAGTCGTCGACTAGCGACCGGGTATGACTCTCGACCAAAGTCGAAAGAGACCGGAGCCGCGCTTCATCCTCAGTAGTAAACTGAAGATATTCGCGCAGCTTCGCGTAACGAAGGCCAATCTCGTCGGGACCCATGCACCGAGTTTACCCGAAGCGGGCTTAGCCCGTCGCGGCGAGTTCGGCGTCTTGAATCGCGTACTTTTCGAGCAAGCGATAGAGCTTGCGACGATCGATCCCCATGGCCCGAGCGGCGCGGGCCTTGTTTCCTCGCTCGCGTTTGAGGACGTCGACAACTTTACGCCGCTCCAGTGTGGCGAGATTGTCACTATCAAGCGTCAGGCCTGGCCGCACCGCGATGGTCGCAGGGGCGCCCAGCTCGCGTGGTAAGTCCTGTACGCGAAGCACCTTACTGTCGGCCAGGATTTTGGCCCGCTCGATCGCGTTAGCCAATTGCCGTACGTTGCCTGGCCAGGGGGCCTTCTCGATCGTGTCCATGGCTTCCGGCTCGATGGTCCAGCCCTCCCCCAGGAAGTGGTGAACCAGCAGCGGAATGTCTCCCAGCCGCTGCCGCAACGGCGGAAGCTCCAGCGACATCACGTTGATGCGATAGAACAAATCCTCGCGAAATCGCCCGTGAGCGACGTCGTCGGCCAGCTTTCGATTGGTGGCAGCGAGTAAGCGAACATCGACCTTGCGTTCTCGCACCGAGCCGATCCGCCGCATCGAACCGTCTTCCAGCACCCGCAGTAACTTTGCTTGCAACGAGCCGGGCATTTCGCCGATCTCGTCGATGAACAGCGTTCCTCCATCGGCAACCTCAAAGAGCCCCGGCTTCGCAGCCACGGCCCCTGTGAAGGCTCCCTTTTCATGCCCGAACAATTCGCTTTCGAGGAGCGTCTCGGGCAAGGCCGCGCAGTTGACCACGACCATCGGTTTTTCGGCGCGGCTGCTTGATTTATGGAGAGCCCGCGCCACTAGCTCTTTGCCGGTACCGCTCTCCCCCTGAATCAAAATGGCCTTGTTACTGGGTCCAGCCCGCTCGATCAGCCGGTGTACTTCGTTCATTGCCGCGGAACGGCCGACCATTTCGGTCGATGCTTTGGGTTGTCGCTGCAACAAGGCTCGAAGCTGGTTGTTTTCTTTGTTCAATTTCCGACGAGCCGCTGCCTTCTCGATGACAACCTCAAGTTCTTTGAGGGGAAACGGCTTGGTCAGGTAGTCGCACGCTCCTTGCTTCATCGCTTCGACCGCGGTCTCGATCGAACCCTGGCCGGTCAGGAAAATAACCTCGGCCTCGATATGGTTAGCCTTGAAGCGTTGGAGCAATTCCAAGCCGGAAATGCCGGGCAGCATCATGTCGAAGACGGCCACGTCAAAATCGCGGCGGCTCGACAAATCGAGCGCTTCTTCAGCGGAGGAAGCTTCTTGGACGCGATGGCCTGCCGATGAAAATCGCTTCGCCATCATCTGGCGGAACTCGGTGTCGTCGTCAACGACAAGCACATCGTAGGCATTCGGAGCAGACATGGACTTCCGATCGTCTAGGCGGGGAGGTACGGAGAAGGCGGTTGCCGAAAAGATTTCACGCGTGTGTCACCGTAACGCAACCTCTGTACCAACCGAGTACGCCCCCTGCCCGATCGCGCCCAGTCTGCTCAACCCCCGTAAGTACGGGCTCTTAAGTCTCGCGACGGACGAAAGCACTCATTTCAGGGGGTGCCCATGCGCCTGTGCGTTAAAGCACGATTAGCGCGCAGCTTGGACCCTAATCCGCCAGGTTCACCCAAGACCGATCAGGCAAAAGTGATGGCACTGTCAGCTAAGATGGATATATATTGGGCAGATTCTCCGAAAACCGTTCGCACTCGCCCTGAGACCATTCGTCCGAGCGGGAGTGCCTGACGTCCTTTCCCAACGGATACCCGGGAATGCTGAAACTTACGGACAATGCCACCGTCAACAATTGCGACGGAATTCCGCGCCGCGACTTCATGCAGGTGGGGGCGCTGGGAGCCGTGGGGCTTACGCTGCCCATGCTGGTTCAGGCCGAGGAAGCCAAGGCTATCAAGCCCGGAAAAGACGATCACTCGGTGATCATGATTTTCAACCTGGGCGCCCCCAGCCAGATCGATACCTTCGACCCCAAGCCGAACGCCGCAGCTGAAATTCGCGGCCCGTTCCAACCGATCTCGACGAAAGGTGATTTCCAACTCTCGGAAATTCTCCCCAAGCACGCTGCCGTTGCCGACCGGTTTTCGTTGGTCCGCAGTTGCTTCCACACGGCCGCGGCAGTTCACGACACCGGCCATCAAATGCTCCAAACGGGGCGACTGTTTACTGGTGGAATTAACTCGCCGCACGCCGGCTGCGCGGTGGCGTATCTGCAAGGCCGGCGCACTGACCTGCCGCCACACGTTTTGTTGCCCGAACCGATGGGCTCGACCGGTGGTAATCTTCCCCACGGGCAAGACGCTGGGTTCCTTGGCAAAGCCTACGACCCGTTCGCCCTGATGGCTGATCCGTCGAAGCCGAGCTTCAAAGTCCCTGACTTGCTCCCGCCCGCCGAGATGGGCGAGGCCCGCATCGACCGGCGAAGGAAGCTGCGGCAAATTGTGGATGAACAAGTCAAGCAATTCGAATCGAGTCCGTCGGCCAAACTGATGGACGAGAATTTCAACACCGCTTATCGCTTGATGACGAGCACAGCCGCTCGCGAGGCGTTCGACCTCACCAAGGAACCAACGTCGGTTCGTGAGCGCTATGGCATGAACCGCTTCGGCCAATGCTGCTTGCTGTCGCGGCGGCTGATCGAAGCCGGCGTCCGGTTTGTGACCGTCAACACGTTCCTCACCGTGTTCGATGAGATCACCTGGGACATTCACGGTTCCAAACCCTTCACTTCGATCGAAGGGATGAAGAACATTGTCGCGCCGATGTACGACCAGGCCTACTCGGCACTGATCGAAGACCTGACCGAGCGCGGCATGCTGGACAAGACTTTGGTCTGCAATCTGGCCGAGTTTGGCCGCACGCCGCGCGTGAATCCTGCCGGCGGCCGCGACCACTGGCCGCAGTGCTTTAGCGTTTACTTCGCCGGCGGCGGCGTTAAGGGCGGCCGCGTTGCTGGCCGGAGCGATGCCATCGGCGGTTACCCGGCGGAGAAGGCGGTTGATCCGTCCGAAGTCGTGGCCACCATTTACCACAGCCTTGGCTTCGATCTTGATACCCATCTGCCCGGACCTGCAGGGCGTCCCTTCCCGCTGGTCGACTTTGGCAAACAACCGATTCGCGAACTGTTTTAGGCCAGCAACACGCTCGCCGCGAGTACCTTTCCCTTCCCTCCCCCCGCCCTCTCTGGGTTACGACGTATGTTGACTCGAACGGTTTCTACCGTGGCGATGGTTGTCGCGCTAATCGCGACGGCCAGCGCTCGTGGAGACGAGATTGCCCGATCTCTGGCAATGGTTCCCGCCGAGATCCGATTGGTCCACACCGAGGCGCGGCAGCCGCTTCTGGTGCAATGGAAACGCGGCAACGACATCTTAGAGCAAGCCGCTGATGCGACGATCGTCAGCAGCGACGCCAACGTTTGCCGTGTTGAAAATGGGATTGCGATCCCGGTTGCGGATGGGACGACAGAACTAACGGCGACCGTCGGCGATCAAAAAGTCACAGCCAAAGTGACGGTCAGCAACCAGCAGGTGCCGTTTCAGTGGAGCTTTCGCAACCATGTGGAATCGGTACTCTCCAAACAGGGCTGCAATGGCGGCGCGTGCCATGGTGCTCGCGCGGGTCAGAAGGGCTTTCGGCTCACACTGTTTGGCTACGACTTGGACGCCGACTATAGCTACCTAACGCGTCATGCCGGCGGCCGACGGGTGGTGCTCTCCGATCCCGGTCGCAGTTTGTTGCTCACCAAGCCAACTGGTCTTCTGCCTCACAAGGGTGGCGTACGACTGGAACCATCGTCGCTGGAGTATCGCGTTCTGGCCGAGTGGATTGCCTCCGGCGTTCCCGGCCCTAAAGACGGCGAGCCCTACGTGGCCTCGATTGAGGTACTGCCTAAAGAGTCGGAGCAGTCGACCGGGCGAACACAGCAACTCATCGTGCAAGCCAAGTATTCCGATGGCGCTGTCGAGGATGTCACCCGGTGGGCCAAGTACACCTCGTCCAACAACTCGGTCGTCAACGTCGACAACTACGGCAAAGCGTCGGTCGTCGGAGCAGGCGAAGGAGCGATCAAAGTTTGGTATCAAAACCTCAACACGGTAGCGACGATCCGTGTCCCGTTCGCGCATGAGATCCCGGCCGACGTCTATACCAAGGCCGAGCGCCGCAACTTTGTCGATGAACTCGTTCTAAAAAAACTGGCGGCCCTTCGCTTGGCTCCCGCGCCGGTCTGCGATGACGCCACGTTCATTCGGCGATTGTTCCTCGACGCGATGGGCATTGTCCCGACTGCCGAAGAGACAAACACCTTTGTCGCCGACACGGCCCCAGACAAGCGCGACCGTTTGATCGACGCAGTCCTGGCCCGCAGCGAATTCGCCGACTACTGGGCGTACAAGTGGTCCGATTTATTGCTGGTGACCGGTGCGCGGCTAACACCAGCTAATCTCAACGCCTACTACGCGGCCATTCGCAAAGCAGTTTTGAACAACACGCCGTGGGACCAGTTCGCTCGCGAGGTGGTGACGGCGACGGGTTCGACGGTCGACAACGGCTTTACGAACTTCTATTCGCTCCACCAAGATCCGGAGGACATGGCCGAGACTGTCTCGCAAGCGTTCCTGGGCCTTTCGATCAATTGCGCCAAGTGCCACAACCATCCGCTCGAGAAGTGGACCAACGACCAATACTACGGGATGGCCAATTTGTTCGCCCGCGTGCGAGCCAAAGGGTTGGCAGGCAACGGCGACGTGCGCGTGGTCTATAGCGATATCCGCGGCGAATTGCTCCAGCCTAGCCGCGGCCAACCTCAGCCACCGCGGCCGCTCGACGCGCCATCGATCGCCTTCGACGCCGAAGCCGATCGCCGCGAAGTCTTGGCCAAGTGGCTCACGTCGCCCGAGAATCCCTATTTTGCCCGATCAATCACCAATCGCGTGTGGGCGAATTTCCTGGGAGTCGGCCTGGTCGAACGTGTAGACGATCTCCGCGTAACCAATCCCGCCAGCAACGAGGAGTTGCTGAGCGAGTTGGCCAAATACCTCGTCGAACAAAAGTACGATCTCAAGCAGTTGATGCGATTGATCCTGCGATCGAGCACGTACCAAGGATCGAGCGAGACAAACGACCTCAATCGCGAAGACGAGTTGTACTATGCCCGCTACTACCCACGACGATTGAAAGCAGAAGTACTCCTCGATGCCCTTTCGACCGTCACGCAAGTTGCCACGGAGTTCAAGGACAAGCCCAAAGGAATCCGCGCCCTCCAGTTGGGCGACACGTTTGTCTCGTCGTACTTCCTCGATACGTTCGGCCGCCCCGAGCGAAAGATTACCTGCGACTGCGAACGGTCCGACGAGCCCAGCATGACGCAGGTGCTGCATCTGCTCAACGGCGAAACAATCAACGGCAAGCTCCAGGCCGCCGGCGGGCTGGTCGACAAGTGGGCTTCGTCGAAGACACCACCTGAGCAGATTGTCGACGAGCTTTTCGTCGCCGCGCTTTCGCGAAAGCCCACCCCCAAGGAAATCGATGAGTTCGTGCGTACCCTCAACAATACCCCCGAAACCGATCGGCGACTCGTTCTGGAAGACCTGACCTGGAGCGTCCTGACCAGCCGCGAATTCCTGTTCAACCACTAACGTGGCACTTCGAGCCCACCTCATGCGAACGATCCTCTCCATCTTTGGCTGCTTCCTGCTTCTCTCACCGCTTTTCGCAGCGGCCGAGGAAGTTGCGGCTGAAAAGAATGCGGCTGTCGACTACGACAAACAAGTCGCCCCGTTGCTGCGCAAGTACTGCGCCGGTTGCCACAACACCGATGATCCGGCCGGTAAGCTTGCCGTCGATAGCTTCGACCTGCTGATGAAAGGGGGCGAGCACGGCGCGCCCATCACGCCAGGCAATTCCGATGGCAGTCGCGTGATCCGCTTGTTGAGCGGCAAAGGCGAGCCCAAGATGCCGCCCAAGGACGAGGCCCAGCCTTCGCCTGCTGAAATCGAGCTGTTCAAGCTCTGGATCGACCAAGGAGCCAAAGGCCCCGAGGGTAAAACGGTTGATCTCGCCGACTTGCCGGTGCCCAAGATCACCGTCACGTCTGAGCGACCGGCAACCGTGAACCACATGGCGATCTCGCCGGATGGGAAGCTCGTCGCGCTGGCGCGTTATGGCGAAGTCGAACTTCGCTCGTGGCCGCAACTCGGCGAAGTGCGTCGTCTAAAAGGCATCCGCGGCGCCGTCAACAGCGTCGAATTTTCGAAGTACGGCGAACATTTGGTCGCCGCAGGCGGCGAGCCTGGCATCACCGGCCAGGCTGTGATTTGGAATGTCGCCAGCGGCAATGTAGTCCGATCGCTTCGCGGACACCGCGATGCGATGCTCGGCGCACGGTACAGCAACAAACAGAAGATGCTAGCCACGTGTTCGTACGACCAAACGATCATCGTATGGGACTTGGAAACAGGCAACCAAATTAAGAACCTTGATGGCCACAACGGCGCGGTGTACGAGGTGGCTTTTCGCCCGGACGATCAGGTGCTGGCTTCCGCGAGCGGCGACCGCACGGTGAAGTTGTGGAACGTGGCGACGGGCGAGCGGCTCGACACGCTGATTCAATCGACCAAGGAACTTTACTGCCTGGCGTGGGACCCTGCGGGAGCGCGGCTCATCGCGGCCGGCGTCGACAACCGCATTCGCCAGTGGCAAATCACGCCGACGGCCGCGGAGGGGACCAATCCGATACTGGTTTCGCAGTTCGCGCACGAAATGCCGCTGCTGCGAGTGGCTTACTCGCGCGATGGAAAACTGATCGTTTCGACAGGCGAGGACTCGCGCGCCAAAGTGTGGAACGGCGCCGATCTCTCGCCGATTGAAACTCTGGCCATCCAACCCGATTGGGTCACCGGCGCCGCGTTCTCGGGCGACGGCGGGCAAGTGGTGCTCGCCCGACGCGATGGGACCGTGGTTTCGTATGTGCCGTCCATCGCCGATGCATCGGCCGGCGCCGTAGCACAAGCTCTGCCGGACTTTCCGCCGAGCGTCGACTATGGCCCGCAGCCCGAGCAATTGGCGCTCACCAAAGTCGCCGAAGTGGAACCGAACAACGAGCCAACCCAAGCAACTCCTGTTACAGTTCCCGCGATTGCCACTGGCACGATCCAAGCCGAAAACGGAAGTGATGCCGACCTGTTCCGCTTCGCTGCCAAGGCAGGCGATCAATGGATTGTCGAAACGCGTTCCGACGCGAAGGCCTCGATGGTCGATACCAAAATCGAAGTCCTCGATGCCGCGGGAAAGGCCGTTCCGCGATTGCTGTTGCGGGCCATCCGCGATACGGAGGTCGAATTTCGCAGCATGAATAGCGAGCAGCGCGGCGTGCGACTGAAGAACTGGGAAGAATTGCTGCTCAACGATTTTGTCTATCTGAATGGCGACGTGATCAAGCACTATCGACAGCGGCGGGGACCTGACGCCGATGGTGATTTTTATCCCGAAGGCGGATTGCGGCACGCGTTTTTCGACACGACGCCCCGGGCGCATGCCCTGGCTGAACCGGGTTATGTCGTTGTTCCATATCCCGTGGGGAGCAAGTTCACCGACAACGGTTTGCCCGTCTTCACGCTCAACTACGAAAACGATGACGATGGGATGCGGAAGCTCGGTCGCAACTCGAAGCTGACCTTCGTGGCGCCGGTCGATGGCGATTACCTGGTCCGCGTGAGCGACGTTCGCGGGTCCTCAAGTCCGCAGCACACGTACGAACTGGTCATTCGCCGCCCTGAGCCTGGCTTCACGGCCTCGGTGGGTGGCGCCGGGGGAACAGTCAATGCCGGCGGTGGTAAGACGCTTTCGTTCCGGGTCGAGCGGATCGACAACTTCATGGGCCCCGTGCGGTTCGAGATCGACGGCCTTCCGCCGGGGTTCTTGGTTTCGAACAACGTTGTGGTGCAAGAAGGCTTGTACGAGGCCTTCGGCGTGATTCACACCTCGCCGTTCGCGCCGCCGCTCGATGGGGGCTGGGACAAACTCAAGATCACAGCCGTCGCTCAAGTCGCCGGCAAGGAATTGCGACGCGATGTTTCGGGCGTCGGCAAAATTATGCTCGCCGAACCGAGTAAAGTGGTTCCTTATATGGAGTTGATCGACCAACCGCCACGTTCTTACAGTGCACCACCATTGCGCACATTCGCGCCAGTCACCGTGCACAGCGCGGCAGCCTTGGGTGGCGCGACATTGAGCGTTAAGGAAGACAACTCGGTCCTTGCTTCCGGCGAGAATGCCGATTCCGAAACGTACATCGTGGTTTCATCGCCCACGAACACGGCGCCGATTACGGCCATCCGCCTTGAGGTATTGGGGGACGATTCGCTCCCCTCCAAGTCGCCTGGCCGGGCGGACAACAACGGCAACTTGGTACTAGGCGAAGTTCGCATCACGGCCGCCCCCAAAGGCAAACCTGGAATGGCCAAGCCGGTGAAGGTCGCAACTGCCACTGCCGACTACAGCCAAGACGGCTTCTCCGGTGCCAACCTGATCGACGGCAACCGCGATACCGGTTGGGCCATCGCATCCAGCGGCCCCAACAACACGTTCCCTGTCAAACGCAATCAAGCGGGCAGTGCCGACCACACCGTGGTGTTCGAACTTGCCGAGCCGCTGGCCATCGAGCCCGGTAGTTTGTTGACCGTGCACTTGGAACACACCGGCAGGTTCGAGCGGCACAACTTGGGCCGCTTCCGAATTTCGGCCACCAGCGATGCTCATGGCGAAATCCCGCCGGCTCCGGCGACGCAAGAGATTGCGATCGCCCCTGGCGGGTCGACCACCTTGAAACTGCGGGTCGATCGCCATGGTTTCAACGACCGGATCGCGTTCGACGTGCTCAATTTGCCGCACGGGATTATCGTCGACGATATCGGACTGAGCGGCGTGCTCGTTCGCGAGAATGAAACCGAGCGGACGATCTTCCTGCGAGCCGAGCCGTGGGTTCCCGAGCAAAGCCGACCCTTCTTCGCCCAGGCGAATGTGGAGGGAAATCAATGCACTCGCCCGGTCATGTTACATGTTCGTCGCGATACGGTTGCGGCGAGCGACGCGTCCAAATAGATTCAGGCCTAATTGGCTCGTTTCCATTCCTTTCCCACTTAGTGTGAATTCCATGTCTCGACTGCTCGCCTTTCTGGCCGCTATTGTTGCGATGGCCGTTTCGATTCCCGCGTTGGCGGAAGATCAAGCCAAAGCGTATCGCATCTTGATGGTCACCCAGAGCGCCGGCTTCAAGCACGGTTCGGTGACTCGCCCCGAAGGGAAGCTTGCGCCGGCCGAAGAAGCGATGACCAAGCTCGGAGTGACGTCGAAGCTCTTCCGCGTCGATTGCACGCAAGACTGCGAAAAGGATTTCACGAAAGAGAATCTGAAGAACTACGACATCGTGATGTTCTACACGACTCTCAATTTGCCCATCAAGGAAGAGAATCTTGAATACTTCTTCAACGATTGGCTCAAGCAAAAGGGGCACGCCATGATCGGCGCCCACTCGGCCGCCGATACTTTCCACGACTACAAGCCGTACTGGGATGCCCTTGGCGGCACATTTAACGGCCACCCCTGGAACGCCGGCGACACGGTCACGATCACGGTGCACGATACCAAGCACCCCGCCAGCAAGCCGTGGGGCGAGGAGTTCACGATCACTGACGAAATCTACCAGTTCAAACACTGGCAGCCGGAAAAGGTCCGCGTCCTGATGAGCCTCAACATGGCGAAGACGGGCCTCAAGAAGCCCTACCATGTACCGATCCTGTGGGTGAAGAACTACGGCGACGGCAAGGTAATGCACATGAGCCTGGGCCACCGCGAAGACGTGTGGGAAAACGAAAAGTACCTGGCGTCGATGCTTGGCGGGATCCGTTGGGCACTGAACCTTGAGGAAGGTGACGCGACGCCAAATCCCCTGGTCTCGGCCGAGCAAGAAAAGAAGGCCAAGGCCGACACCGAGGCTGCGGAAAAGAAGTAAGCGCCGCCCTGGCGGCAGTTAGTCAACTTTCCGCGTTCTGGCGAACGCAGCTACAGAACGCTCGCAATGCTATCGCTTGCGGGCGTTTTTTCGTTCCAGAACGGCGAAGAATGGGAAATCTACGCCCCATGACGGGTCACGGCTGCGCGGACGGATCAGCCCTGAATCGGAGGTCGATATGAGTAATAGCCCAAATAGGAAGTAACCTTTAGCGTCTTGCAAACATCAGTAAAACGATGACAATTGGCCTATATCACGAGGCTCCCACCATGTTGGGGGAGGCTCCTATGAACCCCATCCTCATGCCTCGAATGCTTTCCTCGCCTTCACCCGCTGCACCTCAAATCGCTGCGGCGGACAAGTTGATCCCCACGCCTGAGCTGCTCTCGGAGCTCGCGGCCGGCAGCGCCGAGCTCGAAACGGCCACACCGCAAGACATTCTGCGTTGGACGGTGAAGCGCTTCGCGCCCCGGTTCACCATGGCGACGGCGTTCGGCCCCGAAGGGATGTGCCTCATTCACATGCTGGCCGAGATCGCGCCGCAAACGCCGATCTTCAACCTGGATACAGGCTATCAGTTTCCCGAGACGCTCGAGCTGCGCGAACGCGTGCTGGAGCGCTACGGCATCGCCGTCGAGATGAGGCGCCCCGATACTACAGTCGAGGAGTACGAGAAACTCCACGGCGGGCCGGTCTACAAAGTCGACACGACCAAATGCTGCGGCGATCGCAAACTCGCAGTGCAGCTCAAAGCGATCGAAGGGATGCACGCCTGGGCGAGCGCCATTCGCCGCGATCAAAGCCCCGATCGGGCCCAAGCGCCGATCGTCGGCTGGGACCGCAAGTTTGGACTCGTGAAGGTGAGCCCGCTAGCCAACTGGACCAAGAAGCAGGTGTGGGCCCTGATCACGAAATACGACATCCCTTACAACCCGCTGCACGACAAAGGGTACATGAGCATTGGCTGCTGGCCCTGCACACGCGCCACGATGTTTGGCGAAGACGAGCGCGCCGGCCGCTGGAGCGGCTCGGCCAAGACGGAGTGCGGCTTGCACTCACTCGATCCGCTGCCCGAATCGCCCCCGAGTCCTCCAGCTCCGGGAACTTCGCTGTGAACCTTTCGGCGCGAACCGAGTACGCTTGCCTTGCCGCGCTGGACCTGGCTGCCCGCTTTGATTCGGGCGACCCAGTCCCCGTGCGCGACATTGCCGACGGGCACGGCATTCCGACCCGATTCCTGGTGCAGATCCTGCTGCAGCTTAAGTCGGCAGGTTTGGTGCAAAGCACCCGCGGCTCCTCGGGCGGATATCAGTTAGCCAAGCCGCCGGAATCGATCACGCTACTGGATGTCGTTTCGGCCGTCGATGGAACTCCGCAGGTCCATGGGGGGCATGGTGAACGCGACAGTGCCGGCGCTCGCGTGGTCGCGGAAGTCTGGTCGGAGGCGGTCGAAGCGATGTGCCAGGAGATGGCCAAGTGCTCGCTCCGCGAACTCACGTCGCGGCAGCGAACGCAATCGGAACGGATGTACTACATTTAGTCTTTTGAGGAATTCCCGTGCGACCAGGTCGCCCCTCTTTTTCCCGCATACGGCATCGGTTTTGTGACTACCATTCTCGATCGGATTGTCGCTACCAAGCGGCAAGAAATTGCCGCGGCCAAAGAACGTGTTCCCGAAGCCGAAATGCGCGGCCGCGCTGAATCGGCTCCCCAGCCACGCGACTTCTTCGCGCCGCTCGCTAAGGACGGGCCGATCCGGCTGATCGCCGAAGTAAAGAAGGCCAGTCCCTCCAAGGGAATCATCCGGGCCGACTTCAATCCCGTGGAAATCGCCAAGACGTATGCTGCGCACGGCGCTGCATGCATCAGCGTCTTGACGGACGAGCACTATTTCCAGGGAAGCCTCGATTACTTGCGTCAGATTCGCGCGGCTGTCGATGTGCCGCTATTGCGCAAGGACTTTATTCTCGACGTGTATCAGCTCTACGAAGCTCGCGCCGCCGGGGCCGATGGCGTGCTGCTCATCGCCGAGTGCCTCGACGATTGCAATTTGCGCAAGCTGCACAACGCGGCGATCGACTTGGGGCTTTGCCCGCTGGTCGAGTTGTATGATCCCGAAAACTTGCCGCGTGTTCTCGAAGCGGGAGCCAAGCTGATCGGTGTCAACAATCGGGACCTGCGAACGTTCGAAGTCGATTTGCAGCACACCATCCGCATGAAGAAGGCGATTCCTGCGGACTGCGTGCTTGTTGGGGAAAGCGGTATCGATAGCCGCGCCGATGCGCTACTGCTCGAGGCGGCAGGCGTCGACGCGATCCTGGTAGGCGAACATCTGATGCGCAAGCCCAACATCGGCGCAGCCGTCGATGCGCTGCTGGGGCGAGTTTGAGCCGACCTACGATTTGGCCGCGATCAGCTTTAAAAACTCTTTCGCCGGCTTGCTGTTGGCGACGTCCGCTTTGGTGAGGCCGCCACGGCGGCCTTGCAATACGCCGTAGCGCATCAAGCCTAAATCGCCAGGCGAGTGGGCGTCGGTGTTGATCACGATCGGGATGCCCATCGCTTTAGCCATGGCACAGTGCACGTCATTCAGGTCGAGCCTCGCGGGGTTAGCGTTCAGTTCCATGCACTTGCCGTGTTTCTTAACGGCCTTCATCACGGCCTCAAGATCGACTTCGTATGCCTCGCGGCGATTGACGAGCCGTCCTGTTGGATGGGCGATGCAATCGACGTGGGGATTTTCTACCGCTCCCAAAATGCGCTCGGTGATCTGCTTGCGATCTTGCCGCTGGCCGTAGTGGACGCTGGCCAGCACCCAATCGGCCTGTGCGAGCACGTCGTCGGGCAAATCCATCCCGCCCTTTTCCAGGATGTCGCACTCGATTCCCTTGAGCACGACGAAATCATCGTCGATGGTTTTGCGAATCTTGTCGATCTCTTTCCACTGCGCCAGGGCTCGCTTGGGATCGAGGCCATTGGCCATCGAGACTCGCTGCGAGTGGTCGGTGATCGCCAGGTATTTCAGCCCGCGAGCCCGTGCGGCTGCGATCATTTCCTGGATCGTGGCCGAACCATCGGTGGCCTTGGTATGGGCGTGTAGATCGCCGAGCAGGTCGACGGTTTCTAACAGCTTGGGGAGCTTGCCTTTTTTCTGAAGTTCGAATTCCAGCCGGTTCTCGCGTAACTCGGGCGGGAAGCAAGGCATATCGAGCGTGGCGTAAACGTCTTCTTCAGTAGCCCCGGCGATGTACGTTTCTTTCTGATCGGGTCCGATGCGAAAGACGCCCCACTCGTTGATTTTGAGGCCGCGGTCCTTCGCGATGCCGCGAATGACAACGTTGTGTTCCTTCGATCCCGTAAAGTACTGCAGCGCTGCGCCGAACGATTTGGCTTCGACCACCCGCATGTCGACTTGCATGCCGGTCGCCAGGCGGATCGACATCTTGGTATCGCCGCGAGCAATCGTTTGTGCTCGTTGTGGAAAGGCCTCCAAGCGATTCATCGCTTCGAGAGGGCTGGGGGCAATCGCCAGGATATCGAGATCGCCAATCGTCTCTCGTCCGCGCCGATAACTGCCGGCGAACTCGATCCGCTCCACGCCTGGGACGTCTTTCAAGTGCTCCTTTAGCAGGTTCACCACCACGTCGGCGTCGGCCCAGTAAAAGCGCAAGTTCGCGGAGGCCGCGAGTTCGATCCCGGCGAGAATCGTCTCTTCCGTTTTCGCCGCGAACCCTTTGAGTTTGCGGACTTGCTGTGTTTCGCAGGCAACGCGCAGTGCTTCCAGCGAAGCGATCCCTAGTTCCTTGAAGAGGGCCGCGGCCTTCTTGGGTCCCAGCCCCGGAACGCGCAGCATGTCGAGCGCGCCGGAGGGGACCTTCGCCTTCAAGTCTTCGAGTTGCTGGAGTTTTCCGGTGTGGCACATCTCGGCGACCTTGAGGGCCAGGTCCTTGCCGATCCCCTCGATCTCTTGCAGCTTTTCGGTCGAGTCGTCGGCGATATCCGACAGCGACTGGGGATAATCGCGAAGCGTCCGCGCGGCGTTGCGGTAGGCGCGGACGCGGAACGGATTGGCCCCGTCGAAATCGAGCAGGTCGCCCATTTGCTCAAAAACGTCGGCGATTTCGGAATTGGTCATGAGCGGCTGTATGATGAAATGGATTGAACAATCGGTTCGGTTTGGTGTGAAGGACCTCGCGGCCACCGATTTCTATTTGGGATTCGTATTTGGCAATGTACTAGATGGGGGAAGGGGATGAGCAAGGATTTTACCAATCGCGACTCGACGGAAAGCAGACCGCACCCGAATCGGCCGCTTCCCGTGCGTGACGTAAATCCCTATATGTCGCCACAATTCGATTTGACGCCGGCACCCACAAGCGCGCACCAAACGAACACGGCCAACGACTTGGCGACGGCCACGTTGATGATGGCGCTGAACGTGATCGGCGCGCTGGCGACGGTCCCATTTGTCATCGTTTTCGTGAGCGCGACGCCACAGTCGATGCCGATGCCATGGGTCTTCTGGTTGGCGACGCAGTTGGTCTCTTGTGGCTTTATGGGGGCGATCACCATCCCGATTGGCGTATGGCTAGGCTCACGCGTGGGACTCGAAGCGCCAGTATTTCGTGGCATTGCGAAAGGCGACTTTTCCGTTCTCAACCAAATGCGTTCCGGTTGGATTGCTGCTTCCGTCGTCGGCATCGCGGTAGGCACTATCGCCTTTTTGGCGGATAGGATGCTCCCCGCTGAAGTGACGAGCTCCGGCATGAGCCAAGACGCGATCAAGACGATCGAAGCAACTCCCGCCTGGATTAGGATACTCTCGTCGTTGGGGACCGGCATCACCGAAGAAACGTGGTGTCGCTACGGATTCATGGCATTTATCGTCTGGGTCGGTGTCGCGATTACGCGTAGCGAGCGTCCCAGCACCGCTTACTTCTGGTTCGCGAACATTTTGGCAAGCCTTCCTCTAGCTGCCATGTACGTCTTCAACCATCTAGTCCTTGGTGGCAGCGCCAATCCTGAAAACATGGCGTACCTTGTTGGTTTCAATAGTCTCATCGCGCTTCCGTGCGGTTGGCTCTACTGGAAATACGGCATCGAATCAGCCATGGCTTCGCATACAATTTGCGACGTGGTAATGCGACTGGCGTTGCCATTCATTGCAAAACTATTGATGTGACGTCGCGTCAGCCGCCGTGGATTTCCAACACATCCTTGTCGTGAACGACGTAGTCGCCTTTCACGGTCGAACCATCGATGATGCCCGTCCCCCAAATCCGTGCGTGCTTGAATGTCACCGCCAGATCTTTGTGAACGAGTTCCGCGACATTCAGGACAGTCCCGCCTCGCTTGAGTGTGAACGGCTTTTCGTAGTCGGCCTCTTTTTTGTGCGGCAGCTTGGAGTAGACGCGGACCACATCGAGCGCTTCGAAGATCGCTTTCTTCAGTTCGTCGAGGCCTTCGCCTTGCTCGGCTGAAATTCGGTATTCAGGAAAGTCGAACGAGACAAACTCCCGCAGCAAGGCGAGCCGTTCTTCCGCTTGCGGATCGTCGATTTTGTTGAGCGCCACGATCGTCCTCGTGTAGGTGACGCCGATATCGTCTTCGTCGACGTACGACTCTTTTGCCAACCGCGTTTTGCCCGTTTGAAAAGCGGCCAGGCATTGCGAGAGTCCCTCGACACCGTCGTCGCTTCCCAGATCGACGACGACCACCGCCAAGTCGGCGCCTCGCACCAGCTGGATCACATTCGGGTCGATCATGTCGCTGGTCAATGGCGGCGTATCGATGACTTGGACCATCACGTCTTCCCAGGGCATCATCCCCGGCTGTGGCTCGCGCGTAGTGAACGGGTAAGGGGCAACTTCGGGCGTCGCGCGGGTGATCTTCGAAAGCAACTGGCTTTTGCCGGAGTTGGGCCCGCCGATCAGGACCGCTCGCCCCGCTCCTTGACGCGGAATCTTGATGCCGCCGCCCGCCTTGGCTTTGCCGCCCGACTTTTTTGCCTGTTCGACGTCGGCCTTGGCGCGGCTGATCTTGTGCTTGAGTTCGGCCTGGAGCTTGTCGGTCCCTTTGTGCTTGGGGATCTCTCGCAGCATCACCTCCAGGCAGCGAAGCTCCTCTTCGGGCGACTGGGCACGGCGGTATTCTTCCTCGGCCTTGTGGTATTGCGGGGTCAAATTAGCGGGCATCGGATCGTCCTGGAATCGCCCAAAGTGTGGGATTTGCGGCGTTACATTCGTTTCCGCATGGCACCAAAAGAAGAATTGGCGGCAAAACGGAGATTTTCGTGAAGGATGCGTCGTAATATACTCGAAGGATGGCTAGCGGCCGCAGGCTAAGGCTGCGCGTTACAAGTCCGGGGCTGTAGCGCGTCAGGCGGGAGTCGAAACGGTGAATCACCACATTCTGTTGCTGGGTCGCGCCGCCGCATGGGGAGTGTTCGTTGCGTTCTTTCTTCGCGGCGCGCACGCCGAAACTTTCGTCCTCAAAAGTGGAGGACGGATTGAAGGGGAACTCCTCAATCACGAACGAAAGCCAACCGAGCCCTACGTCGTAAAGACCGGTGCCGGGACTCTCAAGTTGGCCAAGGAAGTTGTCTCCAAAGCGATTCCCAAGTCGGACTCTCTTCAAGAATACGAAGCACGCGCCCCTAAGGTCGCCAACACCGTCGACGCCCAGTGGGAAATCGCGCAGTGGTGCCACGACAACAATCTGATCGGACGGCGTCAGCATCATTTGGAACAGATCCTGATGATCGACCCCAATCACGAAGGCGCACGGATCGGCCTGGGTTACCAGCGATACGACGGGCGCTGGATGAAACAGGACGAGTACTTCAAGAGCATGGGCTATCGTAAGTACAAGGGTTCTTATCGAACC
The DNA here is from genome assembly GCA_964636985.1 of uncultured Pirellulaceae bacterium. GTDB lineage: Bacteria > Planctomycetota > Planctomycetia > Pirellulales > Pirellulaceae > CAZWSX01. Next base: position 207,124 of record CAZWSX010000006.1, on the reverse strand, counting down.
GAACACGATATCGCGATCATGCAGCGACACGAGGCGGCGGTCGACGCGACAGCCCAATGGCGAAACAAGCTACGAGTCTGGCGGAAGTCGGAAGGGAAGAAGCGAGAGGCCGAATCGGTTGAAGCCATTCGCCAAATCCGGGACCCCGCCGCCATTCCGGTGTTGTCGGAGTACGCCAGTGACACCGAGGAAGCGCAGCACTGGCGAATTTTGTTTATCGAGACCATGGGTCAAATGCCGGGGTGCGACGCGACGCTGGCCACGCTCGCGCTCGACGACGGTGATGGCGACATTCGCGAAAAGTGCCTCGACATCCTGGAACGAAAAAACTCGAAGGTAGCCGTCCGACAGTTCATCGGGGCACTCAAGGGGGACGACAACGCGCGGATCAATCGCGCTGGCCGAGCGCTGGCGCGGATGCGATCTGTTGATGCGATTCCCGCCTTGATCGGCTCACTGGTCACGAAGCACTCGTTCATTATTCAACAGGGAAGTGGTGGCGGCACGGGCGCCAATTTCACAAGCGATCCCTCGGGGGGAGGTGGCTTTTCCACCGGAGGGGGCGCCAAGAAGGTGACGCGGCAGATCGAAAACGACGGCGTGCGCGACGCCTTGATTCAGACTACCGGTGAGAATCACGGCTTCGATCGAGATGCGTGGCGGAGAGCCTACGCACAAGCGACAGCGCCGGCGAATATCGATTTACGCCGCGATAAATAGTGCGATCGGCGTTACGGATTCGCTTCTCTATTGGCAATCCGGCCTCTCTGCTGGTAATCCCGCAGGGCGATAGGTATTGTGGCTATAGCCTCGCATCTTGGTGTCCAATCATCGCGACGCCAGGCCTCTCTCTTCTTTCGGAGCGATCGCAATGAACAGCCGTATTGTTGCAGCCTGGGCGTTGGCCTTTGGCGTCGCCATCGCTGGAGCCTCTGCCGAGGAAACGCCCGCCGAAAAGAAGTCTGAACCGAACGCCGTTGCCGCCGCGACGGAGAACGCCGAGAGCGATGTCGATGCGGCGGCTGTGCTGGAGCGACTCGAGCGGCTGAGTGCCCAGTTGGGGCAAATCGTCGACGAGGGGCGCGAAGCGGAGGCTCGCGAAGTTGCGGCGCAATGCCGCGACCTGCTGTCGGCCGTACGCAGCGTCCTCCGCAGTCACAACGCCTCGAAAGCGGGCGCTGCGAAGTTGCCACAAGCGCTCGAGGCCGTTAAGCAAATGGCATGCGACGGTGAGAACTGCCCAATCGATGGAAAGTTGGTCCAAAATCAGGATTTGCAACGCGCGACGGTGAACGAAATCTTCGCGAAGCTACGCGAAGTCCAAGTGAGCGACGAAGAACGCGAAGAGTTCACGAAAGAAGCTGAAGCCGAACAGGACGAGTTGGTGCAGGTCCTCGGCGCGGACGGGGAGCGAGTTCCCGTGTTGGTTGTTCAAGCGCCAAACAAGCGCGGCCGCCTCGGTAACAGAGTTGCTATCGAGGGTGAGCGTGAGGGACAAGCAGCCGAATCGGATGAAAATGCCGCTCAAAAGCGACAGTTGGAAGCGGCCAAGGCGGCGTTCGAAGAAAACTTGCGGAAGCTAAGGGCCGCCAATAGCCGTGCCATGGAACGGGAATCGGAACGCGAGCTGGACGCCTTTGCCCGATCGATAGGCGCCCAAGTTCAAGAGGCCCAGCGCCTCGACAATCCCGCGCAGCGAACCGAACGCTTGCGCGATATCGCCGGCGCGATTCGCGAAAAGGCAGCCGGTGTCGCGGAAAACAACCCCGAGCGGGCCTTCGACATGCTCCGCCGTGCCGAACGGATCGAGTCAGAGGCACGGGAGATCGCCGAGCGGCTCGCGAACGATCGTGACCGTCTCATGCTACAGCGGGGCCAACGGGACGAGCCGCCAGCCCGACCCGGGCCGGGCATGCGTCAGCCAGGAATGATGGGCCCGACGCCGGGTGATCGAGCGGCAGCAGTCGCGCACATTCCTGACGATGCGATGGGCAAAGCGAGGATGGCGCAACGGCTGCTCATGGCTGCTGGCCTTAGAAAAGAAGCAAACGCAGTTGCCGAAGCAATCGAACGCGAATTCGCCACCGACCCGGCCACCGTGAAACGACTCCGCGCGGAAATCGACGAGCTGCGAGCGCAGAATGCCAGGCTCAAAGCAGCATTGGTGGGTCGCGAGGCGGCGCTGCAAGAACAAATCCAGGCCCGCCGCAAGGAAGCGATGAAACGCGATCAGGATGATCGGGAGGATGAGGAGAAGGACGACGACGGAGATGATGATGAAGAGGACGAGGAATAGGAACTCCGTTTGATCGACTTGCTGATCAAGAATCAGCCGATGAAAGAGGCTGCACCGCGCACAGACAGGATTGTCTGTGCCACTTTCTATTGTTCTTCTTCGTGGCTTAGTGTCTTCGTGTGAAATCACTTTCGTTTCTTGGGGGCGAAGTCGCTCAGCATTGCGAGCGGGACTAGCTCGGCGATGCCGGCCTCGGCCATCATCGGGCCGCCGACGTACTTGCCGGGGTAGAGCCACTTTTTGAGGCGGTCGATCGGCATCCCAAGCATCGACGCAAGCATCTCGTCCATCGAGCCTTCCAGCTCCTTGAAATGGCGGGCCCATTCGGCCGCTTCGGCGATCCCCACGTTCTCTTCGCTTTGCCATTTCATGGGATGAAACAGCCCGACGCTTAGTTGAGTGACCAGACGGCGCTTGCAGGCCGCAAACGGCCACAGGGCCGCCGATGAGACTTCGCCTGTGACAATCGCCGTCGCCTTGAGGCCGCGCAGAACGATCAGCGAAGTTAAGGCCAAGGCGACGTAGGCACTTCCGCCAGGCGAATCGAAGTACAGGTGACATTCGCCGCCGGGCGGAACGTCGAGCAGTTTATCGGTCAAATCGGCCTCTTTGTCGGAAAGCTCTCCGACCAGCGCGATTTCCAAGGGTCCATTCTCTTGTTGTTTGGCCATGTGCAGCTTTCTGAGCGGCTATTTTCCGCAGAATCCCTACATTCGGATTTGGGACATTCACTTTCGTACCGGTTGGGCAAAAGTATAATGGGGGGCGGGGATACGCGTCGGGTAAGGTGCGCGCTGGCTTTTCAATTGCACCTCGGCACTGACGATTGCCACAGGTCTCATCACGAATGGGTATCCGCTTTTTCTGTCCGAAAGGTCATCGCGTCCACGTCAAGGCTGCCTTGGCGGGCAAGAAGGGGTTCTGCCCCGACTGCGGCGAGCGAGTCCGCATTCCTCACGAGAGCGATCCTCAGGCGCTAAAAAAACCGGCGACTCCAGGGGCCGCCAACGGGACAGCGACTCACACGAAGTCGAGCCCCGCGCATGGCGACGTGGCGGTATCGCTTGGCGGCGAGGCTCCGAGCAGCTCCAAAGTCAACCTTGCCGAAAAGCCGGCCGAGCTGAAGAAGGGCGAAGCCAACGGCGCTAGCGGCCTTGGCGATCTGTTGCCACCCTCGAAGGGGCGCACCGCCAAACCGGTTGTCGATGCCATCGACGAGTCGATTGAGTCGGCTTGGTACGTTCGTCCCGTCGGCGGCGGGCAGTATGGTCCCGCCAAAGGAGCCATCATGCGCAAGTGGCTCGGCGAAGGACGAGTTGGCGCCGATAGCCTGGTGTGGCGGGAAGGTTGGACCGATTGGAAAACCGCCAGCGACGTGTTTCCTGGCTTGCCCGGCGAGAAGCCGACCGAGGCGACGTTTGAAATCAAGAAGCCGGAACCCGAACCCGCGCCGATGCTGCCTGCACTCGATGCGCCAGGCCTTCCTCTGGGCTCCACCTCACTGGGCGGCACGTCACTGGGTTCCGTCTCGCTGGGCCCCTCGCGTCCTGGAAAGGACAAGTCGACGGTCATCGCAATCGTCGTCGGGCTAGGCGTCGTTTGCTTTTTGCTCTTCGTGGCGCTGGTGTACGTCTTAGTGAAGTAGCGCCTATAATGGCGGCCACCAGATTACGCGCCTGTAATGAACTATCTTCCGGAACAGGGAGCACGAACCGTGTTGCATCGATTCTCGTTGGTCGCCTTGATGCTGTCGTTTGTAGCCGCAACTGCCTTCGTTGTCGCCGACGAGCCCAAGGGAGATGCCCCTGCTTCGATTTCCATCGGTGAAAACGACGCCATGTCACTGGCGCCTGCCAAGGACTGGAAGAAGAAGATGCCGCGCAGCCGGATTGTTGAGTATGAGTTCGAAATCCCGGTAGTCGAAGGGGACGAAATCCCGGGCCGCCTCACAGTGATGGGTTCGGGCGGATCGATCGACGACAACGTGAGCCGTTGGCTGAATCAGTTCACCGACGCCGGCGGCAAGGCCTTGACCAAAGATAAGGCGAAGGTCGAGAAGCTGAGCATCGGCGGGCTGACGGTCCACTACGTCGACTTGTCGGGCACCTACAAAGATATGCCGGGCGGGCCGTTCGCCGGCGGTGCGACGACGCTGCGTGAAAACTATCGCATGCTCGGCGCTATCATCGAGAATAAGACCGCGGGCAACTACTTCCTGAAACTTTACGGTCCCAAGGCGACCATCGCGGCGAACGAGAAGGCGTTTCAGGACTTTGTGAATAGCCTGAAGGTGAAGTAGGGACTGTTCTCAACCGTTGCCAAACAAGCGAACTGACTTAAGGCGGCGCGAAGTAAATTCGCGCCGCCTTTTCTCGTTTTGCAAACGAACTTTTCACCGCCGCCGTCGGCGTTTCTCCAGAATGTCGCGCAGGTTATCGAAAAACGTGCTTACTTCGGTGTGAAGCTCTTCGGTCTGCGAGACGACGACAAGGCCCGCGAAAACGGATATCCGGCCGGGACCGCCCGCTTCTTCCCATGTGTCCGGGGCAATGGTTTCCTGAGTCAAGGTGATGAGTTCGCGATACTCTCTGGGAAGCTTTGCGTGGGGGTCGGCGGGAGTCGCGTTTGAAGTCGCTCCAGGAGCACCCGACGCGACATCGACGTGTCCGTTGGTGACGCCACCCGTAATCCTCGGCGCCGCGCCGGGCGGCTGCTCGGGGACGCCGCTACGGCGGTTGGCATCCTGGATCGCTTCAATCAAGTCATCCACATCGTAAAACCGGGTTTCTATCTCGGTCCTGCTTTTCTCTACGGTTGTGATCAAGATTCCTTCGCTTCTCACCGTGAACGCCAGATCGATCGGCTTGAGAAGTTTGTTCAAGATTGTGCGGCGCTTCATATTGCGAACGGTGAGCGTGACGGGTTGATCGCTTGGAATACTTGCCTCCTCGAGTGCCTTCCGGTCGAGCTGGACGTTGACGCCGAGGTCCTTTTCGAGGATCGCCAAGACTTCCGTCAATGGCGTCTCGTCGATCGATAATTCGGACAACTCATCGAGCCTGGCGGTCCACGCCGGCCTGGGCGGACCAAGGTCGACGGCATGCACGCCTTCCACGGATGTTACTACAAACAAGATTCCCAAGAAAATGGTGCGACATAGGGTCATCACAAGACTCCCACCAGCAGAAGTACGTGAGAAGAAGGCCCCGCCCGAACGTGAGGAACCCAGTCCATGCGTGGATATTCCACGCCATTGCGCGGTTGCCTTGGGCAATCGTTGCCTCCCAAGACAGCCAGTAATGTAAAGATGCCGATCAAACCTGCCCAACTTTGGCTCTTGGCGCCGAGGCGATGCGACCTCACGAAAGCGGCCGTTTATCCTTCCCATCCCTCCCGGTCGGCGCGTTTTTGACGTAAAGTTGCTAACCAGTTCCGGCGTCGGATTTGTCTTGTCAACGCACACCCGAACCTTCTCAGCCATGAAGTTGCAACAGTTTCTCGAACACCACGGAATGTCGCGCAACCCGTTCGCGGAGGAAGACGCCCAAACCGACCCCGTTTTCAAAGACGGGTGCATCGAGACGACCTATCACCCCACCTGGGACAAGGTGTACGGCGACCCGGGCGAGCCCTCGACGGCGATTGTGCTGGGCGAAAAAGGGGCTGGCAAAACCGCCATGCGGCTGCAAATCGCCAGGCATCTCGCCGACTTCAACAAAGCAAATCCCGACAAACGGGCGATCGTCGTCCATTACGACGACTTCAACCCGTTCCTCGATCGCTTTCGCGAGCGTCTTTCCCGATCGCAGCGCCGCCCCGACAAGGTACTGAACCACTGGAAGTTGTGGGACCACATCGACGCGATCTTGTGCGTGGCGACGACTGGCTTGATCGATCGATTGATCGGCGCGCCGCAGTCGCCGGGGATCGAGGCGGACGTTACGCCCTCCGACGCTCAGAAACTCGACGCGAACCAAAAACGCGACCTGCTATTGCTGGCCGCGTGCTATGACCAGTCGACCTCGAACACTTACGCCGGGCGATGGGATTCGCTGCGAAAAACGCTGGGCTTCTTTTCCTGGCAATCGTGGATTCCACTGGTTACCGGAATTGTCGGAACGCTGCTGACCTTGGGATTGGTTTACCTGCTGTTCTTCAAGCTTGACGCTAACAAAACCGTTTGGGGCACGATCTGCGGAATCGTATTCGTCGGCTTCTGGTGGCCCTTTTTGTGGCGGCTGCTCAAGTTCCGGTGGCTGGCCTGGAAAGTTCATCACCGGGTCCGCGTCGGCAATCGCGATACCAACTCGCTTTGGCAAACGCTGCTCCACTTCTCGACGACCGAGGTCGCCAACCAGCCGCTCCCGCGCAAGGACAGCACCGACGATCGTTACGAGATGCTGATGAAGCTCCAGTCGATCCTCACAACCCTTGGCTACAAGGGAATCCTGGTGCTGGTCGATCGCGTCGACGAACCCCACCTGATCAACGGCTCGGCTGAACTGATGAAGGGGCTCGTCTGGCCGATGCTCGACAACAAGTTTCTCAAGCATCCCGGCTTGGGCGTGAAGCTGATGCTGCCGATCGAATTGACTCGCTTCATTGAGCGCGAAGACCGCGATTTTTACCAGCGGGCGCGGCTCGACAAGCAAAACATGATTCCGTCGTTCGAGTGGACCGGCCAGGCCCTTTACGACGTCACTAACGCCCGCATCCGCGCGTGCGCCGCGCCCGGTGCACAGCCAGCCCTGCGCGGCCTGATCAGTTCGAACGTCTCCGACCCACGGCTGATCGAAGCGCTGCGGTCCTTGAGAGTGCCACGTCGCGTTCTAAAATTCCTCTATCGCACGCTGGTGGTGCATTGCAACTCGTATTCGGACGAAAAGCCGAGTTGGACCGTTTCGTCGGAGGTTTTCGAATCGACGTTGGCCCTGGCCCTGCGCGATGCTGATGCCTTCGACCGTGGCACCGGAAGCGGCTAGTTACTTCGATGCTGGCTTGCGGTTCGCCCCGAGCCACACCAATTCGAATCGCATTCCCTTCTCCGAATTGGCCAGTGTCCATCCGAGCGCCGGCCAGTTCGACATGATGACATCCGCCTCAGGCAGAGACATTGGTTTAGTCGCGTTTTGTAGCTCCATCTCTCCAAGGAGCAGGAACCGCAGGTACGGTGTCGCCGGGTGTTCGGGTAGCGGACGCCCTTTTGCATCGTTCACCACTTTGGCGTCGACCACCTCTTGGTAAGCATTGCCCAGCAAGTGCTCGGGAGAGAAGTAGGCATACACGCAGGTTTCTTCGGACTCGACCTTCTTCCACCAATTGTCGATGTACTTGAAGTCGGCAGTCTCCGTGAGCGGTGTTACCGGCATACCGTTGAAGAGATGCGCGAAAAAATCTTTGTTGTTGCCGATGGCGAATGTTTTCTCCTTCGTCCAAATCGAAGCTGCCCGGAACTCGGTTCTGGATAACAATTCCTGGTCGATGGGACAGACGAAGGTCTTATATCCGTGCACCGCAGCCAAGGCGACACCGCTCCAGAGTGTGTCTGCCGCAGTTGCGAACTTCACCTCGTCGGCGATCGGGAACAGTGACGCTCGGCGAATCGCAGACGCCTTTCGATCGGGCGGATGCTTCCCATCCATAAAGTGGAGCATTGAGTCGCCCAATTGATCGATCATGCCTTTTCGAAGGTCCACCTTGGGACCAGCCGGATCGTCCCTCAACCCGTCAAGAATGTGATTGAGAACATCCCCTTCGCCCGACTCCTTCTCCACGACCGCTGCAAGGCCTTTGACCAACCTCGTGGGATTGATCCCGAATTTCATGGCCGACCCTATGTCGGGCGGGACGAACTCGGGGACTTCTGGAGGCGTCGTAGGCATCAAGATGGGCTCGCTCACCTTCCCGGGGTGCGCTGGTTTGAAGACGATTGCTCCCGCCGCGCGAATCTCCTCATCGCGTCCAGGCGCCAAGTCGATCGTCAGGCCAATGCTCTCGGCTTCACTGCACACTCGCTTCCAGAACGCCGACCAAAAATCCAAACGCTTACGCCCTGATGGGCGACGAATCGCGAGCGCAATATTGGGCGGTCGAACAAGCAAACGAAGCCGCGCCTTTGGACCGGGTTCACCTTCGGAGTAGATCGATTCCAGTGCCGTAGCGATTGCTGGCGGTATTGGAGGATTGGCTTTGCTTTCGGCGTAGGAATTGGCGAGCACTTCTGCGGTCTTCCAATCGCTGGCGACGTAGACCCCTTGGTCGGTAGTGACCCAAATGGGCCCGACTGCTGCCTTGACCGGATCGTCGCCTTCCCTGGTGACGTGCGCTGCCCAATCGGCTTCGCCGAATTTGCCGGTTGTGGAAACAAGCTTCTTTTCCTTCTCAAAGTAGTCGTCGATGGTACTCCGAAGCTTTTTCAGATGGTCTGCCATCGGATCGCCTTGGAACCACCAAGCGGCGCCCAGATCTTGGTTATTTCTCACGACGACGAGCGCCGCTTCGGAATCAATGTCCTTCAGGTCGTCCCAGTCGAACCCCCACCAAGGTCGCAGGTGAAGCATGCTCGCTTTGTCGGCTTCGACCAACTCCTTGCGAAAAGCATCGAAGTGGTCTCCGAATCCGGTTTTTCCCAAATCGGTTCGTCGAAACTCTGCCCAGGCTTCTTTAAAGCTGCCAACGGAAACACAAACAATGGTGCTGGAGGGAAGACGGTTTTCCAGCCGACGTTCTTCCGCTTGGCCTGTTCGATGCGGCAAGGCCAAAGTGCTCGCCAACGCGAGAGCAATGCACGAGAAGCAGTGTGCTTGCGTCATAGCAGAATCCCCTGTGATGGAACTTGCGCAAGACATAGTCCGGCCTCCCTGCCACGCCCCGTCAAATTACCCGCGACACCGGAACCGCTCAACAAGAAACGATCGTGCCATCCCAATACGCGTCAAAATCCCCTCTACCGGACTGGGGTTTTCGCACGCTCGTGCGCATAATAGCCCCCACTTGATCCACTTCGGTTGGTCCTTCGGGAGTCTCGGCGGCTATGGCGTACTTTCTTGGCATTGATATCGGTACCTCGGGAACCAAGACGCTTGTCATCGACGAGCAAGGACAGATCCTGGCCGAAGCCAGCGCCAACTACCCGCTGCACATCCCCAAGCCGCTCTGGACCGAGCAGAATCCCGACGACTGGTGGACCGCGACTGTCAAAACGATTCGCGAGGTCATGAAGAAGACTAAGCTCCCGCCTGCCGAGGTGAAAGCGATCGGCCTCTCAGGGCAAATGCACGGGTCGGTCTTTCTCGACAAAGACCACAAGGTGATTCGCCCTGCGTTGTTGTGGAACGACCAGCGCACCGCCGCCGAGTGCATCGAGATCGAAGCCCGCGCTGGGGGGCGTAAGCAACTCATCAAGATGGTGGCGAACCCGGCGCTCACGGGATTCACGGCACCGAAGATCCTGTGGCTGCGCAATCAAGAGCCGAAGAACTTCGCGAAGCTCAAGAAGGTCCTGCTCCCCAAAGACGATGTCCGACGCCGCATGACGGGCGAACTCGCCACCGACGTGAGCGACGCCAGCGGGATGCTGCTGCTCGACGTCGCCGCGCGAACGTGGTCGAAGAAGCTGCTCAGCAAACTCGAACTCGATATCGATCTGTTTGCCAAGCCGTACGAATCGGAAGAAGTCACCGGCAAGTTGACCGCGGCCGCGGCCATAGAATTGGGGCTGACGACCGACTGCGTGGTCGTCGGCGGTGCAGGCGACTGCGCCGCAAATGCGGTCGGCACTGGCGTCGTTACTAGTGGCACGCTCAGCACATCGATCGGCACGTCGGGTATCATGTTCGTCCATAGCGATAAGGTCGAAATCGATCCAGCCGGCCGGCTGCACACTTTCTGCCATGCCGTCCACGGCAAGTGGCACATGATGGGCGTGAGCCTCAGCGGCGGCGGCTCGTTGCAATGGTTTACTGAGTCGCTCTGCAAAGAGATCTCGCTGCGAAAGGGAAAGCCGAGCCCCTACGAAGTCCTCAATCAAGAAGCGGGCGCGATCCCCGCCGGATCGGAAGGATTGTTCTTCCTGCCCTATCTCTCCGGCGAACGTACTCCCCACGCCGATCCGGACGCTCGGGCCTGCTTCATCGGACTCACGCTCAAGCACGGTCGCGGCCATATGGCGCGAGCGATCATGGAAGGGGTCGGTTACGCGATGCGCGATAGCCTGGCGATCATCAAAGAGATGGGCGTGCCGGTGAAACAAATCCGCGCCAGCGGCGGCGGCTCGAAAAGCCCGCTGTGGCGGCAAATTCAGGCCGACGTCTTCGGCCAAAAAGTTGTCACCATCAACGCCGAACAAGGCCCCGCGTATGGCGTGGCGCTCTTGGCGGCGGTTGGTGCCGGTGCTTTCAAGAACATTGAGGAAGCTTGTGCGGCGACGATCAAAGTCGTGTCAGAAACTCCGACAGAAAAGAAGAACGTGAAGACCTACGATCACGGATTCCCGGTCTTTCAACAGCTGTACCGGTCGCTCATGGGAGATTTCAAGAGTATCGCGAAGTTGTAAGACGAACGAATGCATCGCTGCGTGCGTACGAGTGAACAGCGGACGAACCGGCGGACCATCCTCGGTTACAATGTCCGTTTTCCCGCGCCACTCCAGTGGACTCCTTCGCGATGAATGTGCAAACGATTGAACGATTGAGCGTCCTGCTCGACCCGGCCGAGAATCTCTTCTTCAACTGCACAGCCGAAGAGGCCCAAGCGGCCGTCGCCTCGGGCGATGTCGAGCGCGTGCGCAAGATCCAAGGGCAGTTCGCCATCATCGCCAAGCAAGGCCGAACGGTTCGAATGGCTCGCTCGATTGGCCGGCCGCTGCGATTCTTTCTGGCCAAACACCACGAAGGTCCTTGGCTGGTAGCGTCCGATCGCATCGACAAGATCGCCGATTATCTCGCCGAGCAAAAACTCGCCGGACAATTCCACCCGTCCTACACGCGGATGGTCCCGGCCCATTACGTGATGTCGCTGGAACTGGTCGGCTGCCCCGACCCGAATCCGAAGCTGGAGCGATTCTTCACGCCAACTCGCAACGCCTTGCCGGCGGATTTGGATGTGATCGGCGAACACTACATCGGCGCCGTGGCCGACGCGATCGATCGCTGGCTCGATCATGTTCCACAAGATGAGCCGCTGGGCGTACTGTTCTCGGGCGGCGTCGATAGCGGGGCAGTGTTCGTCTTGCTGTACCGCGCACTGCTTCGTCGCGGTCAGTCGCCTGCGAGGCTCAAGGCGTTCACACTGTCGCTGGACGGCGCCGGGCGAGATGGCTCGCAAGCGCATACGTTCCTGAAGCAGCTTGGGCTGGAGATGTTCCTGGAAGTGTTCGACGTCCCGGTGAGCGAGGTTTCCTATCGCGACGCCGTAAGCGTGATCGAAGACTATAAGCCACTCGACGTCCAAAGCGCGACGATGGCCACGGCCCTTTGCCGGGCAATTCGCGCTCGCTACCCATCGTGGAAGCATCTCATCGACGGCGACGGCGGCGACGAGAATCTCAAGGACTACCCGATCCACGAGAATCCGGAACTAACAATCCGCAGTGTCTTGAACAATCCCCTGCTCTACCACGAAGGCTGGGGCGTCGGTGCCGTGAAGCACAGCCTCACGTACACGGGCGGACAAAGCCGCGGCCACGTTCGGACTTATGCTCCGGCCCAAGCGTTTGGCTTTTCAGGGTTCAGTCCCTATGCGACGGTCGACGTGATTGCGGCCTCGGAAGCAATTCCGTTCATCGAACTGACCGACTGGAAAGAAGAGAAGCTGTACGCGCTGAAGGGGGAAATTGTCCGCCGCGGAATCAAGGCGATCACCGGCGACGATTTGCCCGTCTTCGAAAAGCAACGCTTCCAGCGCGGGGCCGTCTCCGAAGAAGCCTTCGCGACCATCTTCCCAGAAGACGAATCAGCCTATCGCCGCGCTTACGAAGAAACGTTCGGCGCGCGTTTTCAACGAGTGTAAACGACAACTATGCCCGATCTACCCCAGGCCATCATCTTTGATCTCGACGGAACGCTGCTCGACACGCTCGACGACATTGGCGATGCGGCCAATGCCGTGCTGCAAACGCTCGAGTGCCCCACGCATCCACGCGACGCTTATCGCAAGTTCGTCGGCGATGGCGTGGCGACACTGATGCATCGGGCACTCCCCGAAGCACTTCGCTCGACGGAGCAAGTCGCGATGGCGGCTGAGCGATTCGGCAGTGAGTACGACACCCGCTGGGACAAGAAGACCAAGGCCTATGCCGGCATCGTAGAAATGCTTGCCGACGTCGCTGCCCACGGAATCAAGATGGGCGTCCTCTCCAACAAGCCGCAGCGATTCACGGAAGTTTGCGTGAACAGGTGGTTTGGTCCTCCTCTATTTGACACTGTCCCGTTCGATCCCGTCTTCGGCCAGCGCGAAGGCGTGCCCCGAAAGCCTGACCCAGCAGGCGTATTTGAGATGCTGAGCTATTGGAAGTTGGAAAAGAAAGAAGTTTGGTACGTCGGCGATTCGTCAGTCGACATGCAAACGGCGACTAGCGCGGGCGTCACGGCGGTGGGCGTGAGTTGGGGCTTTCGCGATCGCGAGGAGTTGATTGCGTACGGGGCGAACTGGGTTATTGATCGGCCTGAGCAACTGTTGCGATCTTGAAATCCTATTTCGCCTTCAACACAGTCACGGCCCATGTTCCTACGGTTGCTATCAGGAGCCCCAACGGGATCAGGCCCCACCGGACCAGCCACAGATCGAATGCTGTTGGGCTTAGAGGGCGACGAGCCATTATCAAACTGGTCATTGCCATATGGCAGAGAAGCGCAACAAAGAACGCGCGGCCCGTTACGCCATTGTCCAACACGAGCGCCGATAGCACACCCGATGCAGCGGCGACGATAGCGCTCGTCCGGAATGCCCGGTTGTATTCGGGTGAATAACCGGCCTCTGTCGGTGGAGCGGCGACGTCAGAAGCTGAATCGACACTCTTCGGCGATTCGTATGGATTCGGGTGTTCCATCCCCCGATTATCCGCACTGGCGTCTTGAGGACGCCAGTGCCAACAAAAATCTCTATGCCTTATCGAGGCCCAGGTTGGCCAGAATCACGGTTCCGCCGGGCGTCATGTTGCGGATCTTTTCGGCGATGACTTGCTTCTCGGAAGCGTTCGCCTTCTTGAGCTTGCGGTTCAGAATGACCATCTTCTTCTTGCGTTGCCGGCGTCGCTTGATTTCTTGTGCCCGGTCGGAGATTCCGCCCATCGTGAGTCCTCCACCTTCGATGGGCGTCGCCATTCTGGCGTCGCAGCCGTCGAAAAGTCCTAAATGAGAGTGAGTTTGAATTGGGAAAGCCCCTCAGAATAGCAGCCCGCGCCAGCACGTCAACGCGAGTCGGCATCCGCTAACGGGTGGAATGCCCGGCAATTTAATGCTTAGCGAAGGGTCAAATGCGAACCACCCCGATGGGTGGCATGGATTTTCCATCAAGAGTTTGACATGCGATTTTGCCGACCGTTATATTGGTGCAGTTGGACTTTGTACCCACCTCGTGCAAAAACAGCCTGCTAGCGGCGTGTTCTTGCCCCCACCTCCCTTTCTCGCACAAGGCTCGAACCTTAGGCCGAGCGAGAATCATTGCCACGAGTCTTACTCTCACTGGAGCATTCGGATGCTGCGAATCTTAGGTCAGGCAGGCAAGGATGTTTGCGACTCGAACGTCGGCGTCACACGACGCGACATTCTCCGCGTCGGCGGATCGGCCGTGATGGGACTGACGCTGGGCGAAATTATGCGTCAGCAAGAAGCGGTCGCCAACACTGGCAGCCGTGGACCAGGTTGGGGCAAAGCCAAAAGCGTGATCATGGTCTACCTGCAAGGCGGCCCGAGCCATCTCGACTTGTGGGACCCCAAAGACGACGTCCCCGATAACGTCCGCAGTATCTTCAAGCGGATTCCGACCAAGACGCCGGGCCTCGACTTCACCGAGAACCTGCCAAAGCTCGCAAACGTGACCGACAAGCTCACGATGATTCGCTCGATGAGCTACACGCCGGTTGGCCTCTTCAACCACACGGCGGCGATCTACCAGATTCACACTGGCTACACGGCCGACAAGGTGAGCCCCTCGGGCCAGCTTGAGCCGCCTACGCCGAAAGACTTCCCGACGTTCGGCTCGAACATCATCCGGCTTAAGCCACCCGAAGTGCCGATGTTGCCATTCGTGATGATGCCTCGCCCGCTGCAAGAGAGCAACGTGGTGAACAAGGCCGGTACCGCCGGCTTCTTGGGCCGCGGCTTCGACCCTTACTATCTGTTCCCGCCCGGAGACGACATGGACCTGGCGAAGATGGAACGGGTCCGCGTCGACGACCTCAAGCTTCGTGACGAAGTTTCGGAAATGCGACTCACGCGCCGCGCGAAACTGCGCGACCTGATCAATGCTGGTATGCCGGAAGTCGATGCCGCGGTCGCCAAGTACGACCTCGACAAGTACTACCAACAAGCGATCTCGCTGATCAGCTCGGGCCGCGCTCGCAATGCGTTCGACCTGTCGGCCGAGAAGGACTCGGTCCGTGAGCAATATGGCCGCAACACGTTCGGTCAAAGCTGCTTGCTCGCCCGCCGTCTGGTTGAAGCTGGTACGCGGGTTGTCGAAGTGATTTGGCCCAAGGTTGCCAACAGCGATAACCACTCGTGGGACCACCACGCCGGTTTGAGCGACCGGATGAAGAAGCAATCGGCCCCCATGCTCGACGCCGGCTTGGCTTCGCTGATCGACGACCTCGATCAACGTGGCTTGCTGGAAGAAACGCTGGTCGTGGCGCTCGGCGAATTCGGCCGTAGCCCGCAACGCGGCGTGAGCACGAGCGGTAACTCGAATACCGACGACGGCCGCGACCACTGGCCCTACTGCTACACGGCCGTGGTGGCGGGTGCTGGCATCAAGCGCGGCAACGTCTACGGCAAGTCGGACAAGACGGCTTCGGCCCCGCTCGAAAACCCGGTTCACCCGATCGAGCTTTTGGCGACGATCTACCATGCGGTCGGTATCGACCCGGCAACGGTCGTTTACAACCACTTGAACCAACCACGCGAGTTGGTCAAAGCTGACGCTGTGACCAACCTGTTCGGGTAGCCGCGGTCGCCAGACCGTGGAGAGAGCGGCATCCACTTTCAGGGCATCCGCACTCTTGGCGAGTGCGGCTACAAGGGCGGTTGTTCGGCTCACCGATTGAAACACAAGGCGACGTGACGAACGTCGCCTTTTTCATTGGCAATGAGGCATCCATGCGATCACGATTCCTCCCCTGGCTGCTCTTGGTGCTACTCGGCTTGTTCGCGACTGCTGACGCAAAGGAACCTGCCGCTTCGAAGCGGCTGCTCTACGTGGTGACGCCGGGCATTCGCAACTATCTGGAGTTCGGCGGCGCTGGGATTCTGGTCTTCGAGATCGATAACGGCCACAAATTCGTCAAACGGATCGAGACGGCCGCCAGCAAAGAGCCGATGCCCAGCAACATCAAGGGTGTCTGTGCCGATGCAAAGTCGCAACGGCTCTACTTCACCACGCTGTCCAAGCTCTACTGCGTTGACCTGGTGAGCGAAAAGACGTTGTGGGAAACGGCGCCGCCCAATGGCACCGACCGGATGTCGATCACGCCCGACGGCAAAGTTCTGTACGTGCCGTCGCTTGAGAAAGATACGTGGAACGTGATCTCGGCCGAGGATGGCAAGCTGATCACAGAAATCGAAACCAAGAGCGGCGCCCACAACACGGTAGTCAGCCGCGATGGAACGCGAATGTTCTTGGGCGGGCTGAAATCGAATTTTCTCTTGGTCGCCGACACGTCGACGCACAAGATCGTCCAGAAAGTCGGCGAGTTCAGCGGCGCCATTCGCCCGTTCACCGTCAACGCCGATCGGACCCGGGCCTACATTTGCGTGAACGAACTGCTCGGTTTTGAAATCGGCGATTTGACGACCGGAAAGAAGATTGCCCGCATCGAAGTTCAGGGTTTCGAAAAGGGCATCGTCAAACGCCACGGCTGCCCGAGCCACGGCATCGGCCTTACTCCAAACGAGCGCGAAGTGTGGGTGGTCGACGCAGCCAATCAACACGTGCACGTGTTCGACAACACGGGCGAAGCTCCCAAACAAATCAAAAGTATTCCGGTCCGCGAGCAGCCAGGCTGGATCACGTTCACGATTAGTGGCGATTACGCCTACGTTTCGACAGGCGACGTGATCGATACCAAGACCAAACAAATCGTCGCCGGACTGACCGACGAAAAGGGCCGCGAGGTCCATAGTGAGAAGATGCTCGAGATCGTCGTTGACGCTGCCGGGAAACCGATCGCTAACGGAGATCAGTTCGGCGTTGGCCGAGAATAACTCGCGCCAATGCTCTTCTTTTAAGGTGAACGAGCAGGTCGCTTCGCGTACGATAGGTGTGGTAGCACAGGAAAGGCAAAGCATGAAGTCCCGCCAACCAAAGCGACCGTCGAACTTGACGTCCCGCCGCAGCGCGCTTTGCACCGGTGGATTGGGCCTACTCGGTTTGGGACTTCCTGATTTATTGGCTAGGCGAGCGTTGGCCTCGGACGCGAATTCCTCGTCGTTCGGCAAGGCGAAGGCGTGCATTCTGCTCTTCATGTGGGGCGGCCCTGCTCATCAGGATACCTGGGACC
The DNA here is from genome assembly GCA_964636985.1 of uncultured Pirellulaceae bacterium. Lineage (GTDB taxonomy): Bacteria > Planctomycetota > Planctomycetia > Pirellulales > Pirellulaceae > CAZWSX01. Next base: position 190,115 of record CAZWSX010000006.1, on the reverse strand, counting down.
TTAAACCGCTGGCGCCGCGAAACATTCGGGGCGAGTTCTCTCCGATTTCGACCAATGTGCCGGGGACGTTCATTTGCGAGCACATGCCCAAGCTCTCGCAGCGAGTCGATCGCCTGGCGATCATTCGGTCCATGACGCACGGCAACGTCGACCATTTGACAGCAACACACTTTTTGCTGACGGGCCAACCACCGCCCCCCGTCAACGACCTGGCGAAGGATTGGCCCGGCTACGGAGCTGTTCTTACGCAGTTAGGCCGCGGGAAAGGAACGTTGCCACCGTTCATTTCATTCCGTCCGAAAGTGCCAGGCGATGTCCCGCGCTTCGTGGAACAAAGCCACGGGCAATTCGGCGGCTGGCTCGGCCCCACCTGCAATCCGCTCACCATCGACGATGACCCCAACGCTCCTGAATATCGCGTTGGCGATTTCGTGCTCAACGAAGGGATCGACCGCCAGTTGATGGAGAGCCGGCAGTCGTTGCTCTCGCGACTCAATACCGAAGGCTCGACGTCGCAAAGCGCAATAGGTTCGGCGGCTATCGAAAAACACTACCAGCGAGCATTCGACTTGTTGGCGAGCGGCGCTGCGGCCGAGGCATTCAAACTCGACGACGAGCCCGCCGAGCTCCGTGACAAGTACGGCCGCAACCCGCACGGGCAATCGGTGTTGCAAGCCCGGCGATTGGTCGAGCGCGGTGTGCCGCTAGTGACTGTGTTTTGGCCGAACGATGGGATCAAGAATGTCAGCGTCTATTGGGATACACACAGCCGCAACTTCATCGATCTCAAAGAACGCTTGATGCCAGTGACCGACCAGGCGTTCTCGGCATTGCTGGATGACCTCGCCGACAGGGGGATGCTCGACGAAACGCTCGTTTTGTGGACAGGCGAATTCGGCCGAACGCCGAAAGTGGGGCAAGTCAACAGCGACGCCGGGGCCGGGCGAGATGGCCGCGATCACTGGCCCGGTTGCTTCACATCGGTCTTGGCCGGTGGGGGCGTAAAAGGAGGCGTGGTATACGGGGCGTCGGATCGGCACGCCGCGTATCCGTCCGATCGCCCGACGATGCCCGTCGACTTGGCGCAAACGGTGTATCACTGCCTCGGCGTGCCTCCGAATTTGGAACTGCACGACCGCCAAGGCCGACCCATGGCTGTGTGCCCGGGGCAAACAATCCGGGACATTTTGGTGTAGGTCGTTCCCGAAAACAGGAACCGCGCCATGAAGTTCAAGGTTCACACCAAACGCATCTACGATGAGCCTGAAGTGGCCGATGGCTTCCGCGTACTAGTCGATCGCTTATGGCCGCGCGGAACAAGCAAGGCGGAAGCGCACGTCGACCTGTGGGCAAAAGAGATCGCTCCCAGCACGGAGTTGCGAAAGTGGTTCCACGCTCATCGGGATCAGTTTGACGAGTTCGCTTCGAAATACCATCGCGAGCTCAAGGCGATCAAGAAGGATGTCATTGCCACGATGGAAGCGATCGACGACAAGACCGTCACGCTTCTATCGGCGGTTAAGGATCTGGAAGCAAGTCGCGTCTCGGTCCTACAAAAATTCCTCGTTGAACTCGGCCTGACCTCGAAGTCCGCTCCGAAACGAAAGAAAGTCGCTACTAACGAAGCTAGTGCTAAGAAAAAACGATCGTAGCGATGAATCATGCGTTTCGGTTTCCCGGCTCTTCGACTCGCCTGACACCTGGAGCCTGGAGCCTTCGGCTCAAGATTAGTTGACTACCAAACTTAGCCCGGGTAAGCTCGGCATTGATCGACGGGCCCTTATAGGTCCGTGCAGCCCACCTTAGGGGCGACCGCCCCACCTACCCTGCCTTTGACGCCATCATGCGAACCCAACCGTATGCAGCGATGCGGTACTACGTTGCGTTTGCGGCGTTGGTCTGCGTTTCGATTGCGACGGCAAATGATTCGGCCTCGCCCGAAGGATCGCAGATCGTCGCGATTCAGATCGAGCCAAGCGAGATTCATCTCACCGAGGTGAATCGCTCGCAGCAATTGCTTGTAACGGGCATCGATCAAGACGGACGAGCGTTCGACGTCACGCACCGCGCCGAAACGACTTCGAGTGACCCGTTCATCGCGAAAACGGAGGCAGGCCTCGTCTTGGCCGAGTCAAACGGAGACGCACGCATCACCGTTTCCTATCAAGGTCAACAAGTGCACTTGCCGGCGCACGTCGACCGAAGCGAATCGCGCGCCAAGATCGACTTCGCGAACCACGTCGTTCCGTTGTTGTCCAAGTTCGGTTGCAACAGCGGCGCATGCCATGGCAAGGCTTCGCATCCTAGCGGACTGAAGCTGAGTGTCTTTGGATTCGATCCTGTCGCCGATTATGAGGTGCTCGTCAAAGCGGACCGCGGCAGGCGCGTGTTCCTGTCGAGTCCCGAGAGAAGCTTGTTCTTGCAGAAGGCGACTGGGACCGTTCCGCACGGCGGCGGGCGCCGCTTGGCAATCGAATCCGCCGACTACGAACTCATTCTCTCGTGGCTCCGCCAAGGGATGTCGCCCGCTCAAGCGGACGCCCCCCAATTGATCGCCTTAGAGGTAAGCCCCAAGGAACGATTGTTGTCGGCCAACTCGCGGCAACAGATCCTGGCGACCGCCCGCTATTCCGACGGCAGCACGCGCGACGTAACGAGCGCCGCGAGCTACACGTCGAACGCGCCCAATATCGCGGAGGTCGATCGCTCCGGCGTCGTGCAGATGGGAGCATTGCCCGGCGAGGCGGCCATCGCCGTCCACTACATGGGGCAAGTCGCCAGCGTGCAGTTCCAGTCGCCCAAGGCGACCGGCAAAGGCCCGATCGACTTTCCGCCCAACAACGCAGTCGATGAATTGGTCGCTGCGAAGTTCGCGAAGATGGGTTTGATCCCGTCGCAACTTTGCGACGACGCAACGTTTTTAAGGCGCCTGTTCCTCGACACGCTAGGCGTTGCACCTACGCCTGATGAAGTTCGCCGGTTCTTGTCCGATGCATCGACCGACAAACGTTCGCGGTGGATCGACGTCGTTTTGGATCGTCCGGAGTTCGCCGATCGCTGGGCTTTGTTCTGGGCCGACATCTTGCTGGTCGATCGGCAGAAGCTAGGGGACCGCGGAGCATTCGAGTTCCATCGTTGGTTGCGAGAACAGTTCGCCAACAATCGACCATACGATCAGTGGGCGGTCGAACTGGTGACCGCCACAGGCAACTCGGCGACGAGTGGCCCGGTCAACTTCTTCCGTGCGGCCGACACGCCCGAGGACTTGGCCAAGAGCGTCAGCCAGGCGTTGCTGGGCGTGCGTCTCGAATGCGCCCAGTGCCACCATCATCCATTCGAGAAGTGGTCGCAGGACGATTTCTATGGTTTCGCAGGGTTCTTCGCCGGACTTGAGCGCCGCCCTGTCGGTCCCCAGCGGGCATTTTTGTTTCACGCTGGAGCCAAGGAGACGCGCATTCCTGGTTCGAACAAACTGGTCAGCACCAAACCCTTGGGCGGCGAGAAGGTATCGCCGAACGTCGGCGACCCGCGCCGCTCTCTGGCAAATTGGATGGCCGCGCCCGACAACCCGTACTTTTCCACGCTGGCTGCCAATCGATTGTGGAAACACTTTCTGGGGCGGGGGCTGGTCGAGTCGGAAGACGATTTGCGAAGCACCAATCCGCCGACCAATGGTCCGCTGCTCACATTGTTGAGTCGTCATTTGGTGGAGAGCAAGTTCGATCTCAAGTCGCTGATGCGGCTGATTCTTCGATCGCGAACCTATCAGCTGGCGGGAGCAATCACGGGTCAAAACGACGACGACAATCAGAACTACACGCATCACTATGTCCGCCGACTGTCGGCCGAAGTGTTGCTCGATGCGATCAGTGGCGCGACGGGTTCGCCCGAGGAATTTCCCGGCCTGCCCCATGGCACCAGGGCAATGGAACTATGGGACAACCGCATGCCCTCGTACTTCCTTGAGATCTTCGGCCGTCCTGAACGGACAACGCCTTGCGAGTGCGGTCGCGTCACGGAGCCGACCATTTCGCAGGCGCTGCACCTGATGAACGCGCCCGAGATCGAGGCGAAGATTTCCGATCCGCATGGCCGCGTCGCCACGCTGCTTGCCGGTGAGGGTGACGATGGCCGCGTCGTCGACGAGCTTTGCCTGGCGACGTTGGGGCGGCTTCCCAACGAGTCCGAAAAGGCGATTGCCAAGAAACTGTTCGTCGAGAGTCCGCGACAGCAAGCGGCTGAAGACTTTTTGTGGACGCTGCTCAATTCCTACGACTTCCTGTTCGTGAAATGAGGCCCAGCATGTTTGGCCATGGAAATTACGGTCAACGAACATCGGGCGCTAGCCGTCGCGACCTGCTCAAAGTGGGGACCGTCGCCGGTTTAGGCCTGGCCGAACTCTTGCGGATGCAAGATGTGCTGGCCGTGGAGTCGGAGAAGCGGGACGTCAACTGCATCTTCATCTTCATCATCGGCGGCATGGCCCATCAGGACATGTGGGACGTGAAGCCGGAAGCTCCGTCGGAAATTCGCGGAGACTTTCGCCCCATCAGCACCAAGGTGCCGGGCATCCATATTTCGGAGTTGCTTCCGAAAATGGCCAGCGTCGCCGACAAGTATGCCATCTTGCGAAGCCTGACCCACGGCGATCCCGATCACACGGCCGGTTACCACGTGATGATGACCGGGCAACATCCCGGTTTTGGGCCCGCCTTCAATCGCAACAACCCGAACAACAACATGCACCCGTCGTTCGGCTCGATGGTGGCTAAGCTGGCGGGCGAGTCGGGCGAGTTGCCGCCGTATATCTCCGTTCCCAATTTCCTGAACAGCGGCGGGCCCTCGTTCCTGGGTCCAAGCTTCGCTCCATTCGTGATCGAGTCTGATCCCGCCTCGCCCGAGTTTGCCGTGCGCGATGTGACGCTGCCCGCCGGCGTGGCCGTAACGCGCGGTTCGCGCCGGCAAAGTGCGCTGCAAGCCATTCAGGAATTCGAGCGCCGCACCGAAACGCTCAGCAATAACGAGAAGGCGCTCGACGTCTATTACGAAAAAGCGGCCAAATTGATGACGAGCGTTGCCGCCAAGGAGGCGTTCGAGATCCATCGCGAAAAGCCCGAAACGCGCGAAGCCTATGGATTGACCAGCCTTGGCCAGTGCTGCTTGCTGGCCAGGCGCCTAGTCGAAGCCGGTTGCCGGTTCGTGAGCATAGAAAATGGCCACTGGGATACGCACCGCAAGAATTCCGAGAGCCTGCGCGACCTCTTGGTGCCGCCGCTCGATCAAGGACTCTCGGCGCTAATTCAAGATCTCGACGAGCGCGGGCGCCTCGATAAGACGCTCGTCGTACTGGCGACCGAGTTCGGCCGCACTCCGCGAATTAACAACATGGCCGGCCGCGATCACTGGCCGCAGGCGTTCTCGGTGGTGATGGCAGGTGCCGGGATCAAAGGAGGCATCACCCTCGGAGCGACCGACAAGCAGGCCGCCAGCGTGGTCGATCGGCCTATCACTCCGTCGGACTTCGCCGCGACGATTCTCGCCGCCATGGGATTCGATCCCGATGTAACCCTCCACACGCCGGTCGGGCGTCCGATTCAGCTCGCCGGTGGCGGAAAGGTTGTCCGAGAGCTGTTCGCTTAGCGCGACAATTGGGAGTTCCGATGCCGACTCGATTGACTTTTTCGCGAGTTCTCTTTGCCCTTGCGATCTTCGTCGCGATGGTGAGCGAATCGTCGGGCCAGCAGGTTCCCGTACAACCCTCCAGCACGCACATCTTTCCAGCCGGAGGCCAACGCGGAACGGAAGTCGACGTGCGAGTCGGCGGCGAATGTCTTCCGCCGAAGACTCGGTTTCACTTTTTTGGCGAAGGAGTCTCGGCTCCTGCGGAACTGACGGATCGCGTTTCAGGCGACTACGCCCCATCTCCGCGCCGGAAGCCAGGCGAACTGCCGGTCACGTATCCCAGCGAATGGCACTCGAAGGTCGCAATCGGTTCGGATGCACCGGTCGGAACGGCTCTCTGGCGATTGGGATGCGCCAGCGGCGGAACCGGTGCGCGCCCTTTCATCATCGGCAATTTGCCTGAGTTCATCGAGACCGAGCCCAACTCGACGCTCGACCAGGCTGAGAATATCGTGGCGCCCGTCACCATCAATGGCCAAATCGCCGGCGAGCGCGACCTCGACTACTTCGCGTTTCACGCGGAGCCAAACACCGTCACAGTTATCGACATGATGGCCACGCGACTGGGTTCGGCACTCGATCCGCTCGTGCAGGTGTTTGGCCCCAATGGCCACCGCGTGCAGGTCCAGGAGTTGAGGCTCGGGTCCGATCCCGTAATCGCATTCCGTCCCAAGGTGGCAGGTATCTACAAGCTGCTGGTCGCAGGCGTGAGCTATAAGGGGGGACCATCGTACGTCTACCGTGCGACGATCACGACGAAGCCGCTACTCCAGTACGCATTTCCTCCCGGCGGGCGTTCGCAGGAAAAGGGAATTTTGGAGTTCCTTACGCCCGACGGCGGAAGTGGCTTTCGCTCTCTGGCACTCGCCGCCGATGTTCCCAGTTCGCCTGGATTGTTCTGGCGACGCGCCGACGATTCCGCGAACGCGGTTCCGTTGATGGCAGGCGAGTTCCCCGAAGCCATCGAGTCAAGCGATAACGACACGGCCGATTCGGCGACGGCGCTATCGTTACCTCAAACCATGAACGGTCGTCTCGAATCGCCGCGAGATGAAGATTGGTATCGCTTCGAGGCCGTGGCCGGGAAGATGCTGTCGATCGACTGCGCCGCGCATGCTCACTGGTCGACGGCGCTGCCCGTTGTCGAACTGGTCGATGCTAATGGCGGCGTTGTTTGGACGGGAAATGTCGTTCAAGGTACGGAGGGAACCGTCCGAACCGATTGGACGCCTCCGGCCGACGGGACTTGGAGACTGCGGGTTCGCGACGTCCAACAAGGAATTCACGGAGGGCCAAGTCACATCTACCGGTTGACCGTGCGCGAGGCGGCGCCCGGATTTGCCATTGCAGCGAAGGTCGATGCCGTCAATGTCGTCCAAGGCGCGCGCGGCGAAATCGACGTGGCGATCGAACGAACGGGGGGCTTCGTGGCGCCGATTGAATTGATCGTCGAGGGCCTTCCCAAGGGAATCAAAGTGGAAGGCACAACGGTCGCGCCCGGGCAACCGACAGCCAAGCTGGCATTCATCGCCGAGGCCGACGCTCCCTCGTGCGACGCGACCATTCGCATTCGCGGCCGAGCCGAAATCGACGGCAAGATGGTCGAACGCGCAGCCTTGGCGACGCATTTGGGACACGATCCCGACGGCATCGGCGTCGGTGCCTCAACGATCGATCACGTGCAACTCACGCTCGTACACAAGCCGGTTTTTCGTCTTTATTGTAACGAGGCCTACCAATACGCCCATCGCGGGACGGTGTACCGGTACCTGATGGAGATCGAACGGCTGGGCGATTTCAACCAGCCTATCCAGCTGCAAATGGCCGACCGGCAAATCAAGGATCTGGATGGAATCGAGATCCTCAACACGACCATTGCGCCCGGCGACAACCAGACAATGCTGCCCCTTTATCTTCCTGAGACGATGCACATTAATGTCCAGGCACACTCCAACGTTTACGCGCAGGGGCATGTGGAGTTCACCGATTCGGCCGGTCAAAAGCAAACAATGCTCGTCGTCTCGACCATGCGTTGCATGATCCGCACGCTACCCACCGTGGTAAAACTACGGAGCAAAGACAGCGAGATCGAGGCGCGGCTGGGCTCGACGGTCCGTGTTCCGCTGCTGCTGGACCGAACGCCGAACTTTACCGGCCCGATGCGAATCGAGTTAGTCGCCCCGCCGGCCGGCGTGATAGCAGCGGCCGCTACGTTCGAAGCGAATGCGACCGAGGCATCGGTCGACGTCCAGCTCCCATCAGGCGCGCCGCTCGCCCGTTCCACGAAACTCTTATTTCGGGCAATCGGTCAGCTCGACAGCAAGACCGAAGTGATTAGCGAGACGACGCAGGTCATCGCCGTTCAGCCGGAGTAGGGTTGCCAACAACGACTGGGGCTTTTCCCAGTCGGGAGGTGTTACGCCCCTGACGTGAGACTACCTGCGGTCCCGAGGTGCCACGCTTGCCTGCGGCTCTTGGTTGAGAGCCGCGGGACGGTAATACGATTCGTGAGCCATCGATCCGCCTTGGAATTCATCCGATGCGGGCCCGCTCTTTCGATTTCGGTAGGAGCGGTACGCCGATTCGACCGGCATCAATTCGCCTTCATCACGATTAGGAAGCTGCATCTCTTCCATCTCAGGCGAGACAGGCGGCAACGATTCACGCCGTTGCATCGGTTGCATCGAAGGCGTCGGTGATCCCATTGGATCGCCCGATCCAAGCGGCGAGGGCGTTCCCGACGTGGCTCCCGTCGTCACACTGGCGTTGGGGAAAGCTTCCTGAGTCGAGCCCATGCTCACGACGTTGGGGCGCGTCCAGCCGTAGTTGAGCGGGTGGGCAGCGTCGAGTTCGCGAGCACGGCCCAAGGCATCCCAGTAAGCCTTCTTCGCCCAGGGACCTTCCTCGAAGGCGATACCGTTGTATTCGAGAATCGAGCCTTTAATGGTATGCAAGTCGGCCAGAGCCTTGTTGTATTCGCTGATCCACTGGTAGTAGAGGGCTTGGGCTTGAGCACGGCGGCGTTGGGCTTCGAGCAACAAGTTGAGCGATTGGCTGCCCGAACCTAAACCTTCTTCGTAGACCAGAGCCGCGGCCGAAACTTCCTTCTCCGACGCCACCCACTGATTGAAGTAGGTCTGAGCCAGGTTGTAGTCGGCGTCGAGCGTCCGGATCATCTTTGTCAAGCCGTGCGTGACATCGAGTTCCATGTCTTCCAACAAGGCTCGTTCGCGGGCCACCTTCAATTGGGCGTTGGTCACGCCAGCGAGTTCGCGGCGATAACCGACGGCGAATTGGAAATCGCCTGTGAAGGTGAATTCCTGGAAGCGGCCTTGGAACAGGTTGTCCCAGGCGGTCGAATTGGGAGCCGGGAAGTTGAGGCCGTTGCGGCTGGCATTGATCAGGTCGTCACCCAAGCCGACCCAGCGGTACAAACCACCGACGTTGAGGATGGGGAGGAGGTTGTTGCGAGCCAGAATAAGTTCGAGTTCGCGGCGGCTGATATCCCACCGCTTGAGGCGCAGCTCAGGCCGCTTCACCATCGACTCGGCCAGGACTTCGTTCCAGTCGAACGTGACGCGAGCCAGGGTTGGCTCGTCAATTGGGCGAATCAGGCGGCCGTCGGTGGGGGCTAAGCCCAGAATAAAGCGAAGGTGATTCTCGCGGTCGTGCAGATCGCGAAGGGCCGCCTTCAATTGTCCTTCGAAGCCCCAGAATTGGCCGCGAGCTTGAGCCTCGGCTTGGGCGTTGTCGACGCCGCCGTGAGTCCGCTCGTTCACGACTTGCCAGGTTGCTTGGGTGCTATCGCGACCAGCCTTGGCCGTTTCCAAGTTGCGATACGCATTGTACAAGTCCCAGTACAGGATCTCGATATTGCAGACCATCTTTTGCAGACGTGTTTCGAGTGCGGCGATTTCGGTATCGTTCCCGATCCGCGCGATAATCACCGGGATGCGGTTGATTTGCTCGCCGCGTCCTCGCAACAAAGGTTGATCCACGCCAACTTGGAGGGTCTGCGTCCAAACGTGATTGAGAGGTTGGTTAGGTTGGCTGGGAAGGCCAAACGCCGTCCCCCCGATGACGATACCGCGTTGGTAACTGGTATCCGCGCTGGCAGTGAATGTGGTGCCAGTGGCGGTCTTCTTCTGCAATTGCGAAACCAAGCCGCCGTTGGTGAGTTGGCGAACGCCGATGAAGCCGGCCGGGTTGAACGGATTGACGAAGACGTTTTGCGGGCGGTCCGAACGTCCCAGAAAACCGTTGTTCCCCTGGTCGCCGAATACGTGCACCTGCGTATCGAAGGCCGCCAACGCTGCTTCGACGCCGACGCCATCTTCGCCCCCCACACCTGACTCGCGAATGGCTGGATTGTAGACCGTGCTAAAGCCGCTGGGCACGTCGGTAAGGTTCCCTTCCAAACTGCCGGCGATGATTTGTCCTTGTTGCGTGCGGGGCGTTTGGCCACCGCGCATGACCTTCGCGTTGTTGAGCGCGATCGAGATGCAGTCCTCGAGAGTGAGGTCCCACAGTTCGCGGAAGTCGGGGTGGGTAATCGTGATGGGCTTGGTCGCGTGTTCAACTTCCGGAAGGTGCGGCGCGTCGACGTCGGGATGTTCGACCTTGGTCGCCTTTTCGAGGTAGTGCGAAAGGTCGCCCGTCTCGTGAAGGTAGAAGGGCTGCGTCGGATGGCAGCCCGTCGAGACGGTCATTCCAATCAACACCGAGGCGATGACGGCGCGGAGTTGCACGTTCATGGAATCCATTCCAGCTTCGCAGTAGTTACAGCCGAGGCGCCTCACGCCTCTAGCATCGCTGGCGTGCCACTTGCGCGCAGCACCAACGGAAAACGTCGCCTGCTAGGTATCGGCGACCAAATCGTCAGACTTTTGTTAAAGCGTAAGGTTTAACACGATCGCGCCGCCCCGCAAGAATTTGGGAGGGGTAAGAAGCCTGGAGAACATGCTGGCGCCCCTCGCAGCGAAAGCGCCGCTAGAGATACATGCCCAGATAGCCGCCACTTTGGTCCGATTGCGCGCGTATTTTTTCCATGCGTTCCTTGGCGCGCTTCAAATCGCCCGCGGCGATGTAGCGGTCGAACTCGACTTCCACGGCTCGCGACACCGTTTGAGCCCACCAACGGGCAACCGGTTCCGTAAGCCAGTCGCACGTCTCCCGCACCAGATCGACCTGCAGGTGCGACGCCTTGGTCTTGAGGTCGTCCGCGTCGGTGATCACGACCCCCTCAAAGCGATACTGCAGCATGCCGGCGTTAGCGGAATTCAGAACGTGAAACGTACATTTGGCATTGTGAAGGTAATACGTATTCATCGCGCCATGTTTTTCGATGGCTGTGCGGATTCGTTCGCAAAATTCGCGGAACTTGGGCGACGCATCCATGGGGATGTCAAAACGCCCGATCGTCCGCAGGGGGATGCAATCGAACGTGATATCGACCCAGCGCTGCGGATCGGCATTCTGCGTGCTTTCCGGTTTAGCATCCATTGTCGCGCGCTCCGCTTGTTCCTTACTGCGAGTTCCTCGTCGAACCGCGCATTGATTGTACGCGGAAATCGACGGTTAGGGCGACGCTTGCGCGGGCGAGACGATAACAGGTGCGGGCGTGGGTGTCCCCGTAAGCTGGAGCGACGGCGCGGCCTTGCGATCGAGTGAGAGCGACAACCAGCCTCCTTCCGACTCGACGTTCGTCACTTCATAGTCGCGCAGCTTTGTCATCACCGTGTTTTTTGAAAGAAGTCGTTCCATCAACCGATCGACAATCCTTGTCACGTTGAACTTGCAACGCAGGACGTTGCGGCTCACGCGCTTTTGCAGCAGCACTTTCACGCCATACTCGCGCGACGTAAAAGAGTTGTTCTTCGCCGGATCGAAATAGTTGACTTCCACGCTTCCAATGCGATCGAGTTCGATCGTCCCCGGCGAGCGGCTGATCCGGTAGATGGCGGAAATCTCGAGCGGGGAGTTGATTTGCTGCGTTAGCTCTTTTCCGATTGCACGATCGATGACCGCGTGCACGCGAATCTTGTCGTGATCGAACGACAGGGCAATCGGGCACTTGCCCGCGAGCAGAATCGAATTTGTAGAAAGTGTTCCGGGCGGCAGTTTCTCTTCGGCCGACGCCTCGGCTCCGTCGGAATCCTCGGTCCCTTCCTCTTGATCGGAGGTTGCTTCTTTCTCTTCGGTCTCGCTTTCCGCATCTTCGGGGCATGGCTCCCGATTGGGACCTTTCAGGCCCAGATCTTCGGCGAACTCGAAGCTGGCACCGGTGACTTGCATGATGTTGCCGGCGAACTCCGTTTCGAGCCAGTTGTTCACCAGCGATTCGTGAATTCTCACGATCACCGGTCCCGAGAGGTGATGTTGTGGAGGCGCCGCGTTGGTTGACACCTGCGACACGTCGGCGATTCGCCCCGAAACGTGCGCCGAGACATCCGTGGATCGGAAGTGCAGGTCCTTGATATCGCCGCGCCGCTCCAAGAAAGGAGTGATCTTCTCGCGAAATGCCGTGTTGATCTTGCCCACGCGTTCGCCCGCTTGCTTGCTGAACTCTTGGGAGATCCGCTGTTCTGTCTTTCGCGAGGCCTCCTGCTGCGCCTGGGGCAACTGCTTGTGCGCAGCGCGGGTCGCAATCCGTGAAATAAGTCCGGGCAAGATGACCGTGTTTGCGCTGACGCTATCGATGTGCGTATTGGTGTCGGCGTGGATGGTAGGAGTTCCCACTTGCAGGCCGGTAGGCTCGACGCGTGCCTTGATGACTCCGGTGACAGCCGCGACCGACGTGGTACATGCGACGATCTTGCCTCGGACGCCCGTGTTGCTGGAGTCGACGCGCGAGTTCAACAGGTAATCAGCCGAGATGAAGTCGTTGTTTGGTTTAAGGTCGACCGAGGTCGTTCCCGAGGCAGTTGACGTTCCCGTCATTTGCGCGCCGAGAATGGTTTCTCGCACTTGCATCGTTTGGCTGACCGGCAACGTTCCCAACTCGTTGACGAAGGCCTCCGACGCCGTGACGAGTGCCGTAGGACGCGACATTTGCTTGCGAATCTCGGCGGCGAGCGGCCTGATGCCGGGATACTGTTCGCCCATGGTCAAGTCGAAGTTGAGTTCGCCGTTTTGACGTCCATCTCCGCGAAGGCTTCCGTACGACATGCGTCGAATCAGCGATTCAACGATCTGACGGTAAACGTCTTGGGGAGGAACCGGTTTGCGGACCGCAGCGCCCGGTGCTTTCGGCTCGGCCTCGGATTCCGAAGGATCTTCGCCATCTTCCGCATCCTCTTCCTCGTCGGCGATCGCTGACGCGCTGCGCAATGCGGTTAATGGAGCGCTCGGACCCTCTTCCTCTTCTTCGGCTGCCGTTTTTGCCAACGGAAAATGGAGTTCGTAAAAGACGGTCGCGTCAATCAATCGACGCAGAGCATCGCTAAGCTGGCGAAACTCGGGACGTTCCAAACCATTGTTGTTTTGCGAGAGAAGCCGGCGGATTTTGCGCAATCGCAGTGAGTATGGAACGTGATCCAGTTGAAGCTCTTCCTTCAACAACGGCCAGCGCAAATACTCGCGCCAACCCGCCTGATTGGCTGGCGGCCACTTAGCGAGCAAGGTGTCGACCTTCTCGATCGCCGCTGCCACATCCGCTTTCGCAAGTTCAAGATGCTGCTTCGGGTCGACGTCGGCGGTTTTTTCAAGAGCTTGCCGAAGTGCCGTTTCAATGCGGCCCATCTCGGGATCGGAATGAGCGCTCAGCAACGCCTTGAGCGAGTTTCTCAGCCGCTGAGGAATCGGCAACGCGAGCGAATCCCCGTTGCCCTCAAGTTGACGGAGCGAAAACTCAAGTGCCGCGCGATCGCCATGCGGATAAAGAAGCAGCGCCTGCTTGAGTTGCGGCACGCCTAGATACTTGTACCAACCGTTCTCACCGCGCCAGAGTTCGTCGCCGGAGACGGGATCGGCTTCGACCCATCGCTGCAAGTCGCCGAGCGCCTCGCGGACATCGTTCACCGTTTGCGCCCGCGCAGCCGCCGGGTTCACAAACAACTGGATCGCCAAAAGGCAAATAGCCGTGGCGAGAATCGCATTTCGCATGAGAAGTGTCGTTTAACGAAAAGTTCTTAGTTCGAACTTCTTGTTCGCGGAAAGGACCGAGCGGCCGAATCTCCCTAATTCCCATGCCATAAGTAGAATCAAACTTTAGCGGCTAGGAAAACAAGTTCAATCGACGGTGACCCAAGGGGCTCGAAAACTCGCGATTTTTTCTCGATTCTTTGAGATTTGAAGCTTAAAAGCGGCCACAAATCGTAGCCGTGTTCGCCAGAACGCGGAGAGTTGGCCCCGCACAACCAAAAATGACCACTCCAACCGACGGCCAGGCCGCACCTCCCGCACTCTTGGCGAGTGTGGCTACAAAGTGGGGGCGGCGATGCCAAGAGCCTCGTAAATGCGTGGATCGCTCAGCCCGTTGGCCACAAATCGGGCCCCCGTGAAATCGTGATCGCGGCTGTGCTCGCCCGGCACGGCAACGGCGAACAGTCCCGCGTTCACCGCCGCCTTGCACCCATTGTGGCTGTCTTCCAGAGCCAGGACTTGTGCCGGCTCGAAGCCATGCCTCGCCGCCGCCTTGCTGTAGATCTCAGGGTGAGGCTTTCCGTGAGTGATACTCTCGGCCGTGAGAATGAAACCAAAACGCTTCTGCAAATCGAACCGCCCTAGCACGTACTCGACGAACTTAAGCCGACTGCTGGTCGCGATGGCCTTTGGGAGCTTTGCGGTTTCCAGTGCGTCGAGCAAGTTAAACAAACCCGGCATCGGCTCCAGCTTTTCTTCCAGCACGCCTTTGAAGATCTCGTCCGATTCCCCTTGGATCGACTCATACGTTTCGTGCGCGAGTTGGTGGTAGTCGAACATCGCTTTAAACGCAGCCGGCCCCGGTTGGCCCATCATCAGGCGTTTGAGTTCGGTGTCGAAGCGTTCGATCCTTCGCCGGGCCAACAACTCCTTCATCACGATGTCGTACAGCAACTCGGTGTTGAACATCAGGCCGTCCAAATCGAAGACGACCGCAGCAATAGGCGAAGGATTCACGACCAGAAATGGGTGTAAAAGGTAGGGCTGGGTAGCAACGAACACCACGCTCCACCAGGACCTGGCGGACGCCGTTTGTCGATTTTATGGAATTTGTCCGGTTTTGCGGAGGTGACGACGTTAGTCCCCTCGTAGCGGAAGAACGGTAAAATCATGCCTACGCGAACCACAAAACGGTAAAATACGTCTAGCCCCAGTGCGGCGCTGTCGGCAGGAGAATTCGGAGCGTTCGATACGCCAGCGCTAACCCGATCTGATTGGCAGATTCGTCAACCTTGCGCCACGGCCGTTGGAAAGATGGCCGCAAGGGATCGGGTATAGTTAGGAACGGATTGATATTTCGAGGGAGAGGTCTAGCGACGAAAACCGACTGTCCAACTGCTCACTTACGGCAGCACGACATTTGGATAAAGCGTTGTTGGGAAATGCATGTACGAAGCGACGATCGCACCTGTCGGACGTGACATGGTGCTGTCGCTCTTCGGTCCGCGCGATCAGCATTTACGCGCGATCCGTGAAGCGTTGGGCGTGGCAGTCGCCCATCGGGATGGCGAAATTCGCATCTCGGGGGAGGAAGGTTCTGTCGCCCGGGCGACGCAGGTATTAGAACAGCTCAAGCACCAACTCGAGCGGGCTGGTTCGCTGGAACCGCACGACGTCACGCGGACGCTCGATATCGCCATGGGCCGATTGGACGATGGTCAAAAATCGGCCATCGATATCGCCCATCTGTCGAAGAAAATCGTTCCGCGCACGAACGGGCAAATTCGCTACGTCGATACCATCCGCGCCAACGATTTAACGTTCGGCATCGGCCCCGCCGGCAGCGGTAAAACCTATTTGGCCGTGGCGCTGGCGGTCGAGGCCCTCAAGCAGCGGAAGATTCGCAAGATCGTACTGTGCCGCCCTGCTGTCGAAGCTGGCGAGAGCCTGGGCTATCTGCCGGGCGACCTACAGGCCAAAATCAATCCGTACTTGCGGCCGCTGCTCGACGCATTGCACGAGATGATCGATCACGAGCAAATCAAGCGGTTCATGGAACAAGACGTCATCGAGGTGATCCCGCTCGCGTACATGCGTGGACGGACCCTCAACGAGGCGTTTATCATTTTGGACGAAGCGCAGAACTGCACGCCTGCGCAAATGAAGATGTTTTTGACGCGGATGGGGAATCTGTCGAAGATCGTCGTCTCGGGCGACATCACGCAAATCGACTTGCCGCGAAACGTTCAGTGCGGTTTGGTGGATGCCCTGTCGCGTTTGCAAGGGATCACTGGGATTGGCACCGTCGAATTGACCAAATCGGACATTGTGCGACATCGACTCGTCGCCGAAATCGTCCGCGCGTATGACGAAACCGAGTCGGACGAGTATGGAGGACGATCGCGATAAGCCTGTCCGCGTGAGTTTCACGCGGACACAGGTGCTATGCGCCTGCTTATGGCGACCGCACAACCATGTCGAGCGGATCGATAAAACGGTTTCAATTAAGAACGACGCGGACGGGCAATTTCAACTTGCCGCCAGGCCGCGTCGAGCGGACCATTCAAATCTTGCGTCGCCGCGAGGTCTTGATCCGCGTTGGCATGTGTCTGCTTGCCAGCCTGATCGTGTGGGCAGCAACGGCCGGATGGGCGCCGCCGTTCACGTTCCGGACAGGCTACATCCCGCCGCGTCCGCTCACATCGCGCGTCGACTTCGAACAGCTCGACCAGGCAGGTGAATCGGCCCGGCAAATTCAGGCCCGCAAAGGCGCCTCGTGGTATTACCGCAATGATCCCGAGCCGTTGGTGCTGCTGCGCAAGCAACTTAAGGAATCGCTGTTCAAGATCCTGCGAGCCGAATCGTACGACGCCGTCGACAAGACGACTTGGCGCGAGTTCTATCCCGACGCCCAGTCGGCCGATACCGGTTCAGACCAGCGCGTCGAATTCGAACGCCTCCGCGAGACCTTCCAGGACGACCCCGACTTGACCAAGTTCGACCAGTCCCTCGACAAGGTGATGGACGACTGGCGATCCAAAGGGCTCATCAAAGACATCAAGCACTCTGCCGACGAAGGCAGCCACGTATCGCTGCGAGTCTTCCCGGTTGGTGCCAAGCCCGAGTCGGCCACGCTCGTCTCCGTGGAAGAGGTTCGCGTCGAGAATGTATTGCCCAAGGTGGAAAGCAGACTCCACGATGCCTTGGGTTCGAGCCAAACGCCAACGAAGGATGTCACGGCCGCATCAATGTTGATTGGAAGTTGGCTGCGGGCCCGCTTGCCCGAAACGCTGACGCCTGATCGCGACACATCGGTCGAGGAGATCCGGAAGATCATCAGCGCGGGCAAGACGGTGATGACCCACTATTCGCCTGGGTCGGTATTGGTTCCGCAGAACAAACCCATCGGCGAGGCTGATCGCAAAATCCTGATCGACGAATACCGCGCCTACGTGGCGAAGATGACGCTCGGCGACAAGATCGCGCACACGTTGGCGAACCTCGGAATGTATGTCGCCATGCTGACGCTGTGCGGCATCCACATCTACTGGCGTCGTCCCGAGTTGCTGACGAACTTGCGATCGTTTTCGATTGTGCTCACCGCAGCGGTGATCACAACGGTAGCCGTAGCGTGGATCGCCCACTGGGATCGAGCGCGCGTCGAGATCGTTCCGCTCCTCCTTTTCGGAATGACGATCGCTATCGCGTACGACCAGGAGTTGGCCTTGCTTCTGTCGTCGGCTATTTCGCTGATCGCGGCCTTTTCGCTGGAACAAGGCCTGCCCGAGTTCGTCATTCTGGTCGCTGGGGTCGCCTCGTCGATCTTGTTCGTGGGGCGGATTCGTAGCCGCACCCGATTGATCTACGCCGGGGCGGTTACTGGCGGCATTGTTTTGCTCACCACCATGGGCGTAAGCACGCTGTCGGGGCAGACGTTCGGCGCTTCGCAACTGGAAGACCCGAACCTGGGCGCGGACGGCATTGTGCTGGGCAGTACGCTTTGGCTCTATCGATTGGCTGTGGGAGCGGCGTGGTACGGCTTCTGTGGTTTGGTCGCTGGCTTATTGATGACGGCACTGTTGCCGCTTATCGAGTGGCTGTTCGACGTTCAAACGGATATCAGCCTGCTCGAACTCGGCGACGCCGCCCATCCTTTGCTGCAAGAGTTGGTCCGCCGTGCCCCGGGAACCTACAACCACTCGATCAACGTCGCATCGATCGGCGAAGCTGCGGCCGAGGCGATCGGCGCCAATGGGCTACTCGTTCGCGTTGGCGCCTACTTCCACGACATCGGCAAGATGATGAAGCCGATGTACTTCGTCGAAAACCAAGGGGGCTTAGGCAACCGGCACGAAGGCTTGCAGCCAGCGATGAGCACGCTGGTGATCATCGCCCACGTGAAAGACGGCATCGACCTGGCGCGGCAATACGGCTTGCCTGAAACGATTGTCGACTTTGTCGCTCAGCACCACGGCACGACGCTCGTCGAGTACTTCTATCGCAAAGCTGCCAAGAGCAGCGAAAGCGACCCGGCCCAAGGGGAAGTCGACGAAAGCAATTTCCGTTACCCGGGTCCCAAGCCGCAAAGCAAAGAGACGGCCGTCCTGATGCTGGCCGACTGCGTCGAAAGCGCCAGCCGTGCCTTAGTCGACCCGACGCCATCGCGGATCGAAAGTCTGGTTCACGATCTGGCCATGAAGCGGTTGCTCGACGGCCAGTTCGACGAATGCGGCCTCACGCTGCAAGAGCTGTCGACCATCGAGGAAAGCCTCGTCAAATCGCTGACGGCCGTCTACCACGGCCGCGTGAAGTATCCCGAGCACCAAACGGTGTAAGTCTTACGCGACGATGATGTCGCGGGGGAAGCGAGATAGAATCTCGCACCCTTCCTTGGTGACTAGCACGTTGTCGATAACGCGTGCACCGATCTTCTCTTCGCCCAGGAAGATCGGCGGCTCGATGGTCACGACCATCCCTTCCTTGAGCACGTGCTTGTTGCCGCCAAACAAGTGAATCGGCTCTGCCCACGATGGCGGTGACCCCGGCGACAAGCCGTAGCCCGAGAGGTGGACTCGTCCGCGTTCGAAGCCGGCCTCGACTATCACTCGCTTCGCGGCCTCGTGAGGAACCACTGCGGGTACGCCGTCGCGGATTTCCTTCATCATCGCGTCCGACGCACGGCACACGACATCGAAGATCTCGCGCATCCGCGCCGTAGGACGGCCCATGCAGAATTGGCGGCCGATCGTCGAGGTGTATCGTTTGTAAGTCGAGCCATACTCGATGTTGCCATAATCGCCGGCCACGAGCTTCCGATGCGTTGGCGCGCCGTGGCTGTAGCACGAACGTTCACCTGAGACCAGGTTGATCGGGCTGGCCGCTAAGCCGCTGCCGTTAGTCAGCAGTTCGTGGTAGACCTCGCCCGCAAGTTCCAGTTCGTTTTTGCCCACAGCCAGAGCCCCGGCAAAGCGGGCCATCGCCAGATCACCGACGCGCACCGCCTCGCGAATGTAGCGCAGCTCTGGTTCCGACTTCACAAGCGTCAAGTCGAGAATCAGATTCGTCGCTTCGAGGCACGAATCGCCTAACAGCTTCTTAAGTTGAACGTAGTGGTGCGGATGGAGGTAGAACGCGGGGACCTCGATCCCCACTTTTGTTCCCGGCACGCCTAACGACCGCGCGGCGCGCTCGAAAAAAGCGAGCGGATCGTCGGGCTCGCCGCCACCGTAGGGGAACACGACATCGACCCACGCGTCGGTGCGAAATTCTGCTTCTTCACCCGAGCGAGCCAGTACACAAATCGGCCCAGGCTTCGCTGAGAGAAAGAGACACTGAAACTCCTGGTAGCTTTTGGCGTCGCTGCCGGTCAACCAGCGGATCGACACCGGATGGAACAGAATCATCCAGTCGAGACCGGCAGCGACAAGGGCCTCGCGCGCGGCAGCGCGGCGCGATTCGAATTCGGCCGTCGTGAAATCGTTTTTCGACATGATCTAGTGCGGCGACGTTCTCAGTTGGGTGGCTTCGAGGTTAGTTCTTCCAAAGGCTGCTCAGGCGGTTGGATCGCAAGCCAAATAACGCCGCCAAGAGCACTAATGGCACAAGCGACACCGATGGCGCCGGTCCAGCCAAATGTTTCCGCCACGATCGGCGTGATCACCGGCGAGATGAATCCCCCAATGTTCCCGCCCGTGTTGAGAAATGCGCCCGACAAGCCAGCCAATTTACCCCCGATGTCGGTCGCCGTGGTCCAAAAGACTCCTTCGCACATGCCGAGAACGCCCATGGCCAGCGCCAGGAAGAGCGTGACCATGCGGTAGTCTGATTGCATGACGCCCGCCATCCCGAAGGCTCCAGCCAGGCACATGGCCGCGATCACAACTCCACGGCGACCGTGCAGAGTACCGAATATCCGGCTGGCAACGTCGGCCACAAATCCTCCCACAATCATTCCCACGCCCATGGCCAGCGTGATGTACATGCTGCAGTACCGGGATTGCTCCTTGGAAACTTCCAGCACGTCTTTGAAGTAGAAACTCATCCAATAGAAGAAGAGGTACTGGAAGTATCCGTAGGCGGCGTAGCTAAGCGTGGTAAGCCAAAGGCTGGGTTCTGTCAGAAGCTTCAGCACGGCCCGCCCCTTGGTCGCGGACGGAATGGACGGATCATTTTGAATCGGCTTGACGACCGCGTGTGCGGCGGAGAACACCGGAGTGGCCGCACTTCGCCAAAATAGTCCGTAGGCAAACAACGCCACGCCGCTCACGACGAACGCCCACTGCCAGGTGATCACGTCCATCAGCCAGCCGAACAGGGGAAACGAGCACGCAATGCCAATCACCGCTCCAGCCGTAACCATCCCATTGGCCGTCGCACGTCCGGTTCGAGGCATCAGCTCCGCCACGACATGCGCGGCCGCCGGATGCAACGGGGCGCTGCAAGCACCGGCAAGCCCTCGTATCACCATTAACCCCATCCAGACCTGGCTCGAATCCGAGGTGAACCATCCCAAGCAACCTGTCAGGATGACGAACGTCCCCATCGATAGCCCGAGAAGCAACAGGGCGACTCCCGCTCCCAAGCGGTCTATCAGCCATCCGCCGGGCATCATGCAAATCGTGTAGACGATGAGAAAGGCGCTGTACACCATCCCCATATCGGTTTCTGAGATTCCAACCTTGGGAATGAAAACTTCGCTTCCCGCGACCGAGATGCAAAGCCGGTTGTACTGAGCAATGGCTGCGAAGAACACCAGCAGCAGGACGATGAACCAACGGCCAAGAGGCGATAAGGAAGCAACCGACGACGAATCTCGCATGGCGCAGTTTTCTTGATTGAGCGTGAATCCATGGCAGAGGTCCGCCCATCGTCGCACGGCGAACTGGCACGGTAAAGCAAAAAATGAGGTCCAAAGTGCGAAACGCCAGCGAACTCGGCCGCTAGCGCCGTGACTGGCCGATATACTTCCCTTGTTTTGACGCTGTATGGTGAGACAACCGCTACGCTCAAAAATCTTGGGGCAATCCCAAAATGGCAACGCTTCGAAATCTTGCCCGCACCATCACCAACTTTGGCGGGAACCACGTCTTTCGCCCGCGGGCGCTGTATCAACCCGCCTCCGAAGAGGAACTCTTAGAAATCCTCCGCCAACACAAAGGGAGCCGCTTCCGAGCGGCAAGCCGGCTCCATTCATGGGGCGCAGGCGTGATCTGCGACGACGTGATGATCGACTTGCGGAGGATGAACGCCGTTCGCGTCGTCGAAACTCCCAACGGCGCAATAGCGAGAATCGAAGGAGGTTGCCAAGTTAAGCACCTGTTGAGTGAATTGATGCGGCTCGGCAACTGGACGACGCCGTCGGTCGGCTTGATCACGCAGCAGGCGATCGCAGGGGCGACGGCTACAGGGACGCATGGCTCCGGGAAGAATTCTCTGTCGCACTACCTGTCGGCCGTTCGCGTTGCCCAATTCGATCCCGAGACAGGCGAGCCGCGGATCGTGCGGATTGATTCGGGCCCCGAACTGGAGGCGGCCCGGTGCTCGCTCGGCTGCCTCGGGATTGTGACGGGCGTCGAAATGCCGGTCCGCCAGCAGTACCAGGTCGAGGAGCATTTTGCCCGCCATGCCAAGCTGGACGACGTGTTGGCTGCCGAAGCGGAGTACCCGATCCAGCAGTTCTACTTACTGCCGTGGCGATGGGACTACTACGCACAGCACCGCCGCGAATCGGAGAATCCTCGTAGTGCGATTGCGTGGCTCTACCGCATCTACTGCGCCGTCATCCTCGACGTCGCCATGCACTTGATCTTGATCCCTCTGGGAAGATGGTGCCCGCGAGCCGCGACTTCGTTTTTCTTCCGATCGGTCTTAGGCTGGTTCGTGCCAAGAGACTGGCGCATCGTGGACCGGTCCGAGAAGCAGCTCACGATGGGGCACCACTACTTTCGCCATTTGGAGACGGAGATTTTTATTCCCCGGTCGAAACTTGGCGCCGCGATGAATGCCTTCCAGTGGCTCTTGCAGCACGCGGGTGGCGAAGCAGTCCGGTGCCCTGCCGATGTGCAGTCGTCTTTGGAGGCGACCGGTGATTGGCGAGATATCGAGTCGTTCCGTGGCCAATACGTGCACCACTATCCAATCTGCGTTCGCAAGGTGTTGCCCGACGCGACCATGATTTCGATGGCCAGCGGTGGCGACGAGGCGTGGTACGCGGTCAGCTTCATCACGTACCAGCATCCCCAAAAGCGGCAAGGATTTTTCAAGCTGTCCGAACTCATGGTCCGCATGGCCGAGTATGCTTTTGGGGGCCGGCCCCATTGGGGAAAGAATTGCCCGCTGACGAGCGAGCACGTCGACCGCTTGTACCCGCGGATTGCGGAGTTTCGCGCGATCGCCAAGAAGGCCGATCCCGATGGAAGTTTCACCAACGATTGGACCCGGCGCGTCCTCTTAACCGAGGGCCCGCCACCGTAGAACCGCATGCCGCGAATCGTCTACTCGCCGAATTACAACGTTCGACTGTGGGGCTTGGAGCGGCTCCATCCCTTCGACGCCCGCAAGTACCAAAAAGTTTGGGAGTTGCTCGAAGAAGAGTTCGGCGCGCAGCTGGCAACCTTAGACGCGGCGCCAACTGAACCGGTGTCGTTTGAGGACCTGGCGATCGTCCATTCGCCCGAGCATCTGGCGAGGGTCCGCACTTCGGCCGGCTTGGCCAAAGCGTTCGATATCGGCCTGGCCGCTTACATGCCCAATTTTTGGCTCCAGAACGGGCTGGTAACACCGGTTCGTTGGGCGGCCGCCGGCACGGTGCAGGCGGCCAGACTCGCGCTGGAGCATCGACTGGCGATGAATTTGGGCGGCGGCTTCCACCACGCCAGGCCGGACAAACCAGCGGGATTCTGCCTCTTCAACGACGTCGCTGTCGCGGTTCATCTCCTGCGCCGCGAAGAAAAAATCGCTCGCGACGACATCGTCGCCTACATCGATCTCGACGCCCATCAAGGCAACGGTGTTTGCCACTGTTTTATGAACGATCCCAGCGTGAAGATCCTCGATGTCTTCAACGCCGACGTCTACCCTAACCGCGATGAAGCGGCCAAGAACCGAATCGACATCGGCGTTCCCTTGGATCTGGGAACCGACGGCACAAAGTATCTCCACGAACTGCGCCGGGCTCTGTCGAGATTCCTCGACCTGTGCGAGCGCAACGGCAAGGTTGCCATCGCGTTTTGCAACCTGGGTGCCGATGTCCTGATGGGCGACCCGCTCGGCGCGATGTCTCTCACGCCGGATGAACTCTTGGAACGGGACACCTTGACCGTTGACGCCTTGGCGGAACGCTCGATCCCAACCGTCACCACCGCCAGCGGCGGGTACGCCAAGGACGACTTTCGGGCGATCGCGAAGTCGCTTACGCGGCTGCTGGAACGCGACTAGCCTGCCAGGTCCGAGTTCGCCATTTTCAAAATTGCTTCGAACTCCGACTTGCTCACCGGTTGGACCGAAAGCCGCGAACCGCGCTGGAGCAGCACCATTTCGCTGAGCGATTTCTCCTCGCGCAACCGCGAAAGCTCGATCGGTGCGTCGAAGATTTCTTTAAGGCGAATATCGATCATGAACCAACGGGGGCTGTCTTTCGTCGATCCCTCGTCGTAGTACTGGCTAGCCTTATCCCATTGCGTGAAGTCGGGATAACCTTCTCGCGATATCTCGGCCACGCCCACCACCGAGGGTGGATCGCTGCTGCTGTGATAGAACAAAACGAGTTCGCCTTGCTTCATGTCGTCACGAAGCATGTTGCGAGCCTGGTAGTTGCGAACGCCGTTCCAGTGCGTCGTTTGATTCGGCGATTTCGCCAGGTCCTGGATCGAGAACGACTCGGGCTCCGATTTGACTAACCAGTAACGCGATCCGGACGACATTGTCTCGGCCAGCTTCTGAGCGGCACCCACCACAGCAGCCTTTTTCACAGCGGCTTTCTTGATTGCTCCTTTCTTGGCTGGAAGCTTTTTTGCAGCGGCTTTTTTCGCTGGCTCCGCCTTGGCGGTTTTAACAGGTTTGGATCTCGCGTCCTTTAACTTTTTAGCCATGGCTTCTACCTGCGTCTCAATGAAGTGTCCCACTACTCATCGACCCGATGTCCCGTTGACTTGCTAGGATGCACAACAATTCAGTCTCAGGCAATGCCTTCCAGCACGATCCGGTTGAGGAATTCCCGCGCGCATGATTTCTAGTCGTTGGTGCCATGTTGTTTTCGCCGCCTTGATTTATCTCGCTACGGTTTCGGCCATGGCCCACGCGTGGCAAGCGAGCGAAACGGAGGCGAAAAGGGTCGAGTCCGCCAGCGCCGAAGAGAACGCCGCAGAGGGCACCGACTCGGGCGAAACCCATGCGGGAGTGACTCACGACATCGGCAAAGACCTTCCTCTTTGGGCCATTGCCCCGTTTGCCGCATTGCTGCTCGCGATTGCTGTTTTCCCTCTCACGTTCCATCACTGGTGGGAGCAGCACGCGAACAAGGGGATCGTCGCAGGCATTCTTTCGGTGATTGTGATCGGCTATCTGCTCACCACGGGTGCGGGAGGCCGGCACGCGCTGATCCACGCCGTTCAGGAATATGTTTCCTTCGTGCTGCTTCTGGGCGCACTGTATGTCATCAGTGGCGGCATCTACATCCGCGGTTCGCTGGCTGGAACAACTTTGTCCAACGCCGTCCTGATGCTCATTGGGGCCGTTCTCGCCAGCATCATCGGGACCACAGGCGCATCGGTCGTTTTGATTCGCCCGCTGTTGCGTGCCAATAGAACGCGCCGCGCCAAAGCTCACATTGTCGTGTTCTTCATCTTTGTCGTCTCGAACTGCGGCGGACTTCTCACGCCGCTTGGCGACCCGCCTTTGTTCATGGGATTCACCAAGGGTGTGCCGTTCGAATGGACGGCTATCCATCTTTTTGAAGAATGGATGTTCATCAACGCGGCGCTGATCGTCGCTTACATTCTCTATGACATGGTCGTGTTCGACCGCGAGGAAAAAGCCCGCCACGGCTCGCAGTTGGAAGAGGTGATGAAACACGAGCCGCTTGGCATCGACGGTGCGCTCAACATTGTGTTCTTGCTTGGCGTCGTGGCGGCGATCTTCGCCCATGGCCACTTAAAGCTCCCGTTCGGATTCCTCGAAGGGATGTTGGCCGGCCTCGCGGTGGTGGCCTATGCCACGACTTCGCCCGCCAATCGGAAACGGAACAATTTTTCGTTGAGCCCCATGATCGAAGTCGCCGTGTTGTTCGCGGGCATCTTCATCACCATGGCGCCGGCCATTCAGATTTTGAACGCCTGGGGCAGGAACGAACGCGATATCTTCGGCTTCACATTCGGGTTGTCGCACCCCTGGCAGTACTTTTGGGCGACGGGTCTTCTCTCCGGCTTCCTGGATAATGCTCCCACGTACGTCACGCTGGCCGCCACCGCGTGCGGCAGTAAAGGCATTAGTACGGAGGGGTCAACGTACCTTTTGGAACTGCTCCAGACAGAGCCGACGCAGGCGTCGGCCAAAATCATGGCCGCGATCAGTTGCGGTGCCGTTTTCATGGGAGCCAACACCTACATTGGCAACGGTCCCAACTTCATGGTGAAGGCCATCGCCGAAGAAAACGGCGTCCACATGCCCTCGTTCTTTGGCTACATGCTTTACAGCGGAGCGATCCTGATCCCGCTGTTCGTCGCAATGACGTTCATCTTCTTTCGCGGTTAGGCGAGTGCGACACTTGGGTTACGGTTCGGCGGCTCGCCCCGTTCGCGCTGGCTCGTTTCTCGGGCATAATACGGGATTCTTTCCATTCCCCGGGCCACGACCGTGGCGCACCAGAGGGACTGACGCGATTGAGAAGCGCGGCTGAGAAAGCGCGAGGGAAACGACGATGGAAGACAAGATTCGCCACACGGGCATTACGTTTGACGACGTGCTTCTTGAACCCCGCTTTAGCGATGTGGTTCCCAACGAGGTGAGCGTGGCTTCGCGGTTGACCAACCGCATCCCGCTTAACATTCCGCTCCTGAGCTCGCCGATGGACACCGTCAGCGAGTCCGACATGGCGATCGCCCTGGCCAAGGAAGGGGGGCTGAGCGTCATCCATAAGAACATGTCGATCGAGCAGCAGACCGAGGAAGTCCTTAAGGTCAAGCGGAGCGCCAACGGGATCATTCGCGATCCGGTCACGCTGACGCCCGACGAGCCGGTCAGTCGATGCAAGCAGCTGATGGAGCAAGCAAACGTTTCCGGGGTGCCGATCACCGACGCTAGCGGCAAGCTGCTGGGCATCATTACGCGGCGAGACTTGCGGTTTTTGGATGCTGGCGACCAGTTGGTCGGGGAGGTGATGACCAAAGACACCCTCGTGACAGCAACGGGAAATTTGACGCTAGAAGAAGCTGAACGGATTTTGACGGCTAAAAAGGTGGAGAAACTTCTCCTGGTGGACGATCTTTACCGTCTGACCGGACTCATCACGATCAAAGACATCGACATGATGAAACGGTTCCCCAATGCCAGCAAAGACAAGCTGGGCAGATTGCGTGTCGGCGCGGCAGTTGGGGTGCACGATTTCGACCGCGTTGCCAGCCTGATTGCGAAAGACGTCGACGTACTGATCGTCGATAGCGCGCACGGGCACTCGGCGAACGTAATCGAAACCGTCCGGGAAATTAAGCGAAGGTACGATATCGACGTGGTCGCTGGAAACGTGGCCACTCGCGACGGTGCCCGCGATTTGATCGCGGCTGGTGCCGATGCGGTGAAAGTCGGCATCGGGCCTGGTTCGATATGTACAACAAGGGTGATTTCGGGCGTTGGCGTCCCGCAAATCACGGCGATTTATGAAGCGGCACAGGCGGCGAAGGGATCGAAAACTCCAATCATCGCCGACGGAGGGATTCGTTTTTCCGGAGACATTACCAAGGCGCTAGCAGCCGGAGCGCATTGTGTGATGATTGGCGGGCTTTTCGCTGGATTAGCCGAGAGCCCCGGCAAGATGATTTTGTACCAAGGACGGACGTTTAAAGCCTATCGCGGCATGGGCTCGCTCGGAGCGATGGTGAAAGGCTCCAGCGAACGCTATCGCCAGGCTAAAGGTGCCGGCAACGGAAAGTTAGTCCCCGAAGGGGTCGAAGGACGCGTACCCTTCAAAGGCGCATTGAGCGACTTTGTGTACCAGCTCGTCGGTGGACTGCGAGCAGGCATGGGGTATTGCGGAACGCGAACGATCGAGGAACTGCGGAGCGAAACTCGGTTCATCCAAGTCTCGGCCGCCAGTGTGCGAGAAAGCCATCCCCATGATATCGCGATCACGCAGGAATCGCCCAACTACAGCCCCGATCATTCCTTCGGAAAAGAAGAGAACTGATCGCTGGACATCGTTCGTTCGCTTCGCGCGACAAGCAGTCACTGCTGTCGCCGTGGCAGGAATCTTCCCTTCTTTTGTTTTCGCACAAGCCCCCGCTTCTCAGCCTCGCGGATTCTCGCAGCCCGTCTTCCGCTTGAGCCCTGTTGCCGAAGACAACAGCACCATCGTTCGAAACCCCGGGATGGCTGTTGGCAGCCGCCCGACGAAGCAGGGCGAAGCGAGCGTCAACATTCCGATGACGCCCGGCGTTCGCAAAGCAGCCGAAGACGGCACCAATCGCATTCAGATGGCCAATCGCGCATCGTCGCGTCCCATCCAATCCAAAGCGGCAACACCCACGCCTAAAAGCCCTCCCCAAAGTTACGTGGCGCCGGCCGGATTCACGGTCGAACTGATCGAACCTCCGTCGGCCGGGGAAGATGAAGGCGTTGTCCCCGCCACCGGCGAGATGGACGACCCAGAGAAGGCTCGCCCCGCGGCCAGCTTCCAGGATCAATTTCAAGACGACAGCAATTTCCAGGACGATGGGCTTCAGGACAACAAGTTTCAGGACGATGAAGTCCCACCGCCGGCTCCGCCAGCGCGAAGGACGCCGCCTGCTCGAACGCCAGCCCCCGGTACGCCGCCGCGAAGCCCATTGAATCAGGACGAAGACTACGGGATCGATCGCGCCGAGCGGGATCTCAACTCTCGGCAGCAGCGTCCTCCCCAGTACACGCCAGATTCAAAGGTTCGGAACTGCGCCGAAGTTTACAACGACCGCGATTGCTGCGAGGAAGGCGAGTTTTGCGCCGACCAATCGCGCCGCGTCCGCTCGCGGGCCCTCCGCACCTACAGCAAAGCCTCGCTCGATATCACGCCACGATACCAGCCCGATCCCAATGCCGACGAGACCGCCGGGCAATACGCCGACCGGTTGGCCCGCTCGATGGCCAAGCTCGAATCGCGCGACTGGAGAGACCGCAACGGCAGCGTGGTTGCCAACGGCAAACTGATCGACTTCAGAAACGGCCGCGTGGTGATCGAATCGGCCCAGGGGACGCAGGAGCTGTTGTATCTGGCGCTCGCCAACAACGACCAGTGCTTCGTCAACGCCTGGTGGGATCTTCCCAACGAATGCGCGATTGGCGACGACGTGTTCCAATCGCGTCAATGGGCCTCGTCGACGTTCGCTTGGAAAGCCTCCGGCCTTTGCCACAAGCCGCTCTACTGGGAAGACGTCAACCTCGAACGGTACGGCCACACGGTGGGACCCGTTGCTCAGCCATTTGTCTCAGGTGCCCACTTTTTTGGAACGATTTTCGTCCTGCCGTACAAGATGGGGATCAACCCGCCCGGCGAGTGCCAATACGATCTGGGCTACTATCGCCCCGGCAGTTGTGCCCCACGATACATTTCGCCGCTGCCACTCAGCCGACGCGGAGCGATGCTGCAAGCAACGTCGGTGCTAGGCCTGATTTGGTTGACACCGTAGCAACGGCGGGTTGACTCCGAGCAAGCCAACCCGAACGATTCACGAGAAGCCCTGACTTGTCAGGGAGCGATTGGCGACGACGGCGAGCCGAACGGTTCGCCGTCGAGCGTTTCTTGGGGGCGTGATTGACACTCTGCTGATTGCAAGCTCAAGACCACTCCACAGATCGGCTCCAGAGCCGCATCGTTGCTATTGCTCCTTATCTACAGTGAAAAGAAAAGTGAAAACCTTTGCCCTTTTTCAAGCTCCTCTCTCGTGACACGTAACGGCTCACGATTCTCGTAAAGTTGCAACGTCGTTTTTCGGACTTGCTTTGAACTCTCGGGCGCCTTTTCGATCGCCTCTTTCTGGAAGCGGATCGCGTTCTTCCAGTCGCCTGTTTCAGCATACGCAGCGGCAAGGACGGAAAGCGTTGACTCCTGCTCCACGTTTGCCATCGAAAATGCCCTCAGCGCATATTCAAGCGCTTTTTTGCCGTCGCGAATTTCAGCGTCCGGGCAGGCCGCGTAAATCATTGCAATCCCCAGAACGGGATGCGCATCTTCGCGATCAAGACTTGCGCAAGCCTTGTAGTCTTCAATTGCTTCTTGATACTGTTCGAGTAGCTGATGCGCGTCGCCTTTCAGGCCGTATGGTTTCGAGTGGTATGGCTGTAGTCGAATACTCTCAGATAGGTCGGCAATTGCCTTCTCGTATTTTCGCTCAACAATCCAACAACAACTGCGCAGGTTGTAATGCGATGCCTCGAGCGGTTCTATTCGCATGGCCTCTTTAATGTCTTGCGTTGCCTTATCGGAATTTCGTTCCTCAATCCACGCTACGGCCCGATTGTGAAAAGTCCCGGCGTTTCTGGGATTGTGTTTAATGGCCTCGCCATAGTCCTTCTTTGCGGCCTCATAGTCGCGTTGCATCATTGCGATGTCGCCACGAAGTCGAAATGCCTCGTGGCACTCAGGATCGACGTCGACAGCACGGTTACAATCAAGGATGGCTTCTTCGACGGCCCCACGTCCTAGCAGGAGGAATCCACGACACAGGTACGGAAGGGGGTTTGTCGGATCAAGATGGATCGCAGGGACATATTCCTTGCTATCGAGGTACATGCAGGCCCTTATGTGTGCTCGATAGAATGCTGCTTCCGAAAACGTCGAATCGAGCCGCAGCGCTTCATCGAGGCAATCGATGGCCTTTTGATTTTCCTTTTTGCCCATCCATGCTAGCCCTCGAAGTTGCCACGCCTTCGCGTCGTTTGGATTAACCTTGAGCTGTTCGTCGCAGAACTCGATCGCCTGGTCCGGGTCCAGCACGTCGACCTTCTTGACCCATCCGCGTCCGAGAAAAACGCGATTCTGGTCCGCATCAAAAACAGTCGCTGGCACCTTTAGAAATCGGATATCAACGGGTGCGTTGTCTTTAAGTAGGACCGCACTGGGTTTAAGAACAACCAGCTTGCCGATCCACGGATCGCGCTCCTCAGCCGAGGCCACGATTGGGGCAAGAACCACCGCAAGAAAGATTCCATAGCGCACCACGGCCATTCCCTCCTGGAACAGGTTCGGTTGGCCGCAAGTTTACGCCAGGTGCTATCACTGCGAGAAGATCAGAAGTGCGGCACGGCCTTGGCATTGTGAACGGCCAATCGCAAGCCCGCCCAGTGTTCGAGGCATTTTCCCTGGTATCCAAGGGTTTGCGCTGCTTCATCGCCGAAGAGGCATTCGATCGTCGTCGCCATGTCGTCGACTGACACGTCGCGATGGGCTATGATCACTTCGCGGGTAATCGCAGCCGATTCGGAATCGAGTTCGGGAAGCGTCGTCGCCGACTTGGCCATCACCCACGCTTCCTGATCGAGCAAGGCGCCGATCGTTTTTGCCTCGCCGCGCGTCTCCACCGCGATCAACCGATAGATGGCCTGCAACATCGCCTCGCGAACGCGGGCGGCCGACGGCCCTTCGCTGCTCCACAAGATTCCGGTAATCCAGAATCGGGCACGCTGCTTTGGGGGCAGCGACTCCGGCGGAACGAGCCGCCGCGAGAGGTACTCGTAATGCGTGCGGTTGGTCCAGCCTCCTTTGAAATCGTCCACCACCACAAGCGACGCTTTGTAGTGGCCAGGAATACTCTCCCGGTCCGGCATCGTTTGTTCGATGGCGTCGCGGACAATCGCATCGGCATTCATGGCGATCAGTGCTTCGACCTGCTCCAGCAGATGCTCCTTGGCCATTGGGTTGGCGAAGTTGAGCGGCGGATAGGCCAAGTCGTCGCCGGTCTCGTCGATCATGGTCGACAAGTAGTCACGAAACCTTTCAATCGACCGCGGCTGCGAATAAAGTCGCTGAAGTTCGCCGAGCAGCGAGATGTATTCGATATCCATGACGGCCGCTCCGCCGGACGACTGAAACGCTTTGACGAAGCCAAAATCGACGTCGTCAATTCATCACATCGCAACCTCTGATCCCAGAGGGCTTCCGGCCGGAGTTGGTTCGCGCGAATTCCTGCGCTACAGCACCGAGGCCACCGCCGTACAGAGCGCGTCCATGTTCCCTTCGGTCATGCCGGCCACGTTGATCCGGCCGCCACCGCCAACCACGTACACGCTGTGTTTGCCGCGTAGTTCGTCGACTTGCATGTTCGAGAGGCCCGAGAACGAGAACATTCCCTTCTGCTGCTGCAGGAAGCTGAAATCGTGGCTGGGAGCCTTCTTCCTCATCGTCTCGACGAACAGCTTGCGCATGGCATGGATGCGGTCGCGCATTGCCGTGAGTTCCTTTTCCCACTGCGCGCGGAGCGTCGCGTCGCCCAAGATCGTTGATACGACGGCTCCGCCGTGTTGTGGTGGGTTGGAGTAGTTCGTGCGAATGCTCGAGCGAATGTGGCTGAGCGCTGCTTCCGCTGCGTCGGCCGTGGTGGCAACCAGCGTCATCGCGCCGACGCGCTCGCTGTAGAGACCGAAGTTCTTCGAGAACGAACTGCAAACAATGAACTCCGTTCCCAGTCGGGCAAACGTTCGCACCGCCGTGGCGTCCTCAACCAGCCCGTCACCGAAGCCTTGGTAGGCGAAGTCGATCAGCGGCAGAGCTTTTTTCGCGTAGACGAGGTCGGCGATTTCTTTCCATTGCTCCGGTGTCGGGTCGATGCCCGTCGGATTGTGGCAGCAAGCGTGCAGCAGCACGACGTCGCCCGCGGCCAGCTTTTCGAGGCTCGCCTTCATGGCGGGGAAGTCGAGCAGACGGCCCGTCGCATCGAGATAGGCGTATGTCTCGACCGGGAAGCCGGCCGATTGAAAGATCTGCGGGTGGTTCGCCCACGTTGGCTTGCTCATCCAGACCTTGGCCGCGGGGGCGAACTTTTTCAGGAAGTCGGCCGCGACCCGCAGCGAGCCGGTCCCGCCCGGCGTTTGCGCCGTGCACGCGCGGTTGCTGGCGAGGATCTCGTGGTTGCCGCCGAACAGGAGTTCGCGGACGAACTTGCCGTACTCGGCCAGCCCTTCGATGGAGAGATAGGTCTTCGATTTCTCGTTGGCGATCAATCGCTTTTCCGCTTCCTTCACGCAATCGAGCACCGGCGTGTTGCCTTGCGCATCTTTGTAAACCCCGACCGACAGGTTGATTTTCTTGGGGTTGGGGTCCTTCTTGAAGGCTTCGCCCAGGCCAAGAATCGCGTCCGGCGGGGCCATCGAGATCGAATCGAACATGTCAAAAGCTCGTTAGGGTTGCGGGGAGAGGCAGCACACGATCCGTGCAGACCCATCTTTTTACCAAAGCGCGTTTATCTAAGCACGGTGGGTCCTGGCGAGGGCGTTATCGGCTGCCTGCGGACCGACCGATAAGAGATTGTCGACGGAGCCGATTGTGTGGCCTCTCCTGCGGCAGGATTAGCCGAGGCGGGATTCGCCGCGTCCTGCCGCACAAGGGAACCGCGATCCCCTGGACATCCCCTCCAAGGGAAATTATGCTCGCTAAATTAGCTTTTCCTCATTCTCCCCGCCTGTTTGATTGCCCACCCGGCGGGAAACGAGCGGCCGCAGGGCCTCCAGAGCAGCGTCTTAAGAATCTGCCCGCGACCTGTCTCGCGATTTCAGACACAACTCTTTATAGACACAAATTCGATGTCCGGTCGTCGCATTGGCGTGTGGTTCATTGGGGTTCGCGGCGGAGTCGCGACAACGACCTTGGTCGGCTTGGCCGCCTTGAAGAAGGGCCTCACGGCCCCGATTGGCCTGGTGACCGAGTTGCCCGAGTTGAGCGGTCTCGATCTGCTCGGCTGGGACCAGGTTGTGTGCGGCGGCCACGACATTCGCGAAGTCACGCTTTACGACGAGGCCATGAAGTTGGCTAACGTCAGCCGGGCCATCGACCCGCGACTCGTCGACCAGGTTCGCGACGAGCTGGATGCGTTCGATAAAAACGTCCGGCTCGGCAGCGTCTATCGCGTCGGTGCCACCATCGCCGGTTTCGCAGGCGAATTGCTCCGCAGCAAACGCGAAACGCCGCGGCAAGTGATCGCGCGCGTTCAGGCCGACGTGACGGAATTCCAAACCAAGCACAAGCTCGATCAGGTGATCGTCGTCAACCTGGCATCGACCGAGCCGCCGCTGGACGACTCGAAACTTCCCAAGGATTGGCCATCGCTCGACAAGACCCTCGACGATGCCGAGCATTGCCCGTTGGCCGCAAGCTCGCTCTACGCGATCGCCGCCATTGAACTTGGGTTGCCCTACATCAATTTCACACCGTCGCTTGGCTCCGCACCTGCGGCGATTCAGCAACTGGCAGTCGAACGCAAAACGTGCCACATGGGGCACGACGGTAAGACCGGCGAGACGCTCCTGAAAAGCACGCTGGCGCCGATGTTCGCCGCCCGCAATTTGAAGGTGATGAGCTGGGTCGGCCACAACATCTTCGGCAACATGGATGGCAAGGTCCTCGACGATCCTTTGAACAAGAAGACGAAGGTCGTCAGCAAGGATCGGCTGCTGCATAAGATCCTTGGCTACTCGCCGCAGACGCTCGTCAGCATCGAGTACATCGAAAGCCTAGGCGACTGGAAAACGGCGTGGGACCACATCCACTTCCAAGGATTCTTGGGAACGCCGATGACCATGCAGTTCACGTGGCAGGGGTGCGACTCGCTCCTCGCGGCGCCACTGGTAATCGATCTTGTTCGCTTGACCGAGTTAGCGCACCGTCGCGGCGAAACCGGCCTACTCACGTGGATGGCCAGCTTCTTTAAGAGCCCGCTGGGAACGGACGAGCACAACTTCGTCCGCCAGTTCCAGATGCTGCAAGAATGGGTCGATAAGGCGAGCACGAAGAAGTAGCACGGGCGATTCCACGACTGTGGAACCTACTATAAAGACCGACGGTGGAACAACCTCCGTTTCTTGCGTTCACGGCTTCCATCTTTGGAAGCCGGATTAACCGCGACAGCGGTTCCATAGCTGTAGCCGGGGGTCGCGAAGTGCACCCCCGGAAAGCAATCGCGAATGAATCAGCATCGCGGCAGCGATGCGACATGGGTGAACGACGAGCGGGTATTTGATTGATGGACCGATTCATATGCAACCCCATCCGGGGTTGATTCTTGTGCGTCAGCGAACCGGGGGTGCGCTTCGCGACCCCCGGCTAGGCTGATTAAACCCCTGCCGGGGTAAAGCAATAAAAGCAGGGAAGCGTGGAGGGCGCGGCCGATAGCCGCTGCTATTTCTTCGCGATCACACGGTGGAAGTGAAGCCGCACCTCGCGGTCGACCACGCGGCGCACGCCTTCCACCAGGCAACGTGGCTCGTTGTCTTCTTGTCCACGCAGCACGATGTCGTCGATTTTCGTGCCAGGGGGTACGGTAAACGTCGATTGGTAAATCGTCTGGTTGCCGGCATCGAGTTCCGGCACGATGAAGTGGCACGTCGCGCCGTACGTGAGCATGCGTCCCGCGTACGCATCGTGATACGGGCGCAGGCCAGGAAAGCTCGGCAACAGGCCGTGATGCAGATTAATGATTCGCCCGCCGGCGTATTTCCAACAACTCGCCGCGGGTAGCACGCGCATGTAACGCGCAAGGATGACATAGTCGATCTCGTGGGCGTCGAGCAAATCGACAAGGCGATCGTCGTCGGCTTTTCCATCGGTATCGCCAATCGATTCCCAAGGAATATTGAATTGTTCGGCCAGACCTCGCAGCGTGTCGCGGTTGCCGAGCATCAGCGCCGCAGTCGCTTTGATTTGCCGATCGCGAATCGCGCGCAACAGCGCCAGCGGCGTCTCGGGACGATTGGTGACACAGATGGCCAATCGCGGATTGCCGCAACGCTCGTCGGGCGACCAAACGCGAATCGAGAGCCCTTTCCTTTCCCCGATCGAAACCAGATCGGACCGCAGCGCGGGTAATGAGACCCCCGCTAGTTGGATCCGCAGCAACATGGCGAACACAGCCATCTCGTCGTGGTCGTACATCTGGATTTCCCCGATGTTGGCGCCACGGCCCGTGACATAGTGAATGATTGGGTCGGCCAGTCCGGCGTTGTCGGGTCCCACGGCGGTGATGACGATTTCCATGAATTCTTGCGAATTGGTAAAGAAGAAGGATCGTATTCCAAGGAGACTTGCAAACCGAATCGGCATCAAACCGACTGGGTATCCCGCATTTTAGCGGGGAAGTTATCTAACTGCGGTGCGGAATTCAATTTCGCGGTGTTAGAATGACGACTTCCCGCCTGAATGTGGATCTCCATTCGCCTCGACCGTTCCGAACCGACCCCGCGCTGAACCTCGAAGCCGTTTTTCGAGTCCTCAGAACTGGGTCCAAAATCCCTGGGGGCAGCCAGGGAGTCGTGGCCTCCCACCCGATTGGTTCATCCATGCATTTAACTGCTTCACCGCTCGCGTCCCCGCTCACTCGATTCGTCCTGGCGGGGGTTCTTCTTGGACTTGCGTGCGGTTGCCAACCTTCGGCTCCTGCGGCCGCCAAACCCAATCCGCCGGAAGTGATTGTGGCTCGCCCCACGCGGCAGGTGGTGGGAGAATTCGAAGATTTCACAGGGCGACTGGAACCGTACCGCCAGGTTCAAATCCGCTCCCGCGTGAGCGGTTACCTCGACAAGATCAACTTTGCCGACGGGGCCGAAGTGAAGGAGGGAGATCTCCTTTTCCAGATCGATCCGCGCACTTATGCCGCCGAAGTGGAACGAACCGAGGCCGCTTTGGAACAAGCCAAAGCACGGCAGGTTCGTACCGAGTTGGACGAGAAGCGCGCCGTCGACTTGGCCCAGAAAAAGGCGATCAGCACACAAGATGCGGATAGGGCCCGAGGCGACCTGGCGGAAGCAGTCGCCGGTGTTGCCGTTGCCGAGGCCATGCTCGACGCCGCGAAGATTCAACTGGACTATACCAAGATCACATCGCCGTTAAGCGGACGCATCAGCCGACGCTTGATCGACGAAGGGAACCTGGTTACGGCCGACATCACGCCGCTTGTTACGATCGTCGCTCTCGATCCAATCTATGCGACGTTCGAAGTCGACGAGCGAACCGTCCTGCAACTGCGAAGATTGATTCAACAAGGCGCGCTCACGCATACCGACGACGAACCGGCCAGTGTGCAGATCGGCCTTTCGGACGAGGACGGCTTTTCGCTTTCGGCGCCGGTTTCGTTCGTCGACAACCAAGTCGACCGCGAAACGGGAACCCTGCAACTGCGAGCTACCTTGAAGAACAAAGATCGAAGCCTGGCGCCCGGTTTGTTCGTTCGCGTCCGCGTGCCGCTGGGCGAACCCAAGCCGGCGGTGCTTGTCCCCGAGGAATCGCTGGGGTCCGACCAAGGGCAGCGATTCGTCTTCCTGGTGGACGACAAGAGCGATGCCATTTACCGCCGCGTCAAAGTCGGCCAGCAAGTGGGTCGCATGCGCGTCATCGAGGAAGGCCTCCAAGGGGACGAGCAAGTGATTGTCTCGGGTCTCCAGCGGGTTCGCCGCGGAGCCAAAGTGACCCCAAAAGTCGAAGAAGCCGCCGCGACCTCCAAAGCCGATCCTCCAAGTGCTGACAAAGGAAAGGGACCTGCTCAAAAGTCTTCCTAGTCCGCCGGATGATTTCCTAAGGATCGGTTCGCTTCATGTTCGTGCGATTTTTTATCGACCGCCCTATCTTCGCGAGCGTGCTCTCCATTGTGATCACGCTGGCGGGGGCGCTCGCCGTGCGCGAACTCCCTCTCAGCCAGTATCCGCCCGTCACGCCGCCGACTATTCAGGTCGACTGCGCTTATCCTGGTGCCAGCGCCCAGGTCGTGGCCGAGTCGATCGCCGCGCCGATCGAGCAGCAAGTCAACGGTGTCGAGCGGATGCTCTACATGACTTCGCAGTGTACGAGCGATGGTTCGTACACGCTGACGGTCACGTTCGAGATCGGCACCGATCTCAACCTGGCGCAAGTGCTCGTCCAAAACCGAGTCAGTCTCGCCAGCCCCAATCTGCCGGACGTGGTCCGCGCCACCGGCGTTACGACGCGTAAACGTTCGCCCGAAATTCTGCTGACGGTGAGCCTGCACTCGCCCAACGGCACCTACGACCAGCTTTATCTGAGCAACTACGCTCTCTCACAGATTAAAGACGAACTTTCGCGCGTGGAGGGGATCAGCGACGTCACGCTGTTCGGACAGCGCGACTACAGCATGCGGTTGTGGATCGACCCCGAGAAACTTGCCGCCCGAAACCTGACGCCGATCGACGTGATGAACGCCATCCGCGAGCAAAACGCGCAAGTGGCAGCGGGGCAAATCGGCCAGCCGCCAACCCTTGATGGCGGGCCCGTCCAATTGACTCTCACGACGCTGGGACGACTCACGACTCCCGAGGAGTTTGAGCAAATCGTCGTCCGCGCAACACACGACGGGCGAGTGGTGAAAGTTCGCGACGTGGCCCGGGTCGAATTGGCCGCCCGCAGTTCGGACGTCTCCAACCGTTTCGACAACAAGCCGACGATTGGCCTGGCGGTGTTCCTCTTAACGGGGGCTAACGCCTTGCAAACAGGGGACGACGTTAAGGCGACCATGGCTCGCTTGAGCGAAAAATTTCCCGAGGACGTCGCCTTCGAAATTGGCTACGACACGACGCCATTCATTCGCGAGTCGATCAACGAAGTTTTCAAATCGCTTCGCGACGCTGTCTTCCTGGTAGCAATCGTCGTCTTGGTCTTTTTGCAATCGTGGCGGGCGGCCATCATTCCGCTGGCAGCGGTCCCGGTCGCGATTGTCGGTTCGTTCGCGACGATGTGGCTGCTGGGTTACAGCTTGAACAACCTGACCTTGTTCGGCCTGGTGCTGTCGGTAGGGATCGTGGTGGACGACGCGATCGTGGTCGTCGAGGCGGTCCAGCAGCACCTTGATAAAGGGCTCTCGCCGCGCAAGGCCGCGATCGAGGCCATGGAAGAAGTGACGGGCCCAGTTATTGCCATCGGCGTGGTGCTGGCCGCGGTGTTCATACCTTGCGCCTTCCTCTCGGGGATCGTCGGACAATTCTTCCGTCAGTTTGCCGTCACGATCGCCGTCAGCACGCTCCTTTCGACGTTCAACTCGCTCACCTTGTCGCCGGCTCTGGCAGCCGTTTTGCTGCGAGGCAAGGGAAAATCTCGCGACTGGTTCACGTTGTTACTGGATTTGGCGCTGGGCTGGTTCTTCCGCGGCTTCGATTGGTTCTTCGGCGTCACAACGGCCGGTTACCTCCGAACCGTGGGGCACGCCATTCGCCGGCCCGCAATGTGGTTGATGGTTTATGGCGTGCTGATTTTGGTTGGGGCCAGGCTCTACCAGGTGCTCCCGGCAGGGTTCATCCCGCAACAAGACAAAGGCTATTTGATTTGCAGCATCCAATTGCCCGATGCCTCGTCGTATCAGCGGACGCGCGACACGATTGCAAAGATCACCGCGATCTGCATGAAAGAACCAGGGGTCAAACACGTTAACAGCGTGGCGGGCAACTCGTTCGTAATCAGTGCCTACGGTTCAAACTTTGGATCGATGTTCGTCATTCTCGATGACTTCGAACATCGCAAGAGCCATCCCGAGCAATACTCCGACACAATTGCCGCGACGCTTACCAGAAAGCTCGCCGCGGGTGTGCCTGATGCGCAAGTCGCGGTATTCGGAGCGCCGGCTGTTTCCGGGCTAGGTCGCGCGGGGGGCTTTCGATTCATGGTCGAAGACCGCGATGAACTTGGCCATCGCATGCTGCAGGGGCAAACCGAAGCGCTACTGGAAAAGTGCAATCGAGACCCGAGCTTCCAACGGCTGTTCACTGCCTTCCGCGCCGACGCGCCGCAGGTGTGGCTCGATGTTGATCGGGATGCCTGCGCGACCCACGGCGTCGAATTGTGGGAAGTTTTCGCGACGCTCCAATCGACGATGGGGAGCCGTTACGTCAACGACTTCAATCGCTTCGGCCGCACCTGGC
This sequence comes from uncultured Pirellulaceae bacterium, assembly GCA_964636985.1. GTDB lineage: Bacteria > Planctomycetota > Planctomycetia > Pirellulales > Pirellulaceae > CAZWSX01. Next base: position 150,542 of record CAZWSX010000006.1, on the reverse strand, counting down.
AAGTGAACGTGCAGGCCGAACCGAGCCAGCGCAACCAGTTGGAAGACATCAAGCGGATTAAAGTTCGCAACCACTCGGGCAAGATGGTGCTGCTGGGGACGTTGCTGAATGTCCGTGAATCGAGCGGCCCGCAGGTGATTACGCGTCACAACATGCACCCCGCCGCTTCTGTGAACGGTTCCGCAAGCGCTCGCGTGAGCAGCGGCCAGGCGATCTCGCTGATCGAGAAGATCGCGGAAGAGGAGTTGCCGAAAGGACGGATGGCCGTTGAATGGACCGAAATCACCTTCGTCGAAAAGATGACGCGCAACACCGGTCCGATCGTGTTCGGCTTGGCCGTCGCGTTCGTGTTCTTGATGCTCGCCGCGCTCTACGAAAATTGGGCGTTGCCGCTGGCCGTCATCTTGGTGGTTCCCTTGTGCGTGGTCGGTTCGCTCACGGCCGTGTGGGTGGTCGGCAAAGACGTGAACCTGTTTACTCAAGTCGGGTTCGTGGTGTTGATTGGCCTGGCGTGCAAGAATGCGATTCTCATTGTCGAATTCGCGAAGCTTGCGCGGGACAACGGCGTATCACGCAAAGACGCGGTGCTGGATGCCTGCCGCCAGCGTTTCCGCCCCATTTTGATGACCTCGGCTGCTTTTATTTTAGGCGTCGCCCCGCTGCTAACTTCCAACGGTGCCGGCTCCGAAATGCGTCGCGCTCTGGGAACGGCTGTATTTGGCGGCATGATCGGAGTGACGCTTTTTGGCGTTGTGCTGACGCCGGTCTTTTTTGTGCTAGTCGATCGTTGGTTCGGTCACAAAGATCCCACCGACGGACAGACGCCGCCGCGCCCCCAAGACGCCCCGCCCGTGAACTATACCGACGTGGTCATGGCCGAGTCGGCCAACGGCCACCATCCTGCCCACAGCGCCTCGCCGCATACCCCCATCGAACTCAAGTCGCCTAAGACCGAAACGGTCTCCGGCTCGTAATCATGTTCGCACGCTTTTTTATCGACCGTCCCATCTTCGCTACCGTGTTGTCGATCATGACGACGCTGGCTGGGGCGGTCGCGTGGTGGACGTTGCCAGTCGCTCAGTATCCGGAAATCGCGCCGCCCACGGTCGAAGTCTCCGCGATCTATCCCGGAGCCAACGCCCTGACCGTGGCCGATACGGTCGCCGCGCCGATCGAGCAGCAAGTCAACGGCGTGGAGGGGATGCTCTACATGTCGTCGCGCGCCACCAACGATGGCGGCTACGCGTTGACGGTCGCATTCAAGCCGGGCGTCGATCTGAACGTGGCGCAGGTTCTGGTGCAGAATCGCGTCAACCTCGCTAGTCCCGTGCTCCCCGAATTGGTGCGGCGTCGCGGCGTGACCGTGAAGAAAAAGTCTCCCACCACGTTGATGATGGTGAACTTATTCAGCCCGGACGAAAGCCGCGACAACCTGTACCTCAGCAACTACGCTACGCTTCACATTCGCGACGAGATGTCGCGCGTCTCGGGCGTGGGGGACGTGTCGTTCCTTGGCCAGCGCGACTACAGCATGCGGTTGTGGCTCGACCCGGAAAAAATGGCCGTGCGCAACCTGGCGGCGTCCGACGTCGTCAGGGCCATCGAGCAGCAGAATATCCAAGTCGCTGCCGGGCAGGTCGGCCAACCGCCGGCACCCGACGGGCAAATTTTCCAATACACCATCAACGCGCTCGGCCGATTATCGGACCCCGAGCAATTCAGCGACATCATTTTGAAGGCGGACATCAACGGGAAAATCACGCGGATTCGCGATGTCTCGCGCGTCGAGTTAGGTGCCATCGGTTACGACCAGCTTTGTACGCTCGATGGCAAGCCGTCGGTGGCGCTTTCCGTGTTCCAGCTCCCAGGTTCAAATGCCTTGGCGACGGCCCGCAATGTCCGTCTCAAGATGGAAGAACTGCGCGACAAGTTCCCCGAAGGGGTCGACTACTCGATCGTCTACGACACCACGCCGTTTATCGACGAGTCGGTCCGCGAAGTTTTCATCACACTGATGCACGCGGTTGCGCTCGTAGCCGCGGTAATGCTGTTGTTTCTGCAAAGCTGGCGGGCGGCAATCATTCCGCTGGCCGCGGTTCCCGTCGCGATCATCGGCACGTTTACCGTGATGGCGGCGATGCAATACTCGCTGAACAACCTCACGCTGTTCGGTTTGGTGCTGGCAGTGGGGATCGTCGTTGACGATGCCATCGTGGTCGTCGAGGCAGTCCAACATCACATTGAGCACGGGCTTTCGCCGCGCGACGCCGCCATCAAAGCCATGGACGAAGTTGCCGCGCCCGTTATCGCGGTAGGCCTGGTTCTGGCCGCGGTGTTCGTACCTTGCATTTTCATTGCAGGGATTATCGGGCAATTCTTCAGACAGTTCGCCATCACGATCGCGATCAGCACACTCATCTCCGTGTTCAACTCGCTGACGTTGAGCCCGGCCCTCTGTGCCTTGCTGTTGCGACGCGAAGAAGGCGTCACGCTCCAGCCCCTCCCCTTGCCTCGCGTCACCTATGGCGTTGGCTTTGCGACTTTGGCTTACTTCTGGGGTTCGTGGGCGGTGCTTGCGTTCATTTCGTTCCTACCCGATGCCATCCGCGCGCCGATCGCGAACTGGTTGATGGCCGGCGACCGCTCGCTCCTATTGGCGATTCTGTGCGGCATCGTTGGTGCCGCCACCGGCCCCTGGCTGAATCATGGCATGGGGCTATTCTTCGGCGCATTCAACACGGGCTTCCAGTGGGCGACGCGCGGCTACCTGGCCGGTGTGAACGCCGCCTTGTGGGTCACGCCTTTAGTGCTGATCGGTTACTGCGGGCTTTTGTACCTGACCGGCAAGATCCTCAACGAAGCTCCCGTCGGCTTCGTGCCGGAGCAAGACAAGGGTTACTTGCTGCTCAATGTGCAGTTGCCCGACTCCGCTTCGCTAGCCCGAACCGACGACGTGATGCAGACGATCGACCGGATTGCCCGCGATACCGAAGGGGTCCGGCACACCGTCGCAGTTCGTGGTCAATCGGCACTCATCGGCGCGTCGGCCCCTAATTTCGGCATGGTCTACGTGATGCTCGAACCGCACGAGCATCGCAAGTCGCACGAACAGCACGCCTTTGAAATTGCCCGCCGACTACAGGCGGAGTTGAACGACGGAGTTCCCGAAGCCCTGGTGAACGTCTTTGGCGCGCCCGCTGTCGACGGCCTGGGCGCAGCCGGCGGATTCGTGCTGGTGATCGAGGACCGTGCGAACCTGGGACTCAACGCGCTGCAAGAAGCGAGCACCGATCTGGTTAGCGCCGCCAAGGAGGAGCCCGAAGTCCGCGATGCCTTTGTCGGTTTCCGAGCCGATACGCCGTGGCTGCGTCTCGACATCGATCGCGTAGCAGCCAAGACCAAAGGGGTCGCCGTCTCGGAGATCATGAACACACTCCAAGTCTACTTTGGATCGCTCTATATCAACGACTTCAACTGGCGCGGCCGCACATGGCAGGTCAACGTCCAAGCCGACAGCCGCTTCCGCCAGACCGAGGATGATCTAAAGAAGCTGCGCGTCCGGAACGAATCTCGCGAGATGGTGCCTTTGGCCGCCTTCTTGACGATCAAGGAAGACACCGGCCCGGTGATGGTCCAGCGGTACAACTTGTACCCCGCGGCAACGGTGACCATCACACCGGCGCCAATGACGAGCTCGGGCCAGGTGATCGCGGCCAGCGAAGAAAAGGCGAAAACCGCGCTGCCGGAATCGATGAACTACGAGTGGACCGAGTTGGCGCTGCTGCAACTGCAAACCAAGGACACGGCCCAATGGGCGTTCGCTCTGGCTGTGATCTTGGCCTTCCTAGTACTCGCCGCGCAGTATGAGAGCTGGACATTGCCGCTCGCCATCGTGATGGTCGTTCCACTGTGCTTGTTGTGCGCGGCGGTAGGTGTCCGCAGCGTCGGTCAAGACATTAACATCTTCACACAGATCGGCTTTGTCGTGCTGGCGGGCCTGGCGTGCAAGAATGCAATCTTGATCGTCGAATTCGCCAAGCAAGAGCGCGACTCCGGCGTGAACCGTTGGGAGGCGACCATCGCCGCTTGCCGTTTGCGTTTGCGGCCGATCGTGATGACCTCGGTCGCGTTCATTTTGGGCGTGGTGCCGCTGGTGATCGCCGAAGGCGCTGGCGCCGAGATGCGACGGCCTCTCGGCACGGCCGTGTTCGCCGGCATGATCGGTGTAACTCTCTTCGGTCTGGTGCTGACGCCCGTGTGTTTCTTCGCCATTCAATGGCTAGCCGATTTGTTTGCGTCGTCGACGCCGCGCGAAACCAGCGCTCTGGACGACGAGAGCGAGGATGAATCGAACGAAGAAGCCGGCGACGTGGAGCACGAACGCGTGTTGCATTAGCCTCCGTTGATAGGTAGGCTATCACTTACCCGCCCCACCTGCCTGCCTACCTGCTTCGAGTGAAGAAACGGACGCCTCATGTCGCACTCGACCCACCTTGGTTATCGCCCGTCCCGTCGCGAATGGTTGCGCGCCGGAAGCCTTGCCGGTTTAGGACTGACTCTTCCTTCGCTCCTGCGCGGCGAATCGGTCTCTAGTTTCGCGCCGAAGGCCGATGCCTGTATCGTGCTGTTCCTCAACGGCGGTCCCAGTCACCTCGACATGTGGGATATGAAGCCGCTTGCGCCCGTCGAGATTCGCGGCGAGTTCGCTTCGATCCCGTCGACGCTGCCAGGCGTTCCCGTTTGCGAGCACCTGCCACGGCTAGCCAAGCACATGCACCGCGCAACGCTCGTTCGCTCGATGCACCACAGCGTCAACAACGCCCACGCGGCTGCCGTGTACGCGGCACTCACCGGACACGACCGGGGCGAACAAGGCGGTGGCGCCAAGCCAACCGACCATCCTCCGCCCGGAGCCGTGTTTGCGCTCAAGCGCCCTGTTCGCGGCGAAGCGCTGCCGTATGTCACGCTTCCTTACAAAACTCAAGAAGGCGCCGGCGGGCCGCTCCAGCCTGGCTTCCTCGCGGGATTCCTTGGCGCCCAGTACGATCCGTTTTGGGTGGTCAACGACCCCAACGCCAACGACTTCCGCGTTCGCAATCTATCGCTGCTCGACGAAGTTCCTTCGGCGCGGATGGGACAACGGACGTCGCTGTTGTCGGCGCTCGATCGCGGGCTGGCCGACAAATCGCAGCGGTCGCTGTCGGCCATGGATGACTTCCAACGCAAAGCGTTTGACCTGCTAACCACCCGCCACACCCAGCAAGCGTTCGATCTGACGCGCGAGTCGAGCGAAACGCGCGATCGCTACGGCCGCAACATCTACGGGCAAAGCGTCCTGCTCGGGCGACGCCTGATCGAAGCCGGCACGCGGACGGTCACGCTGTCGTGGGCCCCCGATGCAAACGCGACTTGGGATACGCACGGCAGCAACTTCAAAAACCTGCGGTCGACACTGCTTCCGCAGTTCGACGCCGCGTGCTCGAGCTTGCTGGAAGATCTCGCCGCCAACGGCATGCTTGAGCGAACGCTCGTTGCGGTTCTGGGCGATTTCGGACGCACCCCCAAAATCAACAACAACCAAGGCGGGCGCGACCACTGGAATGCCTGCTACTCGATCTGCCTGTTCGGCGGCGGTACCAAGGCTGGCTACGTGCATGGTGCCAGCGATCGCCAGGGAGCGTTGCCCTTGGAAAGCCCTGTCACGCCGGCCGATATCGTGGCCACGATGTACCAGCTGATGGGAGTCGATCCGAAGTCGACCATCTACGATGGGCTCCAGCGGCCGCACCAGATTTCGCTGACAGGCAACGTGGTTCGCGAGCTGATTGCCTGATTCTCGTCCTGGCAGCGACGGCAGATGCTTCGCTAGCGTCCGGCAAATTGCCGGAGATCTTTGCCACGTTTGTAACCTTTTGACTAGAGGTGAGCTTGCGGAGTTGCTATTTCCTCGCCTCACGCCGTGCGACTTGCGGCGAAGTTGAGGAAAAGTTTTCATGTTGCTCCGAATTCGCCTGACTATCGCCTGCCTGCTGCTCGTCGTTTTGACGAGTTGGTCCGGGTGCAGCGGACCAGCCACGGCGAATCGCGTCGAGGGAATGCAGCGCGAGCTGCGTTACCACGAAGACCTGATCTACCACCTCGACTACGAAAACGAGTGGCTGTGCGTGGAAAACCAACGTTTGAAAGAACGTCTGGCCCGCTGCCAGGCGGACCTCGACGATGCCAAGCATCGCCCCGATGCGCCGCCGAAAAAGCGACCTGTTCTGGGCGACCTGCTGTTTCCGCCGAAAACGGATAGCGAGAACGGCCCGCCGGTTGTTCCCGATAAGCCCGCCACCGAGCGAAGGCCTCGCACGCCTCGATCGATAGACAGCGCAGCGCCAGCCGAAGAACAGCCGCCCCGAGAGAACATCCCCAAAGGCCGGACGGCCAGCCCGCCTGCCGAGGAAGACAGCACGGAAATCGAAATCGGCCCCGCGACTCAGCGCGGCACGAAGCCAGGCAAGGAGTCGCCGTTCAAGGACGACGAGGCTGAACCCGGCGTGAAACGCCCTCCCAACCCAGCGAGAAGCCTACCAGGAGCCAGAAATCCGACCGAAGGCGGCGCTGGCCGAAAAATTCCGCGAAAGGCGATGCACAGCAGCGTCGCGCCGCGTGGCCTGCGCGTGATCGCGGCCGGCAGCCACGGCATCGATACCGACGGCCAACCGGGCGACGACGCAATTGCCTTGGTTATCGAGCCCATCGACCGCGAGGGGGAATTCGTCGACGCCGTAGGCACGCTGCGAGTCATTGTCACCGACCCGGCCCACGTTGGTGCACATTCACACGTCGTCACCAAGAGCTTCACGTCGGATCAACTGCTCGACGGAGCATCGGTCGATCCTTCGTCGAATGGCTACCGCATCGAGGTCCCCTTCAACGAAAAGTCGCCACGTCACGATAAACTTCGCGTTAGCATGGTGCTCTACACGAGAGACGGCCAGGAACTTGATACCGCTACCGACGTGATTATCCGTCGGCAAAACGTGGAAGACGTCGCCATGCGAGTGTCGCAATTGCGCGAGACACCTCTGCCCGAACCTGTGCAGTCTGCCGCTTATGTCGAGGAGTCAGACGACGACCAATGGTCGGCCCGCCCCAAGAGCCGGCAACAGCCGATTGGTAGCCGCGATGTCACCCCACGCCGCAGCGAACCGAGTCGCAACGAACCGAGCCCCATCGAACGCCGGAAATCCTCGTCGATCGAGATCGAACCGATTCGACGAGAAGAAAAGGCCGAGCCAACGGCGGACGAAACTCCAAAGCCTCGCAAAGAGCGGCCGGCCTGGTCGCCGAATCGCTAGATCTTGCGGCTAACCTTCCGGAAACTGCCGGCAATATTCGTACATTGCCATGGCAGCCGCCGTGGCGACGTTATGACTGTAAGGCAAGCCGTACACGGGAATCTCAACCGTCGCGTCGATGAAGGCGAGTTCCTCCGCCGTCAGCCCCGTGCGTTCGTTCCCTAGCACGATGGCCGTCTTTCGCTGGAACGGGAACTCGTACAGTGACTTCGATCCAGTCGTTTGCTCTAGTCCGACGACGTGGTAGCCCTCTTCTTGGAGACGTTTCAAGACCGGCGGCAACGACCGTCGCACTTCGAGTTCGACCCGATCGGCGCCGTCGCGGGCGATCCGTTTATCGGCCTTGGCGTTTCCGCAGGCGATCACTCGATCGATCCCGCAACAGCCGGCCGCACGCAAGATCCGCGAGACATTGACGTGGCTGTTCATGGCGGCGCACACAATCACTACCTCGCGCGGACGAGCCAGCGGCGTAGGCGGTTTATGTCGCAGATGCGAGAAGGCGGGTTCTTCGCCAGACGGTGCAGAGGCTTCGTCGTCGGCCAAAGTCGTCGCTCTAGAGCAGATGGATTACTGGCAACTGAATTATTGGCAACGGAGTTACTGGCAATCGGTGCAATGGCCGCGGAGCATCACGTCGACCACTTCGCCCGGCACCTTCGACTTCTCGCCGGGCCGCGGCTTCATCTGAATCTGCATCTCGGGCATGCAGGCCACCTTGCCGCAATCGACGCACACAAAGTGGGGGTGATCGCCGCTTTCTCCCTGGTCGGCGGCGATGTATTCGAAGCGCCAAACATGGTCGCCGAAATCGAGCCGGTGGAGCAGGTTCGCGTCGGCCATTTCGACAAGACAACGATAGACGGTCGACTTGTCGTATCCGTCGGGCACCAGAGCGGCCGCGACATCGGAGTGGGCGACCGGGGCGTTGCTTTTAGCTACCCATTGCAGCACGGCAATCCGACTGGCTGTGCTGCGCATTCCCGCCGCTTTAAGCAGTTCGCGAGCGCGATCGGCTGAAAGGCTGTCGGGTTTTTGGGTCATTGCTTCATGCCTTCAATCCGCGGCAACTCGAAGCCCGTAAGCGGCAATGTCCTACATGCCGGCCAGCGCTTCGCCTTCGTCCCCTTTGATGTCGAAAACTTTGGTCAGTTTCGTGATCACGAAGACTTCTTTGATTTCGGGCTTCAAACTGCACAAGGCGAGCTTGCCTTTGGCGGTTTTGACTTTCTTATCGAGCAGCAGCAGCTTGTTCAGCGCGGCGCTGGAGAGGAAGTCGACGTTCGCAAAGTTCAAAACGACGTTCTTCTTTTGCTCTTTTTCGACGAGCGCAAAGAGCTCTTCACCCAATTCCTGGATGCTTTGTGCGTCGATGATCTTTCGATCGAGGAAACGGACCAGCGCCACTTCTCCGGCGCTGCCATTCATATTGACAACCTCGATCCGCCGATGAACGCCCATGACCTGATACCTCGTGAGTCCAAAAAAGCGACACGCCGCGGCTATTTTGCGCGGTAGGTGATGTGTGCGGAATTAGCGCACAGACGGGTGTCCGTGCACCCACTAAAGGGTAACGTCGGACGCGACAGTTTGCAAATCGCTATGCCTTAGAAGCGGCGTGGGATCGATATTTCGGCACTTTCCGACTCGCCTAGCGTTTTTCCAGAAGCTCGGCAATGTGCATCACTTCGACCCGCGCCCCCAATCGCCGCAAGCGGCCTTCGATATTCATGAGGCAACCCGCGTCGGTCGACACCAGGACCGCCGCCCCCGTGGCCAGAACGCAACGGGCCTTGTCGTCGGCGAGTTGAGCCGAGATCGAGCCGTAACGCACCGCGAACGAACCGCCAAACCCGCAGCACTGATCCTGCCGGACCAGGTCGACATATTGCGCGCCGGCAACGCCGCCGATCAGCTTCTCGACCGCTTGTTTGGGCTCAAGCATGCGGTTGTGGCAAGCGAAGTGATGGGCGACCTTCCCTTCGAACTTGGCCCCCACCTCGGTAACTTGCAGCCGGTTCACCAGGAAATCGGCGAACTCGAAAACCCGTGCCGCCATGGCTTCGGCCCGCGCGCGCCATGGGTCGCCTTCGGGGAACAGCTTCGGATACTCGACCTTCACCATCGCCGCGCACGATCCCGAGGGGACCACCACGGGATAGTCGTTCGCTTCGAAGACTCGAATGGTGTACTTGGCCTGTTCCTGCGCCATATCGTGGAACCCGCTATTGAACAGCGGCTGGCCACAGCACGTTTGGTCTTCCAAGAAGTGGACCCGATGGCCCAGTTTGCGCAACACCCGGACGACCGCCTGCGGAGCCGCAGGGCGAATGCAATCGCCCAAGCAAGTCGCCATCAGCGAGATATCCAAAACCAGTTTCCTCTATCGAATGCGAGCCGTCACCGCAATCCAACGGGTGTGGTACGCGTCAAGTGTAACTCTTACGTGTCGATCAAGAACACGTTGGATTCGCCGCCCATTATGCACGCTTCTCGCGTGTCGAAAACTGCCTTTCCCGAAAGTTGCGCCAAACGCTATTCTGCCCCGCGAGATTAGGCCAGTTAGTTCCTTCGAATGAATCGCAACCAGGAGGCAGAAACGTGGGTGTGTTGCACCGAATCCGGGTGCCAGATGCCGACATCGACGCGGCCAGGGCCTCGCTGGTCAATTGGCTCGTGCGGCGAGGGGCCAAAGTCATCGCCGGCGAACGCGTGGCCGAAATCCTGGTCGGTGAGGTTCTGCTCGAAGCCACCGCCCCCGCCAGCGGCAAGCTTGTCGAAAAATGCGTCGCGGTCGACCAGGATGTCGTCGCCGGACAAATTGTCGCCTGGGTGGAAGGCGACGGCGAGCCAAATGCCTCGCGATAGCAGGCGTTAGCCCCCTGCAATGGTCCGACGAGGCAAACTTTTCCGGCAACAACGGTAACGCTTACAAATCCTACAAAGCGCGGCCGATGATAGCAGAAGGGCGGGAGTCTTTTTTGGGGAAGACCTCTGCTCGACGTGCTAGCTCAAGTGAGTTTAAGGCCGATCTATGTTGTCGCCTTCATCCTGTGGCAATCCGCGCCTGACGGTGGCTGTGATTGCCCGGAACGCTGAAGACACTCTGCCAGCAACGCTCGACGCGGTGCGAAGCATGGCCGACGAGATTGTCGTGCTCGACACCGGGTCGACCGACGGAACGCTCGCCGTTGCGCGGAAGAGAGCCACGATCGTCGCCTCGACCGAATGGACCGACGATTTCTCGGCGGCACGCAACGCCTGTCTCGACCTGGCGACGGGCGATTGGATTCTCTGGCTCGATGCGAGCGAAACGATTTCGCGCGAGACGTCCGATGCACTGCGCCGATTCATCGACGGCCGTGCCGTATCGAGCGCCGTTTACTACTTGCCCGTTCGAACGCCCGCTCCCGACGGCCGCGGAATCGGAAATCAAATCGCGCAGCCGCGATTGCATCCGCGCCTGCCCGAGTTGCGATTCTGCTACCGCGTTCGTGAAAGCCTGGCGCCCGCGATCGGCGCACTGAACCTCGAAGTCGACGCCATCCCGTGGGTGATCCATCGGACGACGCGCGAGCATCAACCGCTGCTGCAAATCAGGCGGGCTCGCCGCAACCTCGTTCTCGCCCAATTGGCCATCGAAGAACTGGGGCAACTCCCTCGATTCCTCAATTGCCAGGCGGAAGCCCATCAAACGCTCGGCAACTTCGACCAGAGCTTGGCGATCTACCGATCCGCCCTCGAGTTGGCCCCGCGCGGCGGATGGGAAATGCTCGAGGCCTACTACGGCATGCTGTCGACACTCGATGCGACGCCCGAGTCGGGCGACATGCAAGTCGCGCTGGTATTGGAAGCCATCGACACTTATCCGCTCGATGGCCAGTTGCTTTGTGCACTCGGGGGTTACCTGAGCCAGCGCTCGATGTGGGAACTAGCGGCCCGGGCTTACCAAACGGCCTCGGAATTCGGGCAAGTGAATCCAGAACTGCCGCACCTGGCCGACTTCCACGGCGGCATCGTTTCCTGCCGCGCAAACGTCTTGATTCGCACCGGCCTGGTTGCCGATGCCATCGCGCTCTTGGAACGGGAGTTCCACACCCATCCCGAATCGGAATGGTTGCGGCGGCAGTTGCTGGAAGTCTATATCAACCAAGCCAAGCTCGACGCCGCTCTCACGCTGCTAGTTGGCTGGCCGGAACATGCATCGCTTCGCGATTCGCTGCGCAAAGCAGTTCGCGGCGCGATCCTGGCAACACAGAAGCGCTGGAGCGAAGCCCGGCAGCCACTCGAACAGGCGTTCGCGGCTGGCTGTCGCGATGTGCTTTGCTTGCGTGCGTACGCTCAAACCTTGACGCAACTCGATGAACAAGCGGCGCTGGCTCCGGTTCTGGCTTTGTGGCGAGAAATCGAGCCCGACCATCCCGATCTAAGTCGCTTGGACCGGTCCCCATTCGGCTCGCAAGAAAACCACGACGGGCCAAACATGGACGGCAATCGCATCTTCCGCAGCGACGGCGCCGAAGCGCACGCGATCAAGCCGGCTCGCCCGTCATCAAAATCCCCACTGGGACAATGGCGCGCCGCTCGCAAGGTGTGATCGGCAGTTCGCTATCGCACCTCGCGCGGCTCCGACGTGGCGGCTGGTATTTTCTTGGGCCCAGGCGCCTCGACAGGCCGGATCGCTTCCAGCAAACCTGATAACGAGGTTTGCAAAAACCCGCCGACCAGGAACGCGACCATCCCGCCCAGACCGGCGAACGTGACGCCTGCCAATACACAGTGCGCCCAGCCGGCCATCTCCGGATAGATCATTCTTGCGAAAAGCGCGCCCCCTGCTCCACCTCCCAATACGCCGATCACCACGCAGATAAGCAACGGCCACCCGAGACTCTTGCGCTGACTCAACTGCGTCGTCTTTGCGAACTGAACCGCTTCAACTAGCGGTCGGTCGTTCACCGAAGAAACCCGTGCACGCGGAGCACCCGCTTTTAGTTGGCTTCCAATGTGCGCCCCCGCCAAATGCGCAAAGACGGTTAGAGCTGCCATGATGATAAGAAAGCTGGCCGTCACCGGAATGTAGGGCATCCAGGCGAAGAACAGCCCGAGCAACGCGATCACCAAGAGCAGCGTTCGTAACGAAAACTGCGGCGGCTTGAGACCGGGGGAAGGAAGTTCGTGAATGGAGTCCACGGGCGACGACGGCATACGAGGCACTTCGAACGGCGATTGAATCGACCTACCTGAAATTGTCGCGGCAAGACTTCGACGCGGCAAGAACCGCGATCGCCGCCTCACCTGGCGATTCACCGTGTTGTCGATAACCAGCCTAACTCTGCGTTAGGCGTCGCCCGGGATTCCCAGCGCCTTGTAGTCTTTCTTTTCCAGCAGCGACTGCAAGCTTTCCATCTCGTCGTAGTAGCTACGATGCGTCAGTTTGGTGGCTGCCGCTTCGTCGACGATGCAGATTGCGTCGGGATGGAGTTGCAAGGCCGAGGCTGTCACTTGTGACGTGATCGGTCCTTCGATCGTTTGTTGAATCGCTTCGGCCTTCGCCTCGCCCATGGCGACCAGAAGACATCGGCGGGCTTCCATGATGGTCCCGACGCCCATCGTGATGGCGATTTTGGGGACCTTGTCCTCGCCGCCAAAGAAGCGCGCGTTGTCGCGAATGGTCTCGGCCTTAAGCGTCTTTACACGCGTGCGGCTGCCGAGCGAGCTGCCTGGTTCGTTGAACGCGATGTGGCCATCACGGCCGATGCCGAGCACTTGCAAATCGATCCCGCCGGCGTCACGAATTTGCTTTTCGTAAACGGCGCCGTAGCCGAGCAGATCGAGGGCGCGGCCATCGGGGACGTGCGTACGAGTCGACGTCAGGTTCACCTTTTGAAACAGGCTCGTTTCCATGAATTGCCGGTAACTGTGAGGGTGCGTAGGCCCCAGACCGACGTACTCGTCGAGATTGAAAGTTGTGACGTGCGAGAAATCGAGCCCTTCCTCGCGATGCATCCGGATCAATTCCTCGTACAACCCAAGAGGGCTGGTCCCTGTCGCCAAACCAAGCACTGACGAGGGCTTTTTGCGAACCAGATCGGAAACAATCCGCGCCGCTCGGCGGCCCACTTCGGAAGGCTGATCGACAATGATGACGCGCACGCAAAGCCTTTCTAGCAGGTCGCAAGTCGGTTTTTTCTTCGCAGATTACCTAAAGCGTCTAGGCGTCTTGGGAAGTATTCGTTTTCGGCACCGATTTTGCTGTCTGTCATTGAACAGGTCCCAATATAATCGAAGTTAGGAAACTCGTCGGCAGGGTTGCCTCCCACGAACGGGACAACATTCGAATCAAAAGTTATCCAATGGACCCCCAAGCAGCCCATCCGCCGACCTTCGCGCCATCTTTTGGCGAGAACCTATTGCGATACGCCACGGTTCTGGCTGTCGTGATTCCATTCCTTGTGGGATGCGGAAGTTCCAACGGCCAAACCTCCAACAAATCGGCGCGTTCTCCTAAAACGTTTTACCAAGCCGCCTCCGGCGTGCGGCCTTCTGGGTCAGCGAAAAGCAACGCCCCTCGAACTGCGAAGGGGTACGAACCAACCGAAGAACAATCGGCAGTCACCGCCATTGTTGGGATCGGCAAGCCAGCCGTTCCAGAACTGATTAAAACATTGCGCAGCGAAAGCCCCCTTGCCCGGCGGCAAGCCGCGCTTGCACTTTCGCGGATCGGCCCCGACGCGAAAGACGCCGTCGACGAACTGATCGTGGCGCTCGACGACCAAGATGCAACAGTGAGAAAGGCCGCAGCCCGGGCGCTCGGCAATATCGGCCCCGCAGCGGAACGAGCGGTCCCCTTTCTGGTGCGCGTGATGTCCGGCGAGCCGGCCGACATTGATATGGACGACGCGTATTCCGTAGCGCCTCCGCGCATCCAAAGCCGCAGCAGTTCTGCCAAAGCACAAGACCGCGAGGCAGCCGCGAAGGCGATCGATCAGTTAACGATCAAGAACCCAAACTACCGCCCACCCGTGACGGGGTCCGACGGGGACGATGTTGTGATCGAAACCACAGCGAGTAACGAAAGCGGGAACGACGAGGTCCAGGCCGCCAACTTTCACGCAGACGCTGAGCCTCAAGAAGCCGAGACCGCTGTCGACAAAACCGAGGGCAATAAAGCAAGCGACAAAGAGCCTCTCCCGCCCGCCAAGTACTCGTCCCCTGCAAAGCTACGTCGCAAGGGGCGACCGTGAGCGGTGGTGATAGTAAGCCCAAGGCGATTCTCTTCGACGCTGTGGGAACTCTGATCTACTGCGAGCCCTCGGTTGCCGAGACGTATCACCGTTACGGCATCAAGCACGGCTCGAATCGACTGGTGGAAGAGATCGGCGAACGTTTTTCGACTGCGTTCAAGTCGATGGCGATTGCCTCGCAAACCAGCAGGGCCATGGAGCGCCGAAGATGGTCGGAGATTGTGGCGGCCGTCTTTGACGACCTACCTGGCGCCGATGGAGACCTCTTCGACGATCTTTGGAACCACTTTGCGGCATTCAAGAATTGGCGAACCTTTGACGAGGTTCCCCATGTGCTCAACACTCTGAGCGAGCGCGGTTACCTACTCGGCGTGGCATCGAACTTCGACGAGCGTCTCACGGCGATCATGAAACGGCTTTGTCCGCAGGTTCCTGGCGAGCGCATTTTCCACTCCGCCGACGTCGGTTGGGCGAAACCGGACAAGCGGTTTTATGCCACTATCGAAGAACTGCTTGGAGTCGAAAGTGGCTCGATGCTGATGATCGGCGACCACTGGAAGAACGATTTCGCCGGACCTCTTGCAGCCGGATGGGCGGCGATCGAACTGCGGCGGGACCAAGATCTCCCACCTGTCACCGATAGCCCTGGCGGGCCGATTTCGACTCTGGCTGCCTTGCTCGAAATCTTTTCCTAGCGGCTAGGCAGCCTTCTTCTGAGGCTGCGACTTCAACTTGATCTGAACCAAGTCGAGAAGTTCTCCGACTGTCTGGAGCTTGGATAGCTCCTCGTACGCCAACCGAATGCGCAGCTGCTGTTCCACGCGCATCACGACCGTGACCATATCCATCGAGTCGAGGCCGAGCCCTTCGATGAGGGTCATGTGGTCTTCCAAAGGCGGATACTGCTCGTCCATTTCGGCGACGAGAATCTGGTGAAGTTTGGCACGCAGTTCTTCGCGTTGCATGGTCATACCTGTTGGGGCGGCAAAAATAAGGTGGCGCGATTGCGCAAACAGTGAAGACATTCCGCGAGAGTTTCGCAAGATTAGTTTGCCGGAATGTTCGTGAGGCCCACTGCCTGCACTGGTAGCTGCACGCGCCAAAAGTACGGCCGTCCCGAATGTTTAGCTGGTTGTAACGATTTCACTTGCAGGATCGCTATTGGCCGCGAAACGACAAATTAGCTATGACAGGGCCACGAAAAGCGACACGCCCCCAAAGTGGGCTCTCCTCCCAAGAAAGAATCGAACATGCCGGCGTTCCACTCGAGTCTGGGGCCGGACACGATCCCTCTGTTTCAAGCGCAGAGAGTCGATGCGAACAGCATCGATTTCCGAGTAGCTGCATGGGGGTGTGTGCGATACTCATTGGCCGAGATCGAACAACTTCGCAAGAAACCTCCCGGCGACTTTCCCGCGGTGGTTACGCCTGCTTTTTTCAAGCACACCGACGAACAGACGATTGCCTCGGTCGGGGCTCTGGTCAGGGCCATTCGCGATTTTGAAATGCCCCTCGACCAATTCCAGTCGTGGTCAATCGCGGCCGCTCCCCGCTTCATGGGCCGAACCGCGCTCGCCGCCGGCATGCACCGCTACGAAACCGACGGTCCCTGGGGAACATCGGTGCAAACCGTTCCCCACCGTTCCCAACACTCGGTCGCTAGCACGTTAAGTCTGGTCCTAGGCGCGCGCGGGCCGTGCATCGGCGCGGGCAGTGGACACGGAAGCGATGTCGAAGTCTTGTTAACGAGCCTTAGCCTGCTCAACGACAAACATTCGGCGGGAACTTGGGTAGTCATGAGCGGGTTCGACCCGGAATTGGAAATCGATCGAGCTGGCAAACCGACTACCGATTCTGCTTGTGCCGCCGTCGCAATCGCTCTCACATCGACAAGCCAGCCGTCATTTGGCGAATTGCGACTTCGCTTCGTCTCATCGCAACAGAAGTCGGATGAACAAGCCCAAGGCCCGCTGGCCGCCCTAAGTGGAATGATTCCACAAAGCGGCGGCATGCCACTGCCCGAGGTCTCAGTCCAAGGCAACTCCAAGCTAGGTCTCGATTGGGAACTGCATCTTCGAACTCCGCAATCGTCGCTTGCCGCAGTTCTCTCCTAAGAGTCCGCGTAAAACCGTCCGGACTCGCATTCCTTTTCTTCCGCGAAAGCTTCCAAATACATGACGGGCCAAGAGGATCGCATTTGGATCACGGGTGTTGGCGCTACGACACCGCTTGGTCATAGCTTCGACGAAATCTCCGCCAACATGCTGGCGGGGAAATCGGGCATTCGTCGCGTGGAGGGCTTCGACGTATCGCAACACCCTTGCCAGGTCGCCGGGCAAGTCCTCGAGATACCGTGCCCGGCTGATTGCGAACCTGCCGACCTCGCCGCCATGACGCCGATCGAAAGAGCGCCGCTCTGGTGCTGTGCCGATGCGCTCAAGCAAGCCGGCCTTTGGGAAAGCCGGACCACCCTACGAATCGGGCTGGTCATCGGCATCGGGGCGGAGTGCATGCAAAACTGGGTTGCCGACTTCCGACGCGGCGGTGAGCGGACGTTCGATCCGCACCTGGACAGCGAAACGGTCGTCGGGAAAGTCACCCGTCTGCTCCGCTTGAGCGGCCCCGGCATTTCGGTGACGGCCGCTTGTGCTAGCGGAAATCACGCCTTTGTCCACGGACGCCAGTGGCTGCGGTCTGGCCTCGTGGACGTTTGCTTGGTGGGCGCGTGCGACATGGGAGTTACTCCCTATTCGATGGCTGGATTCGGCAACTTGCGGGCGCTCTCCAGACGCAACGATCAACCTGAGAAAGCCCTGCGGCCGTTTGACATGGATCGGGACGGCATGGTTTTAGGCGAGGGTGGAGCCGTCTTCGTCCTGGAACGCGCCGGCGAACGACGCGAGCAAAATCCCATGGCCGAATTGGCAGGCGTCGGAACGACCAGCGACGCCTTCCACATGGTCATCCCGAGTTCCGATCCCGAGCAGGGTATCCGGGGCGTCCGCCAGGCCCTGGACGACGCCGGCGTGCAGTCGTCCGATGTCGACTACGTTAATGCCCATGCCACGGGAACTCCGGTCGGCGATGCCTGCGAAACCCGCATTTTACAGGGGGTTTTGGGCGATTCGCTCGAACGCGTCTATGTGAGCGCGACCAAGAGTATGACCGGGCATTTGCTGAGTGCCGCGGCCGCGGTTGAGGCGCTAGCATGCTTGACGGCGATGCGATACGGAGAGATCCCTCCCACGATCAATCTCGACCGTCCCGATCCCGCGTGCGCGCTGCGGCACGTCGCAAATCAATCGACTAAAGCACGCGTCCGGGTGGCGATCTCGAATTCCTTTGGCTTTGGCGGCAACAACACGTCGCTAGTGCTTAAGGCCGTTGCCTAGCCGCCGCTGGATTTCTTTTGCGTTTGGCCCAGGAAAAATCAGGGACGGCCGATAGAATGCCTCTGTCGGATCACGCCACTGCCTTTGCTTTATCGCTTCCCCAAATCAACGGCCCATGAGTTTCGCCCAGGATTCCGCCTCTTTCCTCCAATCCAATGCCGAACGCGAACGGCTTCTCCTTGCCCCTTACGCGATGCACAGTTGCGACTCGCGCGGGCGACTCCACGAGGAGATGATCGAACATCCCTACCGGGGCCCCTTTCAGCGCGACCGGGACCGCATCCTGCACTCCAGCGCCTTTCGGCGGCTCTCGGGCAAAATGCAGGTCTTCACGGGCGACATGGGGGACTATCATCGCACGCGGCTCACCCACACGCACGAAGTCGCGTCGATTGCCCGGACGATCGCTCGGGCGCTACGGCTGAACGAAGATCTGGTCGAGGCGCTGGCGCTGTTTCACGACATCGGCCACCCGCCGTTTGGCCACGCCGGCGAAGACGCCCTGAACGAATGCCTGAAAGAGCACGGCGGATTCTCTCACAACCGCTACGCCCTCACGTTGGCCAACGAGATCGAGCAGCGCTATCCAGGCTACAGCGGCCTCAACCTGACTCGCGAAGTACTGGATAGCCAGGCGGTTCGCATCGACAAGCTCAAAGGAGCTTTCCCGGCCGAAGGGGAACTGGGACCGCTACTGGAGGCCCAAGTTGTCGAGGCCGCCGACAGCGTCACGTACGACGCGCACGACGCCGACGATTCAGTGAAGTTGAACCTGGTAACGCTCGACGAACTGTGCGCGGTGCCGATCGTGCAAGAAGCCCGTGCCACCGTCCGCCGACACTATGCCAACGTGCGTGGTTCGATTTTGCGACGAGCTGTCGTCCACGAGTTGATCGACCGTCAAGTACGCGAAACACTAGCGGCCGCCGAGGTTTGGCTGCGCGACTATCAAGATCTCACCGCCGACGAAGTCCGACGGCTCCCCAACCGGATTGAACCCTCCGGCGAACTCGCCGACAAGAAACGCGAGTTGGAACGGTTCTTATACGCTCGCGTCTACCGCCACGAACGACTGCTCGCCATGCGTTCGCGGGCCACTGAACAACTGCGGCGATTGTTCGTGGAGTTCCAACAGAAGCCCGAGTTGCTTCCACCGTCGTACCGACATCGCGCCGAGGTCGTCGGCTTGCCGCGAGCGGTAGGCGATTACTTAGCCGGAATGACCGACCGCTTCTGCAACCAACGGTTCTTCGAGATCTGCGGCGAGAGCGATGCTTAAGAGTTTGCCGAAAACCTATCGCGAAGGAGGCGTGGCAGTGGCAAATACTTCCAATGGAAACTTCGCTGCCGCCTGAGTAGTTTTGTAGCCGATCGAAGGATCGCGCGCGGCCGTGACAAGGCGACGATCGTTCCAAACATGAAAAGTGTCGAGAGTTGGACTCGGCACAGTTGCGCCAGTGGCACTGAGACGTTTGCCACTACGAAAATCGCCCCGGCCATTGAAATTGCGTTTCGTCTGAGTCTCGCTGAGCGACTACCGCCGGCAAGATAAATCAGTGCCATTGGCAAGGCCAGCAACGTCAAGTCGTACGTGAAGAGGTGCGGACTCACAAGTAGCGTCGCGAAAACTGCGACCGCAAATTGGCGTCCAAAGCGAAGACGATCGACTCGCAACTTTCCGCGCCACATCCATGCGACGAGTCCCACTGTAGCCACCGAGGCGATTAAGGTGGCAACACGAGGCCAGCCATCCGGCCGGCCGCCTGCCAACAGCGTGAAGAAGCCGTACCAACAGTGAGACTTCTCGATCGCGTAACCGCTGGTGCGAATGTACTCGCCCGCCTGTCGGGCAAAAGCAACGTACTGCAGACAAACGTCCGTTCCCATCGCGAGGCAAATGCCGAGCAGTACCAACGCCGTCGAGCCAAAGCCCAACAGAAAGCGCCATTGCCGCCCGAGCGCCATCACTGCAAACAGGACGATTGCAAATTGTGGCTTGAATAAAAGGAGCCCGGCTATCAGTCCAGCGCAAAACGGCGAGCCTCGGCGCAGCGCGTACCACGCCGCTGAGAAAAACACCAGGATCAGCGTTCCCTTCTGACACGAGACAATGCTCTCGATCATTGGTGCAAAGAACAGCGGCAACAACATCGTCGCCTGCGAGCCTGAATGTTGCGGGCCTCGGCGGGCAACGTTCCAACCGCGATGGATGAACCAAAACGACAGCGGCCAGCACGCCATCATCAGCATCGCCCAGAGCCAGGCGGCGACGCCGACAGGAAGAATGCTCAAAGGCGAAACAACCACGTAATAAAACGGCGGGTACACCATCGGCAAATAACGACCGGCCGCCCACTGAAAGCCGACAAGATCCACATCGTGTTCTAGCGCCTTGGCGTACTCTGGATCGAAGAACCGGCTCCAGTCGCCATGCAGAACGATATGTCCACCAATCCATTCCTGAAGGAAATCGCCCCCAAATGGCGACACGTCCGGGCCTGATTGAAAACGAAAATTTGGATTGACCGCCACGACCAAGGCAGCGAACACGCACCAGGCGACGGCAAAGAGGAGAAACGGTCGACGTTTCCGATCGATGGTCCGCGGCGGCTCAGCGTTGGTCGGCATAGTCGCGCTGTACTTGCAGAATCTTTTCTTGCGCGGCAAAGAACGCATCCAGCACGGCTGGATCGAAGTGCTTGCCCCGGCCTTCTTCGAGAATGGCTAAACACATCTCGATCGGAAAGGCCGTCTTGTAGGGGCGGGCTGTGCTCAGCGCGTCGAACACGTCGGCGACGGCGGTGATTCGCCCTTCGAGGGGAATGCTGTCGCCCGCCAGGCCGTGAGGGTAGCCAGAACCATCCCACTTTTCGTGGTGCGTTAGCGCGATCAGCGAAGCTGAGCTTCAAAACCGGCGACTGGTAGCCGGTCGAGTTTTTCGAGTTTTTCGAGGGGTTGTTTGCTTCCGGCGCCGGAGGTAAATCGCTGGACTTCTGGAAGTTCCCAAGAATCTCATAGCCAAACTGGCAATGGCGCTTCATATCGGCGAATTCGTCGTGGGTCAACTTTGCCGGCTTGTGCAAAATGGCATCGACGATTCCGATTTTTCCCACGTCGTGAAGCGGCGCGGCGAGTTCGAGCAGTTCGCACCTGGCCGGCGAAAGGCCCATCTGCCGGGCAATGATGCCGGCATAGAGTCCAACGCGTTGAACGTGCTTGCCCGTTTCGTTGTCGCGATAATCGGCCGCTCGTCCCAAGCAGTGAACCACTTCCATGCGCGAGATCGTCAACTCTTCGGTTCGCTTGCGAACGATCTCTTCAAGCTGCTCGTTTTGGAGCCGCAGATTCTTTTGGTAGTTCCGGGTGGTGATCGCGTTGCGCACCCGCGGGACCAGGTCGGTCGGATCGATCGGCTTCGTGAGAAAGTCGCTCACGCCGAGATCAAGCGCTTGCATCCGGACTTCGCGATCTTCACAGGCCGTCAGAATCAACACCGGCACATGGGCGAGGATCTGATCAACGGCGATCTCTCCCATCAAATCCAAGCCGCTGATGCCGGGCATCATGAGGTCGAGGATAATGACGTCGGGGCGTTCCGACCGCAAAAACGAGAAGGCCGTGAAGGGATCGCTCGTGGTCGTGACGTTGGCAAATCCGTAGTTGATCAGATATTTGCGGACGATTTTGCAGTTGACGCTTTCGTCGTCGACCACGCAGATTTTCGAGTCGCACGAACCCGATAGCACCTTCTGCACGTGAAAGGCGCCGCGCGCTTCGCGCGGTCCTTCATCGGACGCGAACGGCGAATCGCTTCCGGGCAAGTCGGCGAGTTGTTCCCAAGGAAACGTCATAATCGGGTGGCGTTATCGGTCAACAATTCTGTGAGCGGGTTAGTTTGCTAGGCCAGGGACTCGGGTACGCGAACGCGGCGCGCGAAGCCTTCGATCTCGTCGATGCCATTGGCACAGGCGACGGAATCGCGGCTCTTCGCGGCTACTTCTAATCGACTGGCGGACTGCGTGAAGACGTTGAGGCCAACCGTTCCGCCAGCGCCCTTGAGCCAGTGCGATTGCAGCGACAAGTCGCGAAATTCCCCTTTGGCGAGCAATTGACGCATCAGTTCCATCCGGCCATCCAGCGTTCCCATGAATTCTTTTACGATGTCGCGAAACTCCGCATCGTCCATCGGCAGCGTCGAGACAATCGGATCATCGTCGGAGGACGTGACTGGAGTGGGTGCGGCAGGAAGGCGGGCCGGCGCGGGCGCCTCTTCCCGGGTGCGGATCGCGATCTTGGCGACCAGAAACTCAACCAATCCCTCAGGATCGATCGGCTTGGTCAAATAGGCCGAGCACCCAGCCTGGTAGCACACTTCGTCGCTGCCCGCCAACGCGTGGGCCGTGAGTGCCACAATCGGAATCGTGATACCCTGGCTGCGCAGCTTACGGGTCGCTTGGTAACCATCGAGGATGGGCATTTGCATGTCCATCAAAATCGCGTCAAACGCTTCTTGACCATTGGCCGCGATGGCGTCGACGGCTTGCTGGCCATCTTCCACCGCGGTGGAAGTCGCGCCTGCGAGCTTCAACACCGTGGCGATCAGTCGGCGGTTGGTATCGCCGTCGTCCGCCACCAGCACCTTCATCCCGGCCAAGCGCTGTAAACTGCCGGTGGCCGTGTTTCCGCGGCGCGGGGTGCGAGAAAAAGCTTCCGACGGCGAAGTGAGCATTTTGACTTCATCGATGTTTCCGGGATCGACAGTCACCGTGAAGTTGCTTCCGCGGCCAAGCACGCTCTTAACTCGCAAGTTGCCTCCCATGGCGTTGGCCAGGCGGCGGCTGATGGCAAGCCCTAAGCCGGTTCCACCAAATTTGCGGGTGACAGAGCCATCGGCTTGTACGAACGGATCGAAGATCGAATCGAGCTTGTCCGAAGGGATGCCGATGCCGGAATCGATGACATCGAACGCGAGTTGGGGAGCCGAAGTACCCTCGACCATGCGAACCACGATCAGCACACTGCCCGACTCGGTGAACTTGATGGCATTCCCAACCAGGTTAAGCAGGACTTGCTTCAGTCGATGAGGATCGGATTGAATCGTCTCGGGAACAGCGCTTCCGAAGCTCTGTTCGACCTTTAAGCTCTTCGCTTCAGCCGCGAGCCGCAGCGATGACAAAACCTCGGAAATGATCGATGCCGGTTTGCACGGCACTTTTTCAATCGTGAGCTTGCCCGATTCGATTTTGGAAAGGTCGAGCAGGTCGTTGATCAGTTCCAGCTGGTGCTCGGCTGAATGGCGGATCGTCGCGAGATACTCGTCGATCGCTTCGCCCGAGAGGGTTTCCCGGTTTGTTTCGAGAAGTTTGGTGAAACCCAAGATGCCGTTGAGCGGCGTCCGAATTTCGTGGCTCATGTTGGCCAGAAACTCGCTTTTGAGCTGATTGGCATCTTCCGCGGCACGGCGTGCATCGAGCAGTTCGACGTTGGCCGCGGCCAACTCGTTGGTTCGCTCTTCGTACGAACCGTGGATCGCCTTCAGCTTTTGCTGCATTTCCAAGATTTCGCGGTGCACGCGGCGGCTTTGCATCATCGCGCCGACGAGAGCCACGCCGCAAAGACCTAAAAGAAGCTCGGACCGCGTGATCTGATCGAGCACTTTCGGCTTCACTTGTTCGACGAGGCCGTGATCGGAGATCGTCGGCTGGATTTCCTCTGCCAACTCGGCTCCTTGGTAGAGACTGGCAACCAACCCCACAACAATCAGGACGAGCGAAATGCCGGTGAAGACTTCCGTGAGCATGAACCAACGTTCGTGCGCATGAAGCGACTTGCAGATGATGCTGTGTTCGGAGTCGGTCGTATTCGTGTCGATCATGTCGCTGCTCTTGACGATGCGTTTCGCCGCACTCGCGGGTGGTCGCTTTTCCACCAATGTTCGGCTTAGAAACCTAGGTCGCACCGAATGATTGCCAAAGACGGAAAAAGACCATCGGCAAAGGAGACATGGACATTCGCGCAGCCATCCCTGATTGATCGCGAGAGCCGCTACAACCTGCCCCACCCAACCGGGCTGAAAGCAAGATATTTCAACCATTAAGGGGAAATTGAAATAGGTTTTAGTATCCGCTCGACTCATCGAGCCCATGCGTTTTCCAGCATTGTCGTGCACGGCGCGTTGGAATCGTTCGCGAACACAAGGCGGCGGCAATGGTACGAGAAGTGACCGACAACCAACTGCGCCGTGTCGCAAGACGCAATTGCGTTGCAAGGCGGCGTCGTGGAGCCGCGCTGACCGAACTAGCGATCTGCCTGCCTGTAATGTGCATCTTGGTGTTCGGCGCGATCGAAATCACAGACACCATTTTCTTGAAACAGCGGCTCTCATCGATCGCCTACGAAACGGCAGGCCTCTACTCGGAACGGAACCCTCTGGCACAGCAGTTGGGCGAAGAGATCGCCCAATCGAGACAGGTCAATAAACCTGCGTTCAACGTTCAGTACTCCACAAGCTCCGCGTACTCCAAAAAGCGTTTGATCACGGTCACTGTGTCTGCCAATGCGTCCGACAATTCATTGCTCCGTCAGGGATTTGTCTCTTTGACGAACATCGTGTCCGCACCCGTTACGGTGGTGGAACAATAGCCAAATTTGGAAGCACTTCCTATGCAAATGCCAGCCAGAGTTCGCAAACGGATGCAGCGGCGCGGCGCTATGGTGCCGCTGTTCGCGGTGGTGATCATCGTGTTGCTGGCAGCCGCTCTGTTCAGCGTCGACATTGCCTATATCCAACTGAGCTGCACGCAATTGCGATCAGCCGTGGACAATTCCGCCAAAGCCGCGGCCGCGGCCTTGGCCAACGGCGCGACGCCCGAGGAGGCCAAGGCAATCGCCATCGAAGTCGCCTCTAAAAACAACGTTGGAGGACGACAACTATCAATTGATGCATCGCAAATCGAACTAGGTTCGCTCCGTCCGCAAAGTAGCGGCCGATGGACTTTCTTACCGAGTGAATCCCCGCTGGTGGCGGCTCGAATCGACGTTCGACTTCAAGAGAACGAATCGGGCGGGCCGCTCAGCTTGTTTTTCGGGCGAGTCTTCGGCGTAAACGAGTTTCGCCCCAGCAGCAGGGCGACAGCGGGAAATTTGCAAACGGATATTGTCCTTGCCTACGACCGCTCGCATTCCATGTGTTTCGATTGTACCGGAGTCGATTGGCAGTATCCGCCGGGTGTCCCTCCCCCCTACGAATCGATCAAGTACGCACCCTCAAATACAGGCACACGATGGCAGAGCTTGATGCGAGCGACTGACATTTTCTTCACTGAGGTGGACAAGAATTCCGTTCCGCCACGGATTGGGTTGGTGAGTTGGGCCTCGACGATTGGTACATCTTCTTTCGAATATGCGATGACCGGCATGACTTCGCCCGAAGTCACCTATGAGACGCCAGTGGGCGCCTCCTCGACTGACATGCGCAGTAAGTTGCAGGCCAAAAGCACGGTGCCCATGCTGGGAGGGACCAACATGACCGCCGGCCTCCGGGCCGCCCTCAATCACTTGCTTGCCGCCGATGATGGCAAACCGCGATGGCGAATGATCATTCTGTTCTCAGACGGCGAGTGGAACACTGGTGGCGACCCCGCGACGCTGATTCCGGCACTCAAGGCGGCCAACGTGCAAGTTCACACGATCCGGATGCTCGTTAGTCCCAAAACAACCACAATGCAGGACATCGCCGAGGCGACCGGAGGAAAACTGTTCGTTACCAACAACGACGCAGAAATGGCGGATGCGTTTCGCGAAATCGCCGGGACGCTCCCGGTGGCCTTGATCGAATAAAAACACCATTGCGTGCAGTTTAGGCTCTTTCATCATGATCAGACGTACTTCGATCGCGCGGCATCGCATCGCCAATCGCCGTGGGGCAACCACCGTCGAATTTGCTTTCGCGGCCACCATCTTGTTCACGCTCACGTTGGGATCGGTTGAGCTATCCCGCATGAACATGATTCGCAATACGTCGGAGAACGCAGCCTACGAAGCGACGCGAGCCGTTGTCATTCCTGGAGCGGCAGCGGACGACGCCTCTGACCTGGCCGTTTCGCTGCTGAAACTTGCAGGTATCAAGCAGGCGCGGATCGACGTTTCCCCCTCCGTGATAACCTCGCAAACCAGCAGCGTGACGGTTGACATTACAGTCCCATTGGACGGGAACTGCTGGCTTCCGCCCATCTTTTTTGGAAGTCGGGTTGTGAACGCAACGTGCACGCTGCATCGCAGCTGGATCACCAACGCCGCAAAAAATCCCCTCCAGAAGGACGGGTCGAAAAAGACGACTCACATCGGCGACGCCGGTTATTAGGACTGCCTCTTGAAGGCCGCGGTTCTTGTCGAGTCGTCTGGTTCTATCGCGAATTTAGACCCGTTTTCGCGGCCAACCGAAGCTGGGGTGCTTACGGTTTTTGGTCAACTCCGTATATTGCGGGATTACTGCGTAGTAGATCCCGGGTTCTTGGAGTTGTCGAATCATGGCGCGTGCGAAGATTACGATCGTTGGTGCAGGATTTGTGGGAGCCACCTGCGCCCATTGGTGTGCCGCTGCGGAGTTGGGAAACATCGTCCTGCTAGACATCCCGGCCACCGAAAACATGCCCAAGGGCAAAGGGCTCGACTTGATGCAGTCGTCCCCCATCATGGGCTTCGACGCTAACGTCACCGGCACCACCAGCTATGCCGACACGGCCAATAGCGACGTGGTGGTCATTACGGCCGGCATCCCTCGCAAGCCTGGGATGAGCCGCGACGATCTTCTTAGCACCAATGCCAAGATCGTGAGCAGCGTCGCAACCGAAATCAAAGCGACCAGCCCTAACGCCGTCGTCATCGTCGTCAGTAACCCGCTCGACGCCATGGTGCAGCGAGTCCAGCAGGTGCTGGGCTTCCCTGCCTCTCGAGTGATGGGGCAAGCGGGCGTCCTCGACACGGCTCGCTACCGCACGTTTTTGGCCATGGAATTGGGAGTCAGCGTCGAGGATATCTCGGCCCTGTTGATGGGT
Source organism: uncultured Pirellulaceae bacterium (assembly GCA_964636985.1). Classification (GTDB taxonomy): domain Bacteria; phylum Planctomycetota; class Planctomycetia; order Pirellulales; family Pirellulaceae; genus CAZWSX01. The sequence continues at coordinate 123,504 of CAZWSX010000006.1, read as the reverse complement.
GGCCACGGCGATACGATGGTCCCGATGCCTAGCTGCACCTCGGTCGGCGGCATCCCGATCCTGCGATTGGTCAAAGCTGGCCTCATCACGCAAGCCAAGCTCGACGAGATTGTCGTCCGCGCTCGCAACGGCGGCGCTGAGATTGTTAATCTCCTCAAAACGGGGAGTGCCTACTACGCCCCGGCAGCTGCCACCGCCCAGATGGTGGAAGCCATCGTTCGCGACAAGAAGCGGGTGCTCCCTTGCGCCGCCTACTGCGACAAGGAATACGGCGTGGGCGGGTTCTATGTCGGCGTGCCTGTGGTGATCGGTGCCAAGGGAGTCGAGAAAATCATCGAGTTGGAACTCGATTCGCAAGAACGCGCGGACTTCCAAAAGAGCGTCGACGCCGTGAAGGGCCTTGTCGGCACCATGAACCAACTGCTCGGTGCCTAGTGCATCGATGAATGTTTCAAGCGAACGCGGTTGCGGAGATAGATCGCAACCGCGTCTCTGAACTTGTGTCGTTTAGACGCATTGCCACGCAGTCACTGCTAGCGTACGAGTCTCTGCGGTTGACACTTTCATTGAGGTCGCCTAAAAAAATTCGCAGCGCTGGATCGAACGTGATGAAACCGCGAGAGTTGTTTCATTGCGAGACGCTTAGGTTGGTGCGAGCGAATGGAAATGCACTCCTAGGACTGCTTTGCCTTCGCCACGATTGCGAGAGTCTCTGGCGTTGCTAGGGATGCCCGCGAACAGCCTGCGTCAAATCGACACAAACGTACAAATTGCTTGGGTGATCCAACACCATCGGGAACAATTACCCGGAAGCTCGGATCGTACGGTTGGCCAGTTCCTGTAGACCTCACCTTCCGCCTTGGAGTCGAATGCGATGAAGCGGTTTGAGAGCATGGTCGATTCGCAGGAAGTGATGGATTCGACAACTGGCGCCAGATTGAACAACAACGAAACTTCAGCCGTCGGAGACTCCAACGGGATGCCCCTTTCGTCCGGAGTTTTCGAGCCTGTTTCCCGGTTCTCGTCGCGGTTTGCCTTGCCGGCTCGCAGTTCCGAGCCGATCTGCCTGATGGCCCCCGAGGGCTACGAGCCCAACTACTCCTATCCTCTGTTCGTGTGGCTGCATGCCCCGCAAGGAACGGAGCGGGAGATCTGCCAGGTGATGCCTCGCCTCAGCACCCGCAATTACGCGGCCGTGGGCGTGCGGGGACCGGTCGCATGCTCGCAGGGCTTCGACTGGAAAGAGCAGTCAACCGGACATGAAGATTCCGACATCCATCCCAGCATCGATTCCGTGGTGGAACGCTCGTGCGACCGGGTCTTCCACGCGATCGAGCGAGCAACCAAGCACTACAACATCAACGAACAACGAATTTTTCTGGCCGGCTACCATCACGGCGGCACCATGGCAGCGCGAATCGCGCTGATGTTTCCCAATCGATTTTCCGGCGCCATCAGCATCAACGGTTCGCTGCCCCAAGGGCAAGGCTTGCTGCGCTGCTGGCATTCGGCACGGGAAGTGAATCTGCTGCTTTGTATTGGGCAGGACGCGACCGACTTTTCGCCAAATTCGCTTTGTGAGCAACTTCCCTGGATTCACACGGCGGGCCTCTCGTTGCACGTCCGGCAGTACCCGGTTGGCAACGACCTCACCACGGTCATGCTTTCGGACATGAACCAGTGGATCATGGAACAGGTGGCTTGCTCGGTCGTCTCTTAACGATCGTCTCCTAGCAAACGTCTCTTAACGATCGTTTTCCGGCGATCGCGGATGCCAAACGGCCATTGGCTGATTTCTAGAAAAATCAGTTCACTTTCGCTGAAGTTTGGCGATCCAATCGGCCTTGACCAACATCGCGATCGCGTCGTATTTTTCGCCGGTTTCTGGCACGGACGCCAAAAACAACACGACGCCGAAATCGACGCTCGACCAATCAGCATCCTCGCTAGCGGAACTCGATTCCGATCGCGACCAGGGCAGCATGGACGCTTTGCCGATGAGAATCTACTCCCCCGACGAATCGAACGATCAGAACAAGCCAGCCCACTCGGGCGAACTGTGCCAGCGTGTTCCGCTGCTCGACGTGGGACGAGGCAACGCCCCGCTGCACGAAGAGTACATGGCGGCGATTTCGAAAATCATTGAGACGGGGGCATTCCTCCACGGCCCGGACGTTAAAGCACTCGAAGCCGAAATTGCGGAACGCGTCGGCGTCCCTCATGCCATCTCGTGTGCGTCGGGAAGCGACGCAATCCTTCTGGCGTTGATGGCAGTCGACGTTGGTCCCGGCGATGAGGTGATTTGCCCTAGCTTCACATTCTTCGCGACGGCCTCGGCGGTGTGGCGACTTGGCGCCAAACCGGTCTTTGTCGACATCGATCCCCACACGTTCAACATCGATCCCGCGTTGATCGAGCCGGCAATTACCCCGGCCACCAAAGCCGTGATCCCGGTTCACTTGTTCGGCCAGTCAGCAGCCATGACACCCATCATGGAGATCTCGCGGCGGCACGGATTGACCGTGATCGAGGATATGGCGCAAGCGATCGATGCCAAGTACGGCGCACATGCGGCTGGCGCGATGGGCGATATCGGCTGCATCAGTTTCTATCCCACCAAGAACCTCGGCGGATTCGGCGATGGCGGTATGTTGACCGCTCGCGACGCTCGCCTGGCCGATCGGCTCCGGCTGCTCGCCGGGCATGGCATGCGACCGCGTTACTATCACCGCGAGGTGGGCATTAACAGCCGTCTCGATTCGATGCAGGCCGCAGTACTGCGAGTGAAGCTGCGGCACTTGGAAAGCTGGACGACCGCTCGCCGTTTGAATGCCGAACGCTATGCCAAACTGTTCCGCGCAGCCCGGCTCGATCTCGATGTCCAGTTACCGTCGGAGTTTCCCAAGCGAAAGCATGTTTGGAATCAATACACGATCCGCGTGAAAGCCGATCGCCGCGACAACGTTCGCGAGTACCTGACGAAGAACAACGTGGGGGCCGAGATCTACTATCCCGTGCCGCTCCACTTGCAGGACTGCTTCCGTTCGCTGGGGTATCGGCAAGGCGACCTGCCGCACACGGAGCGCGCCGCCGCCGAAGTACTCAGCTTGCCGATTTTCCCGGAGCTGACCGAAAGCGAACAAGCCACGGTGGTCGGTCGCCTTGCGGAGGCGATGACGCCGCACGTCCGTCGTGCAGCGTAACGGCGTCGTGCTGCGTAAGGGCGATTTGACGTTTTCCCGGTGTGGGCGAGTCCCTATACTCCGCGCCTCGATTGTCATACGGCGATCAAAAGCGGCGACACTCCATTTTTTCCGTCCATGGAAGGACAAGTCGATGAAAACTTTGAACCGATTCATGATGGGCTGGTCGCCGCGTCGGCTTGCGACTTACACAACCGCTTTCGTCGGGGTGACAACGTTCGCCATCGGCTTTGCTCCGCTCGATGCCTATGCCCAAGGCAAACCTGCGGCGGGCGCACCAAAAACGAAACAAGACTTGGGCTCGCAGAGCTTTCTTAAGCAAGGCAAAGCCGGAGCGGAGAACGGGCCGGCCGGCAACCAAGGCGGTGCTAAAGGCGCCCCTCAGGGCCAGGGAAATCCAAGGGCAGACCAGGCAGCCCTGAGCAAATCAGCCGCCAAGCCCATCGCCAAAGACCTCAAGGTCATGGCGGTGGTCAACAGCGAACCAATCGACCGCGCCGAACTCTCCAACGAGTGCGTCGATCGATACGGCGCTGAAATCCTGGAAAGCCTCGTCAATCGAAAGCTGATCGGCCAGGCCTGCGAAGAAGCCGGCATCAAGATCAGCGACGAAGAAGTCGACGAGGAAATTCGCCGCACCGCTTCGCGATTCAACCTTCCGGTCGACAAGTGGCTGATGATGCTCAAGGAAGAGCGTCACATGACGCCGGTTCAATATCGCCAGGAAGTGATTTGGCCCACCTTGGCGTTGCGAGCTCTGGCTGCCGAAAAACTCGAAGTCACCGAGGAAGAAATCGCTCGCGAAATCGAGAGCGAGTACGGACCGCGCGTTTCGGTGCGGATGATCAGCACCTCGCAGGAGAGCCGAGCCAAAGAAGTTCACAAGCAAGCCGTGGCGGACCCGAAGAAGTTCCCCGAACTGGCAAAGCAGTATTGCGACGATCCCAACGTCGCCAGCGTGGGTGGGATGATTCCGCCCATTCGCAAGAACTTGGGCGACAAGACTTTTGAAGACGTGGCTTTCGCTTTGAAGCCTGGCCAGGTTTCGAAAATCATGAAGGTCCACGATCAGTACTACATTCTGCGTTGCGAGGGGCATACTCCAAGCCGTCCGCTCAGCGCCAAGGAAGCCCCGGCCGTCAAGCAAGCCCTGTCGGATCGAATTCGCGACAACAAGCTGCGTTTTGCTTCGACCGAGCTGTTCAAGAACCTGCAAGAGGGAAGTAAGACCGAGACGATTTACAAGAATCCCGAGCTGGCGAAGCGCCAACCCGGCGTGGCCGCGGTGCTGAACGGGAAGACGATCGCCATGCAAACGCTCGCGGAAGAGGCCCTGCAGCGCCACGGCACGGACGTCTTGGAAGGCGAAATCAACCGCAAGCTGTTGACCCAAGAACTGACGCGTCGCAAGCAGACGCTGTCTCAAGAGGAGATTGATGCCGAAATCGATCGCGCAGCCATCTCGTATGGATACGTCAACGCGAAAGGTGCCCCTGACCGTGAAAAGTGGCTCGAACAAGTCGAAACGCAGGAGGGCGCCTCGCGCGATCTCTACGTAAAGGACGCCGTGTGGCCGTCGGCGGCGTTGCGAAAGCTCGCCGAGCCCAAGGTAAAGGTCACGCGGGACGATCTGAAGAAAGGCTTCGAAGCCAACTTTGGCCCACGCGTCGAGGTGCTGGCGATTGTGCTGGCCTCGCAAAAAGAAGCTCAAAAAGTTTGGGACATGGCACGCAACGGCGGAACGGAAGAGTTCTTCGGCCAACTCGCCGCGGATTACTCGATCGAGCCGGTCTCGAAGTCAAACTCCGGCCGCGTTCCTCCCATCAAGAAGCACGGTGGCCAAGAGGCACTCGAAGAGGAAGCCTTCAAACTGAAGGCGGGTGAGATTTCGAGCGTGATCGCGCTCGGCGACAAGTACGTCGTTCTACGCTGCTTGGGCCGCACCAAGCCCACGGTTACCAAGATGGAAGATGTGGCGGCCGAACTCGACGCCGACATTCGCGAGAAGAAGTTGAACTTGGCCATGTCGCAAGAGTTCGACACGATCCGCCGAAATGCTCAGATCGATAACTTCCTGACGTCCTCGTCGCAAGCTCCGCGTTCTGCACCAAACGGCGACGGCCCGCGCACGGCACAAGGAACAGGAACGCCGAAGGGGGCGACTCCCGCGAAGAAACGATAACAAGGCCCACGAGTCGGCGACATGAATCGGCGACGTGAATCGAGACTCAAGTTGATGCGAATGGATCTAAGGAATCGGAACATGAAGTCGCGTTGGTGGTTGTCGCTCAGTTTGGCAGGGGCGCTGGCGGTTGGCTGCAATCAATCCCAAGACCCAGAAGTCGTCGAACGTAACACCGACCCGGCCCCCTCCGTGGCGGCCGAATCCCCGACACCGGGAAAGTCGCCTGCGGCGACGAGTGGGACCAAGCGTCCTAACGTCAAATTGCCGGTGAAGGATTCCAGTGAACCCGCGGAAGTGGTGGATGCTTTTCTGCGGGCGCTTAAGGGAGCCGACGAAGAAGTCGCCGAGGCCCTTTTGACCACGCGGGCCCAGATCGAATCGGCCCGGCATAACCTCCAGGTAAAGCCGCCGGGCACTCCTGCGGCGACCTACAAAATCGGTCGAGCCGCCGTGTGCGAGGAAGACGAGACGGAAGTACACGTCGAAACCGAGTGGACCGAGCCGGACACGGACGGAAAAGACGCCACCGAGTCGGTCATCTTCGTGCTGCGTCATCAAACCAACGGCTGGCGAGTCGCTGGCATGGCCGCGTACTTGAACAAAGACAAAGAACCATCGTTTTTGAACTTCGAAGACCCAGCCGATATGTTCAGCGTTCTGGAAGTCGCGGCGAAGGCTGCGGAATCTGAAGAGCTCGCGAAGAAGGAGGCCGAGGAGAAGAAGGCCCTGGAAAAGAAGACCGCGCCTAAAGTGGCGAGCCCCTCGAAGGATGGGACCAAGCAGGGAAAGAAGAAGCGATAGTTTTCCGAATCACGAAATTAAATAAAAGGTCGCCATCTTTTTCAGGGATGGCGACCTTCTCGTTTTCTTGGGCGAAATCGAGCGCAACTCTCGCGCCTCGCCCATCACGCTGCTTTTTGCGGTCGAATCTGGACCGCAGCTGTCAAGTTTCTGCTGTAGAAAAATCTTGATTAATTTACCCATCTTAAAAGCCAGTGCTTGACAGGGAATATCAGGGTGCTAACCTAACCACCGCGTGAAAGGACGTTACATGCTCTCTGTTTTACGCAGGTTGCATATCCGTTTCATTTCATGCCCTGCCTCAGACTTGGATGGCGGTTCTAGAAGTATCTGGAAACCTACTCCAATTCAGTCTTAGAAACTGCGTCGTGGCAAAGGATTGACAGTGTAGGGACCGGTTTCCACCTACCCCTGCCAGATTTCGGTTGAGAACAACGGTTCCTCCGACGGGTCGCCGTCACGCTCGGAGGTTGATTAAGCCTGACGGCAAATGACGTCTCAGTAACCGTTTCCGTTTTACTTGTTTTGGGAGAAGTGTTCATGAATCGGGTTTACACCCTCGGGGCCGTGTTGGCCATCGCTCTGACCGCCATCGTGCTGCTCGGCGGCGAAAAGACGGCTTCGGCCGGTTTGTTCAACCACTGCGGTTGCGCTCCTGCTTGCGCTCCGCCAGCTTGCGGCTGCGGCGGCGGTTTGCTCGCTCGCTTGCACGCTCGCCACTGCAACAGCTGCGATTGCGCTCCTCCGGCTTGCCACTGCGGTGGTTTGCTGTCGCGGATCCGCGCTCGCCTGGCTGCCATGCACTGCTGCGGTTGCAACCAAGCTCCGGCCTGTGCCCCTGCTTGCGAACCAGCCTGTGCACCGGCTTGCAACGCTTGCGAATCGGCTCCTGCCTGTGATTCGGGCTGCGGCTGCAAGTAGTTTATCTTCGTTGAGCGACGGTTACCGTCGTTCCACACGATTCATCAGGCCGAATCCAAAGGATTCGGCCTGCTTCGTTTCTTGTGCCAGCTCTTTGCCGGATCGCTGTTCTGTGGTTAAGCCACTTTCCGCGCTAGCGCGATCGAATTAGTCTGGCATCGTCCACTACGATTGGCCTTGTTGAACCAAGAGAAGTTCGCTGATGGCGACCCAACCCGCTTCATCTCAAACGCCCAGCGAAACCGTGAAAGGCGTGGTAACGATTCTCCTGGCCCTCCACCTCTTGGCGATCGGGACGATGATCTTCGGATACCATCGGCCAGGTTCGCAGTTGATGTTTCGCGCCGACTCGATTGTGATGCCTTATACCCAACTGCTGCACCTCGATCCGGTCTTTGCCAAGCTCGAACTGACCACGGGCGACGGATTCGGCGAGAACCACCTCCTGGAAGTCCAACTCCTGCCGCCGATGGCCTCCGGCGACGACCGCCCCATCAAAACCCTCCGGTTGCCCGCCGATGAATCGCGGTGGGGACTTGCTCATCGCCGATGGCAGGCGATTTCGAACGACGGGTCCGCCTTCGCCAAGTCGGAGAACGAGGGGGTGGCCGTGGCTTATGCCGCGCCGATCTTGAATCGCATCCTGCTCGAGAATCAAGCCTCGCGTGGCCGCCTGCACTTCGTCCTTAAAAAGGTGCCACCACTGAACCCCATGGCGGAACCCGACCTTCCCGCCGACGACTTCCGGGCACCGGCTTATTTCGAAACTCAATTCACGGCCGAAGGCTGGTTCGACGAGAACAATCGTTTTCAAATCCAGCAAGTGAACTTGCGACGCCAAATTGCTCCCCCTCCCTCGAACTCCTCTTCTTCGGATGGCAAGGAGTAACGGCAGCATGACATCGCGCAGCATTGCCAAATCGCGATCAGACGCCGGCGGACAAGGTTCGGCGGCGGAGACGATGACCAGCTGGGGCAAAGCCTGGGACCAGTTTTGGTTCGAGCCGACCGACGGCACTCGCCTGGCAGCACTGCGAATATGGATCGGCGTGGCGGCACTCTTGTACTTTCTTTCGTTCGGCTTGAGTCCGGTACGGTGGTTTGGCGACCGAGGATATCTCTCGCCGGCGGCGTCGGAGCAGTTGGCGGTCGAGCGGCACAACTCGAGCACCACTTCCGATTTTATGAAGTGGCGGCCAAGCATCCTGCGATCGGTAGGCGATCCAACGATCCTGGCGGTACTTCACATCGCGGCCATCGGTGCCTCCATCGCCTTGACGTTCGGCATTGCGACGCGCGTGAGTTCGATTGTCGTGCTGGTGATGTTGCTGAATTACTTCCATCGCCTGCCGATGATCACCGGCAACTTCGAGGCGGTCCTGGCACCGCTGGCCCTTTACTTGACGATCGGCCGAGCAGGCGATCGCTGGTCGATCGACGCGTCGCGCCGCGCAACGCCGACGCAGCCATCATGGCTCACGACGATCGCCATACGCTTGATTCAGATCCATACCGTGGGATTTTACACGGCGATGGGACTGAACCAGCTTTCCTACGACCCGTGGTGGAATGGCGAAGGCGTGTGGTTACTTGGGATGCAAACCGAGTCGAGCCCGCTGAGCTGGAAGTTTCTCCAATCGATGCCGCTCGTCATCAATGGATGGACGCACTTGATCGTCTCGTTCAATCTCGCTTTCGCGGTCTTGATTTGGCGCCCCAGCTTACGACGAATCATGCTGGGGCTCTCGGTGATCCACTGGCTGGGCATCATGGTGCTGTCGGGACAAGTCGCGTTTTGCCTGACGATGCTGGCAGCGGGCTTGTCGTTCGCCGATTTTCTGGACGACGAGGATTGAACCTCTGCCGTTCCAACGTTATCGCTGCATGGGTAGCTTGAGTTGCAGCAGTTTCCCATCGCGAACCACTTGCACGGCGACCGTTTCGCCCGGCTTCTTTTTGGTGGCACCGTAGCGAAACAGCGCCGACTCAGTCGTCAAATCGGTCCGCCCGTCAAACGCGACCAGGATGTCGTCTTTCTCAAAGCCGGCATTCTTCCCCGCTGCGTGTTCGTTGTATTGGCCGACGTATTTCACGCGTAACGCCATCTTGCCGGCAGCGATGCTCTGCTTGGCTCGGGCTTCCTCATCGGCGGCTTCAAGAACCAATCCTCCCGTCACCATCCGTCGCAAGCCCCAAGCACTGACTCGCCACGAGATGTCGTCGAGCGTTCGCCAGTCGGCCGGCAACGAGAGAGTAACCGTTGTTTCAGTCGAACCACGGCGGACATTCGTTTCGACGTCTCCCCCTGTGCCTGGCACCGAGTTCAGCACCCATTGGACGTCGGCCATCGAGAGCATCGGCTGACGGCCAAAGGCCACGATTTCGTCTCCCGGTTTCAGGCCCGCTTTTTCAGCGAGTGACTTTGGCGTGACCTCTTTGACGGTCGCTCGCTCGTCGGGGTCCAGAATCAATCCAATCGATTTGGGATGCGGATAGGGATTGAGCACGGTGTCTGGGATCGGTTCGCTCCGCTCGCGATAGTAGTCGCGAATCGCGTCGCCGATTTGATGGCAATGGACGCACGTTTTGGCCACGTCCTTGGCCGCGTAGTTAATCGTGCTGGTGTATTTGTCTTTGAGCTCAGGCAATAGCTCGGGACGGTCGAAGAGGGGTTGAGGGCCGGTCTTGGCCGTGAGCGCGTCTTTATTGGCGGGGTAGTGAGCGTGTAATTCCAAGGCCCCTTCCAGTGCTTTCGCTAACCCCGCGAGCGAGACATCGCCGAACCACTCGGTGCGATGCGATCGGGTTCCAAAACGTCCGTAGATCGTGCGATCCGCGTTCAGCATGAAGACCGCGAACGACTGATCGGTATCGTACTGAAAGAGCGATAGATCGAGGCCATTCGTCGAGATGACGCGGACGCACACGAATTTTTCAAGCAGCGGTTTCAGCACCGGATCGCGATCGACTAAGTCGTCGTCCAGCTTCACGCACTCCTCGCACGGAATGCAACGCAGCACCACCACAATCGGCTTGCCGGTCTCCTTTGCCTTGGCAAAGGCCGTAGGCAGATCGTTGTAGATCCAAAAGCCCGCGGCAGTCACCTTTTCGCGATCTTCACGGACTTTCTGGTCGCGCGTCTTTTCCTGCGCGACAGCCGCGGCAGACAAAAGCGAACACATGAGCAACAGGAACAGGCATGATCGCATCATCGAGTGGGTCCTTTGGTTCGGCCGAGGTTCGTCCCCCCATTACGAGAAACAATAAACGGCAGAGGGACCGCACACAAGATTGCGGCCAGCTATCGCCGCCGCGCAACGCGTAGCTTAGCACTGCGGCTGCGCGGGTTTTGAGAGATTTCTTCGTCCGATGCCGTCAGTGGTTTCTTGGTGACGATTTCCAACCGCTGGTCGCTTCGGAAGGCTTCCTTAACGATGCGATCTTCCAGCGAGTGGAAGCTCAAGATCGCCAGGACTCCGCCCGGTTTCAGACGATCGGGCAGTGCTGCCAGGGCGCGGCGGAGTGAGCCGAGTTCGTCGTTCACGGCTATGCGGAGCGCTTGAAAGGTGCGAGTGGCGGGGTCGATACGGTCGGCGCCGCGGGGGACGCATCTTCGCACGAGGTCGGCGAAGTCGCGGACGCTTTTAATGGGGCCGTGCTTGCGGGTCGCGACGAACTCGCGAGCGATTCTGCGACTGCAGCGTTCTTCGCCGTATTGGTAGATCAAATCGGCGATCTCGTTTTCCCGCAGGTGCGCGAGCAAACGCCAGGCGGGTTCGCCCGACGTGGGGTCGAACCGCATATCGAGCTCGCCTTCGCTGTCGAAGCTGAAGCCCCTCTCGCGATCGGCCAGTTGGTCGCTGGAGAGGCCCAAGTCGAGCACGGCGCCGTCGATCTGCTCGACGCCTGCCTCGGCCAGGACTTCGGGAAGTTCGTCGAAGTTCGCTTGGGCAAGGAGGACCGGCATGCCGCGCAAATTGATTTCCGCCCGCGCGATGGCGGCGGGGTCACGATCGACAGCCACCACTTTTCCGGTTGGCCCCACGGCCTCGGCCAGCAATCGGGTGTGGCCGCCACCGCCTAGCGTCCCGTCGGCGAAAACGCCGCCGGGCTGCGGCGCAAGAGCCGCGAGAATTTCCCGCGGCATTACCGAAATATGAACCGACCGATCTCCCTCGGCTTCCATGAGTCCGTGCCAGTGCGCTCCAAATAACGTCGCGCAAACCAGCGCGCTCTTCCTGCAATTCTAATCGCGTCGCAGGGAGAACGTCATGAAGCGCAGGCCCGAATCGTCGAGAATCAACAAGCCTCCGCTAGGAGCCAGGTATTTCTCGAAAACCGAAAACGGAGGCAGCGGGTGCTGCGTGAGGGCATCGTCCACAGTGCGGAAGAATCCGTTGTTGGTGCCTTGCTCCTTGATCCGCTGACGGTTGGCTTCGGACGTCGCCATTTCGTACAAGTTGCGCATCGCTTCTTCGGGCCGGCTGTACGACAGCATGCCCGGCCGACTCCCGCCCGCCTGTCGCGCAATCTTGCCGAGGATCAATTTGAACTCGATATCGCTGCCGAGCGTCTTTTTGCCATCGCGACCTGTCTTAAGGCAGTGCTCCATGAACTTCGTGCTTTCGCTCAGCAGCAGATAATCGCCCCACACGCAAAAACAAGGCTCCGGGCGTCGGATGTTTTGATTGGGGTCGTTCTCATCGGGCCGCGCGTTGTCGGGGAGGATTGCAACGTGGACTTTGGTCCCAGCGATGACGCGCTCTTCGAAGCGCTCGGAGTATTTCTCGACGATCTTTTTGTAGGTCGCGCGAAATTTGTCGGGATCGGAAAGCTTTACGCCTAGCAGATTGGCCTGGCTATTGAAACGGGCTGGCGGTTCGATCCACGTGCAATACGTGATGCGGCCGTCGAGGGACGGCAACAGTTCGCTTGCGAAGTCGATTCCCAATTGCTGATCGACGCGATTGCGAACTTCGTTTTCGAACGCGCCTTCTTCGCCCATGACGCTGTTGTAGAGGCTCGCTCCGCTGGCGTACGACTTCTTGAGATCCCAGTTAACGGTCATGTACGAGCTGAGATCGTCTGGAGCCCAGGCCTCGGGTTCGGCTTCGTCCCCTTTGAACGCAATCAAGTCCAGAACGCCAGAGCGAGGCGTGGGCATCAGGACTTGCGCGCGAATAACATCGTCGAAGTCTCCTTCGCCACTGGTGGTGGTTGCTCCGATGGCCTGGATGCCCTCGAGCCCAAGGTGCGGGAGGAGTGCCAAAAAGAAAGCACCGCCGTTGTCGCGAACCACGGTTTTGACGATCGAGATCGGATCGACGAAGCCTTCGATATCCACGGGTTGGTCGGGACCAGGACGACAGCGGCTCATGACGCCGGTGTACTTCGGATTGTCGGCCAGCGTGGGAAGCTGTTCGCCGTTCCAGCGTCGCAGCACTTCCTGCAAGTGGGGACGGCGATTCGAGATGACGAACATCCCGTCGCGATCGAAGATCATGATGCTGTTGCCGTCGGCTCCGCTGATGGTTTTGATCGGCACGTTGCCTTCCATGTCGGTGGTAACGCTGCCGCCGTTGTCGGTGACGAGGCGTTCCAGACGGGCCAAGAGCTTACGGGCTTGCGGAACGTGATCGGCGACTTCCAGAAAGGCCACGAAGCCGAGTTGGCTTAGCCGATCGTCCGGGCCAGCAACCAGGGCGATGGCGACTTCGCCTTGGGGAACCTTAAGCAGGTCTTCCAGCGTGACCTCGACCTCGCCTTCGAGGCGGTTCTTGTATTCCTCGGCGCCCCGCTTGTAGAGATGCTCCGTAAGGGGGGTTAGCTGCGGGTCAGTAAGCATCCGACCGAGCGAGCCCTTTTTGTACCGTTCAATGGTGTTAGGCAAATCCTCTGCCCGAACCATCGCGAGCGTCTTGTCGGGCAAAAGTTTGGGGACGCCGGGGCGTTCGCCTTGGGCGAAGGCGGTTCCCGCCGCTCCCAGTAACAGGAGGAGAATCGCGAGCAAATGCGAGAAGAAAACACGGCCCTGTGTCATCGAAGGAAACCTCTGAGGGGAAACGGCCTCGCTGGGGAGGCACGGGTCAACTGTCTACTCTACTCGCGTCTCCCCGCAACGGTTTCCACGAGCCGAGGGACAGTCCCCCTGTTTGAGTGGTATTCTTGTGCCGATTTTTTCGGCCAGTTCATCTCCACTAGCGTAGAAATAGGAAGAGGTCGAGAATTGAAAAACGGCGCCCAAAACGAAACCTGCCACCTACGGCGGGTTTAAGATTGATAGCAGAGGTGCACTTATGTCGCTGTCGTCGAAAAGTTTGCGTGTTTTGTTGGCCATTGCGTTGGGACTTGCCTGCACCGCGGTGACAGGCCGGACTTACGCGCAAACGGCAGTTCCAGCGGCCGCTTCGACCACGCCGCAATCGACGACATTCGGAAGCACGCCAACTTATGGAACGGGGACGTCGATGCCCCAGCAGCAATCCATGGGTTCGGGCACATCGCCAACCGGTACAAACCAGGCGACCAACTTAAGACAGGGAACGGGCAAGCAGGCCACGCTGATTGGGTCGGCAGCGACCGTAAGCGTCCTGGGGACGAATGTGACCCCGGCCAGCTTGGGTTTCATTGGTGCCGATGCCGCTACCAACGACTACTACAGCAACGGAAGTTTGGCGTCGCAGGGTGCCATGGGAGGCGCTGGCGGGGCCAATGGCGGCCGTTCAACGGGCCGCGGCACCACGGCGAATCGTGGCGCCACCGGCGCCGGGACCGCTCGGCAAACGCGCGGGCGAACGCAACAGCAGCAACGCAACAACACCACGGGCGGAGCATCCAGTCAACAGGCGAAGACAAGCGTTCGAGCGGCACTTCGCTCCGAGATCGCCATTCGTCCGCAATCGGTCATCGCTTACACCACGCAATTCCAAACGCGCATGACGCGGCTTCCAGCGCTCCAGCGATTCAACGACCAAGTTCAAGTGAGTGTCAACGGGCGGACGGTGACACTTCGCGGGTCGGTAGCTTCAAAACGAGAAGCCGACATGTTGGCCAAGCTGGCTTTGATGGAAGCTGGGATTAACGCGGTCGACAACCAGTTGGTTGTGCTGTCGGCCTCCGCCGACGCGCGGTAATCGCCTGATCCGCTCTTTAGTCAGGTTCAGGTCGTGAGACGCCAGCCGTGAGACCACGTCCGTTAATCAAACGCGCCTGGTCCCAGTAGCGTTCCTGTTGTCCCACCGGCGCGTCGTCGGCGACTATTCTTCGCCGGCTTATCCTTGTCCGTGGCTGATTCTGCTTCCACGGCGCGGGGAACTGGGCGCACTGGTGCGGGCGGCGGTTCGTACGCAGCGGCTTGGACGACACGGTTGCTTGGCGGCGGTGGCTCTCGCGACGCCATTTGCTCCGCATACTTGGGTGCCAAGGGGATGGTCGTCGACGAAAGCTTCTTGGGACGATTGTCCAGTTCCGCAGCGTCTTGAGCTTCGCCTTCGGACGTTTTCGAGAAGAGCGAATCGGGGTTCGCCGATTTGGAGATCGCTTTCTGCCGCTCGGTCATCGCGCCGGGCAGATTATTCTTGGCCCCTTCGTCGACAACAACGGTGCCTGCCGACGAAGTCAAAACGGAAACGAGCGTGACCTCGGTGGTGGGGTCGGTCGGTTTGCCCCAGGGTACCCAAACGCTATACGACGCTCCCAAATCGGTGGGAGAATAGTGCTCCGCGATCTTTTCGGCCGGGAAGACGAACTTCCGATCGGCTTGCGCGTTTCCTTCGCGGGGCGAGTTTTCATCGTAACCGTAAACGACCAACTGCCCTTCGACCGGAATGGTTTCGCTCTTCTCGTCGTAGAAGTAGACTCGCCCGCCGAAGCCACGGGCGGGCGGCATCCCCGGTTCGTTCAGGGTGGATGGCGTCCACAACACGACCATCCGCACGGGCCGCTTGAATTTCGAGTCGACGACCTTGGGGCTTTTGTCGCGCTTCATCCAACTCGGCGTGAGCGAAGAAGCTTTGGGTAGCGACTGGCAACCAGTGGTGGCGGCAATCGCAACCAACGAGTAGATCCAGGCTCGCCAACGGACGCGATCAAGTGAGGACTGCATAATGCACTTCCGTGTGCGGTGGTCACTATTTTTGTTCGTAGCGGAATTGTTCGGGACCAGCGGGAAGTCTCGTCTCGAGCGTGAGCGGTCCTTCCTGGTCGGGCGAGGCCGGCCCCATCGGAACGATCACGGCATCCCGCTTTTCGCCCAGCAGCGCTGACTTCTTCGGCGTGGTGCGCGACCCGGATTTCAAAGTCGGCACGCTGCCGGGAGCACCGTTTTTCGGCGCGATGGTCTTCATGCCGGTGGGGTCTTCGTCTGGGAAGATAACCGGCGTTTGCTGTTGTCCCCATGGACCTTCGCCGGCCATTCCCGGCACCTGGCCGTGCGCGTCGGCAATATCGGCGAGGCACCAGTTCATGCGGGCCGCTTCTTGAGCGTTGATGAAGTTGATGTCATCTTCGTTTCGGATGATGTAGGGCGTGAGGAAGATCAGCAATTCCGTCTTCGACTCCACGGCCCGGTCGTATCGGAACAGGGCTCCCGCGATGGGGATATCGGAGAGGTACGGAACGCGCCGCGTTTCGTTTTCTCGGCTCTTGGTGATCAATCCGCCGAGAATGACCGTTTGGCCGGTCCGAGCGCTCACGACCGTAACTGCCCGCGTTCGCAAGATTTGTGGAGCACGAACGGTACCGTTGGCGGTCACCGAGATCGCGATCCCTTCCGCTTCTGGTCCGAGCTGCGATTTTTCCGCACCCACTTCCATCACGATCAACCCGTCGGGACTGGTGCGGGGACGTACTTCCAAGATGATGCCGACGTCGGTCAACGTCACGCTGGTGGACGTACCAAAGGTTGTTACGTTCACGTTCGTTGGGTAGGGAACGGACGCCCCCACCTGCACGCGGCCAAGCTGATTGTCGAGCGTCTGAATTTGCGGTCGGCTGATCACTTGCAGTTGACGATTCTGTTGCAGGGCCCGCACCAGCGCCGAGACCGACTGGCTGCTGGCCGAGAGCACCATGCCGCCGTAACCAAGACCTGTATTGTTCCGTCCCAGCCCGAAGTTGCCAAGCAAAGCCTGACCGGCAACGCTACCTGCATTCGCAAGCGCGGTGGGGGATGCATTCGTGCTAGGCAACGGTTGGCCGGCGAAGCCGAAGCCCGGTGTCGCGGTGGCTCCGCTGATACCACGGCGATAGAGCAGCGCGTCCTGCAAGCCAAGTTCGACCCCGAATTCGTTGTTCTCGCCGAGGTTCACTTCGGCGATCATCGTCTGCACGACAACCATCGGCGGACGGCGGTCGAGTTCCTCGATCACGCCGCGCATTTCTTCGTAATACCGTAGCGTCGCGCTGACGAGCAGGCTGTTGCTCACTGGTTCGGCAACGACCAGCACTTCGCGATCGAGCTGTTCGATCGGGCTTTGGAGCGTCGGCGCCAATTGGTTCAACGTTCGCTGATTTTGCAGGAACTCTTGCAGGGCCAACGCCACGTCTTCGGCAGGGGCATTCAACAATCGGTACACCGTTGTCCGCCGGCGGCGAACGTCCGATTCGTCCAAGCGAATCAAAAGCCGCTCGACCGTATCCAAATCGCGGGCGGCACCCGTCACGATAATGCTGTTGGTCCGCTCGTCGAAACCAAAACGGAGGCTGACCAGTGTCGATTCTTCGGCACCGGGCGTCGCGATGGCAACGGCGCCCCCGCCTCCGCCACCCGCTCCTTGCCCTTGCGTGGTTTGACCGAAGAGCTGTTGGAGTGTCTCGACCAAAGCCGCGGCATCGCCGTTGACGACCGTGAACACCTTGATGGCGGCATCGGCTTGGGCAAGCGTGTCGAGTTGCTCGATCAACGTCGCGATCAGTTCCATGGTGCTCGCCGGACCGGTAACAACCAGCGTGTTGCTGCGAGGGTCGGACGTGATCTGTACGTCGTTCAGAACGCCCGACTTGATGAGGCGTTGCCCTTCCTCATCGACCTTCAGGAACTGGAGACCGGCATTGCGACTGGCTGTTGTGGAACTGGTGCTGGTCGATGATGCGGCGCCGGGGCCCGTCGTGAGGCCGGCCGTGATATTGCCTTGATTGCCAGTGGTGCCGCTGGACGATCGCCCTGACACCTGGCCGCGGATGGCTTCATCGAGCGTGGTCTTCAGGTCGTCGGAGAGGGCGTTGCGAAGGCGGAAAATGCGGATGATGTTCTCCGAGGTCAATGTCTCAACGTCCAACTTCTCGATGAATTTGCCGATCTCGACGAGATCACGCTCGCTCGCAAACACGAACAAGGCGTTGATGCGCGCGTCGGAGACAACCACCGCGCGATTGTCGAGGCCGTTGAGCTGGGTCGTGTTGGCTTGATTCTGCTGCGTGGCCTGCCCGCTCGGCGCGGTGGTCAACCAGCTATTCACCCTCGCTTCGGCATCGGAGGCCGAAATGTGCTTCAGGTGAAACACCTGCATTTGAGCTTCGGAGTCGTTGGGCTGGTCGAGCTTGGTGATCAGTTCCTTGGCGGTCGCGACATTCTCGGCTTTACCGGCGAGCAAAATCGCGTTCGGCCGCTTTAAAGGCAGAATGGTAACGCGGCCTTGCCGTGTGCCGTAGACGTCGGTGTAAATCTGGTTGACATAGTCGGCCAAGACGCGGTCCTGGACGTGGACGATTGGGACGATCTCGATTTCCGGCTTGGTTTCGCGCGTTTGCTTTTCGATGTCGGCGATCAGCTTTTGAATTCGTTCCACGTCCTGCTTGCGGCCGCGGATGATGATGATGTCGAGCCCTTCCAGGTACTCGATCTGGACCGGGCCGTAAGCACCTTCCCCCTCGGGCCCGTCGGTGATTTCCGTGACGATGCGGGGAGTGCCATCCTCGTTCAGCATGTCGTCGTCAGCCATTTGGCCATCGTCCTCGATCTGCCGGCGGCGACGGGCTATTTGATAGGCTTCGAGAGCTCGCTTGACTTTGGCCGGATCGGCTTTGTTCAGCTTCATAATGGCCGATTGGGGATCTTCCTTGGTGCCTTCGCGATCGATGGCTTGCACGGTCTGCCACCAGAACTTCTTGTGCCTGATGTCGGGCGGCAGTTGAATCAGGCTGGTGGTCGAGTCGAGAACGATGCCACGAGTCATTTCGCCGTCGACGCGCAGTTGCACCTCGACGTTTCCGCTCTTGTTTGACACCGCGGCGGCACGCCCGAACGCCTTTTGCAGACGATCGCAGAATTGGTTGGCCGTGCTGTGGCGGAGCTTAACCTGCGACGGGATAAGATCGTCGAACGAGGCTTGGATGACGTTGGAATCGACTCGGGGACTCGATGGCTTGGACTTGGGCCGGCCGGCCACTTGCGGATTGCTCTTTGTCGGGCTCCCCTTCGCCTGGCTCGTCTTTGGCTGGACTTTAGGAGCGGCCGCAGCAGGTGCGGATGCGGCAGCGATCAAGATCGCAGCTCGCTCCTGCACGGCCGTCGATCCCCGGACAATGATCTTGTTTTGCCGTACATCCGTGAAGACTTCGGCGTTGGGGTCGACCTTGGAGAGGTTGGCTTGCAGGCGCAGAGAGAGCTGATTGAGTTCCTGGGTGCCGATCTTGTACGACTTAGCAGTGACCGATTCAGGACTCGCTTGAGCATTGGTCTGTGCAAGCGCCCAGTCGTTGCTCGTGGCAATAACGAGGGCGATCGTACTGACAGCGATCCAAACTCGCGTTGGCATGACTCGACTCCAATAAACGTCGCCGCGACAAAAAGAGCCGCGTCAACTATTGGATAATCGGCACTATCCGCACGACCCTTCAGGTCAATTCAACCGCGCATGTCGCATTTAAGGTAAAAGATTACCCATCTTCAACTACCACCGCGCGCAGTGGTGGCGTCGCCAGCAGATTGCGCCGCTCTGGGTTTCGCAGAAAGAGGCCGATTACTAAAGCGCGCCCGTCGGACGGGCATCCGACAAGGGAACATTCAGTTCCAAGCGTTTGCTAGCTCCGTCGATCTTGAGGGTGCAATCGCGGTTGCCGATTTTCTCGACAGTCCCCTTGGTGGCTCCCACTTCGAAAGAATCTCCTTCGTGAAGTTTGAGCATCTCGCCGCTCGTGCGGACGAACATCCAGATCTCTCCGCGGCCTCCTTCGTTGAGGATCGCCGTGAGGACGGCGTGCTTGGCGACGTTGTATCCTTTGGGTGTTTCGACTACCGGCACAGGTGGATCGCTCACTACGATCTTGAATGTCTTCTCGGTGGAGAGAGGAGGATAGTTGCTGTCGGTTGCTTTCACCACGAACGTGTAATCACCGTTCGCCTCGGGCGTCCAGCTAAACGTTCCTTTAGCCGGGTCCACCTTGGCACTGGTTGTGCCAGCATCAACCAGTTCCCATTTGAACGTTTCGAACCGATTGGGGTCCTTGGCATTGATCCGGACATCTACCGTCTTGCCGCGGCTGACGTTGCTGACAGGCGGCACTTCGATGGTCGGAGCCAGGTTGGGCAGGTCGAACAGGTTGCGGCGAAGAATGGCATCCGAAGCGGCCACGAATCCGCTGGGGTCGTAGCGCTCGCTAGGGATGTCCTGCAATTTCAAGTCGGGCTTGCCACCTCGCAGCGACAGGGCCTCGATTTCGATCAAACCGTGGATCTTGCGACTGTCCGTATAGGGATGGAGCACCAGCTTGTCGATGCGATGCAGAACGTCGTTGGAGTGAAATCGATCGAAGAACGCCAGGAACTTGGGCATTTCCTCGGCCTCAACCACTACTGTAAAGCGGTGCTTGATGAGGAACGATTTGACTTCGCTCGAACGCGTGAATCGGATTTCCGGTGGAGCGAATCCCAGGTCGTTAAACGTGTCGACAAGCCATGCGTGATAGGCCGTTCCGGCGACAGTTGGATCGCGCGGAAGCGAACGATTCTCGTGCGCGCGAATCAGCTTTTCCGCTTTTCGAACCTTATTGGCATCCTTCTGCGCCTTGCTCACATCGGCCGTGAGCTTCTCGACCTGCTCGTACCGCGAGTGAAACATTCCCGCGACGTAGCTGTACCCGCCGTAGAGGATCGCCAAACCGAGTGCCGACAGCGCCACGATCGGCACCAGTTGCTTCTGCTCGATCTTCTTGCTCATGGCGCGGCCTCCTTGGCGGGGGCCTTCTTGGTGGGAGCTTTCTTAGCCCCTTTGGAAGTGGAAGCCTTGGCGTTGGTCAGCTCGGTCGCGTTTTCGTCGGCTTCCTTCGACTTCCCTCGAGATCGCGATGCCAGGACTTCTTCCGGATCGAGCGTAATCTCTTCATGAATCTGGAACACATAGGGACGCGCCGCGTCCAAGGGCTCTGTCCCTTTTCCATCGACTCTATGGTGTTCATCGCGAAGCGCTTGCTCGAGTTCTTGAGCTTTGGCTTGCTCCTTGAGACGTGCTCGGAAGCTGATCTTGGCGTCGCCACGGGTGGATACGTCGAAGTTCAGATCGTTCAGGATGGCATCGTCACCAGGGGGAAGCTTGGTGGCAAGTCGATGCAGTTCGTCGAGCCACAGCACATCGCCGCGGTCGAATTTTTCGATCTCTTCCGCTTTACCGAGGCTCGGCTTTCCCTTTTTGGCTTCGTTCGCCAGAGTCGTCTTTTGCCTTTGCAAATCCGCGATTTCTTGATCGAGGTTGTAGAGGCTCAAGCCAACCCACCCGACCGCCAGCAAAGCAACGGCTGCGGCTACACCGCCAATGAGCGAATACAACCTTCGCCGGTCGACGGGTGGCGGCGGCCGGCGCGGATTGAGAAAGTCGATGCCCGATCGGTGCGATGCCGCCGCTTCGAGGCATGCGCCCACCAAAGGCGCAAAGCGCCCGATGCCAGCTTCGCCATGGGCCGTGACGGCGCTGCCATCGGCCAGCGCCAGCGGGTTCACGATTCGGACAGGCAACTGCAGTTCGCGGCCTAAAGCACTCGAGAGCTCGCGATCGCGGCTTTCGTCGCCGAACAGAATCACCTCGGCAACCGCTTCCCCGCGGCTTTGATTCGCTGCCGCGATGAAGGTGCGGCGCGACTCTCCCACGAGCGAGCGGGCCGACTCTTGTTCCTCGGACGAGAGCCGCACCGATCGCGGATATAAGGTCTTATCGCCCGTGGCAACGATGAGGTCCGTCTCGCTGCCAAGACGATCGATGAAGAGCCGGCATTGGCTGTCGCCGGTCAGCTTGCGCGCCAGCGCGGTCGTGGCAAACGGCCGCAGGTACAAGCGAGTCGGATTAAGGCCTGCCGCAGTGGCCGGGCCCACGAATTTTTGCAGAGCTTCGGGCGACAGAGTCGAGGCCAGAACGGCGTCGGTGGGGCCACCTCCAGCAGGCGGAGGAAGTGGAGCGAAGTCGACGGCCCAATTCTCGCCCATTTGCGAAAATTGTCGCAGCGACTGCATGCGGACGACGTCGGGAAGATCGTTGGCCTCGACGGGAGGCACTTGAACCAACCGCACTTCCGCGCTCTGGCGTCCCAAAACCAGAATCGTTTCAACGCGGCCCACGTTCCAAGGACCGATCGCTTCCTTGAGTTTCGCGGAGAGTGCGGCCGTGTCTTTGACATCGGTCTCGCTAATGGGCCACACGCCGGCGCGGTCGATGGCGATACGCGTTCCTTCACCACGCGCTAGTAGTGCGCGAAGCTCGCCTGCATCCCATTCCACCGCCAACCACTGTCCCATCGACGTTGCACCTCAAACTGACCTAGGGGGCATCTTCGGCGAGCACGGCGTCGCCTGGAAGCCCGAGCGTCTCGAGCGAGTACCCTCGCCCGAGGTGGCTCAAGTCTTTCCACAATAATATGCGAGGGTTCGTGCGGGTAGCATCAATTACGACCTCCGCACGGGAGGCGGCGTCGCCCGAGGTGTAGTAACCAACGGCCTGGGTCCGGAAGACTTGTCCTCCCCCCGTCATAAACGGAAGAAGCGTTTTCATCTCTTGAAGCGTCACGACCCCTTCCGATAACAACCAGACTTCATGGCGGCGGCTGGGATCGTCTCCGCCTTCGAGATCGCGCTTCGCCAGGATCCTTTCGACGATCTCATCCGTGATGCCGGGAATTCCTCTAAGGACGTTGGCGGGCGCCAGGTTGACATTTATGCGGCCGGGAATCGACTCCGCTTTGTTCACGGTGACCATGTCCATCAGATCCATCAGCTTGTCGCGAGCCCCTAGATCGGTCGTCTGGATGGGCGACTGGACGTAGGTTGGCGTTCCGCCATTTTGCGGCTGGACGACGACCCACGCGTCGACGATGTCGAGTACCTGCACAAAGCTGGCCCGCATCGTCGCGTTCTGTAGATTTGGTGCTACGGCCCCAGCGTTTTGAATGTTCGCATTGGTAGCAGGGGCCGAACCTGGACCGTTCAGGCGATACAGCATCAGGAAGTTCGCCAGGTCGGCCGGTAGAACTCCGCTCAAATCGGCATACAAGGTCGCGGCATCGGTTCCGTTCAAAAACACGCGAGGTTCGCCATCAGGGCGAAGATTTTTCTCACGGCTGTAGAGGGTTAAGTAGTCGGCCCAGCCTTGGCCATCGAAGGAGCTTTCTTCTTCCAAAGCGGCGAACCCGCCCGTCGCAGCACCGGAAGACGCTGTCCCGCTAGTACCGCCGGTCGAGCTGCCAGCAGTCGTGTTGCTGCTCGTCGACTTGCTGGCGGTCGAGGCCTTAGGCGACGCGGTATCGCCGAAAGCAAGCGAAACATCGGAGTCCTGGGCAACCGCTTCGTTATCGTCGATGGCGTAGTTGCGATTGATGTCCATCCCGAACAGAAGCTGCGGCGTCACGCCGCGGACCAGGAGCAATTCCTCGATCGTATCGAGCGGACCATTCTTGGGAGCGTAGGGAGGGTTGAGTCGCGAGTAGTAGCTTTCTTCGCATCCGTTCTCACGCGCTTCGTCGTCGGCATCCATCCAGTCGAGAATCGCATCGGCGATGTCGGCAGTCATTCCCGGCAAGCCCATCAGGAGCGCGCGGCCCACGCCTGCTTGCTGCTCGTCGAGCTTGGCAACCACATTCAGGTTGAGCCGAGTCGATTCATCTTGTAGCCCGAAGCGTATCCCTTCGTAGTTCCCTTCGTCGTTGATATTGGCGGCCAGAAGCGAACAGCATCCTTCCACGCGTCCTTCGCTGTCGACCAGGATCGGGATGGCTTGAAACTGCTGGTAGTTGTTCCAAATGCCACCCGCATCTTGACGCGAGGAGTCACTCGAGCGGAGGAAAGCGCGGGCCGATTCGACGCCCGACTCCACAAGCAAACCAGCTTGGATTTGCTTGCCCGTGAGCCGCGACACGGAATCGTACGAGATCATCGTGCGGGAGAATGCGTACACCGCCAGCAGCAAGGCGATCAGGATCACGATCACCAGGATTAAGACCATCCCTTTACGCGACGAAGCGCGACGCACAGGGCGGCCCCTGTGAGTTCGGTTGCGTCGCGCGGCTGGGATTGATTTGCGCTGTGGCATCGGACGTCGGTCGATCTACGAACCGCCTCCCCGTGCACCGCCAAAGCCGCCACCACCCATACCTCCGCCCCCCATGCCTCCACCCATTCCAGCACCGCCACGAGCGCCGCCGCCGCCCCCAAAACCTCCACCTCCAAATCCTTGACCACCTTGGAATCCGCCACCACCACCTCGGCCGCCTCCGCCTGGGAAGCCGCCGCCACCTTGCCCACCACGGCCGCCTTGGCCGCCGCGTCCTTGTCCGCCGCGACCACCGTTCGGACCTCCTGCGCCTCCTGGACCGCCTTGCCCTGGAGCACCCATGGCTTGTCCGCCAGGCGTTCCGAACCCTTGCTGAGCAGGCATCCCAGTGGCAGCCCCGAAGCCTTGTTGCATTCCCGCCGCGCCAGTGCCCGCTACAGGCGTCGTAGCTCCTTGGGTGCCGGTGGTGCCGGTCTCCGGCATCGACTCAGCTTGCTGCTTAGCGAGTTCGGCTTCTTCGAGTGCCACGCGCTGCGAGGCCGGCAAACGAACAACGAGCAAATAGTGATCCCCGTCGTCGTCCTCCTTCTCTCCGCGGAGAGTCAGGTCGATTTCGACCGCAGTGGGAATCCCTCCCAGGACATCGGAGTCCCATTCGTCCCACCACTCTTGACCGTCGAAGTAACGAAAGACGACCGACGAAACTTCGGGAGCAACAATCTCTTCCGCTTTGTCGAGTTGTTTCGACTGCGCGCCGAGGGTGGCGTACAACGAAGCGGAGCGATCGACCTCGCTGCGAATCAATCCGGTGGGTGCTTCCTCTTGCCCATCGTTGGCCGAGAACTCTTGCTCGCCGAACGTCATCTCCGCCGATTCGGCGATGTCCGTGAGCGAGCCCACGTAGTAGGTCACGGTCTTGACGTCGCTGGTGATATCGTGGATCGAAGCGTCGCCGCCGCCTGAGCCGTTGTCGAACCCGAAGCCCTCGTACTCGTCGATCCGCGGCAAGCGCGAGGCATCGAACTCGAGGCGTTCGCTGGTGCCGTAGAAATAGATCTTCACCACGTCACTTCCCAAACCGGAAGCGGTTGGTTGCTGCTCAGCGCTACTGGCAGTCGCTCCAGTCGAAGCCGTACCACCGCTCATGCCGCCGCCGGCAGGCATGGTTGATCCCGTGCTGGTCGCGGGACGGGCGGTGCTCGCGGCGCTCGACGAGCCGGTAGTTGGTGTAGGGCTCGTGCCCCCTCCGCCGCCGCCAGACCCCACGTTACTCGTCCCCGGCGCGCCCCCATAGAGTTGATACGCTGCGGGATCGGTCGGACCGGCAGTTCCCGCACCTGTCGCGGCGGATGGTCGTGCTGAGTTGGTGGAAGCCCCACTGCCGCTGTTTGTTCCGGTAGTCGGGGAACCCGACGTAGGCGATCCGGTGGTTGGAACCCCCGTTGCACCCGTCGGGAGCATAGAACTGCTATTGGATAATTGCGTCAGTGCCGAGATATCGGGCAAAGCTGAGATGCCCGTCGCATCGAATTCCACCGTCGACATGGCGTGGCGCAAGTCGCCTGCCACGTGCTTCAAAACGGCCCGAGCCAGCTGCGTTTTTTCGGCCTTGGCATAGTGCGATTTTTGGAGGCGCCCCTGCATCTGAATGACGCCCATCGCGAGCGTCAGAATCACCATGGCGACAACGAGCGCCAGGACCAATTCGAGCAACGACGTCCCATCGCGGCGAGATCGTCGTCGCAATGGGTGTGGCGTTGAATTTCGTTGGGAAGTCATGAGCGAAAAGTCTCTTAGCAGGAACGATCCATGTTCACTTAGGGTTATCCTATTAACCCTTCGCAATCCCAAGAGTTTCAGGGAATTTGCTAGCAAAAAGGCGTTATGATCCGGCGCCGCCAGGGCGACCACCCCCGCCACCGCCAAATCCGCCCCCCCCAAATCCGCCACCCCCGCCACCAGGGAAGCCTCCTCCGCCCCCGCCTGGCCTGCCACCGCCACCTCCAGGCCCCCCGCCCCCTCCGGGACGTCCGCCACCAAATCCGCCTTGTCCGCCGCCGGGCCTGCCTCCTCCGTTTCCGCCGCCAGGCCTGCCGCCTTGACCGGGGCCACCCTGTCCGGGGCCGCCAGCGCCGGGACCGCCCGCACCAGGGGCGCCAAAGCCACCCGCTTGATTGGTTCCGGGAGCGCCGCCGACTCCGGGAGCACCCGCAGTCGGCCCAAAGCCTTGCTGCGCAGGTTGGCCAGTGGTGCCAGCTTGCGTTGTGCTTCCGTTCGCCGCTGCGGTTTCCGGCTCAGGCACTCGAGGTGCCTCGGCGACTTCGGTTTCAGGATCGACAATCCAACGAGTCAGGCTGAATTCCGTTGGCTTGGCGTTTTCGACGTCACTGCGGACCGTGACCGTTACGGTGAGCAACCCTGATTGATCGACCTGGTCAACGGTGATCGAGTGGAGCCACGCGGGGTCGGCTTCGATCGGTTCGTCGGTCACGGCGACGGGCGCCAGCGAGCCAGCCGCCAATTCGTTCATCAGCGATTCGCAGTGAAGCTGGGCCTCGATCAACTCGCGCGAGTGGACCCCGCGCTTCATCCCAATCCGGGTGAGCTCGGTCATCACGAACAACGAGCCGCCCAGGATCATCAGCGCGAGCAGGCACTCGAACAACGAAAGCCCGCGACGGCCTTGAGAGCCCGTCTTGCGGCGTTTTCGATTGCCAGCGTGCCTTCGCATGAACAGCTCGTTATTTATCCATCAAATCGCTGAGAGTCTTTACGTCACCGATGGTCGCTAAGCCAGTGATGCCGCGCAGCTTGACAGTGACTGCGTTGTCTTTCTCGTCGGCAACAATCACCTGCGAGTGGGACGACGAACCATCGGGGTAAAACAAGATGGGCGTGCTTTGGACTTCGTCCTGCATGGGGCTGCCACCGAACATCTCGTCTTCCAAGGCAGCCGACCGCTTGGAGGACAACGACTCCGACATCACGAATCGCACGCCGGACGGCAGCGACTTGCTCTTACCGCTGGACGTTTTGCCCGACGTTTCGATGGGCGTAAATGCAGCAGCCGTTGTCGTTGGGTCGCCGGCGACGACGGCATCACGCGTCGAACCATCGTCGGCTGTTTCCCAAACCATCACCGTGAAGCGAGGTGTTTCGAGTTCGCATCGAAACATCTGCACCTTGCCCGACTTCATCGCGTTGACGCGGGCCTCGTTAAACATGGCGCGGATGAGTTCGCCGGAGTTCTTCACGCGCTGCCGCGCCAGGGATTTCTGGAGCCGCGGAGTGACCACGGCGCCGATCGCGATCATGATCGCGAGCACCAGCACGACTTCGAGTAGCGTTAACGCAGATCGCCCGCGCGACTTGCGACGCGTAGCGAGTCGGCAAGCGGCGGGCGAAGTGGAGTTCATTGTTACTGCGAGCGTCTCAAAAAGGGGCGACAGATCGTGAACCAGGTAGCAGGAAGCTACTAGTTGTTGGTGATATCGTCGCCGCCACCTTCGGTGAGATTGGGCCCAAACGAAACGATGGTGTAACTATCACCGTTGGCGGTGAATTGATATTGGTTTGACCAGGGATCGTTGGGGATGGGCTTCGAGAGGTAAGGACCGGCCCACTTATCTGGATTTTGCAAACCATCGGGAGCCTCTCGAAGTGCTTCCAAATCGGGAGGAAGGCGACCGACATCCAGTTCATAAGCCTGAATCGCGGTTTCGAACAAGTTGATTTGCGCCTTGGCCGAGCGAATGTACGCGTTGCGGCGCATGGTGGAGATACTGATCCCCGCCAGGGCACCAAGAATCACCAAGATTGCCAGCACCAGCAGCAGTTCCATCAATGTAAAACCTCGACGGCGAGATCGAACACGGTAGCGGGAGGATGGGCGACCGAACATGGCATAACTCTCCGTAAATAATCGTCCCTTTACCAGCGCAACGATTCGTATCTTAGCTGCGGCAACCGAGCGGACCGACCAAGGCCAAGACAGAAACTGGAAGGGTGGGAAATCTGTTGGTGGGGACGAACCACAGCGGAATTGTGCGCTTCGCTGCGACCGTCATTCTACATAACCCAGGAACGCGACAAAAGTGTCGCGAATTCCCTTAAATCGTTTCACCCATACTCATCATGGGTGTTAACAAAGCGATCACAACCACTAACACAACGCCGGCCAACAACACCAACATCACCGGTTCGAGCAAACGGACGAACAAGTCGAGCCGCTGCATGGTTCGCTTTTCCAAGCTGTCGGCAATTTCGACGAGCACCCGGTCGAGCGAGTTCGATTCTTCGGCGACGGCGATCATCTCGACCACCGTTTTGGGGAACTGTCCACTGGCCGCCAGGGGCTTGGCCAAGGAAGCACCGGCCGTAATGTTCTCGGAGGCATCGGCGATGGCTTGGGACAAGACCCGGTTGCCGGCCGCCTCGCGGCTGATTTCGAGCGATTTGAGGATCGGCACGCCATTCTTAAGGAGGGTTCCCAACACGCGGCACAAACGCGCCACCGCGAAACTCTGGAAAATGGGCCCCATCATGGGAACCTTAAGGCTCCAGGTGTCGATCCAGGTTCGCCCCTCTTCGGTGTCCAGGCGCGACTTGATAACAAAGTAGGCCCCGACACCCCCTAAAAGGATAAACAGCCCGTAGTTGCGGAGGGAGTCGCTGACAAACAGCAACCCCTGGGTCAAAATGGGGAGCTTGCCCGCCTTACGAAGGTCGTCGAACATCTCGGCGAACATCGGCACGAAGAAGATCATCAGGACGGCTACGATTGTTGAACCAGCCCCCATGATGAGGATCGGATAGGCCATGGCGCCTATCGCCCGACCTTTGATTTCTTCCTGCTGTTCGGTGAACTGGGCGACGCGCTCGAGGGAGTCTTCGAGAAACCCGCCTTCCGAGCCAGCGCGGACCATGTTGACCGAAATATCGCTGAAGACTTTGGGATACCGCTTCATCGCATCTGCGATGGCGACCCCTTCTTCGACCTGCCCGTGAACTTCGGATAGGACAACCT
This sequence comes from uncultured Pirellulaceae bacterium, assembly GCA_964636985.1. Lineage (GTDB taxonomy): Bacteria > Planctomycetota > Planctomycetia > Pirellulales > Pirellulaceae > CAZWSX01. The sequence goes on along the minus strand of CAZWSX010000006.1, from coordinate 94,899 downwards.
GCAAGGTTTTGTCGGAGGTTTGGTCGCGAAGGACCGCGAGCGAGCGGAGCAATGGGACGCCGCTTTTCAGCAGCGATCCCAACTGGCCGTAGAACACGGCCATGAGCTGCCCTTTGACCCGCTTGTTGGCAGCAGTCTTTGCGGCACTGTCGTCGGCCTTCACCGTCAAAGGGAAGAGCGACTTGGCCGACAGCAAGTTAACGAGTTCCCGTTCGGTTGGAGCGTTCAACACCCCAGCGATCTTTTGACCGCGAAGATCGAGAGCGACATACGAGAAATCGGGCATGGGTCCGGTTTGAGCTTTACTTAATGTCTTGGAAACAGTCTCAGGCAAGGCACACTGGCGTCTGTTGGACGCCAGTGCCACTCACTCCCTCGTTAATGGGCAACGGTTGGGGTCACCATTCCGTAGTTTTCGGGGAAGATGATTCCGTGGTCGCTCATGGCGTTCCACAGGACCTCGTGCGTAGACGTCTCTCCGGAGATCGCCTTCCGCCACCCTTCTTGCCGCAGGGTCAACATCCCTTCGTTGACTGCCATTTGCTTGATCTTCCATGAGCTGGCGCGCTCCTGGGCAAGCGTGCGAATCTCGTTGGTGGTCACCATCATTTCGTAAATCCCCATCCGGCCGCGGTAACCAGTTCCGCGGCACTCGCGACATCCCACCGGCTCGCGAAACTTGGCTTCGCTCAGGCGATGGAAAGGGAAGTCGCTCGGCAGGTCCTTGGGTATGCCATCCAACGGCTGCGAGCAGACTTTGCAAAGGCGCCGCACGAGCCGCTGGGCCAATACGCCTTCGACCGTGCTCGCCACAAGGAATGGCTCCACACCCATGTCGACCATCCGGGTGAAAGCCCCGGCGGCGTCGTTGGTGTGCAAGGTGCTGAACACCAAGTGGCCCGTCAGCGAGGCTTGAATGGCGTTTTCGGCCGTTTCCAAGTCGCGAATTTCGCCGACCAGCACGATATCGGGGTCATGACGCAAGATGCTTCGCAGCGAGGCGGCGAATGTCAGGCCAATCTTGGTGTGGACCTGAATCTGGTTGATCCCTTCGAGCTGATACTCGACGGGGTCTTCGGTGGTGATGATCTTAACGTCGGGCTGATTCAGTTCGATCAGCGAGCTGTAGAGCGTGGTCGTTTTGCCGGAACCGGTTGGACCCGTCACAAGCAAGATACCGTGCGGCATATCGAGCAGCGTTCGCCACGGCTTGTAAATGTCTTCGGCCATCCCGAGGCGTTTGAGTTCGAAGACCATCGCGCCCTTGTCGAGGATACGCAACACCAGGCCTTCGCCGTTGATCATCGGGATGACCGACACGCGGACGTCGATTTCGCGGCCATGGACCTTGAGCTTCATGCGGCCGTCTTGCGGCAGCCGCTTTTCAGCGATGTTGAGCCGCGACATGATCTTCAAACGGCTGATGATCGCCGCTTGAAAGCGATTGATTTCCGGCGGCATCGGTTGCGTTTGCAACATGCCGTCGATGCGATACCGGACCACGATCCCGGAGGGTTGCGATTCAACGTGCACGTCGCTCGCTCGCGAGTCGACGGCTTCAAGCAGAATTTCGTTCACCAGCCGAACGACCGACGCCTCTTGCGCCATGTCGGAAAGTTCGGAGCCGTCGGCCTCGATTCCGCCGACGAGTTCGATATCGTCGTCGTCTTCCTCAGCCGCCGCGACCAGGCCTTCGACCGTCTCGCTACCGACACCGAGATGCTTTTTGACGAGCTTGGCGATTTCACCTTTTTCGGCCAGGACGGGAACGACTCGCAACCCTGTTGCGGCACTCGCTTCGTCGAGCGGATAGAGATCAAAAGGATCGCTTGTCGCGACGACGAGGTGGCCGTTTTGGCGACTGACGGGAAAGAGCGATTGCCGGTAGATGAGCTTTACCGGAAACATTTTGAGCAACGTGAGATCGACTTCGGCTTTCGTAAGGTCGATGTAGTCAATTCCCACTTCGTTGCCTAGCGCGCGGAGGGCGTCTTCTTCCTTGACCAGGCCCATTTCGATGGCCGCATCCACAAACCGACCGCCCGCCGCTTTGGCGCGAATCGCTTGCAGTTGAGAACTGTCGAGCAGTCCTCGCTTTACCAAGATGTCCCCGGCTTCCATGATTTACGACTCGATTCCCGACTCGCCGAATGGTTAAGTCGTCCAACGACTTTCCAAGGTCAATGACAGAAGTGAAAAGGCGACAAAAGGCCCCCTATTCACATTAATCGCTGTTACCGCCGGTAGGTTCCCGCAGTTTCGAGAGAACAACCGAAATATCCGCCCGGTTGAGCCGAAAAAAACGGCTCGCGGAAACCGCGCGGCTTCCGCGAGCCTGTATTGTATTCGATCCATTATCCAAAGGCGCTAGTTGTTGTTGCCACCGGGGCGTCCGCCACCACCGGGACGGCCACCGCCGCCTGGACGTCCGCCACCACCGGGACGGCCACCGCCGCCTGGTCCACCTTGACCGAAGCGCTGGGGTTGGAAGTTGTACTCGTCCCCAAGCAGGTCCTTCAGCTTTTGGCGCTGATCGGGCGTTAGAACGAGCAACAGTTTGTTGCGTGCTTCTTCGCGAAGCTTGTTGATCTTATCGTTGAGTTCCTTCTCGACGTCGGGACGCAGCTTTTCGATTTCGTCCACCTGATCTTGCGTGATATTCAGCGCCTTCTTGAACTCGTCCGATTGCAGCGCGCCCGTGTTGAGCGCTCCACCGCCGAAGTTCTGCCGCAACATTTGTTGCATGGTGAGTTGCTTAAGGCGGGCCTTTTGATCGGGCAACAGGATCTTGTCGATTTCCTTTTGGGCGTCTTCCATGATCGGGCGAATCGTTTCTTGGATCGCTTGGAAATCAGGAGGGCCACCGCCTTGGTTGGCATTTTGGAACGCCGCTTGGAACTTCTCTCGCAAGCTCGTTTGTTGCTCTTGGATTTTGGTCCATTGGCTGTCGGTGACTTCCAGTTCCTTACGAATGTCTTCCTGTTGCAGCAGGTTCATTCCGCCGCCAGGACCGCCACCGCCGAACCCTCCAAAGCCACCGCCGAAACCGCCGCCACCCGGTTGCGCCAAGGCAGTGAGCGCGGTCGCCGAGCAAATCAAGGCGGCCAGCAAGCCGCTCCGAATCCATGAAGTTCGCAACATTGTTTGAACCCGCAATCTAATAGTTAAAAGTCCAACAGCCCCAAGACCGAAAGCCCCTTCACAAGGCAACCCCAAGCATAACTATAAGTTCCGGCGACAATCGCTTTTTCGAGGCAATAGCCACCCAAACAAGGGGATCAAAACCCGTTCCTCGGCCGTTATCTTGCCCCGTCGGAGCGCGGGGCCGTTGCAACGTTGTCCACCCGCTCAAAAAGCGTCAGGTAATCGTCCTTGAGGAAGACTTTTGCGCGGGCAATCTCGTGGTAATCGCGACGAAACGACTGGGGCATCGTTTCCAGGTCGTTCGCGCGGATTAAGACCCGATCAAACTCGAGGTTTTCGAGTTGTTTTTGGACGGCCGGTTCGTCGGCCAGCGGACCAATTTCGACAAACGTCCGGTCGGCATAAAAGACGTGGCTCGCCTCCAGACAGCGAATGGCGAGAGTCGCCGCTTGTTTCTCTTTAGCGACTGGCAATAGGACCGAGCCGATATCGCGAGCATCGTTGAGTTGCCCAGCTCCCCAACCCCACGTGGTCATGGCGAGAGCAACACCGGTCGTGGCAACACAGACCAGGGCAAGGCGATTCTGACGTCGTACCGCCAGCACGATGATGGCGATCCCTCCCACGATCAAAGGCGCAAGCGCAGCCACAAGGTAAGTCTTGTCGGGCAAACGGTTCGTTAGCTCGCGCGTTAGGACGACGGCTGCAACAGCGCCCACCACTACGAGCACGACGCCGGTCAGCCAACCCGACACGCGCGAGCTCGCTTCGCCACGCGCCCAGCGCACCGCTGTGATCGCGGCCGCAATCGCGACGGCTGGATAGCAAGGGGTCACGTAGCTGGGGAGTTTTGTTCCGGCCAGCGAAAACGCGCCGACGAACGCGGCGATCCACAATCCGCAAAACAAGATCGCGAGCGTGGTTGCGCTGCGATTGCGCAAATCACCAAAGGCTTCGATCAAAGTTGGCAGTGCGAATACCGAGCCCGGCATAAAGCCAACCAAAATCGCCAGCGGATAGAACCAAAGGCCGCCGCGATGCCCTTCCATGGTTTCCGTGGCGCGCCGCAAATTGTGGTCGACGAAGAAGCCTCGCAGGAATTCGCCGTCGGTTGCGTATCCAACCGCTGCATACCAGGGGGCTGCCACGACCAAGACGATTGCCAATCCCATGATCGGGCGAAGCGAAATAAGCGATCGTCCGACGTGCGCGGGCAGACGAAACAAGCGAGCTCGCCAATGGGATGCTTGGGTTGACTCACTCTCCACCCACGGCGCAAGCGTCGAAAACGCCAACATGATGCAACCAGGCAACACAATGCCAACGGGTCCTTTGGCGAGCACGGCCAGTCCTAAGATCACATAAACGCCGGCCATGGCCAGCCGTGTGGGAACCGAGTACTCGACCTCGTTGACAGGTGAAAGTTTGGTCGCTGCCAGAAGAAACGCGGTCAGCGCTGCTGTCACGCAAAAGATGAGCGGGCCATCGGGCGTTGCCGCCCGACTGGCCACTTGAAACATGACAGCGCACGCCAGCAGAAGCGCAGCGAAGATGCCGACTTCGCGGCCGGCGAGTCGTCGGCCCATCAGGTACGTGCACAACAGCGTGCCAAGTCCGAGCGACGCGGAGCCAAAGCGGGCGGCGAACTCATTCACGCCGAACGTGCGATACGAAGCGATCATGAGCCAGTAGGTGAGGGCCGGCTTGTGCGTCCGCAGTTGGCCGTTGAATGTCGGAACCACCCAATCGCCGCGGTCCATCATTTCTTTGGCGCAGCGGGCATTTCGTGGTTCGTCACGGTCCCACAGCCTGGCGTCGCCGAGGCCGAAAAAAATAGCCATGGCTCCGACCAGCCCGACCAATAGCAGGTCGCCGGCGGTCGAACCTTGTTTCCAATAGCGTGTGCACTGTTCAAACATGGGCGACGGAGCTTTCGCCAAGAGTTATTCGTCAAAGCGCGCAAGACGCGCACTTTCGCGCGGCAGTGTAAAGAGCCAACCGCAATCCAGACAAGCCCAAGCGGTGCTGCCATTGCTGTCGCGCGAGTTGCGCGCGATTTCCTCTCGCGACTCGATAGCACTTTGGCTAACCTTCCCGCTTTCACTCCACACCGCTTTGATCCGGTGACCTATTTATGGCGTCGGTCCGCGCTACTCCCGTTGCATCGCCGGCCGGTCGCCAGCGCTCTGGCATCGGCACGACGATTCGCCAATGGCGATTGCCGTTGCTCGCCGTTCTCTTCTTGCTGGGAGGCGTCGCGCTGATCCCCAGTGATAGCTGGCTATCGCAGCACTTAGTCGAGAAGGCGTGGCCCCGCGGAACATCGGAGTTGCGGAAGCTGATTCACCTGGCGGAAGTCTTCGCCAATGGTATGGGCGTGCTAGCCATCCTGGTTACGGCGGCGTTCCTAGACCAACGCGGGTGGCGAATTTTGCCTCGATTGGCGTTGCTTGCATTTGGATCGGGACTGCTCGCCGATATCGTGAAACTGACTGTCGCCCGCGCTCGCCCGCGGATCTACGACTTGTCGCAGAGCGCCTCGGAATCATTTGGCGTTTGGCTGCCGACGCTGTTGCCGAATCCTGAATCGCAACTCGGCAGCGACTGGCAATCGATGCCTTCGGCTCACACCGCTACCGCAATGGGACTGGCCATCGGGCTTTCACGGCTCTACCCACAAGCGCGGAATTGGTTCTTCTTTTTGGTTGTGCTGGCCGGGATGCAACGCGTCTTGGTGGCAGCGCATTATCCGAGCGATGTGATAGTGGGAGCGGCGGTGGGACTTTTCTTCGCGGCCGCTTGCCAGCAGATGGGCAAGTTCTCGACGTGGCTGGAGCGCATTGAGAAGTAGACGATTTTCTCCTACTTCTTGGCTCGTTCCTCGCGAAAGCTGAACCAAATAGCGATGTCGTAAGCGATCTTGAGTCCTCCCGCGAATGCGAACAGTGCTCCCGCGGACGACGGGACGATCGCGACGGCCGGTGCAAGGGCGCGGCCCACCGACCGCGCGATTCCCGTGATCCCTGAAGCGGCCGAGCGTTCGTCCGGTTCGACAACCGCCATCGTGAAGGCCTGACGAGCCGGAATATCCATCTGCGAAATCGAAGACCGGGCCAGCCACACCAGCGCGGCCACGAACAGATTGGGCGACCAAGGAAGCAACAGCACTAAAACGTTGGACGGAAGGTGCGTGACGACCATCGTCGCCAGCAGGCCAATCTTTTTGCCTAGCCAACCGGCGACGAGTGCCGATACGGCGCCTAACATTTGCCCGCCCGCAAGTACGAGGCCGATATCGCTTTCGCTGGCCGCGAAACGAGTTCTCAGCCACTGCGCAAGAATCGTATCGAGCAGGAAGCCACCGGCGAAGGCATCAACGGCGAACAACGCGGACAAGCCCAGGACCGTCCAGTGAGAGCGGCGGAGCCCCAGCCAATCCGACTTCGGCTGGTGAACGGCGGAATTGCTGGGAGCATCTTTTGGGACGCCGACTTCGACTTCCCCTGATACCAGTAAAAACAACGCGCCGATCAATGCACCGATGGCGCCATAGGCAACGAACAAAGTGCGATGCGCAGCGACATCCGACCATCCGGCATCGGCCAAGTTGGTGAGGACTCGCCCCGCGATGATCGATCCGGACGCGGCTGCCGTGAAACCGGCTAAGTGGTACCAGGCAAATAGAGATGTGCGCCGTTCGTCGGCAACCACCTGCGTCAGCGACGATTGTTCGATGGCGAGAAACGGCCCGACTTCAGACGCGCTGGGGCTGATGACGCCAACAAATGCTGCGAAGAGCAGCACCCAGTAGTTCTGCGACACAGCGAACAGCGCGCCTGACATCGTCATCGAGATCGCGCCGATGAAAAGAACTCGCCGACGCCCCCAACGGTCGGCATGCGTGGTCATCAGAAGCGACACGGCGATATCGCCGGCAAACGCCAGCGCCAGCAGCGCGTTGGATGCTGCCTCGCTAAAGCCGCAGGCGCGAAGGTGTTTCAGCAGCAGGATCGCGACCAGCCCGAAGGCTAAAAGGCGCAGCATGCGGGTCGCGAAAAGAATCCGGATGTCGTGCGACACACTAGTCACCGACCACAATCAACTTCTCGGCGACTTGTCCCGAGATCACGACGTCGCCGGCGCCGAACGTAAAGCGAACCACGCCCGAGGCGGCATTGTTCTCGACGATCGTTCCCTCGTTGCCTAGGCTGAGGCCGTTTTGCGTGCAGTAACGGAGAAACTCCGTCGATTGGTCGAGCACGCGGACCAGGCGGAATCGTTTCCCGGCAGGCAATGTCGCCAAACAAACGCCGACTTCCGCCGCAACGGTTCCATCGGGTCGCGGAATTGGGTCGCCGTGCGGATCGCTGCTGGGATAAGCTAAGAAGGCATCGATCTTATCGACCAGCCATTCGCTGACCGCGTGTTCCATGTTTTCGGCTTCGTCGTGAACTTCGTCCCACGAAAGATCGAGCGTCTTGGCCAGAAAGAGCTCGATCAAGCGATGGCGCCGCAGCACCCTCAGCGCGAGCATTTTGCCCGCCTCGGTGAGCCGGACGCCTTCGTAGGGAACGTAGGATGCGAGTCCTACTTCGCTCAACGTTTTGAGCATACTGGTGACCGTGCCCGGTTGAACGGCGAGCGACTCGGCGATCTTGCCGGTTGCGACCCCTTTCGACGGGTTGACGGACGACAGCTGATAGATCGTCTTGATGTAGTTCTCGATGGTCAGGCTTGCCAAGAGACGCCTCCGGTGCGGACGTGAGAGGAACAACCGCCGACTTTCGTCCTAACTTTTTGCATCCTATTCGCTGGTCCGCAATCCGACCAGCCAGTCGGGAAGGACCTCCCCTATTTCGACTTTTTTGCTTTTGGATCACAATCCTCTTGCCGTAAAGCTTGCCGTTTTTCCCGGAAAGTGACCCGCCGTGACCATTCCCACGCCGCCTGCTGGCTGGCAACTCAATCGCCGCGCGACAACCCTTGTCGACGCGATGATCGCCCGCAGCCACGACTTGAAAATCGCTACGACGTGGGAGAACGGCGAGGCCCGGATTGTGGACTGCGGCGTAGCGGCGCACGGCGGGCTGGAAGCGGGAAGACGGCTCGCGGAAATCTGCCTGGCAGGTTTGGCGAAGGTGTCGATTTCAGCGGGCGATTCTTCGTTGTGGGCCGGACCATGGGTGACCGTTTCAACCGACCACCCCATCCCCGCGTGCATGGCTTCGCAGTATGCCGGCTGGCAAATCACCGCCGATAAGTATTTCGCCATGGGATCGGGGCCAATGCGGGCAGCTGGTTCGCGCGAGCCGCTGTTCGACGAGATCGGCTGCCGCGAAACGTATCCGACAGTCGTCGGCGTTTTAGAAGGAAAACTACCTCCCCCCCAAGCGACACAAACCATTGCCGATGCGTGCCGGATCGCCAAGTCGTCACTGACGCTTTGTGTCGCGAGGACCAAAAGCATCGCTGGTGGTGTGCAGGTCGTCGCAAGGTCGGTCGAAACGGCACTGCACAAACTTCACTCCATGGGCTATCACCTCGACCGCGTTCGCGCCGGATTTGGAACGGCGCCGCTACCGCCACCCGCCAAGGACGATATGGCGTCGATCGGGCGAACCAACGATGCCGTTTTGTACGGCGGGTCGGTCACGCTCTATGTGGACGACGCCGACGAGACACTTGCCGAGTTGACGCCCAAGGTTCCCAGTTCGGCTTCCCGCGATTACGGAAGGCCATTTGGAGAAGTGTTCGCCGCCGCGAATTACGACTTTTATAAGATCGACGGTGCGCTATTTAGCCCCGCCAAGGTGACGCTCATTAACGTTGCCACGGGAACGACTTTCGCCGCTGGCGAAACCAACGCCTCTGTTTTGCGAAAGTCGTTCGGCATCGCCTAGACACAGCTTGCCGCCCGCGATGGTGAACTTAACGAACGGTGCTATCGTCCGGATTTCTTCGTTGTTCCAAACTGGGCCATTACCTCGTCGATCAGCGCAAGATTCGGCGATGTTGCCGTAACCGATTGCTCCGGAGTGGCTGCCGCAACAGGGGCCGTCGCCGCCATTCCAATAAGCTGAATCACGTAAGTGGATTCATTGGCGTCGTTGGAACGGACCTTGACCGAACCGGTGTAGGTTCCCGCGGTCGCCGGATTGAATCGCACCGTGAACGTCGTTGACGAGCCCGGCTGCAAACTGCCGACATTGATATTCGACACAATGCTCAACCACGCTGGCAACGTAGTTAAGTCGATCGATTGCAGAGTCAGCACCCCGGTTCCGTCGTTGCGAATGGTGAAGGTCTTGTCGACATAGGTGCCGGCATCAATGCGACCAAACGACGCTTGCGTGGTCCAACTGATAATCTCCTTTGTGCCATCCAGGATCGTGATTTCTGGCTGCCCGGTGGATGGTGGAGGCGTTACGACGGTTCCCGAGACGTTGATGTCGTAGGTGGCCTCGTCGGCGTCGTTGCTGATGAATTGGATGACGCCTGAGTAGCTTCCCGCCGCGGTTGCATCCATCCGAACGACAAAGGTCGTTGTTTCGCCAGCCTGCAGGCTGGCCGAACCAATGTTCGTGACGATCGAGAACCCGGCCGGCAGAGTCGTCGTGTCAATTTGCTGCAGCGTCAGCGCGGCGCTGCCGTCGTTGCGAATGGTGAACGTCCGGTCGACGAACGTCCCGACGTACGTGGTCCCAAACGACGTGCTTCCACCATCGGCGAAGTCGGTCCCTCCCAACCGGACGGTCACCTCCGGCGTTACCACGGTCCCCGAGACGTTGATGTCGTAGGTCGCCTCATCGGCGTCGTTGCTGGTGAAGCGAATGACGCCTGAGTAGCTTCCCACCACGGTCGCATCCATGCGAACGACGAAGGTCGTTGTCTCGCCAGGCTGCAGGCTGGCCGAACCAATGTTCGTGACGATCGAGAATCCAGCCGGCAGAGTCGTCGTGTCAATTTGCTGCAGCGTCAGCGCTGCGTTGCCGTCATTGCGAATGGTCAAGGTCTTGTCGACGTACGTCCCAAGGTTCGTGGTCCCGAACGATATGCTCCCACCGTCGGCGAAGTCCGTCCCGCCCAGAAGGACCATCACCTCAGGTGTTGGAGGCGGTACCACGGTCCCGGAGACGTTGATGTCGTAGGTGGCTTCATCGGCGTCGTTGCTGGTGAAGCGAATGACGCCTGAGTAGCTTCCCGCCGCGGTTGCATCCATGCGAACGACGAAGGTCGTTGTTTGACCGGGTTGCAGGGTGGCCAAGCCAATGTTCGTGACGATCGAGAACCCGGCCGGCAGAGTCGTCGTGTCAATTTGCTGCAACGTCAGCGCGGCGCTGCCATCGTTGCGAATGGTGAAGGTCTGGTCGACGAACGTCCCGACGTCCGTGGTCCCAAACGACGTGCTTCCACCATCGGCAAAGTCTGTCCCTCCCAGAAGGACTGTCACCTCCGGCGCTACGACGGTCCCCGAAACGTTGATGTCATAGGTGGCTTCATCGGCGTCGTTGTTGGCAAACCGAATGACGCCTGAGTAGCTTCCCACCACGGTCGCATCCATGCGAACGACGAAGGTCGTTGTCTCGCCAGGCTGCAGGCTGGCCGAACCAATGTTCGTGACGATCGAGAATCCAGCCGGCAGATTCGTCGTGTCAATTTGTTGTAGCGTTAGCGCGGCGCTCCCGTCGTTGCGAATGGTGAAGGTCTTGTCGACGTACGTCCCAAGGTTCGTGGTCCCGAACGGTGTGCTTGCACCGTCGGCGAAATCCGCACCTTCCAAAAGGACTGTCACCTCCGGCGCTACGACGGTCCCCGAAACGTTGATGTCATAGGTGGCTTCATCGGCGTCGTTGTTGGCAAACCGAATGACGCCTGAGTAGCTTCCCGCAGTGGTCGCATCCATGCGAACGACGAAGGTCGTGGTCTGGCCCGGTTGCAGGGTGGCCAAGCCGATGTTTGTCACGATCGAGAATCCGGCCGGCAAAGTTGTCGCGTCAAATTGCTGCAGTGTCAGCGCGGCGTTGCCGTCGTTGCGAATGGTGAACGTCTTGTCGACGTACGTCCCAAGGTTCGTGGTCCCGAACGATGTGCTTGCACCGT
>CAZWSX010000006.1:0-83555 GCA_964636985.1 uncultured Pirellulaceae bacterium | reverse complement strand
GTCTTGTCGACGTACGTCCCAAGGTTCGTGGTCCCGAACGATGTGCTTGCACCGTCGGCAAAGTCCGTCCCGCCCAGAAGGACCGTCACCTCCGGTCCCGTCACTGTTCCTGACAATCGCAGGTAGTAAGTCCCTTCGTCCGCGTCATTATTGTTGAGTCGAATTGTTTCCAGGAAGCTGCCTGAGGTAACAGCATTCATTCGCACGACAAACGTTGTCGACTGACCGGGGGCCAAGCTGTCGACGCTGATATTCGACACAATCGTGAACGCGGACAACTTCGAGCCATCGATCGGTTGCAACGTGAGTGGTCCGGTGCCATCGTTCTTGATCGTGAAAGTCAAACTCACCGGAGTACCAACTAGAGTGCTCCCAAACCAAGCCGTCCCCCAACTAGCGACGTTTGATGTGCTGCCGCTGGGCTTCACATAGGTTACCGTGATTTCTGGCTGCCCGACCGGTGGAGGCGTTACGACGGTTCCCGAGACGTTGATGTCGTAGGTGGCCTCGTCGGCGTCGTTGCTGGTGAAACGAATGACGCCCGAGTAGCTGCCCGCCGCGGTCGCATCCATCCGAACGACAAAGGTCGTTGTCTGACCGGGCTTCAGGGTAGCAGAGCCAATGTTCGTGACGATCGAGAATCCAGCCGGTAGATTCGCCGTGTTAATCTGTTGCAGCGTCAGAACTGCGTTGCCGTCGTTGCGAATGGTGAAGGTCTTGTCGACATAGGTCCCGACGTTCGTGGTCCCGAACGATGTGCTGTCACCGTCGGCAAAGTCGGTCCCTCCCAAAACGACCGTGACTTCGGGAGCCGGTGGCGGAGCGACCGTAGAAAAGGTACCCGTCAACGTGTATCGACCAACGTAACCATAGACACCAGTGCTACGAACGAGCGCGTAATAGGTACCCGCACCTAGCGAAACGTTCAGCGAAGAGTTCAACGTGGTATTCGAATTCGCTGTGTGCAGAACCGTCCCAGCTGAATCGCGAATCTCCAGAACGCTGTCCAGGTTCGCTCCCACGGCGATCGTGTTCACGTTGAACGTGGCGTTGCCGCCAGCAGTTGTGAACTTCCACCACTGCTGATCCGCGTTCTTGGCAATGATGCCCGACACATTGAACGTTCCGGTGGTCCCAAGACTACCAGCGGCCCCAGCGCTGCCAATGGTGTTGGCGCGGTAACCAAAACCATTGTTGGCGCCGGCGATTACCGCCATGTCGTCCTGCATCAGCGTCGAACTCTTCGATGTGAGACCGTAGTTCCAGGTCGTCACGGCCGCGTAGTAGCCGACCCCCATAACAGGCGCCCAGTTGGCGTCTCCTTGGTTGTAAGCGGACACCAAGGTGTCTCCGTTCCACACCGCCTGATGCTCCAGGCCGAAGAGATGGCCCGCCTCGTGGGAGATTGCTTCGGCGATGTATTTTTTATTGCCTAGCGTCTCGGAGAACACAAAACCGGTGTTGGGCCTGCCGCTGTCGTAGAATCCGCCTACATAGGAGAGGCCGCCGGCACTTTTACCGTACCAGTCACTGTAGCTCCCACCGATGGCAATCTTCGCGACGACCCGGTCGGTGAGGACGCCCGGGTCAACGGTGGTCACATCGATGTTGAACGGGGCAAAGTCTTCCGCGACCCGCGCCCAGATCTCCTGGATGTTTGACTGTTCCTGGTCCGAGAAGGTAGTGGCATTACCATCAACGTCGTACACCTTGGTCACGACGTTCGTCCAGCTCCCCCAACTCGACAGCGAATTTCCATCGAAGTCGAGAACTAGTTTCGCGGTTGCCGTGGGATTACTCGAGAGCGCAGGGAGCGAGGCGAGCGGGATAGCGGCCATCATCGAACGGGATTCGAGTTGTTCGCATTGAAGCCGAGAGAGAGGGCGTATTGTCAACCGCATTCGGTTCTCCACGTGCCATAAACGCCCGGGTACACTTGCCGAGCCGCCGAGACTGATAACCCTTGCGGCCTAAAATACTTGGGATCGTTGGAGATTGCCTACCACAACATGGGCGAATCAACAAAAGTTTAAAAGTTTTTTTGCGGTGGGCCAAGAGCTTGTGAGACTCGCGCTGCATTGCCATGTCGGCTCATCTTCGGAACCGTGGCTAAGCAGACATGCGACTCCCCGCAACGGCATCCGATTGATGTCGAATAACAACTCGTTGAATAACGGAAGCGTGAAGTGGGACTCGCCTGCTCGCCGTTGCTCAAGGAGACGTTTGACTAAGTCGATGAAGTTGTCTCGGAACACCAAACAGGTGTTCAGGCTTACAGCATTGATACTTCGACGAAGGACCTGGCAAAGCGTTGAAGAATCCAATTGGGGTGGCGACCGAACCAAGATGCCAATGGAGGCATGACGAGATCGAAAAGCCACGCGGGGCTCCAGAATCCCCAAGCGGCCGTGCGGGAAATCGAAACAGAGGCCTCATTCGCTTTGCGGCGATGGCCCTCGTAAGTTTTCACTAGATCGGCCGAGTTCTCTTGAACGCATTGCGCCAAAGCCACAGCATCGGCGATGGCCATGTTGGCCCCTTGCCCGCCAGCGGGAGTTACTGGATGGGCAGCGTCGCCCATTAAAACCGCGCCGGGCATTCCATAACTGGAGGCATGGCCGAATTGAGGGCGAAATTGAATGAAGTCTTCGGGAAACCGCCGCTCGCCCATCACGCCGGCAAGAGGCGAATTGAGTTCGTTGAATTGACGGAGCGCGGTTTGAATGGCCGTGCTGTTCTCGGCTTGGGGCCATCGTAAGAGAAGTAGCGCAATCCCTCGTCCTCGCGGCAGCGGGATTCCGCCCATGGCGACGACGCCGCGCGATGAACCGGCCGGGTTCAGAACAACGTGCGGCACCGCGGCGGGCAGACCGGCCGGCCAGGCAAACTCAAAACAGGCCAGCTGGATCGACACTTTACGAATCTGAATCGCGATCTTACACTCCCTGCGAACCAGCGAACTGCCGCCATCGTCCCCCACAACCCACCGAGATTCGATTTCGCTAACGGTTCCCGTGGCGATGTCACGAACGCGGGCGCCGCGGACCCGATCGCCCTGCCAAAGGAGATCGACGAGTTCCGCTCCTCGGCGTACTTCAAACCCAGTGCTGGTGAGCAAACCGGTGCGCGTGGCATTAGGGTCGGACGAATAAGGGACGACTCTCGCGTTCTCGAACGCGGTCTGGTCGATCTCAAACAGGGCGCGGTCGCCACGAAAGGCACGTAGACCCTGGATTGGCAACCTCCATTCGCTCTGATCCAAGCCAGCCAACATCGGCTCGAGCGTCCGGACGGTAGTGGGCCACAGCACCTCGGGCCGGACCACATGCCGCGGTGACGTTTCGCGTTCCAAGACCAGGACTTTTCGGCCCTGCCGAGCAAGAAGATGCGCGGCCACTGCGCCGCCGATTCCACCGCCAGCAATCAGGAATTCCAGCATGGGAGCATCCGCTTATGGTTTCTGTTCAACTGCGGACTTGATCTCGTTCAGGTTCTGCCGAGGACCTTTTTAATCGTACCAGGCGCGCATTAGCCGAGTTGCTCGGCGAGCGCAACAATAATCCCCTCAGGGCCGCGGATGTAGGCGAGACGGTACGCATCCTGGTACTGCATTTCGCCAATGACTTCGGCCCCGTGGGCTCGCAAGCGCGCAACGACCGTGTCGATGTCATCAACGGCGAACATGATGCGACGGATGCCCAGCGTGTTCACCGGCGCATCGACAGGCCCGAACCTGATCGCGTCAGGCGTGTGGAACTTGTCCAGCTCAATGCCCTGCCCGTCGGGAGTCCGCATCATAGCGAGAGTGGCCCGAACGTCGTTGAGCCCGATCAGTTTGCCGACCAAAGGCCCTTCGACGGTCGTCTCACCCTCAAGCGTGAGGCCCAGTTCGATGAAGAAGGCCTTGGTGGCTTCGAGATCGTCGACCACGATGAGGACGTTATCCATCCGCTTAAGCGTCATGTGCTGGCTTTCCTCGCTGATCCACCGTCAGGCCGACTTGGTCAAGTGCAACGTTTCCTTAGTCCGCAGCCGCATCCAGGCTTTGAATCTCGCCATGCCAAAAACAACCCGCGTTCATCGCAGCCTGGTCTATTTTGGCCAACTCGCTTCGCAGTGCCATTCGAGCAGTAAGCGAAGTCTTACCGTCCAGAAAAGCATCTTCGCCTAATTCATTCTGTGTATCTTTGACTAACTTACGATACGCAAGTAACGACTCTGCTAACTGTTGGATCGAGGTGTTCACCAGGACCCTGGCGAACTTGTTTTCATGGTCGAGTAAAACCACTTCGCCATTGTTGTTTTCATCCAGAGCAATCGGGTTGCCAGAACCGTCCGAACCGACTACCCGATAGCTGGCAAACGCCTCAGGCTGATTCCATTGCGCGGCAACGGTGGGGAGTTCCCCTGAATCTGGCGCGCTAAAGGTAAGGAAGGGCGCCGCATCCTTCGGAAGCCCGGCTTCCGACAGGAAAGCCTGGGCCGCCTCGGGAAGCGCCAGGCGTTCTAGATTTTTCTTTGGAAAGGCTACGATAGCCCCGTCATCCTCCCCCCACCGATCGATGAATTCCTTGGGTAAGAGCATGAGGGCTTCACTGGCCGACTGAATTCGAAGTTGCACCCGTCAATTCAAAGCTACTGCGCCGGTTCGCGTACCTGCCGTTGCTCCAGTAGGTACCTGATCAAGTGGACGAAGTCGTCGCCCGGCAGAATCTCGGCCACGTTTGCGGGCATCAAGCTCGTGGTGGTGACGGTTCGCTCTTCGATATCGTCGAGCGCGATTTGGGACTCTTTTCCCTGTGCATCGGCGATGACTAATTGCGTTCCCTCTTGTCGCCGAACCAGCCCGGTCACGATGCGGCCGTCCTTGAGTTCGATGGTGGACGACCGGAAGGCAACGTCGACATTCCGATTGGGGTCGAGTAGGTCTTCGAGCAAGCGTTCTTGGCCGCGATTGCCAATGCCGTCGAGTTGTGGTCCGATCACCGCGCCTTGGCCGGCGACTTGATGGCAAATGGCGCAGTGCTTTTTGAACAGTTCGGCACCGCGAAGCGAGTCGCCCTTGACCGTGGCGAGGGACGCGCGCCGGTCTTCGATCGCTTTGGTGATCGCCTGGACGTCGGTTGGGATTGTCTGGCGAATCGCATCGGCCCGAGCGAGCAGGTCTTCGTTCTTGGTCGCCGCCATCTTTTGCTTCACGGTCGGCAGCTGAAGTACGGTTGCGGCGGCTTTTCCATTTTCAATGAGCCCCAGCAATGCGCTGCAACCGGCCAAATCGCTGGTCAGTTCGACCGCCAGGCGCGACTGGAGCTTCGCAGGGAGTGCCCCGAAAGCTTGAGCGACGCCGTCGGCTGTTTTTTCTTCGTCGCGATCGGCAATGGCAGCCGCTAGTTTTTCTCGTACGGCGGGAACCAGCGAAGATTCCTCGATAACCTTGGCGGCCGTCGACACCAAAGCGGACGGATTCATCCGCGCTACGGCCAACGCCGCTGCGC
The DNA here is from genome assembly GCA_964636985.1 of uncultured Pirellulaceae bacterium. Taxonomy (GTDB): domain Bacteria; phylum Planctomycetota; class Planctomycetia; order Pirellulales; family Pirellulaceae; genus CAZWSX01. The sequence continues at coordinate 78,060 of CAZWSX010000006.1, read as the reverse complement.
CTTTGACACGGAAGTCGGCGTCGGGACTCTTCAACACCTTTTCAAGCTCGCCGCGACGCTCGGCGATTTTGAAGCGCTCGATTAGCGCAATGTTGGCGAGCCGGCGTTGATTCGTTTCGAAAGGCATGAGTTCCGGCATCGAGAATCTGCCGACCGCAAGCCAAGCGTAAGCTTCGGCTGCGTCGCTATCCGCAATCTCGATGTACGCCTTCTTGCCGGCATGCTCGCCGAGTTTCCACTCGATTTTCTGCGCCAAATCGTTGATGGGAGGAGAAGATTCCGCCAGAACATGGCCCGTCTCGGCTTCAACGAGGCGAATCTTGTTCTTCCCGTTATTGCCATTGCTTGGAACGCCCGAGTGTCCCGCACACCAGAATGTGAGGCTCTTAGGAACGGTGAAAGCTTGCGAGCGGAGGACGCCGACGCCTTCTTCGCCGCGCGGGAGCGAGCTGAAAAACGGCTGAGCATTCTTTCCGTCGGTAGATTCTCGGTACTGCACTTCCCACGGATCATCCGTATCGCGCATGCCGGGTACGGGCGAATTTTCCCACCGCACCGTCTTTGGCAAATCGCTTTTGAGATAGGTGTTACAAAGCTCGACCGCCCAGTCGTGAATGTGAGGGCTATTCGCGGCACCGCGTTGAGCCAACCCGTCGTCGAGCGCGAACAGCAGCGATGCCTGAAGCGCCGTATCGCCGCCGGCGATCTTCTTGGCTCGCTCGACTAGTTGCGGGACGATCTCGTTGGGAACGTTGCGCGCGGCACTGCGAAGGAGTTCAGGCGACAGAGACGTACCAGCGGGTACGGTAACCAGCCATTTAGCGATCAACGCTCCACCGGCCGGCGTGTGGCTGCCTGGGAAGACGGTTTGAAGCAACTTAAGCTGCGCGGGCTTCCACTTGCTCAGATCCAACATCGAGGCCGTCGCTTCGTCGCTGATGTGGTCGCGGACGGCCATTTTGATCACTTGCACCAGGTGGTTGTCGGCCTCGGGCGTCGCGTCCCAGGCCGCCATTAGAGGTTCCACAGTCGATCCATCGGGGTGACGACCAATTGCATCGGCAGCAGCACGCTTGACGAAGGCGTCGTCGTCTTTCAAGCCCGCGACGGCCGCAGTGCGCAGCGTGGGGTTCCAGGCCTTTCGTTCCGAAAGGATCTTCATTGCGTGGACACGAACGTCACGGACCGGCGACTTGGCGAGCGTGAGCAGCGACGGTTCATCGAGCTTGCCCCAGCGCTCCAGCAACCAGGCCAGATGGATTTGTTGCAGCGGAGAGTCGGTTTTAGGCAGGGTCTTCGCCGCACTGTCGGCTGCCGCGGCGCCCACCCGATCAAATAGCTGATCGGCCGCCAGCATCCGGCGGGTTTTGTTGGTGTCCTTGAGCATCTCGATGAGCGCGATTGCATCGGCCGACGAGATATCGAACTTGCCTTGCGGCTTCGACTTGTCCGTCTTGTAGCTGATCTTCCAAATGCGGCCGCTCGTGCGGTCGCGCCCCGGGTGAGGGAGCGGAACCTCGTAGTGGCCGATGATCCGGTTGTAGAAATCGAGAACGTACATGGCGCCGTCGGGCCCCAACTGGATATCGACGGGCCGGAACCATGGATCTTCGCAAGAGAGGAAGTCCTGCTCCTCTTTGGCCTGAATCGTGCTTCCGTGATAAACGGGCGAGTTACGGTTGATCCGGCTCGTCATCACATTGCCGCTGAAGTAGTTGCCTTGATACTCAGCCGGCCAATCGGCGGAGTCGTAGGTGATCAATCCGCAGATCGCCGTCGAGCCGTGAAGGTGCTCCATCATCGGTGGAACAAAGCCCAGGCCATCGTCAGGCTTGCCGAAGCTGGGGTAATACCCGCCACGAAGCAATTGGTACACGGGTTTGCTGTGACAGTCAGCCGTGAACAAGTTGAAGAGCGGGTCGATGCACATCCCAAACGGGTTGACCTGGCCCCAGGTGAATTGCTCGATCCGTGAGCCATCCGGCCGAAAGCGATAGGTGTTGCCTGAGTTCATCGTCACTTTGCTGCCGTCGGCGGCCGTGACACTGGTGTTGTTGTTGAATCCGTGGCAAGCGTAGAGCCAGCCGTCGTAGCCACGGCGAAAGGCGTTGTTCATGCCGTGCGTGTCGCGATCGAAACCGAATGGGCCGAGGATGTGCTTGCGTTCGTCGCAAACGCCATCGCCATCGGTATCGCGCAAAAAGAGGATGTTTGGAATCGTGAAAACGAGGCAACCATCTTGATAGGGATAGATCCCGATGGGGATATTCATGCCATCGGCGAACGTCGTGATCTTTTCGTACTTGCCGTCGCCATCGGTGTCTTCCAAGACCTTGACGGTGTCGCGCCCCTTCTTATCGAGCGGCGCGGCATAAGGATACTCAACCGAGTCGGTCAACCAAATGCGACCCTTCGCATCGAATGCCATGTTGAGCGGCTTTTGAATCTCCGGTTCCGCGGCGACGAGTTCGATCTCAAAACCCGCAGGCAACTTGAAGGCCTTTTGCTCCTGAGCAGGCGGGAGGTGAGGAGTGGTCCGGACACCTTCGGCGAATGGATCGGCGGCCCAAAGAGAACTCATGCCACCGCAAGCCAAAACCATCGCGGCACACCAGCCCACACGCGAGAAACAAGCCATGATTACCACTGCAAGAGTCAAAGGGAGGGATCGATCGCCGGGAGGGTAGGTCGGCGACGCAGGAAAGGAACCGTTATATTAACTCGCCGGAGAGAAAAGCGGATGCTGGTACGGCAGGTTTTCGTCTACGGAACGCTCAAACGGGGCCAAAGCCGCGAGCGGTGTTGGCCACATCCGCCGACAAGCGTCGAGCCGGCTTGGATCGAAGGGACTCTCTTCGACCTAGGCCCCTACCCTGCCCTGCGCGAGGGCACCGATCGAGTACTGGGCGAGGTTTGGACAATTGCCGAAGAACATCTCACGGAAACGCTGCGCGTACTCGACGAAATCGAAGGCTACGCCGGCCGTAAGGACGACTTATACCAGCGGGTGAAAGTTGAGTACCAAACGCTCGATGGCGAGGTGGGTACGGCTTACACCTATCGGTATAACACTGATCTGACAGCGATGGGCCGGGCGCCGATCGAACCCGAGTCAGATGGCTTCGCTGCCTGGCCCAGCTAGGCGTTCGTACATTTGCGAGCCTACTCGTACTTCTTCGCCATCTCCTTCACCAAGTTGCCAATCGACTTGCGGCAGGTCGCCGGCGAAAGCACTTCTGCATCGGCTGCTAGTGCTAAAACTCGCGTGATAATCTCCATTTCGTGAGCCGCTGGAACCGTGAGGATGACACCTCCACCAGGTTGATCCTCAATCTTTTGTTCCTCGTGCCAGGGATCTTCGCGCACCCACCGCGCCGCGCGCGGGCTGACGGCGATTCGGTACTCGCGGCTCTTGCCGCTAGAGAAGATCCCGACGCTCTCTTTAAGGTGTTTCTTCAAGTCGAAGCCCGCCGGGATCTTGAACCACTCATCCAGCGCGTCGGCCTTGCTGAAACGGTCTAGCTTCCAATGGCGGACGCGTTCGGGGTTGTCGGTCGGGATTTCGTTCGCTGCCGCGACGATGTAGAGGCTCGACTGGTAGAAGACGATGCTATACGGCTCGATCTTTCGCTTCTTGGGTTCTTTGCCGACGGCGTGGTAGACGATCTCGACGACGCGATGCTCCAGCATGGCCCGATTCAGCGTCGCCAGGATGCCGTGATGCGACTCGTAGCTTTTCGAGGGCATGCCCAGAACGGTGAGTAGCTCCCGGAATCGCTCGTAGTGGTCCCACACGGAGCCCGGGACTGCGTCTTGGACTTTCTTCCAGAACGTTTCGATCCCTTGCCAGAAGGGAGTTCCAGCCAATGGGTAAAGGAGATCTCGCCCGAGCGAGAGAGCCATCAATTCGGTAGCCGAGGCGGTGATCTTGACCGACGACTTAGCACGCGGCCCTAGCTTCCATACCTTGCGGTCGGCCGTCTCGTGCGGCGCAAGATCGACGCCGGCCGTCTGCAGCGCTTCCAGGTCTCGGCGAATGCTGCGCGTGTGCAGCGAGGAAAGCCCCAGCGACTCGACAATTTCGTCGCGGAGTTCTTCGAGCGTTCGCCCGAAGCGGTATTCCTCCAAGATCTGGAGGAGCTTGTGTTGCCGGATGAGTTGTTCGTTGCGAGCCACTGTTCGCCCCTTTTACCCTGCCCTTTAGCCTCGTCCCGCAATTCACTCCCAAAGCCAAGCAGACACCTATTCAGATGCCCACTAGCGGAGAAATCTTACGCGACGGCGTTCTCCTCGAAAACCAGAGGGTTCTGTGGGAACGCTGCGGCGGAAATTTCCACAAAATTCGCTGGCGTTACCGTGTGACATTCGTCCTTTTTCGCATTACGATGCTCCCCGGAAGCGCTTCCGCGCGGTTTCTCTGTTCCCTCGCTAAGGTTTTCGCCATGTCACGATTTTTTTCGGCCGCACTGGCCTTTTTCGCTTTGGGAGTCGCTTTGATGATTGGTTCGCCCGCCAAGGGTGAAGACAAACTCGCCGCGGGCGACAAGCTCGTTTTTCTCGGCGACTCGATTACCCAAGCGGGCGCCGGTCCCGACGGCTACATCAAGATTTTCGAAACGGAACTCGCCAAGCAGCACCCCAGCACCAAGGTCGACGTGATCGGCGCGGGCATCAGCGGCAATCGTGTCCCCGATTTGGAAGGACGACTTGAGCGCGACGTGCTCGCTAAGAAGCCAACCGCCGTTGTCATCTATATCGGGATCAACGACGTTTGGCATTCGCAGAACGGTCGGGGCACCAGCAAGGAAGATTTCGAAAAGGGCCTTCGGCGGATCATCGCCAAACTCAAGGATGCCAAGGCCAAAGTCTTTTTGTGCACGGCGAGCGTCATCGGCGAAAAGCACGACGGAAGCAACCCGCTCGACAAGATGCTCGACGAATACTGCGCCATCAGCCGCGCGGTCGCCGCCGATACCAAGGTTCGTTTGATCGATCTCCGCAAGGCATTCGTCGACCACCTCAAGGCCAACAATAACGCCAATGCCGACAAGAATATCCTCACCACCGACGGCGTGCACTTGAACAAGCAAGGGAATCAATTCGTGGCCGAACAAATGCTGACTGGCTTGACCGGAGGCGCAGGCGACCGCGTTCTGCGACACGTCGTTTTGTTCCAGTTCAAAGAAGACACTTCGCCCGAGAAGCTCAAGGAGATTCTCGATGGCTTCAAGGCTTTGCCGAGCAAGATTCCTGAGATCGCCGACTTCGAATGCGGCACCAACAATAGCCCCGAAGGATTGGCGGATGGGTTGACCCATGCGTTTATCGTCACCTTCAAGGATGAAAAAGGGCGCGCTACCTATTTGCCGCACGCCGAACACCTCAAGTTTGTCGACTTGGTGAAGCCGCACCTCAAGAAGGCGGTGGTCGTCGACTTCTGGACCAAGTAACCTTGACGCCTTGCCGTTTAACTCGCCGCACGACTGTCGGTGCGGCGACGACGAAGGGCGTTCGACCCGCCGTTTGTGTTCCTACTGTGTTTATTCATCCGTTTAGGAAACTCTGATGCATCCAGTACTGAACCACAATTTGTACTTTGTCCGAGAGAAGGTGGGGTTCTTTAAAGCGTCGAACTCGTACGACATCCTCGATCCCAGCACTCAGCAAGTCATCATGACTTGCAACGAAGAGAATCTGGGGATGTTCACCAAGTTCCTTCGCTTCACCAAGGACTACAAAACGCTCACGCCGTTCGACGTGATGGTCCGTGCGCCCGACGGAAGCCCGGTCGTAAACGTCAAACGAGGTTGGACCTTCTTCGTTTCGAAGGTCGACGTGATGGACGAAAATAACCAGCGCGTCGGCGGCTTCAAGCAGAAGTGGTTTTCGCTGGGGGGAGCTTTCACGGTCCTCGATGCCAACGACCAACCCTTGTGCACGTTACAAGGCAAATGGACGGGCTGGGAGTTTACTTTTAAGCAAGGCGAACAAGAGTACGCCAAGGTCTCCAAGAAGTGGGCCGGCCTGGGAAAAGAGCTTTTCACCTCGGCCGACAACTATATCTTGGAAATAAATCAGGGCGTTCCGCAAAATCACCCGCTACGCATCTTGATCATGGCGGCCGTGATGTGTATCGATCTCGTATTGAAGGAACGCTAATCGTTTGCTGAAGCACGGCGGCAGCAGTGCTGTCGCCGCTGCCGTGCGGGAAAGGACTCCCCAATGGATGCCGTCTTTTCGCGAAACCTCTTTTTCGTCAACGAGCATAAGGGATCGGCGAGCAACTACGACATCGTCGATCCTAAGAGCAACTCGACGCTGCTCGCCTGCCGCGAGGAAGATCTCGGCATGATGAAGCGGGCGATGCGCTCCAGCCCGCTCAAGCGGATGACCTCGTTCGCGATCGCGGCGAAAACGTTGGCCGGCGACCGCGCCTTTAAGGTCCAGCGCGGCCCCGCCTTTTTCCGCTCCGAAGTCGCAGTGTTGGACGATGTGGACAAGCCCGTCGGCGCGTTCCGCGAACGCTGGTCGCTGATGGGTTGCGTGTTCGATGTCCTCGACGCCGCCGGTAATGCTCGTTACGAGCTGCGCGGACACTCGTCGGGCTGGGACTATCGCTTCTCGCGCGAAAGCGATGAACTCGCCCGCGTCAAACGCAAGCCCCCGCAGTCGTACAGCGGTTGGTTTTCGTCCGTCGACAACTACACGCTCGAGATCTCATCGCGCGTTCCTAAAGACGATCCCGTGCGAGTGCTCATCCTGGGGTCGGTTCTTTGCATCGACATGGTACTCAACGAATAGTCCTCAACGAGTAGAATGAGGGGATTCGGAACTTTCCCCTACGCTCGATCAACAACTCGGCATGAACGTCTCGCAAACCGTCGGTGATCAGGACGAGCACGGTAGCGAAACGACAAATGCTTCGCCACGCGCTCGCGTTGACGATCTGCGCGACGCGCGCTCCAGCTCCTTTGCAGGCGGTCAACGCCCGGACGCCATCTCTTGGCGCATTCCCGAGTTTGGCGAGTCGCACAAAATCGGCTGGCGACCGCTTATCTTCGCCCTGATTGTCGCGACGTTGACCGTCTTTTTTTTGCCCGGCTACCTGGTGCCGGCGAGTCTCGTCGGAGCCGCGATCCTGTGCGTCGCTCTCTATTTCAAGGAACGGGCGGCATTTGTCCGCTGGCGAACACGATCGCCCAATGTTTGGCTGGATCGCGACGGTCTCCGCTTCAGGGCGAATTCGGGAGAGGAGTTCCGCCTGCCGATCCCGCGCTACTTTTGGATCGGAGTCGATCCGCAAACGCAGCGTGACACCAACTCCTTAGTCCTGCTGTTTGAAGGCGCTCTGATCAGCCAGCCAATCGAGATCCACCCGGCCAACCGCGTGGGGTTCGTGCGCGAGTTCATCGCATCGACCTGGAGTGTCCCCGAAAGCCATCACTTGCCGGAATCGAAGCAAGTCGACGTTCCGATCGATCTGGAGATCGACGACCACAAGCAACTTCTGCGGGTTGCGGGGGCGGCCGTCGACCTTGCGACGGCGTGCGACGCGTTGACGACGTTCGCGGCGAGTTCAACCGTTCCTCCGGTGGCAACACGTGTACCGAGTGTTCGCTTTCACCACGCCGGAGGCGAAGTCGCACTTCAAGTCAGCCGCGGCAGTTGGATCGACGGAGAAAACATCGGCGGCCCGCCGGAGTTCTTCGAGCAACTAGCTCACCTGATCGGCAACGTTCAACAACAAATCAGCGAAACTGGAACCGTTTCGAGCGAACCTTTTACCACGAGCACGGGTCACCGTTGGCGGGTGCAAGTGACAAAGCTCAAGGACGAACCGATTCGCGAAAACCAATGATCGCTGGCACCGCTTGAAACAGGCATAAAACGACGCTTGCAAATCCTCACGGCGAGCGACCATTCATTGACGTCCAGCCGTTAGCGGGGTAGTTTTATGCATTCGCCGCCTCAGCGCGGCGCGCCTTGGGCGGCGAGTCCCAGTGATCGCCTGCATCAAGCTCTGGAGGGTAAGCGAATGGCTAGCGGCCACACTGGAAATGTGGTGCCGGGAAACCGGTTGCGGGTTCGACCCCCGTGCCCTCCGCTTCTTTAGCATGCCTCGCCGTAAAGCCTGAATTTGCAATAGTTTGCGGCGATGGATTTGATTGCCACAGTTCACTGTGGCAATCTCTGCGTCAATCAGCAGAGTTGCGATGCCTTCTCACGCTTTGACTTGCTGGTGGTTCGTTGGCTCCTGCTAACTTTTTTCTTTCCGTCCGATGAAAAACCGGGGGACGGATTCCCGGTTTGTTCTGGTGTAGACGGCGCGGCGCCATAAAGTGGAAGTAGTGGCGGACCATCTCGCTCTCTTGATGCCCGAGCCAGCCCATTGCGATGCGCTCGAGGGTACCGCTGGTCGCGTAAGTCGAGGCAAAGTAGTGGCGGAAGCTGTGGAGGCAGCCGTCTTTGAATCCTTGCTGGTCGCCCTGCGATAGCTTTCCAGTACCGACTTGTTGACTTGGTTCCAGGTTGCGAACTCTTTAAGCTCGACGCATGGCGAGGCCAACAATCGACCGGCGAGCCAAAACTTGCTTTCAATCGACGACGTGATTGGTTGTTCATCTTCGACTCCTCAGAATCGCTGCGTCGCGGACACCATCGCTCCTGCCTCGCGTTGCCTGAAATCCCCTTTCTTAGCGACATTTTTGCAGGCCAGGCTTGCCTCGAACAGGATCTAGTGGAGTTACCCCACCAAGCGGTGTAAGATTCCGGCAGGTGGCAAGGAATTTCCTTTGCTCTTATCGCAAATGGGATGGCTGCTGTGTTGAGTCACCTTGATGGCCAAAAGCGAATCCGTAACGGAATCACGCGCCGCAATCTGCTGAATGCAGCGGGACTTGGTCTGGTTGGAACAGGACTGTCAAACGCCTTCGACCTGCAATTGTCACAAGCCGCACCAACCGAGTCGGCTCGCTCTTTTGGTCGAGCCAAGGCGTGCATCCTGGTTTACAAATATGGCTCGCCTCCGCAGCACGAGACCTTTGACCCCAAGCCGACCGCGCCTGCCGACATTCAGGGAGAACTGAAAGCAACCCCCACTAATATTCCTGGCGTGCACATCGGCGAGGGGCTCCCCAAAATCGCCGCCATCATGGACCGGCTGACGGTCGTTCGCTCGTTGACTCATCCGTTTCCGTTGCACGGAACGGTTTACGCCACAACAGGCATTCCCGACGTCGATACCAAGATTGAGTCTCTACCGCGCCACCCGCGCCAATGGCCGTATATCGGTTCCGTGGTCGACTACCTCGAAGAGCGGAAGTCACCAGGGGCAGAAGTGGAATTGCCGCGAAACATTGTCTTGCCGTTCGTGATGGGTTCCAAGAATGAGATTCCGCCTCTAGCCGGACCGTATGGCGGGATGCTCGGCCTGCGATACGATCCGGTCTACACCGATTTCGCCGGCGAAGGGACCCAGCTCGCCCCCGAAATCCGCCCAGGCAAAGCATTCAATGATCCCCTGTTTGGCATCCGTCCGAGCGACGGCTTTCAACTTCCGGGGGGAGCGGTCGCGGCCGGCGAGACGGAGCGACTGGAAACGCGCCGCTCTCTGCTTGGCCAATTTAACCAAGTTCACGGCGAGTTCGCCGCGAATGAACGGATCGGCACGTTCCGCCAACAGCAGCAGCTGGCCTATTCCATCCTGGCATCTGGCAAAATGCAGGCAGCGCTCGACTTCGCCCGTGAGCCAGCGGCTTTGCGGGAAGCGTATGGAATGACGCTCTTCGGCCAATCCTGCCTGGCGGCTCGGCGGCTAGTGGAGGCGGGGTCCAAATTCGTCACCGTCATCTGGGATGCGTACGGCCTGAATGCCGGTTCCTGGGACACCCATCACAATCACTTTGGCCGGCTCAAGAAGTTCCTGCTGCCGGTCTTTGATCAGACGTTTTCGACTTTGATTCTCGATCTGGAACAGCGGGGCATGCTCGATGAGACGCTGGTACTCGTCCTCAGCGAGCACGGACGCACGCCGCGGATTGACTCGAAGCCCCGGGGAGCGGGCCGTGATCATTGGTCACGAGCCTATTCGCAGGTTTATGCCGGCGGAGGGATGGGCCGAGGCAGAGTGATTGGACAGACCGACAAAATCGCCGGGGACGTGGTGGACAACCCGGTTTCCCCCAAAGACATTCTCGCCACCTCCTTCCACCTGCTGGGGATCGATCCTGAGTCGACCTTTCCCGACGCCCAAGGCCGGCCACTGGCCATCACGGGAACGGGCAAGTTGCGGCCCGAGTTGGTTGAATAGCTTCATGTCGAGCAGCAATAGGAAGAGGCCTCCGATAAGCCTCCCGGCGTGGATGCCGATGATCCATGTAAACGGCGACGCATGGATGATTTGAAGAAACGTGCGCCAGAGAGGCAGTGTCCGCGAAGCAGCCTATCGAACAACGAATCTGTTGCCATTGCCGGACTGGTCTCTAACCTCCGCCACAGCCCCCACAACCTCCGCCGCCGCATCCGCCTCCACCGCCCCCGCATCCTCCGCCTCCACAACCACTCCCCCCATATCCTCCGCCACAGGAGTAGTCGCCGCCGCCACACGTTTGGGGGAGCATGGCGTGAACTTTGGCCAACGGACCAGCCGCCAGCCAGCCGGCGCCGAAAAGGCCGATTGCCATAGCTAGTTCCGTGGGAGAGAAGGCGGTTGCCGCGGACTCGGTGAGCTGCGCCGGAGAGAGCTTAGCTCGGAGTGAATCGAGCACGGCACGACCGCGAGCTGAATGACGGCTGCGAGCGAATAGAAACACCAAGGCTGCTACCGCCGTCAGCACACAGGCGATCACCAGAAGCACAACCGGGCGTTCGCGAGAAAGCCCCAGCGCGATTTTCGGCAAGCCAATGAGTAGCGGCGCAGCCATCATCAGGCTGGCGACCACGGCGCGGGTTGAAGGGCTGCCCGACTGTACAAGTCCTTTTTCGACGAGGCTATCGTTCATGTTCTTGGCGACCGGCATGCCGGCGGAAGTCAGAGGTGCGATGCTATCCACCGGGACGGCGGCGGCATGGAACAAGGCTTGTTCCAAGAGGGGTGCTTTATTGGAGAGTGGCTTACCCTGGTGAATCTTGCTTGACGACTTGGGGAAGATTCCCCAAGCCTTGGTTTCCTCGGTAACCAGTTGGAGCGATCCCGCTTGGACCATCGCCGCGAATGCAGCTTGCACAGCCCGGTGAGGACCAGCGACCAGGCAGGCCACTTCATAGGGATCAAGATGAACTGGCTTTTCGTAAGCGAACTCGTTGGATTGGGGCAACGCAACCAAGCGCGTCGTGAGCGCAAGTAGCGCGGCCACGATCATCAAGGCGCCATAAAACGCTAGAAATTCTGGCCCAGTTAAGTTGAGCGGATTCCAGGTTGTCACTCCCAGCGGCAAGGCGAGCGGTAACCCAACGAGACCGACAGCGAAGAGCGGCGTCGAACCGGACGGCATCCGCGGCCAACGCAGTTTGGGGATGATCCAGTACTGCGCCGTGTTGACGGTCACATGCTGCAAGTCTTCACCAAAGCGTTGTTCGGTAGGCGACCAGATGTCGCTCGGTGGCTTCTGCCCCAGCAGACGCTCGTAACTATCGAGCGTCTGCTGGTACAGGTCCTTGTACTTCGTTTGCTCCTCGCTTCCCCCTTTCGTTGGCCCGTGGTGCAGCGGCTGCTCGAGGACCTCGGGGCAGAGGTAGTCCCAATACGAACGGGTGTAGGTCAAGTGCAGATGCCAGGCTTGATCGACTTGCTCGGACGGAGTGACCACATGTCCCGCCGCGACTGCCAGAAAGAGGAAGCGTTTATATTCGCTGATCACCCGCTTGGCATAGGAGGCGCTCCAGCCGTTTTCGCGAGCCAATCGCCGGGCGAATGTCAATTTCGCGTCGGGTTCGTCGAACTCAAAGGATAGAAGCCTTTCCAACAGCGATTCCTGAGAAGCGTTCATGAGAGACCTCCGGGAATAAAACGGACCAACTCTCAACCTCCAGGCATATCAGCGACGAGCGGGTAATTCGCGCGCGCATAAATTCGTTTCCTGTCCCACAAGTGGGGGCTACAATGGAACGCAACCTTGTACTGAGATTGGACTTATGACCTGTCATCCAGCCGGTGCGCCGAGCGAAATTCCGGCTGAGTCGGCCCTCGTCGCGGCGGCGGTGGGGGGTGATCAGGCTGCCTTGGAACGATTGCTGTTAGCGCACTACGACTCCCTGGCGCAACAAATCGGCGCCAAATTGCCACCGAGGTTGCAAGCGACGCACGCGGTCGAAGACATTTTGCAACTCACGTTCTTTCAGGCTTTCCGAGACATTGCTCAATTCGAGCAACGTGCGGACGCCAGGTTTGGGAATTGGCTGGCGCGAATTGCAGAAAACCGATTGTGCGACGCCATCAAGGATCAGGACCGCGCAAAGCGTGGCGGTGATATGCGCCGCGTTGAAGATGCGGCCGGGAGTGACAGCAGTATTTTGTCGTTGTGGGATTGGATCGCCGCGGCCGACACTTCGCCTGGCAGCATCGTGGCGCGTGAAGAAGCTTTGCACGCCTTGCAAGTCGCCGTGGCCGCGTTGCCCGACGATCAGCAAGCGGCGATTCGGCTGCGCTTTCTGGAAGGGAAATCGCTGGAAGAAACCGCCGCGGCCATGCACCGGACACCCGACGCCATACGCGGGCTCGTCCATCGCGGCAAAGAGCAATTGCTGGCTGCCATGGGGCGAGCGTCCAAATGGCTGAAGTCCAAGTGAACTTGCCATGAGCGACACGACTCGAAACCCTACGGATGTCGATCGCAACGCGCAAGTTCTTCGCGTCGTAGACGAAACGATCCAGCGACGAGCGCGAGGAGAAGATGTCTCCGACGACGCCCTTTGCCGCGAGCATCCCACGCTGCTGCCGGAACTGGCAACGGAGCTGCGCAAGCTTGGGCTGATCTCGCGCGCTCGAATGCAAGCCCAGCAGTCAGATCCCAATCAGGGTGGCGCCAAAGGCCATGAGACGGTGGCCTTTGTACTGTCGGGTTCGCAAGGGCCGCGTTTGTCGCGCTCGCTCCAAATCCAGTGCCCGCTGTGCCACGAGCCGCTCGAGATCGTGGCGGATCAGCCGCTGGACGAAATCCCGTGCCTGTCATGCCATGGTCGCTTCAGCCTGGCGGGCGACGATCCGGCATTAAGAGGACAACAGCCGGTTTCGCGGATCGCCCATTTCGAACTGCTTCAGCGGTTGGGAATGGGGAGCTTCGGTACGGTTTGGAAAGCTCGCGATGTGAAGCTGGATCGCACGGTCGCCATCAAAATCCCGCGCCGTGGACAGTTGAGCTCCGGGCAAGTGGAGCAGTTCCTGCACGAAGCTCGGATCGCCGCGAAGCTGCGGCATCCGCACATTGTGAGCGTTCACGAAATCAACCGCGACGACGACAGCACCTACATCGTTAGCGACTTCGTCCAAGGGGTGTCGCTCGAAAAATTCAAAGACACCAAACGGCTCACGCAGCGAGAAGTGGCCCAGTTACTCGTCTCCGTCTGCGAGGCACTGCACTTTGCGCACGAGGCGGGAATCGTGCATCGCGATCTCAAGCCAGGCAACATCTTGATCGACCCGCAAGGGGAGCCGCACATCACCGACTTTGGCTTGGCCAAGCGGGCACACGATGAAGTCGAGATTACGCTGCAAGGCCACATCCTGGGAACGCCGGCCTATATGTCGCCGGAACAGGCGCGCGGCGAATCGCACTTGGCCGACCGCCGCACGGATATTTATGCGATCGGTGTTATCCTGTTCGAGCTACTCACCGATTTTCTTCCCTTCCGCGGCAACGTGGTCGCTCTCACGCAGCACGCGATCCACACCGAGCCACCCAGTCCGCGACGGCTCAATGCGACCATCTCGCGCGATCTGGAAACAATCTGCCTTAAATGCCTGGAGAAAGACCCGTCGCGTCGTTACGAGTCGGCCGGTCATCTGGCCGCCGAGCTACGACGGTTCCTGGCTGGCGATGAAATTCTTGCTCGGCCGATATCCCGCTTCGAGCGGCTATGGCGATGGTGCCGCAAGAATCCACGGATTCCCACGCTCTCGGCGGCGCTGCTCGCCGTGGTGCTGATCGCTTATGCCGGAGCCTGGGTCTGGTTCGAGCATCAAATCGCGGATACCGACGCCACGCTTACGCAGCGAGTCCTTGACAACGTTCAGTTCACCACCCAGTCCGTCGCCCAAAATGCCAGCCGCGACTTCGAACAGTACTTTAAGCTTGCGGAATCCGCGGCGCAGCAACCCGAATTGGTCAAGCTGTTGCAAAGCATCCATGGCAACCAGGAACTCGGTCAACTGCGCGAAGCGCTCTACGATCCCGCTCATCATGATTCGCAAAGCCAAGAGTCTCAGTCCCTGCGAAACCGATTGGCTACCGATCCACTTCGTCTCGCCGTGCAAAAGTGGAATGAAAAGTTCAGTAGGGAGTTTGGGAGCGACTTACCTTTGTTTGCTTCCTTCGTGCTCTTGTCCGATGGCTTGCAGATCTCTCGCTCGCCCGAAGAAGACCGCCGGACTATCGGCCGCAACTACGCGTATCGAGCCTACTCCAGCGGACGGGCCGAGGATGAACCCACGACCTGGCGCCCCGCTAGTCCGGCAGATCACTTGATTGAAACGAAGCTCTCGCCTGTGTTTGTGAGCCAGTTCACGGATAGATGGGTGGTTGTGATTTCGACGCCGGTGCTCAGCTCGCAAGAAGGCGAGCCCGAGTTTCTCGGCGTCCTGGGGTTAATGGTTGAGCTTGGGTCCTTCGCGAAGCTTCCTGGCAACTCCCGCGCTGGGAATCTCGCAAGCCAAAAAGATGCCAGTTTTGCGGTCCTGGTCGACTCACGCGCGGATCATCGAGGCCAGATACTTCAGCATCCGCTGTTAAATGAACTGGATGACCTGCGGCCAGCAGATAAGGCCGTATCTCCTCGACGAGAATTGCTCGACCGTTCGCAAGCGGAATCGCAGCTGCGCGTATCCGACCCTAGCGGAACAAACGATGCCAACTATCGCGATCCGTTTGGCGAGGTCAGTCCCAAGTACAAGAAGCGTTGGTTGGCCGGACGAATGCCCGTACAGGTGCGTGGCAACGATACCGGCCTGTCGGTCATCGTGCAGGAAAGCTACGACAACATCATCGGCCAGCCCCTTTCGCAAATGCGGCAAGGGCTGATTCTGCTGAGTGTGATTTCTTTCGTCTTGTCCGCCGCGGCGATCGTGCCACTGTGGGGCATTATTTTGCGCCTGGTAAGGTGACGGATCGAGGTTCAAACCGTCGGCTGGTCTCGCATACGGGGTTCAACCTCGATCGCCTTCCTGGTACGCAACAGCCATTAGGGCCGCGATCGGGATTGTCGGCGAAACGCGGTGGGCGTAGTGCCGACACCCTGACGAAAGGCGATGGACAGGTGGCGGCTGGTTTGTAATCCGGATCGTTGAGCGACCTGGCCCATGGGCAGGTCTGTCGTGATGAGGAGTTGTTTGGCGCGATTCACGTGCGCTCGCCTGATCTCTTCCAGAATGCTCCGCTGTAGCCACTTGCGGAAACGCCGCTCCAGCGCCCGGCGGGCTGTTGCCACCACTCGCAACACATCGGCAACGCGAACAGGCTCGTGCGCATGATCATGAATAAAACGAACGGCGGCGGCCACATCGGCGTCAGGTACGGCTTGTAAATTCGAGGACTGACGAACGATCACGCCCATCGGCGGCAACACGAGCGCTCGTTGAGTGGGCCGGTGCCCGCTGAGCCATTGGTCAAGCAGTTGCGCTGCTTCATAGCCGATTCGTACGGCCGGCAAATGGACGCTCGAAAGCGACGGCCGCGACAGTTCGCATAGCAAGTCGTCATCGTCGACGCCCACCACCGCCACCTGGTCGGGCACGACCAGGTTGAGTTGATGGCAATACTCTGCGATTTGTGCGCCTTGGGTGTCGTGGCTGGCCAGCACCCCGGCCGGCTTGGGCAAATTCTGCAACCAAGTCAATAAAGGGCTGTTCCATCGCCACACGCCGGTGGGATCTTCCCAACGCTGGCTTGGTTGATAAAACGCCGCGACAGGCACGCCAGCGCCGGCGGCAATCTCACGGAAGCCTCGTTCACGCTCGGTCGCAAAATGATGCCGCCGATAGCCGACAAACGCCAGCTGACGCAATCCGCACTCGAGTAGATGCCGCGCTGCCTGACGTCCGACTTCGGCGTGATCGGCCACCACGCGAGGAAACGGCAACTCTGGCAAGACTCCAGAGACGTTGATCACGGGACGGCGCAGCCTCCGCAACGCGTTGCCCAAATCCGGATGGAACACGTGAGCGATATAACCGTCGCAGCGCAGCGGCTGGACCATCCGCAGTGCACGGACATTGCTCGCGATTGGTGTAAACAACCAGTGCGGTCGCTGGACGGCGAAGTGGTTTACTCCGCGAAGAATCTCGCGATAGAAGGCCAGCGAATGCTCCAGGACCAGCCCGATGCGAATGGAAGAAACGGTCATGGTGCGTGCGTAGAGACGAGCAACTCCGGCGATCTTTGAAGTGTCGCAAAACGACAAAAGATTTACGCATTATCGCCTCGCCCTCAGGCGAAGTCGATGCGAAAATCGAACAAATGAACATCTCGGCCCGTTTCGAGGAGGGGAGTGCGTGAAAGGCTACGTGGTTTTCTTCCTGCTCTGCGCCCATGCCGCACTTGCGGGCGCTGCCGAGCCTGCCGTGTTCTATCGCGGCATCAATCTGAACGGGCCGGCGGTCGTGATTGATGACCACAAGTGGGAAGGCAACGATGCTGCCGACTTTCGCTGCAACGGCATGGCTTTCGAGAACCAGTCCGTCCCACTGAAGCCCTCGACCGACCCCGAGCGGGCACAAATGATCCGCAGCAGCCGTTGGGGAAACGAGATTGATGTCGATCTCGTGAACGTGCCCCAGGGCGATTATCAGATGTGCCTTTATGTTTGGGAGGATAACGACCCCGCGACGTATTCAATCAGCCTCAATGGCCGGTTGGTGGTGAAGAACTTTATCAGCGGCTCGGCCGGTACCTGGCGTCGGCTTGGTCCTTGGCCTGCCAAACCCGTCGATGGCGTGATTCGAATTTCGGCGCGAGGCGGCCACGCCAATCTATCGGGGCTCGAAGTCTGGTCGGGACGCGGAGAGATTCCGACTCAATCTAGCGTCGGATTTGTCAGCAAGCCGACCGATGAGCAAGTGACATTCTTCGAGAACCGCATTCGCCCTCTGTTAGTCAAGCATTGTTACGAGTGTCATAGCCAGGAGGCTAAAGAGCTTGGCGGCAATCTGTTGCTTGACTCGCGATCCGGAATCGTCAAAGGCGGCGACACCGAACCTCCCATCGTGCCAGGCGATCCGGAGTCCAGTCTGCTGATCAAAGCGGTGCGCCGCTCCGATCCCGACCTCCAAATGCCACCCGATTCGAAACTATCGGACGCCGAGATTGCTGACTTGGAGCAATGGATCAAGATGCGGGCACCCGACCCGCGATCCGAGGATACGGTCGCGGCGACAAAGTCGAAGTCCGCCATTGACTGGGACAAGGCTCGCAATTTTTGGTCCCTGCGACCGCTGTCGGCACCCGCGGTCCCACAGGTGCGGGATACTGCCTGGCCGAGCAACGATATCGACCGTTTCATTCTGGCCAAGCTCGAAGCCGCCGGTCTCAAACCGAGTGCCGATGCAGACAAGGCGGTGCTGCTTCGAAGGACCACGTACGATTTGATCGGTTTGCCGCCGTCACCGGAAGAGTTGGCAGCGTTTGAAGCCGATGAGTCGGCCGATGCGTTCGCCAAAGTGGTCGATCGGTTGCTCGATTCGCCGCAGTATGGCGAGCACTGGGGCCGCCATTGGCTGGACGTCGTCCGCTATGCCGACACAGCGGGAGACAACTCCGATTTTCCCATCCCACAGATGTACCGCTATCGCAATTGGGTCATCGAGGCCTTCCATCGCGATCTGCCTTACGATCAGTTCGTCCGAGAACAGTTGGCCGGCGACCTATTGGGGGGCGTAACAACGCAGGAGGCCCAGCAGCGGTTGATCGCCACCGGCTACATCGCCAACGCTCGGCGATTCGGCTCGCGGGTCGACGACTATCCGCAGCACCTCACGATCGAAGACACCCTCGACAACCTGGGCCGCACCTTTCTGGGCACCACGATCAACTGCGCCCGCTGCCATAACCACAAGTTCGATCCGATTACGACGGAAGACTACTACGGCCTCTACGGCATTTTTCACAGCACGCGATATCCCTGGCCGGGAATCGAGTTGGAGCAAAAGCAACGCGACCTGGTGCCGCTGGTCTCCTCCGAAGAGGTTCAGCACGTTACGGCAGCGCGGACAAAACGGCAGGGGGAGTTGGATAGTCACGTCAAGGAATTAGAGAAGAAGCGAGATTCGGCCAGCGGAGATAACCGCGCGGCTCTGGATAAAGAGGTGGAGAACTCCCGCAAGGAAGCCACCAAACATGCGCGCGAAGCGTTGCCATACGAGCAGGCTTACGCCGTTGCGGAAGGCGCAACGCGGGAGGATGTCGCGGTCCAGCAGAAAGGCGATCCCGCCAAACGGGGCGCGATCGTGCAGCGGCATTTTCTAACGATGCTCGGCGGGGCAACGTTGCCGGAGACAGACCAAACGAGCGGACGCCTCCAGTTGGCGAACTGGATTGCCGACCCAAACAACCCGCTTGTCACGCGCGTGATGGCCAATCGCATTTGGCTTTACCATTTTAGCAAAGGACTTACGACCACTCCCAACGACTTCGGCCGCCAAGGCAAGGTGCCGACGCACCCGGAGTTGCTCGACTACCTTGCCACGAAATTCGTCCAATCGGGATGGTCGATCAAGGCATTGCATCGCCAGATCGTCCTGTCACGCACGTACCGACTCAGCAGTCGCCGCGACGATGCGGCGGTCGCCAAAGATCCAGCCAATGAGTTGCTATCCGCCTTTCCCCGGCGACGGCTCGACGCCGAAGCCATTCGCGACACTTTGCTGTTGCTGGGCGGCCATCTCGACGCCTCGCCAGGCGGGGCACATCCGTTTCCACCACAAACCGATTGGGGTTTCACGCAGCACAATCCGTTTAAGGCTGTATACGACACCAATCGCCGCAGCGTTTACTTGATGACGCAGCGGATTCAGCGGCATCCTTACCTGGCGATTTTCGACGGCCCTGATCCATCGGCCAGCACACCTCAGCGGAACGCCAGCACCACGCCCCTGCAAGCTTTGTACTTACTGAACGATCCTTTCGTCCACGAGCAAACCAGCGGCCTGGCCGAACGACTGATTGCCGATCGTGATGCGGACGCCGCTCGAATTGAACTCCTGTATTTGCTCGCATTGGCACGAAGGCCGATCGGCGACGAGGTGAGCCGAGCGACCGAGTTCATAGCCCTTGTTCGCACGAAGTTACGCGATTCCACTCCACCCGACCAACTCGAGCAGCAAGTCTGGCAGGCCCTGGTGCGAGCAACGGTCCGGTTAAATGAATTTGTTTACATCGACTAGAGGTTACGACCATGACGTCTCCATTTGTCGGTCGCCGCCACTTGCTCCAGAGTCTGGCTGCGGGTTCGCTACTCATGCCGGGCCTGCTTTCGGAGTTACTGGCGGACTCTTCGAGTACCGACCCGCTGGCTCCCAAGGAGCCTCACCACACGGCCAAGGCGAAGCGGGTGATCTTCATCTTTTCCAACGGCGGCGTGTCGCACATGGACACGTTCGACCACAAGCCGAAGTTGTTCGCCGCGGACGGCAAAGTCACCGGCGTTGGCGGTGGACTATCAAACCAGCAGCGAGTGCTGCTCAAACCACTGTGGGAGTTTCGCCCCGGCGGAAAGTGCGGCACGCTGGTGAGCGATCTGTTCCCACACCTCCGCGAGAAGATGGACGACGTCTGCTTGATTAAGTCGATGAAGTCCGACGACAACGAGCACTATCAGGCCACGCTGGCAATTCACACGGGCTCGTTCTTTTTCTCGCGGCCAAGCATCGGCTCGTGGGTCAGCTATGGCCTGGGCACGATGAACAGCAACTTGCCATCGTTCATGGTGCTCGCCCAGCACTTGCCGTACGCCGGCACGCAGGTTTTCGCCAATGATTTCCTGCCTGCGTACCACCAGGGGGTTCGCGTCGTCCCGGGTCCCACACCGATCGCCGATCTCGATCGCCGCACACCGCAAGCGGAAGTGCAGGAGTTGGAGTTGGGCCTGGCGGCGACGCTTAACCGCCAACATCTCACCGATCGCGGCAATGATCAGGAGTTGGCGGCCCGCATCCGCACGTTTGAGACAGCCTTTCACATGCAAACCGAGGCCCGCGAGGCCTTCGATTTAGGCGGCGAATCGCAACAAACGCTCGATCTGTACGGGCTAAAGCCGGGCGAGGCGAGCGGCTTCGGGTGGAAATGCCTAGTCGCCCGGCGGCTGGCAGAGCGGGGCGTGCGGTTTATCGAACTGATCGACGGCAGTTCCAGCGACAACTGGGATCAGCACGGCAACATGGCCGACCATGCCAGCCACGCCAAGGCGATCGATCGTCCCGTGGCAGGGCTCCTAACCGATCTGAAACAGCGCGGCATGCTTGATGAAACGCTCGTCGTATGGACGACGGAATTCGGCCGAACCCCTGGCGTGGATGGCGACAAAGGTCGCGGCCACCACAGCGCCTGCTTTTCATCGTGGCTCGCCGGCGGCGGTGTGAAGGGAGGCAATAGCTACGGCAGCACGGATGAAATCGGGGCCACCGTTGCCGAGAACCGCGTTCACGTCCACGATTTCCACGCCACGATCCTGCACCTGCTGGGTATTGACCACACACGCCTCACCTATCGCCATGCTGGGCGCGACTATCGCCTTACCGATGTTGCTGGAAACGTGGTGCACGACCTATTGAGTTGAGCCATAGACGGGGCGATCAACTTCCGTTCCGTGCGGCGAGGGCGGGAAGCGGCACAGGGCTCCCCGCCAATCAAAGCCAGCGTCTACCGCTGTTTACAATCACCAAGCGTCCGTCATTTCAGATTGACGTTCAAGTTACGCTTGGCTTTCTGTTCCAGCTTCGCGGCAACGCGAGCCTCCTTCTCTCGCCGTTTTGCCGCGAGGCGCTCCTTGGCGGACAACTTGCCATCGCCGTCGGAATCGAACTGCGCGATCAGTTGTTGCTGCTTGGCGAGGAGCGCCTGCTGTTGAGCCATCATCTGCTGCATGAGGATCTGCTGTTGCAGCAAGGCTACCTGTTGCTGCAACGCTGCGAGTTGGGGATTGTACGACGATCCCATTTGGGCAAACGAACTGCCCATCTGAGGCGGCGCCCCTCCCCTTTGCCCTCCACCGCACGCCCAAACGGTCGGCGTGACGAATGCAACCGCAACCAACGCGAGCGCTGGGATGGCCTTTGAAAAACGAACCTTCATGAGAACTTTCCTAAGACAAGAGCCCCTGTCCGGAACAACGAACCTGGCGACGCTCCTTGCCGTCGCCAACCCTCATCCACCTCCTTTCTCGTTCCTGAACGAACACGCGGGACGCAAACCGGCGAAGCCACCAAGACGCAGCTCCACCGGCGCGGCGTGCCCCAGCACGGCGTCCTGAAAAGAAATGCGAGAAACAGTCGAACTCGGGGCCAAGATCGCGGGAAATTGCGGCTCTCCCCAAAATTGCTGGTGAGACATTCTGTCGGAACGTGAGGCTCGATGACGTGCAGCCGGTGCCTGTGGCCGTGAGAGGAGCGGTATCATGGTCCCACATCTCAGCAACGCATCACAGGAAAGCTACGCCATGGCACTGACTTCGCATCCGGCAGGCAACTACTCGTTTCTTCCGGGAATCGCTCCTTACTCATGCGGCGTGGTGGCCAATCCGGGATTCGAAATTGTCCAGGTGACGTTTCGCCAACCGGTGGCGCTGTCCGCAGGTTTCGACCGGATCGCGGACTTTTTGGATGCTCAAAGCCGTCCCAAAACGGCGCTGTGCGCGATGAGCTTGCGCTCGCCGCGGCCCTTCACATTTGATGGGTTCGCTGAGTTCAATCGCGGCTATGCCGCCGTTCTGCGGCAATGGGGTGTCTTTGTAGGGGATGTTAACCCAGTCGCCCGGACAAACGTCGCGCCCGTGGTCGATCCGCCGCCCGAACCCGCTGTATATGGGTTCTCGTTCACCCGCCCGAGTTCAGGCTTCAATAGTTCCACCTTTGTTGTTGCCGGCGCGGGCGAATTGCCCGAAGGCGTTTTGGCGCGAGAGGCGATTGTCGCGTTGGGGGACACCTCGCCTCATGGAATCGCGGAGAAAGCGCGATTCGTGATGGACCTGATGGAAAATCGCTTGCGCGGCCTGGGGGCCGATTGGCCGGCGGTAACAACGATCAACATTTACACCATCCATTCGGTATTGCCATTACTGCCTCAAATCGTTTTGGGGCGCGCGACGCCCGCGGGCATTCATGGGACCAATTGGCAATTCACCCGCCCACCCATAGAAGGGGTTGAGTACGAAATGGACCTGCGTGGCACGCGGACGGAATTGCATTGCGATTGATAGTACGCCTTAGTTTCGAGGCATGGGGCTCGCCGCGAGATGCTAATTGCTCGGGCGGCTGATAAAATTCGGTTACCATCTACGGTATCGCCGTGGGAATTATCCTCAGGAAGAGGGCGCCCTGTTTCGTGAGGCGGCCGAATTCCATGGCAGTCGATCATTAAGGTGAGACGCGCGTCATGAGCGAGACACCAGATTGCCTCGCGCCAGAACAATTGCGCCAACTGGCTGAAAGTGAATTGACCGGTGCCGAACTGGCCACCGCGCAAGCACATTTGTCCTCGTGTCCATCGTGCCGCGCCGCGCTCGACGAAACCTTGGCGCAATCCGATCAATGGAAGTCGACGGGCGCGTCGTCTGGAACGGATCGCGTGCCGGCGGCAGATCGCGACGAGGAATCGCTCCCTTCTCGTTATCTCGGCGTCCTCAGCCTGCTGGCAGCTAGCAATAACCCAGAACACTTGGGACGGATCGCCAACTACGAGATTGTCGGAATCCTCGGGCAAGGTGGCATGGGAGTCGTGTTCAAGGGTTTCGATACTTCGCTCAATCGCCACGTGGCGATCAAAATGCTGCTCCCTCACTTGGCGGCCTCGGGGGCGGCGCGGAAGCAGTTTGCTCGTGAAGCGCAAGCTGCGGCAGCCGTAGTCGACGATCATGTGATTGCCATTTACACCGTTGCGGAGTGGCAGGGCGCGCCCTATTTCGTGATGCCCTATGTGCAGGGAGTGTCGCTGCACGACCGTCTCAAGGCCAAACGTCCCCTCGAATTGACGGAGATCTTGCGGATAGGCGCTCAAACCGCCCGCGGGCTTGCCGCCGCTCACAAGCAGGGGCTGATCCATCGCGACGTTAAACCCGCCAACATCTTGCTGCCGGAAGGAACGCAGCGTATTTCGCTGACCGATTTTGGTTTGGCGCGCGCCGTGGACGATGCGAGCATGACGAAAACCGACGCCATCGTGGGAACGCCTCGCTACATGTCGCCCGAGCAGGCCCGCGGAGAATCGGTCGACTTTCGCTCCGATCTGTTCAGCTTGGGGAGCGTTCTTTACGCGATGTGCGCGGGCGAGCCCCCCTTTCGCGCAGAATCCAACTATGGCGTGTTGCGGCTGATCACCGACGAGGCCCCGCGTCCCATCGCCGAGATCAATCGTACGATTCCAGATTGGCTTTGCCGGATCATCAACAAGTTGATGGATAAGCAACCCGAGCAGCGATTCGGTTCGGCAAGGGAAGTGGGTGAACTGCTAGAACGATGTTTGGCGCACGTGCAGAATCCGACCTCGGCCGAATTGCCGCCCACCATCGCGGAGCCTTCTCCTCCCGCAAAACCGCCTGTGCGACAGTTGTCAGGCATCATCGCGTTAACGGTGGCTGCGGCGGCGATATTGATTTTAGGCTGGGCAGTGATCGCCAACATGTTCGACTGGCCTTCGAACAGTGCCGCGTCTAAGAACGAGAGACTCGCTAAGCCGGAGCTTGCGACGATCGAGCAGCAGCGGGCGGCCAAGGCGGCCGTCTTCGCCAACACCACACTGCAAGGAACGTGGCAAATGGTGAAGGGGGTCAACGCGGAAAGCGTGGAAGCGGATGCCACCTACATGAGTACCATAACCTTCGTCGTTCACAGCAGTACGCTGGAGATGCGAAATGCGGTCGATCCAAAGTCGACGCTTATCGCGCAATTCACAATCAATGCCGCTAAGTTCCCCATAGATGGCGGCCCGAAGCGGCTCGATTTCATCGACTATATGGAGAAGGATGCCGACGGAACGCTGCACCCGATGGTCGCGTTGTGCGACGCCGATGCGACCACATTGAAGATTTGTTGGGGGCCTAAGGTGCCCGCCAAACTGGAGCCGGCACCCGGCTTCCTCTATGCGGAATTGCGGAAAGTTCCGGACCCTCCGCCGCATGATACGCCGGCAGCGCAACCCGGTGCGAAAGCGCCCTGAAATACGTCGGGCAAGCTGCAAACTTTCCGTTCGCTGGCGGACATTCGTCTTTCATTTATTGGTAGTCGACGCGGTGCCGAACTGCCATTTAGACCGTTTCAAATTCGAGTATGATTGGAGACAAGGCAGAGTTCTCCTCCCGGCGAGAGGCGAACGATTCATTGGATTCCCCGAGCAAATCTTCTGGACCGTGGCCTGCTTAGGCCTCCTCGACTTGGAATGCCCGGGGAAGCGAACTCATTGGCGGGTTGCTTGGTAAGGTAAGAGGCAAGTCATGAGCGAGACGTCGCGGTGCCTCGCGCCAGCGCAGTTACGCCAATGGGTCGAAAGTGGATTGAGCGGCGTCGAATTGGCAAATGCCGAGGAGCATTTGTCCTCTTGCCCCACGTGCCGCGCGGCGCTCGACGACACCCGCGGAGACGTCGCGCGGTGGAATCATGGTTGCGAGTCGTCGGGGAAGGACGCTCCAGATTCTGATACCGATCACGGCGAAGCATCGCGCTCGGCTCACTTTTCCGGCATCCTGAATCTGCTCGGACCGAGCGACAACCCAATCCACCTGGGGCGGATCGACAATTACGAAGTCGTCGGCGTCCTTGGACAAGGGGGGATGGGGGTTGTGTTCAAGGGGTTCGATCCGGCCCTCAATCGCTACGTCGCGATCAAAATGCTGTTGCCTCACTTAGCGGTCTCTGGGAGCTCGCGCAAGCAATTTGCTCGCGAAGCGCAGGCGGCCGCGGCCGTCGTGGACGATCACGTGATCGCAATCCACAGCATCGCTCAGTGGCAAGGAGCCCCCTACATCGTCATGCCGTTCGTAGCAGGCGAGTCGCTGCAAGATCGCCTCAAGAACAAAAAGCCGCTGGCGCTCGCGGAGATCCTGCGAATTGGCGCACAAACGGCCAGAGGACTCGCCGCAGCGCACAAGCAGGGGCTGATCCATCGCGATATTAAACCAGCTAACATCCTGCTGCCGGAAGGAACGCAGCGGATTGCCTTGACCGACTTCGGATTGGCGCGGGCCGTCGACGATGCGAACGTAACGCGAACGGATGCCATTGTTGGAACGCCGCGCTATATGTCGCCTGAGCAGGTCCGCGGGCAAGGCGTCGAGATTCGTTCCGATCTATTCAGCTTGGGCAGCGTCCTGTACGCGATGTCCACAGGCGAGGCCCCCTTCAAGGCCGAAACGAACTACGGCGTTCTGCGGCTGATCACAGACGAGGAGCCGCGGCGTGTTACGGAAATCAACCCAAAAATCCCGGAGTGGCTGGGCCAGTTGATCCATAAGCTGATGTCCAAGCAGCCGCAGGATCGTTGCAGTTCGGCAATGGAAGTCGCCGAACTGTTAGAGAAAGGCCCCACGCGCGTGCCGCATACGAGATTCACCCAACCGCCGCCGAGCGATACCAAGCAAGCACCTCACACTCATAGAGTGGCGATAGCGCGTTGGGTCATGGCCGGCGCCATACTGGCCACGGTCGGACTCCTTCTTTGCGGCGTGGCGGTGCTGACCAACCTGGTCGATCGACCTTCGAGTAGCAGCAAGTCACCAGAACCGGACCATGTTGCCAAGACAGAGATCGCGCCGCGTGCGCAACGCGCCGCCGAGGCGTCCCAATTCGCCGACACGACACTACAGGGAACGTAGCAGATGGTGTCGAGCATGGATGAGGTCGGAAAGCCCGCAGACGAAGGGCACGTAAAGGCCGTAACGTATGTGGTTCGCGGCAACATGATCGAGTTCCACAACGCGGACAATCCGAACAACGTGCCCAAGAGTCGCATCGCGTTTGACGCGGATCATTTTCCCTTGGACCAGGGCACGCCGAAGCGATTTGTGTTGCTCGACTACATGACGACCGGCGCCGATGCGCACCCCATGGTCGGGCTGTGCGACGCTGATGCAACCACTTTGAAAATCTGTTGGGGCCCGCAGACGCCGGAGAATCTTGGGCCAGCGCCCGGTGTTACGTACGCTGAATTGCGGAAAGTTCCGGACCCTCCGCCGCATGATACGCCGGCAGTGCAACCCGGTGCGAAAGCGCCCTGAAATACGTCGGGCAAGCTGCCGACTTTCCGTTCGCTGGCGGACAGTCAGTTCCGCGTGTCGCCAAGTCATAGAGTGCCTCTCACTCTGCGTCGATTCTTAGGCCGGATTCGCCCGGCAGAAACCGTCAAGCTCAGCCGCCTCGCCAGGCGCGAGGCGCCACTCGGCCGCTCCGATGAGTTCCTTGAGTTGGCCGGGGCGGCGGCTTCCAACGATCGCACCAGTTACCGCCGGGTGGCGCAGTACCCATGCGATGGCAACTTCGCCTGGCGTGCGGCCGTGGCGGCTGCCGATCTTTTTCAGCAACTCCACCAGGTTCAGATTGCGAGTGAGTAACGGTTCCTGGTATTGCTTGTTCTTCTCACGACGCCAGTCGTCCGTAGGCAATGCCGCGATGCGCTCCCGCGTCATGGCTCCCGTGAGTAGCCCGCTGGCCATCGGTGAATAGGCGATCACGCCGATGTTGTGCTTCTGGCAATAGGGCAAGATGCTCTCTTCAATCTCGGGGCGGATCAGCGAGTACGGTGGCTGCAATGACGTGATCGGCCCGAAGCGAGAGATTTGCTCCATTTGCTCGGCGCTGAAATTGGAGACTCCAATCCAGCGGACCTTGCCTTCTTTTTTGAGGCTCACAACCGTTTGCCAGCCTTCGTCGATATCCTCGGGGGGCTCAGGCCAGTGGACCTGGTAGAGGTCGATCACGTCCACCTTCAGCCGTTTCAGGCTCGCTTCGCACTCGGCGCGAATGCTCTTCGCGTTCAGGCACTTCACGATCTGCCGCTGGTCGTTCCAGGCCCGTGCGCACTTCGTAAAAACATAGGGCCGCTTGGCAACACCTTGCAGGGCCTTAGCGACGACCTCTTCCGAGTGGCCGAGGCCGTAGACAGCCGCAGTATCGATCCAATTGATCCCCAGGTCCAGCGCCTCGTGAATAGCGGCAACGCTCTCGGAATCGTCCTGCGCTCCCCAGGCAAAAGCCCAATCTCCGCCACCAATCGCCCACGCCCCGAATCCCATGGGAGTGATATTCAGGTCCGAATTGCCGAGTTGCCGCGTCTGCATCGTGTCCGCTCCGAGACTATCCAAGTTGCCGGTTCTGGCTGGCATTGTACTTCTGCCGGGCAGTAGCTGGGAACGCTTCGGTCGAATTGAGGCTTGTGCCGCGAACCTTGGTCACGCACAACGATCTTTGACTAAGCGCCGCCATACTTCTACTAAATCGAACTTTCAGCACGAGGGATGAGATGCCACGGGTCAGCCTCGCATATCCGAAGATCCCCGGCAGCGCAGCGGCTCCATCGGGCCGCTGTATTGCTTTCGAGAAATACGACGGCACCAACTTGCATTGGGTTTGGGACCGAGACCTTGGCTGGCACGCATTCGGCTTGCGCCGCAATCGTTTTGATCTCGACGCCGCAGGCATTGCGGAGTTCAATGAAAATCATTTTGGGTACTCAGATGCGCCCGAAATCTTCCAACGCGAACTTGCGCCGGACTTGGATACGATCTTTCGCACCCACGCATCCTACACGTCGACCGAGATCATGGTGTTCACCGAGTACTTTGGTCCCAATTCGTTCGCGGGACTGCATAAAAGCGATGATCCGAAACAACTCGTCCTGTTTGATGTTCAAACGGCCAACGGGCTGATCGGACCTGAACAATTCGTCGCGGACTTCGGCGCACTGAATATTGCGCGCGTTGTTTACCGTGGAAAACTGAGCGGCTCATTCGCGCAAGACGTTCGCGAAGGAAAGTACGATGTCGCAGAAGGCGTCGTTTGCAAGGGCAGAACCCGGGAGGACGGCGTGTGGATGGTCAAGATTAAGACAAACGCCTATATGAAACGACTCAAGCAAGCATTCAAGGACGACTGGGAAGCGTACTGGGAGTAGAAGTATTGACTACCAGGTGAGCTGCGACTTCACCTGTGCCCCACCGCCACCGGAAAAAACAGCGGGCAATCGTCGTACCTCCCTTTGCCGAATTCGGACAGCCACTGCTGCGTCTCCGGTAAGCGGAGGAAGGCAGCGAGTTGCTTGGAAGCCTCGTATCGCGCGTCGTATTCCTTTCGCGCGGCGACGATGACCAGGTAGGGCCGGCGCAGGCGTTTGAACGCCGCCGGCGGCGGGCTCCTGTGCGATGGCGAGCGCGCCGCTCAGTTTCGTGGCAGCCAATGAATTCCAAAAAACGTTCGTCGGTTCATCGGTAAGAATTCCAAACGCTTCGAGCGAGGAGGTCGATTCAGCCGGCTCTTTACTTTAGCGCAACAGACATCGCCGGCGCGCTGTGCCGCATCGCTCACGCCACTGTTTTCCCCAGCTCCTCTTAACATGAAGTCGAGAACGCATCCAAAAATGCCATTGAAACGGGCGGCTAAACCGACCGCGACAAGTCGGGTTCGAGCCCTTACAAAACAGTAACCGGCGATAGTTCGCCGTGGTCTGGCACCCAGACCTTCTTGAACTTACTCTCGCAGAGACGCCGTTGCAGGAAGCCTCGCACTCTCCCCAGCCCTTTCCAACGCCCTTGTCGCGCGCCCTTTTTGGAGCATGGCTTATGTTCATGGGGCTACATCTACCATATTCCGTTTGTTATCCGGCGACGCTACTGGCGAGGCGATACTTCCCGATAAAGATCTCCAACGAGATCCAGGACCAAGAGAAGTACTTCGCAGCGCAACGGAACGATACCGTCGATCGTTATCGGCGGAACATGGACGGGTTCGACCTGACCGGCAAGAGGGTCTTGGATATTGGCAGCGGCCTAGGGGGACGAGCGCTCGGATGGCTCGAGTTGGGCGCTCAGCACGTCGTCAACGTCGACATCAATCGGCAAGAACTGGAAGTAGGTCGAAAGATCGTCGACGACAAGTATCCGGAGTTGGCGCACAAGATCGACTTTCGACATCCGGACGAAATGACGAGCGCCGATCACGGCGACGTCGCCATTTTCTTCGATTCGTTCGAGCATCTTACCGACCCGGGCGCGGTGCTATTATCTGTCCACAAAAACCTGGTCGACGGAGGCAAAGTTTGGATCGGGTCGATCGGTTGGTACAACCACATGGCAGGACACATTTCGATCTACGTCCCGATCCCTTGGTGCCAGGTATTCTTTTCCGAGAAGGCGCTCATCAAAACCATTCGGGCCGTGATGCGGAGGCCTGACTACACGCCAACCGTGTGGGATCGACTCGCAGGAATGGAGCGATGGAACTCCGTCGAGACCCTACGCGATCGCCCCGGCGAACCGTTGAACATGCTGTCGCTAAGACGGATTCGACAAGTTCTGGCGAAATCGCCCTTTAAGGTTTCGTCTTTCAAGACATTTGGATTCGCGGGCAAGGGGCGCGGCGTCTCGAAGCTTCTCGCGCCGCTCGCCCGAGTTCCCCTGTTAGACGAATTCTTCCACTCTTACTACACGGCCGTGCTCGAAAAGGAGCCGGCCGATCAACGCTGCGCGCCAACTAGCTGATGCCTGCTGCGCTCTCTAAGACCAGAGCAGGAGATTGTGGAATCGCCGTCGCGCTTGGGTGTTTCGCGTGCGAGTAAAGAAGATGTCGCGGGCGAAATGCCTGCCGAAACAACTCGGCTACACTTTGCACGTTCAGCTTCTCCAGCACATGGAGGCGATGCTTTTCTGCGGTCTTGGTGCTGATCCCCAGGCGGTGAGCAATTTGCGCCGTGTTGCATGCGTCGAGCAGTAAGTGGAGAACCTCATGCTCGCGCGTACTAAGGAGACGGCACCGCGCACGCCAGTCGAGATCGCTGGCTTTGGTTTGCCGCTCTCGTTCTAGTGCCGTGGCGATCTTGTTTACCAATTGGTCGAGGGAAACCGGTTTAAGCACCAGGTCCCACGCCCCATGCCGCATGCTTTCGATCCCCAAGTTGAGATTTGACGCATCGGCAATCGTAAGGATTGGTGGTGCCGCTGGGTAACCGGCATAGCGGGCCAATGTCTCGAGCGACATGCACTTGAGATCGACAACGATGCACTCTTGCGTGTCCGTCGCAACCGTTTGCCAAACCGGATCTCGCGGGGAATAGAGTCGGTGGTCCCAGGCGTGATGACTCAGCGCGGCGCGCCACGCGTCAAAGTCTTCTTCGCTAATGAAGAGATGAACAAAACCACGAACATCCATCGGAGTATCCTGGCCCTTGGGGCTCCGTGGCGCCATCGAATTGGAATACCGCCGGGCATTGTGACGGGCAAAGACGCTAGCGATCGACTGCCTGCCACAGCTTCGATGTCGCATCCTCACGCAATTGTCATCGGATGCTCGAATCTGCTCGGTCCAGTTCAATGATTCGCCTGTCTAATATTTTACCAGTGAGCGATTTGGCGTTCTTGAAAGTGAGACATAGGTCCCTGGAGCAGTCGAACCCACGGGCAATGCTCCAAAAACTGCCTTTTCCCAGCAGAAAACGATACTCCATTCCCCCTAACAATAGAAATAGTGCTTGGATGGTATGCCATTCAAGCTACTAAGCTCAAGCTTTTATCGAAGCCTAGGCAAGATGGAACGCCGTTGCGGCCGCGACAAAGCTCGCACGGCGCAATCGCGCATTTAAAGGCGGACTTCCGACAAGGCGGAAAGCCGTCAAAACACATGTCGCGGTCGCGCCGAAATCCCTCACCAATTTGGCGACTAATCGCCGATCAATTCTGCGATGCCAACCATGCAGCCAAGGACTGCACTCTACACGAGTATTCCTTTGACGACTTCGGCTCGCTTGGTAACCGTGGTCAACTTTTGGGTCAGACCTCCCGGAGCGGGGTACGTGAAACGGTCGTGATCGAATCCTAATAGATGGAGGAGCGTCGCATGGAGATCGTGCGGCGCAACTGGCTTTTCGACCACCGAGTAACCGACTTCGTCCGTTCGCCCGTACTCGAAGCCGGGTTTCACGCCGGCTCCCGCGAGCCACATCGTGAAGGCGCCGGGATTGTGATCCCGCCCCAGAAACGGATTGTTAACGCCGCCGCGGTTCTCGCGCATGGGAGTTCGCCCGAACTCTCCGCCCCACACGACCAGTGTGTCCTCGAGCAGGCCGCGTTGTTCCAAATCGCGAAGGAGTGCCGCAGCGGGCTGGTCGATTGATTTGCACTTGCGAACGAAGCCATGGTGGAGCGATTCCGACTCGCCGCCCCCGTGTGAATCCCATCCCCAATCGAACAGTTGCACGAAGCGGACGCCGCGTTCGACCAACCGGCGCGCCAAGAGACAATTGTTCGCGAACGATTCGCGCCCCGGTTCGGTCCCGTAGAGATCGTGGATCTCTTTGGACTCTTTCGAGATATCAAATGCTTCGGTGGCGCTGGTTTGCATCCGGAACGCCATTTCGTACTGCTCGATCCGAGCAAGCGTTTCGGGGTCCTTCAGCTGCTCATAGGTTTGCCGATTGAGAGCATTGACAGCCTCGACCACCGAACCTCGTGTGCCTTGATCGAACCCAGGCGGGTTATTCAAAAACAACACCGGCTCCCCTGCACTGCGACATTGAACGCCCTGATAAACCGAAGGAAGAAATCCGCTTCCCCAAACGCTTTTGCCGGCGTCCACCATGCGGCCGCCGCTCAGCAAGACAATGAAGCCGGGGAGATTCTCGCTTTCGCTCCCTAATCCATACGTTGCCCACGACCCTACCGACGCGCTGCCGAAGTTGGGGCTGCCCGTGTGCATCACGAGCTGCGCGGGCGCGTGATTGAATTGCTCTGTCGTCATCGAGTGGATCACGCACATCCGATCGAAAACTTGTTCCAGGTGAGGCAATTGGTCGCTGACCCAGATTCCCGTATTGCGTTCCTGGTGAAAGGGGTGGACTCCGCCTAACAACTCCGGAATGCCGCGAATGAAGGCGAAGCGTTTTCCTTCCAAGAGCGATTGCGGACATGGTTGCCCGTTGAGGCGATTCAAGTCGGGCTTGTGTTCGAACAATTCCAGCGCGCTCGGCGAACCGGCCATATGCAGCCAGATGACTCGTTTTACCTTGGGCGCAAAATGGGGGCCGGGTGCGTCGTTTGGCTTGGCTAGTGCTTGGCTTGCCAGCCACAACGATCCCAGCCCTGTCGTGCAGGTGTGCAGGAAGTGACGGCGAGTGGCGGACCACCCGCTGTTCCATTGATTGGCAAGTTTTGTCACGGGAAAGTGCCTGAAAGGGTGAGTGCAAACTATCGGGTGAGGGCCGCGTCGAGATTCAGGAGTGCGTTGGCCACAATGGTCATCGCCGCCTCGTCGGATTCCGTCTTGGCGCGGCTGGCTTCAAACAAACGAACCAGAACGGGAACCGCGTCGTTGCGGACCGGTTGGCCGGTCACAGCCTCGTATCCGAAACGAATCTGTTCTTCGACGGATGCGCCGCTTTTTTGCATTCGAGCAGCCAAGTGCGAAGCGGCCTCGATATAGACAGGGTCGTTCAATGTCACCAATGCCTGCAGCGGGGTGTTCGTAGCAATGCGGCGGACGGCGCAGACTTCGCGAGTGGGTGCATCGAAGATTTGATAGCTGGGGTAACCGCTCGTTCGACGGATGAAGGTGTACACGCTACGGCGGTGAGCATCCTCGCCTGGCGACGTTTCCCACTTGCTGGCGTTGTAAACGGTCTTCCAGATTCCATCGGGTTGAAGCGGCATCACCGGCGGGCCACCCATTTTGCCGCTCAGCAAACCCGAGACGGCCAACGCCTGATCGCGAACCATCTCGGCCGACAGGCGCGTTCGCGGACCGCGACTGTAGAGCCGGTTTTGCGGATCGCGCGCTTTCAGTTGGTCCGACACCGTGGCGTCCTGACGGTACGTTGCGCTCAAAACCATCTCGCGGAGGAGTTTCTTTTGACTCCATTCGTGGGTCGTCGCGAATCGCACAGCCAACCAATCGATCAATTCTGGATGCGTCGGCGCTGGCGAAACACTACCGAAGTCCTCGACGATCTCCGCCAATCCTCTACCGAATAATTGCTCCCAGAATCGATTCACCGCCGATCGGGCCGTCAAAGGATGGTCCGGCTGCGTCATCCAGCGAGCGAACTCGAGTCGATTCGTAACGCGTGCATTTCCCAAGACGGTCGGGACACCTGCCTCCACAACGTTGCCAGGGCTTAAGAAGTTCCCGCGAACATACAATCGCGAGTCGCGCCGCTGCGACGGATGCTGCTCGCGGATGACGGGCACTGCGACACTGGCGATCTCTTTGCGCTGAACGGCCAGCTCCTGGAGCTTTTTCCGCGGCTCCCATTGCGACTGAACCAGATCGGTCCACGAGGAATCGTCGCTCATGGCATAGCGAGCCCGACGAATCACCTGCGCCGTGATGCCGGTCGACTGCGCGAGTTGCTTCATCGTAAGGCGCAGCACGGCGCCATCTGGAATGCCGATCGGTTCGGCCACGGCAAATACGGCTCGGCGCGGACGATGAAACCGCGGGTACGCCGACCAGCCGGGCAAATCGTCCGCAAACGTCGCTTCTGCCGGGTAAAAAGCTGATGGATCTTCGTCGTAAACCGCCGCGAGAGGTATCTCCGTTACCGACTCGGCGTCCGATGCCACTAGTTCGGCCTTCAAGTGCGATAACACGAAGCCGAGTTCCGAAGCGGTGGCCGAACGCTCGGCATCGAAGGGCAATGCTTCGATTCGTACGGCGGTGAACTGCTTCGTGGTCAGCGGGAACTCCAGCGTGAAAACTCCTTGCAGCCGCACGTTGCCGGTAGCGGTGATCTCTGGCACTCCATCGACGTCTCGGATCGTCATCGTGGTGAGCCCCGTCGACTCCGCTTTCGACGCCATGAGAGGTTTCCACCCCGTTCGCCTTGCTAACTCCGTTCCTTCGGCATGCAGTTGGTTCCGTAACGCTTCATACTCAGCATCCAATTCCTGCGCATGAGCGCGCTCCGCAGTTTTCACCGGGACCTGTAAGTGTGGAAAATCCTCGGCGGAGTCGTTGTCCTGCGTGGAATTGAAGACGGCCAGAAGCCGATAGAAATCTTCGTGGGCAAACGGATCGTACGGGTGGCTGTGGCATTGCACGCAGCGAAACGACGTCGACATCAAACCTTCCCACGTGGTGTTGATCCGGTCCATCAACGCTACGTTGCGGAACTCTTCGTCGTCGGTACCGCATTCGGTGTTCGTTTGGGTGTTGCGATGAAACGCCGTCGCCAGTTTGTCGTCGAGCGTAGCACCTGGGAGCAAGTCGCCCGCGAGCTGCCTGGTCAAAAACTGATCGTAGGGCATGTCGGCGTTATAGGCGTTGATCACCCAATCGCGCCAGGGCCAGATCGCGCGGGTGGGGTCGCGCTCGTAACCGACCGTGTCGGCATATCGGGCGAGATCGAGCCAAACACTGGCCCACCGCTCGCCATAGGCGTTCGATGCCAACAATCGATCGACAACCTTTTCATAAGCCTGCGGGTCGTCGTCCGATAGAAACGCCCGGACCTCTTCCAACGTGGGCGGCAATCCGGTCAAGTCGAACGACACGCGCCGCAACCAAACCCGGCGATCGGCCTCAGGTGACGGTTCCAGGCCAGCTTGTTCCAATCGCTGCAAAATGAAGCGATCGAGGCCCTGTCGCGGCCACTGCGCATTGGCAACCCGCGGCAACTCCGATACGACAGCCGGCTTGTAGGCCCAGTGTAGGTCCCAGTTCGCCCCTTCTTGAATCCACTTTCGCAAGTGATCGATCTCCTCAGCCGACAGTGCAGGGCCGTGATCGGCCGGAGGCATGCGGAGCGACTCGTCCGTCGAGGTAATGCGCGAAATGAGCGCCGACTCGGCTGGATTGCCGGGGAGGATAGGAAAATCTCCACTCTCCGCTTTTGCCAGCGCCGATTCTCGGCTGAGGAACGAAATCCCTGCCGCTCGTTTGACGCCACCGTGACACGAGACGCAATGCTTGTTCAAGATGGGACGAATCTGCCCGGCGAAATCGATTTCGCCCGCTGGCAGAGCGCTCGCGAGGAAGGCCATCGTGCAGAAAGTGCTAGCTGCGATAAACCAGTTAGCTGGGACTGCAAACTTCCAAACTGGCATAATTGGCTTTCCGAATTTCACTTCTCCCCACCACTCATCAATGGGTAGTTTGTGTCGACCGCTGGGTGCTGTCAAATCTTCAACGGCCCGCCCTACCCTGCTATCAGTGCCGCTGGGGCTCGCATCCACAACTAGCCAGCATTGAGCAAGTTGCACGTTTCGCGTACCTTCCCCGCTCGCGAGCGTGAATCTTGAGCCGCGGCTCGCGTTTTGGCCGATGTCACCTAAAGATCGCCTCCGGCCAAGAGAATCGCTGTTACCGAAAGCGTTGCCTATGGACGCCGAACAAATCACACAAATTGTGCAGCAGTGGGCTCACGAGGCCTTTGCCTGGATCGGCTTCGGCACGGTCGTCGGGCTGTTGGCCAAGGCGATCATGCCGGGCAAAGACCCAGGCGGACCGTTGGCCACGCTGGCGATGGGGATCGGCGGCACGATCATCGGTTGCGGCCTGGTTTCGTTTTTTGTGGAAGATGCACACGTTTCTCCCATCAGCGCGACGGGCTTTGCCGTTGGAACCGGCGGCGCCTTTTTGATTTTGTTTTTCTACAAGCTCATAGGCGGATACTGGTTCCGCGAAGATGGCGGACCACAAATCAGGCGCGAGCCGCGCAAACGCGTCGTACGTGGCGGCAAAACCGAAGTGATTTACGAAGAAGCAGCTTAGGGTTTGAGTTCACACTGGCGTCTTAGGGACGCCGGTGCCACCCAGGCAACCCAACGACTTAGGATTGGCAACGCAGCAGACCGATGAAGCGACTCAAGCCGGTTATCGACTACGCCGTGTACGTAGCTGTGCGTCTGTTGATCGCGACGATCCAGGCGTTCTCGATCGAAACGTGCCATAGCGTCTGCCGCGTGCTGGCATGGTTGCTGTACGACGTCGCCAAGCTGCGGCGCAAGATCATCGACGAAAATCTGTTCACGGCGTTGCCCGATGTAACTCCGCAGGAGCGCCGCCGGATTGCGCTCGCGACGTGGGAGCATTTGCTGCTCATGATATGCGAAGTTGCCCACGCGCCGCGCAAGATCCACGAGACGAACTGGCGCGACTATGTCTCGCTCCATCGTCGGCGCGAACTAGTGAGCTACTTACTCGACAAGCGGCCGGTGGTGATTGTGAGCGGGCACTTCGGCAACTTCGAAGTCGCCGGCTTCATGACTGGCTTGTTCGGGGTGCCAACTCACACCGTCGCGAGAACGCTCGACAACCCGTACTTGGATCGATTCCTCAACCGCTTCCGCGAAGCGAAAGGGCAGTACATCCTGCCTAAGCAAGGAAGCGCCGGGGATGTCGAGAAGCTTCTCGCCAGTGGCGGCAAAATTTTGTTATTAGGCGATCAAAGCTCAGGACCGAAGGGCTGCTTCGTCGAGTTCTTCGGCCGGCCTTCGTCGTGTCACAAGGCGATTGCCCTCTTCACGCTCACGTCGCAGGTGCCGTTGATCGTCGCTTATGGCCGGCGCAAGGCGAAACCGATGCAGTTCGAGATCGGCCTCCTGAACGCCTTGGACCCGCAATCGGACGGATTGCAACTCGAAGGGATTTCGGGCGTCACGCAGTGGTACACGTCGGAATTGGAAGCGATCGTGCGGGCCTATCCCGATCAATACTGGTGGCTCCACCGGCGTTGGAAAGAATCGCCGCCAAAAAAGTGGAAGAAGCCCGAGTCCGCAAAGCCGGGGACGGCGCTCCGCCGCGCCGCATAGCCCCTTCGTTCTTTGGCTGCTTCTTTGCTTACTTCTCGTCAGGCGACGTGCGGAACTCGACCGTGGGACAACTGTAGTTCGCCGTGGTGTCGTCCCCTTCCTTGATCGGGACTTGCCATAGGACTTCTTTCTCGCGGCGAACGGTCAGTTGAAAATCAGACATCCGCGCGAAGGCGATCTCCCAAACGACGCCGCTCCCAGCCTTGCGAGCCTGAATCAGCACGGCAATCTCCAAGTCGGTTCCCTCGACGAAGGCAAAAATGGCCCCGTCGATGATCGGACCATTGTCGGGACTGGCGTAGCGGTAAATCGGCTTCGGAAGCAGACGCAGATCCCACTTTTTATCTTTTCGGTCGACGCTCTCCGCTTGCAGCGTATCGGCCGCGTCGCGCATCTGGCGCAGACGTTTTTCGGCAGTCGGTGCGGGAGCCGTTTTCAAATCGAGAGGTTTCCACTCGATGGCCTTCCCGGGAGCATTCCATGTCCGTTCGCGAAATTTGCCCGTGAGTCTTTCCTGCATCAGCGAATGCCGCTCGTGGGCGACGCCTTGTTTTCCGTCTTCGGTGGGCCAAACGAAAAACGTCGTCAGAACAGCGGGGACTTGCTCGCGCGTCCAGAGATAGACCACCCCTTCGGCGCCACCGCGAATCGGTTGGCTCCAATTCAACAATGGTTTGTCGACGAGCTTTAAAGGCGCGCTGTCTCCCTGAACGGTGATGTCATACTCTTCCGCGTGCTTACGAAAAAGCGGCGTCCAGCGATGCGACTCATCGTCGCCATCCGTCTCGGTTTGTTGCGCGACGAGTGGTCCCATCCAGAGAACGTTCGTGATCAGGATAAAAAGAAAGACCATGCGGTTCATGAGCGGCTCACGGTTGAGGTCGAGGCGACCTCGCCAAACTACGACACAGCGTCTTATTCGTCAAGCATCGGTGAATCTTGGAACCGAATATGGCCGAGAACATTGCGGTAAGCTGGTGAGTGCGGCGTAACTCTTATCTTTTGCGAAAGCCAAAGTCCCATGTCGAACGAGCAGGAGTCGGATGAACCGGAGTCGAATGAGCAAGAAGGTCGCCAATTCCGGAAAGTCACGCCCGAGGAGATCGAAGGGCTAAAGTCGCGACTTGGCGGTTCGCAGCCGCGGCCGCACCACTATGTTCTGGGCCACGTCGCGCTGCGATCGCTGGCCCTCGAAAATCCGTTGCGGTTCCTTGCGATCATGGGCTCGCCCGACGCCGAAAAGTTTCTCGCGGCGGTGTACGAGAATCTGGTTGAGAGCCTCAAAGACGAAGGCCCGCCCGACTTCACGATGAGCGACATTCGTTACGAGCGCGGCAAGCTGGGCGACTGGTTGTGCGTCGTCTTCACCCTGCCGCCGCCGAAGGAAGTAACCGAAACTTACTTTTGCTGCCTGGCTGGGCACCTCGACGAGAAAGATCCGAACCCGACTCCCGAATCGGTCAAAGGCCGGTGGTTCACACTGGAATACGGTTTTACCGACGACGGCGGAACGCGAACCGTACTTTGCGAGTGGACCAAGGATGGTACGCACAAGAACTACGGCGACGGCCCCGAGCCAACCTTGGACAATTTCCTCCAAGCCGTGGCGGACAAAGTGGTTCCGTCGACGCGTTGATCAGGGATACATCTTGTCGAGCATCCGCGGATAGGGAATCGTTTCGCGGATGTGCTTCAAGCCGCACATCCAAGCGATCGTCCGCTCGACGCCAAGACCAAAGCCGCTGTGCGGCACGCTGCCGTAACGGCGCAGATCCAAGTACCACTGGTAGTCGTCGGGGTTGAGCTTTTCGTGCTCGATGCGTTTGAGCAGCACATCGAGCGAGTCTTCCCGCTGCGAGCCACCGATCACTTCGCCGTAGCCATTGGGCGCCAGCAGGTCGAAGTTGTTGACCACCCGCGGATCGTCGGCATTGGTCTTCATGTAGAAGGCCTTGGCCTCTTTCGGGTAATGCGTGACAAACACGGGTCGATCGTGCAAGCGGCTGATGATCGTCTCGTCGGAGCCGCCGAGGTCCTCGCCCCATTTAAAGTCGGCCGCCAACTGCATGTGGTGAGGAATGTTCTGCACTTCGGTCTTCAGGTCGCCGAGTTCCTCTCGCAGGTCGTGAATCTCGACCTGCATCTTATCGGCCTGCCACCCTTGCAACTTGGCAACCGCGGCATCTTTCTCGGCAAGATCCTTTTCGAGTTGCGTGATCCGCGCGTTCTTTGTTTCGAGATCGCTCTCCAACAATTGCTTGGCGCGAGGCCCCGTGAGAATATCGGCTGCTTCGCTATACGTCAGCCGGTAGAACGGCTTCTGAATGGCTTCCAGCACCGCCAGGTTCTGACCGAGGAATTCCAGCTCGCTCCGGCAATCGCGCAACAAGCGCTGCGCGAGCGCGCAAACAAAATCCTCAGCGATGGTGGTGATGCCCATCAGATCGCAGTATGCGACTTCGGGCTCGACCATCCAGAACTCGGTCAGGTGGCGGCGCGATTTGGATTTCTCCGCCCGGAATGTGGGGCCAAAGCAATAAACTTTGCCGAACGCCATGCAGGCCGATTCGACATACAACTGCCCCGTTTGGGCCAAAAAGACGGGCTGGCCGAAGTAGTCGACCTTGAACAGCGTCTGCGCCCCTTCGCCCGCGGCGGGAGCGAACAGCGGCGTATCGATCAGCGTGAAGCCGTTGCGATTGAAGTAGTTGCGAATTTCGTCGACGAGGTGATGGCGAACTCGCAAAATCGCCCATTGCCGGCGAGAACGAAAATGCAAGTGTCGGTGCCGCATCAAGAAGTCGATGCCATGGACTTTAGGCGTAATGGGATAGCCTTCGCTCGCGCCGACGACTTCAACGTGCGCGACTTCCAGTTCCGCGCCGCCTTCTTGCCGGTCGTTGGCGACCACTTTGCCTGTGACGCGAACGGATGTTTCTTGTCCCAGATGCTCGGTCGCCTTGAAGAACGATTCGGTCTCAGGCGATTTGGCCAGTACGCACTGGCACATGCCCGAGCCATCGCGCACGATCAGAAAGAGAATCTTCCCTTTG
Organism: uncultured Pirellulaceae bacterium; assembly: GCA_964636985.1. Taxonomy (GTDB): domain Bacteria; phylum Planctomycetota; class Planctomycetia; order Pirellulales; family Pirellulaceae; genus CAZWSX01. Next base: position 37,648 of record CAZWSX010000006.1, on the reverse strand, counting down.
CTGCGGAGGTTGTAGAGCCAGCCTTGGAGCGTGACCGTTTCGCCAACGTGCTTCAGCAAATCCCTAATGGACACCGCCGGCGAACTGGCCATCATCAAGACTCCCTGTTGGTGGTTGCGCGTCACTGCGCCAAGCACATTGATTCCTCACCACGTGTATATCGATAGCTGCGTGGATCGTCCAGCGGCCACCATTCGGCTTGGATCAAAGCCAGTACAGCAAGCATCTTGCGGCGCAAAAATTCCAGCGCGCAAAGCGTTTGGAGGTAATTGAAACAAGTCCAAAAAGAGTCGCGTTTTTCTGCGTTTGACGATGAAAAAAGCGAGCTTGACCAGCCACCCCCGGATGCCATATCTTCCCGCCCGTCGTGAACGACATCGCATCTCTCGCAAGTCGACCGCGGGAAAACAAAAGCGAATCTTTCACGACGCTCCTTGACAACACAAAAAGTATTTCAGCAAGACGCTGGCGGGTTCGCATCTGGAGCAGTCTCTCGGGACTGTCTCTGCGAGCTACGAATCATTGAGGCGGTAAGGATGTCGCCGAGGGGATTCGATCACCAGTGTCCTGCTGCTCGCGAGGCGGCCAAGCAGGATGCGAGGCCGCAGCTCGTCCAATCGCTCCCGGAATGAGTCACCGTGGTCCTTCTCCCCCCTGGGACCACGTTGCTTCCGGGGGCTTTTTTGTTTCTTGAGATGCACCACGAGAAAATAGAAAGTAGCACGGACATTCCTGTCCGTGCGAAGTGCGGCTACCAACCCAAACCGCGCGGCTCTCAGAGCAAAATCATGAATCGATTGATGATTGCTGACTGTTGATTTGCGAAGTGAGGAATCTTCGCTCATCACCAACTTGCTTCTTCGTGTCTTTGTGACTTTGTGTGCCAATTCTGGAGAACACAATGACCAAGACGCCGCGGAGAGACTACGTCGACTTCGATTCTTCCTCAGACTCAGCCGTTTCGCTCGACTCTTCGTCGCTGCCGGAAGCGTCGCCTTTGAGCATCGTTTTAGCCTTCTTCACCAGGCCGGCAACCTCGGCATTGTTTTCGTAAAGGCGAATCAAGCTTAAAAGCAGCGTCCGCGCTTGCAGGCCGTGCCCCTCGGTCATCATCCGCTTTGCTTCTTCTAATTTCTGCTGTAGGAATTGGGCGCGGTCGCTTTTGCCGGCGGCCGTCTCTTCCAACTGCGCGATCTGCCGTTTGGCAAGCAACACATACGGCCGCTCGTCGGGCGATTTCGCGAACAGCTCCGTGATCGCCTGATATCGCTCGAGCGCCGTGGCGCGGTCGCCATATTGCTCGTACTCCCGGGCGCGCTGATACTGCCGCCCTGCTTCGCTAGTTGGCTCGCGCCCCAACTTGGAAAGAAGCTTGAGATTTCCCTCCGCTTCGCGCATGGTCACGCGCTCGAGCATCTCCTCCACCTCGGCGCGGTGCTTTCCCTCCGGAAAGCGTTTGACCAGAGGCTCCAGGCATTCGTCTTTCGCAGTCTGATAGTCATGGGCCGTCTCGGCCGCCATCAGCTTTTGAGCCCGCGCGAAGAGTTCCTCCTCCGACTTGGGGCGGAGCCCCAGGTAGGCGAAGAATCCCAGCACGGCGACCGCGATCACCAGGCCCGCACCAATGACTAGCGGCGACTCCCAAAGAGAAGGCTTGTCGGTCTGCTGCTCGGTCTCGCGATAGCTACCACCCAGCAATCGGCGCACTTCCTGCTTATCAGCGTCGACCTTGAGCGAGCTGAATCCGCTTACGGCGTGCGTGGTGACTGCGGCGCCCGACGCGATGCGCCGGCGCGTTTCGTCGATTTGCAGCAGCACTGTCTGCGCCGCATGTGGGCGCTGCGTCAATTTCTTTTCGAGCAGTTGCGATACCAGCGCATCGACCCACACGGGCGTGTCGAAGCTGATGGTCGAGACCTTTTGAGGCACGACCTCGAAATGCTGCTTCTGCAACTCTTCCACCGATTGGCCGATGAATGGCGGCTGGCCGGTAAGGCACTCGTACGCGATGCAACCGAGCGCATAGAGATCGGCTCGCGGAGGAACGGGATCAGCCCCGCGAAACTGTTCGGGCGCGCGATAGTGGGCGCGCCGCAGCATCTCGGCATCGCTCGGCCGCTGCGAAACGAGCGACCGCTCCGGGTGAGATCGCAAGTCGACGATCCTCGCATTGTCGGTTGACGACACGACGACGCGGTCGGGCGTGAGCAACTCGTAGGCGATGCCTAGTTCGTGAATCGCCGATAGGCCATCGGCAATCTGCCGGATCAAATCGAGCGTCTGCTCCCACCCCAACTTGCCACGCCGAGCCAGACGGGCGGCCAGCGTTTCGCCTTCGCACGCTTCGTACACGTAAAAGCAGTAGCCCTGCTCAAAGCCGCCGCCAAAGCATCGCGCCACGTTGCCGTGCTGGACGCGCTTGATCAGCGCGAGTTCGTCGGCGAATTCGGTTTTGGCGCCAGAATGAGCGAAGGTCGCCGCTGGGATTAAGCGCAGCGCAACCGTCTTCTTGGTTTGGGCGTGAGTCGCGCGAAAGACCCGACTGGCCGCATGACCAAGGCGACCATTCAAAACAAACGGGCCCAACCGAGTTGGCGATTCCATGGAGGGAGAATATCGACGTGAATCAAAAGCAATCCGGCCCGAAGCAACACAGCCTGGAATCGGGCCATCGCCATGATAAACCATCGCCCCGCTTTGTGCCTTAAAAGAGTGGGCACATCAGCAGGAATTACCACCCACGCGCATCACGACGAGCGTTTGATCGTCGGCCGGCAAAGCCACCCCGGAAAACGCGTCGACCGCTGCCAACAGGCTCTCGACCGACTCGGAAGGCTTATCCGAGGCACACCAGCCGAAATGTTGATCCAGCCGTTCCACGCCGAAAAGTTCGCCAGCAGGCGACATCGCCTCCACGATTCCGTCGGTGTAAAAGACGACTTCGTCGCCACATTTCAATTGCGTGGTCGCTTCCGGATAGCGGAACTCGTCGGAAATTCCCAAGGGGACACTGCCGGCGCCCGTCAAAGTCCGCACACCTCCACTGCACGATTTAACGCGCGGCGGATTGTGGCCCGCCGACGAGTAGGTAAGCGTTCCCTTGGCTGCGTCATAGACGCCCACAAAGGCGGTGACAAAGGCTCCCCCGGCGCCGGTGTAACGTGCCGTGAGGTGCTTGTTCAGGTGCTCTAACCGTGCACCGGGGCTCAGCGGCGGGCCGTCGTACATGTGGGCGATGGCGTGCGTCACCGCCATGATCACCGCCGCTGGCGAGCCGTGGCCGCTCACATCGGCGATCAAGATGGCGAACCGCTGATCGTCGATGGGAAAGATGTCGTAGTAGTCGCCACCCGCATCGCGCGAGGTGCGGTAGTGAGTCGCGAACTCGACGCCCTTGATCTTGGGAAGCTTCTTGGGCAATAGAGAGCGCTGTAACTCGGCAATCGTCCGTTGCTCGTCGTCGATCTCAGCGTGTGCTTTTTTCAGTTCGTCGGCAGTCACCAGGTTCGACGTTGCTCGCCCGAACAGGCTAGTCAACCAAACCATTTCGGGAAACTGTTCGACATCGAAGGCCGAGGGCTGCTCGCGCCCCAGCACCGTCATGTTGAGCGATTCCCCGTGGTCGAACATCGGGAGCGACACCACCGACCGCATGCCTTCCAAATAGGGGACCGCCGGATCGTTGGGGTCAAGCTGCAAATCGTGGATGATCTCGGCGCGATTCGAGTAAAGCATGTCGGCTAAGATGCCCCCGCGATGGATCGGGAGCTTGCTTTTCTCCTTCCATGGGTTCCGTTCTTCGCTCCATTCGCTAAATCGCGTGACGCGGAACTCCGGCCACGAAAGACCGCGCCGGCTCACTGAAACGCGCCGGTCCATTTGACGCATTTTTCCCAAACGGTTGGCATAGATCCTCACCATCTCCTGCGGGTCGGTCTGAACCGACATCTCGCGCATAAGTGCGAGGATCGCGTCGAGGCGTTCTTGCCACGTGCCATTGTCAAGCAAGTCTCGAGGTCGCTTGTCGATGGCTTCCATGATGATTCCTTCCTAAATGACTACCTTTGGCGATTGTCTTAATCACTTGGTGACAAATCACTCCGCGGCCAGCGAGATGCACACGATCTCTTTGCCGTTGCGGGCAAAGATGCAGCGGTTCGCGTACGCGGGATGACTCCAGTTAACTAGCCGGCCGAAACAATCGTCGGTTGGTTCGATTATCTTTGCCCGAGCCACTTCTTCATACTTTTTCGGGCTCAATTTGGCGATGATCAGTTCGCCCGTCTCGTTCGTGATGAACCAGCGATCGCCGTTCTTCACGAGAAACGCCGTGCCGTGGTTGCCGCGTCCCTTGCCGATGACCGGCGACGACTGCTGCCAGAGCCGTTTGCCCGTCTTGGGGTCGACTGCGACCAGCGCGCTGTCGTGGCAGTCGACGGCGTAAATCGTATCGCCATCGAGCACCGGCGTGGTGTTGGCGGCATAGGCAGCCATTTTCGGCTTACCTTCCCACAGGATCTCCGGCTCATCGTCGATTTTGCCGGCAGGAATCTTGAGCATCAAGGCGTGGCTGCCGATGGCACTCACGAACAAGTTGTCGCCCACCTGAAGCGGCGCCATGATCGACATGCCGTAGTCCGATTTGATCTTGGCCGACCACAGAAGTGCGCCCGTTTTAGGATCGACGCCGTTCACCGATTCCGGATGAAACACGGCGAGCTGCGTCTTGCCAGCGACTTTCACAAGCGACGGAGGAGCGTAGCCGGCATCGGGCGCGGAAAGCGATTTCCATTTCTCGGCGCCGGTCATTTTGTCGAAGGCGACAATCGTGCTCCCCTCGCCCCCTACCAAACAATAGAGCGTGTCACCGTCGATCAATGGATGCGAACAAAATCCCCACACGGGCGTCGAAGCGGCAAAGTCGTTAGTGAAGGATTTCGACCAAATCACGGAACCCGATTTTGCATCAAGGCAGAGCAAATCGCCTTCCGCACCGAGCGTGTAAACGCGGTCACCATCAACAGTCGGCGTGCAGCGCGGCCCCGCAGGATACGAAATCCGATAGCTCCGGTCGTACTCGTACGTCCAAATCTCCTTGCCGGTTTCGGCGTCGAAGCAAAGAACCCGCTCCGTTCCCTTAAGTTCATTCCGCTTTCCGGGATCGGGCGTTTGGTCGCCATCGGTGATGTAGTCCATCACGTACACGCGGCCATTGGCAACGGCCGGACCGGCGTAGCCACCGTGGATGGGTTGGCGCCACAGCACCTTAGGGCCAGTCGAAGGAAAAGAAGAAATAATTCCCTTTTCGTTCCAGACGCCGTTCCGCTGCGGCCCCATCCATTGCGGCCAGTCATCTGCGAGAAGCGAGCCAGTAAAAAGCGATGCGGCGATAAAGGCGACCAACTGTCGTACGAGTACCGATGAACGCAACCGACGATTCACGATAGGCACTCCTTGAGTACGGCTTTTTGGCCCGCCCTATGGCGGAATGAGCCTTCGATGCCACCACCCTTCGCCGGGTAACAAGATGGCGAAGGTAGGGATGCCGGGACGATTCCTCGTGGGAAATCACGCTGCAGGCTTGGGAGGCGATTCCGCCGGAACCGGTGGCGCAAGGTTTTCGCGGACAACGGTCGCCAGTCGTACATCCTGGGCAGGCAACACACTTCGAAGATCGAGAACGATCGTCTGGCCTTCCATTCGGCCAATCAACCCATCATCCCGCAATTGTTTGTAGAGCTCTTCGGTTGCCTCAGCTTTCCCAGGCGTTAACACCAAGGCGTAACTCGACAATCGAACGCCCGGCAGATCGTGCCCGGAGGTTAGCGAGGTGGTTGGTGCGGCATCGACGCGAACCGATTCGCTAATCCCCGAAAGCTGAACGGCGAGTCGCTCGCCTCGCTGCCGCAGGTTTTCGACGGACGTCGACACCAAGCTCAACACGGGGATGTAATGCTCCGCTCTTTCGGGCTGTTCGTAAAACCGCAGGGTCGACTCAAGCGCGGCCAGCGTGGCAGCGGATGGCCGGGCTGAACTTGCTGCCGGTTGCGAGCGAATCGTCTCGATCAAAGCGCGACGACCGACCACGATGCCACAGGCGGGCCCCCCTAGCCAGCCGCCCGCGTCCATCAGGACCAGATCGAAGCCAGCCGCGAGAAATTCCTGCGGAGTCGGTTGCTTCTCCAGGCCAAACTTCGCCAGGTCCCAAAGACCGCCCCAACCGATATCGGCAACGGCCGTCGCATGTATCGCGTGCGCCGCGTCCGCGAACTCTTTGAGCGTCATCGTCGGAGCCGTTCCAACCACCGCCACGGTCGGCGTTTCGCAGCGTAAAAAGACCGAAGGCGAATCCTTTGCGGTGGCCGCCATCTCGGAAACACTTGCTCCGGTGATGCTGCCGACTTCGATCTTGCGAGCGGAGGCAGCCTCGATCGCATCAGGCCAACTCAGGTCGCCATGCGTCGCCGTGACATCCCTTCGCGCGATCACCACGCCGCGCCCATTCGCCAGCGACATCAACATCAGCAACCTCGCGAGTCCAGGCCGCGAGACGCACCACGCCGCTTCGGCGCCGGCGAGTTTTGCGGCCAGCGATTCCGCAAGGATCGGAGTGTGGGCTTCGCCCGTCGATTCGACAAAGTAGCAACTACCCGTTCCAGCCTGGGCCCTGAGCGCTTCGTCAGCGAGAGGAGGCGGACCAAAGCGATCGCCGACAATGGCGCCAGTTGCGTTGATCACAGCGCGGCGCGTGATGGGATGGTTGAATTGCATCCACTCCGTAAAACGATCGATCCACTCGCCTGGCTGGGGCGGACGAATCGTCGAGGCCATCGCCTCGGCCGAGGCCCGCACGTGGGAAAGAAAATCGCGCACTTGCGCGACGACCGCCTGCGGGTTGGCTCGCTCGACCCACGGCTTAGCCGCTGGGTGATTCAGGAGTTCCTGCAACGAAGGAAGGTTGCCGAACGGCGTATTCATGATGAGGTGTCTCTAAGAGCGCTTTAGTTCGCATCCCAAACACGGGGAACGAACCGAAAGGCAGAAACACCATTGAACACCGACCACCGCGGAATGCCAATTGGTCGCGTGCCAATTGGGCTAAGGTGAATCGAAAGCGTTCGATAAGGCACTCGCCGCAAATTTAGTAAGGACGATCGAGACCGATCCAATCCGAAGCTGTCTGCGGTGGCTTTTGCTCAGGCTCCGACGACCAGGGCCACAAACTCCACGACTTGGTTTCCTTTTTCTTCCTGTTCTCCCACGGCGGAGGCGCAGGTTCTTCTTTCCAAGGATTCAGCGCATCGCGAGTTTTCACCCAGGCGGTGCTCGTGGCGGTCGCCGTCTTGTTGTAGACGTATTTAGGTCCCGAGACGAGCGAGTTCCACCCTCGCTGAATCGGCCCCGGCCCGGAAGAGCTCATGTTCTGCTGGGTCCACGGGAACCAGTTGCTGCCGGTGCTCGTTTGGGCACAAGCAAACTGCGCCGATCCAGCGAGCAACAAGAACGTGACGATCGAGAAGGTGATTCTTTGCCGTCGCATCTAAGCGTCTCCGCAAACCGTCTGCCCTAAATCCAGAAGGCACGCCGCGTGAACCCCGGCCATGTCTCTTGATGGTCTTGGCCAGCGGCCAAAACTTGAGCCAAGATTTCAAAACCCGCTTTTGCGAGCAAGTGAAAAAAGTACAAGACGGCAGCGTGCCGCGGAGACGCCTGCACACTGAAATGGAATTGCTAGAGACGCTAGCCGCCACGTCCGCAACTAGCCGCTCACCTTCAAACGCGATTCCAAGCGAACGATCGCGTCGGCGATGGAGACCTTATTTCGCACGCCGGGGACCAGGTCGTTGGCCAGCCGCAACTCTTCGATCCGCTGCTTCGCGGAGATCACGGTGCTGTGGCTGCGGCTCCCGAAATGCCGGCCAATCTCGGTCAGGCCGGAGCGTGTGTGCTGTCGCGCCAGCCACATAGCAAGCATCCGCGCGCCGCTAACACTCCGCAACTTGGAGCCAGACCGGAGCGATTCCAACGGAACTCCGAAGAAGTCGGCGACGATTCTCGAAATATCTTCGAGGTGGACCGGCGCGCGTTCGAAGCTCAGGAGATCGCCCAAGGCTTCTCGAAGCGTTCCCCAATTCATCGGTCCGCTACCACGACCGGCCAAGAGTTCGATCCGGTTCAAGGCTCCCCGAACCAGACGCCCATCGCCAGGAAGTGCCCCGGCAAGGGCATCGACCACTTCTGGTTCCAACGAGATATGGCGCTCGCACATTTGGTTGAGCAGAATCGTCTTGCGAGTCGCGGCGTCGACGGGTGCGAGCGAACAAACCATGCCCGCTTGAATCCGGGAGACCAAATCGGGACCAAGCCCGTTCAATTCCGCCAGCGGCCGGTCCGATGAGAGCACGACTTGCCCGTGCGCTCGTTCAATTTCGGAGATGGTGTGCTGCAACTCGACCAGCGTTGCGCGCTTGCCCGGAAGAAACTGAATGTCGTCGAGGACGAAAACATCCACATCGCGATATTTGCGGCGAAAGCTAGGGAGTCCCTGCCCTTGCAGGGCCTCGATGAACAGGCTGGTAAACTGGTCGGCCGTCAACAGCAGCGTTCGCAACTTGCGTTTGCGGCAGCCGCTGACGATCCCCTCCAGCAAATGAGTCTTGCCCGTCCCGGTGGGACCACAGAACAGAATCGGCGAAGCAACGCCGGGACGCTCGACCACGGATCGTGCGGCGCGAATCGCCAGGCGGTTGGTTTCCCCCTCGACGAACGAATCGAGCGTGGCCTGGAGTTTCGCCGGCGCACCGTTCGCAGAAGGTCGAACGGAGCTTGCCGAACTGCCGGCCATCGGTAACGTCGCTGCTTGTGTGTTTCGCGTTACCACTGGGACTACCAAAGTTTCAACGGCGGACTCGGCATGCATCGAACCAGCGGGCGATTGAGTTTCCGCAGGGACTGGCTGGTTATCAAACGGCTTGCAATCGAACGACTTGCAATCAAACAACGTGCGTTGGTCGGGCTTCTTCTCGCACTGCGAAACAATCACCGTGACGGACAATGCAGTTGCATCCCTCTCTTTCAAGAGCGACTTGATGACCGGCGCCACCCCGCGTCGAATTCGTTCCGCCGTGAAAGAATCGCGAGCCTGGACCTGACATTGGCCGTCGACAAATGTGATCGCTTGTGGTCCTTCGATCCACAAGGATAGCGATTCGCCGCCGACATTTTCCACAAGCTGTTCCCAAATGCGATCCCGCAACCTGAGGGATTCGTCGTTGGGAAACTGAGCCGCAACACGTTTTTCCGAACCGTCCATCGTCACGTTGAAGCGCTTCCTATGCGCGACCTCAAGCACAACCCGTTCCACCGTCGTGGTGGCCCTGCTCCCGAACCCGAGGGATCGAGGTTTTTTGTGTGCTTAGAGTGCGACTATTCTGGAGAGGAACAATGGTCAATCTTCTTCCTCTAGTCGTGGCCTGAGTTTTGTCAGCTGGCGACTTGAGGCGGTTCGGATTCTAAACGTGCTAGCAGCGCCGTCCAAGCTCCTTGAGGCGGGTCGGCGAAGAAATCTTTACAGAAAGGTGGCCGGTGCGCGAAAAAATCGGCTGACGTCGTATGGTCGCAACTCTTAACGCTGTCCTTGCGAATTCTTCGTCGACGACTCTTCCCTGGGGACAATCTGTCGTACCAATTTTGCTGGCCCGCCTGTCGCCCAGCGTAAAGCCTTTTCCTAAAATACTTTACGCTTGTTTCTGGCTTGTTGCCGCAGACGACTTCGTCGCCTTCGATTGACTCCGATCGCGTATCGAATTTGGTGGCGCCTCCTGATTCCGTAACTTCATCCATCAAAACGAATCACTCTTAGTGCTGCCACCTCTTAGCTTCCCTTTCCCCCCTCTTCAGCTACGAATTCGCGCAAGTGGCCGGGCCAACCTACCGGCAGAATTCATCCCGATAAAATGGTGCAGAATCGGCCTTCCATAATGGTGGCGATTCCGCCTTAAGCAAAAAACACTTCTGGCGTGGTTGTACCACTCGGAATCAATCGCCACATCCATCAATCGGAGCGCCCTGAGCGCCAAAATGCAGCGGCTCGGCGATTTGCTTGCTCGCCGCGTGGTACCTACGATGAAAACAAGCAACCGAAACCGAGCAACTCAAAATCGGCAACCGCGTCCGCCGGCTTCTGCGAATTCGCCATCGCCACATTTTTGGCAACGTGAACTTGTAGGAATTGGGCCACTAGAATTAGGCTGCCTTCTTCGCCGATAGCGGCGGAATCGGCCCGGCTTTGGCAAACGTCTTCTCTGATTCTCTCCCTTGAACTCTTGAGTTTGGTGCGATGAAAACATTTACCCTAGTTTGCTCGCTGGTAGTGGTCTTCGCGGCGCAATCGCTGTGTTTCGCCTGGCAAGGCGCCGCCAAGGCCCCAGCGGCGGCCGAAAAGGAGAAAGAAAAAGCGAAGGCGGCGCCCACGATTCCCGTGCCGGTGGTCGACCAGATCGTCACCAAGGACGGGGTTGAACTAACCCTCACGTACTACAAAAGTCCCAAGCTCACCAAAGAGGGCAAAGGGGGCAACAATGTGATCCCCATCATCCTCCTCCACGGCCAAAAGGGGCAGCGGGCTAACTGCGAGTTGCTGGCCAAGGACCTTCAAGCAGCGGGTTACGCCGTAGTCACGCCCGACTTGCGTGGCTCGGGTGCGAGTACGACCATCATTGTCAACGGCGACGAACGAAAGTTGGATGCCACCAAGTTCACCAGCAAGGATTTTCCCTTCTACTTGAACGACATCGACGCGGTAAAGAGTTACCTCCGGAAGAAGAACAATCTGGAGGAACTCAACATGGAGGCGCTCGTGGTGATTGGAGCGGATGCTTCGGCAATTGCAGCCATTAATTGGGCGGTACTCGACTGGAATGCGCCGATCCTGGCCAGTTACAAGAACGCCCAGGACGTGAAGGCCTTAATTCTTTTGTCGCCTCCACAGTCGGTGAAAGGATACGCAATCGACAAAGAGGCACTGGTTCACCCCGCAGTGGGTAAGAAGCTTCCTATTATGATTTGTGCCGGCAAAAAGGGGCGCGCCATCACTGACGACGCCAAACGGCTTGCCACCTCGCTGGAACGAAGCCATACCCAAACCAGCGATACACCAGACAACGAAAAAAGGATCTGGTTGCGGTTGGACGACACCAATCTGCAAGGAACCGAACTGCTGCAACCGGGTCTGCAAACCCGCAATAACATCCACGCATTTCTGGTCGCCTGGGTGGTCTCCAAGCTCGACGAGTTCAAGTATTCGGCGAGGGAGAGCCCGAACGACTCCAAGTAATCCAAGCGAACTCTTGAATCACGCAGCAGATTCCTGGCGCGTCGCAGGTCCTTTGAAAAGCCCAACTTGCGACGCGTGCGCATTAGTATTGCGACCGACGTGCGATTGCCACCTATGACCTCCCCGTTCCAGGTCCAGCAAGGCAAATTATTACGTTTTCGCCCGTCATCTATTGCTTCCACCTATCCGAACGGGCAATCTATTGCGTAGGGCAATTCTGCGCAGCCAGCGTTTCCTGCGGTTTGCTTAGCGAAACGAAATCATCATTCGTCGTCTAAATAGGGGCGAGGACAGGCCTATGAAACGGAAGCTCCGGTCACTTAGCGTCGCGGTTGCCGCGGCGATTCTCGTTTGCATCAACACCTTCTCAGCGTCGGCACAAGATCTCAAGACGAAGATCGACCAGTGGAAAGTGGCACTGGCAAAGGGACAAATCAAAGAAGCATTGTCGCTGGCGAACGCGTGCAAGACCGATGCCAAAGATGAATACGGCGACAGCGACGCCAAAACGTTTCGCATCATGATGGAGTTGGCCGAAACTCAATATGATGCCGGCAAATTCCAGGCAGCAAAGGCGACGCTGCGCGAAATCGTCAGCGCGATGGGGAAGAAGCCCGATCCGGCCATCATGGCCGATGTGGAATGGCGCCGCGGCATGGTGCAAATCGCCATGCGCGAATACGACGAAGCCGAAAAGGCGCTCAAGTTCGCCATCGACAACAGCGACAAAGCACCCAATCCCGGCCGCACCAAGGCGCGGGCGCAGGCGGAGTTGGCATGGCTGCGCATCGCCGAGCGAAAGTTCGAAGATGCAAAGACCCTTTGCGACCAAGCCGCAAAGCTGGTTGCGACCAGCGATAAGGCCGACCAGCGGGTTCAAGGACGTCTGCTCACAGCGCTGGCCGTCGCTCAATACCGATCCGACGATCCCGCCGAGATGGCCAAGGCCGAAGTCTCGTTCAAGCAGGCCGTCGACGCGCTAACGTCCGCGTTTTCCGCCGACTATCACGGCGTCCAACGGGTCCGCCACTACGAATCGGGTTATCTGTTCCAAGCTGGCAACTATTCCGAATCGCTGGAAATGCGCGAGAAGACGGTCGCTAAGATGCTGGACAGCTACGGCAAAGACCACCTGTTCTATGCCCACGCGCTCGATTCGCTCGGTGAGTCGCTCTTCCAAGGACTCGACCTGTCGCGGGCGGAACAGTCGTTCGACGATTCGGCCAAGATCAAAAAGCAACTCTTCGGCGACAAGCACGCGGAAATGGTGGTCAACTACCTGTACGCGGCGAAGATCGTACTCGAAAAAGGGCTGGAAAACGATGCGCGCACTAAGTTTGAGGAAGCGCGAAAGCTCGCCGACGAGAAAGCGGGCAACATGTCGCTCGAGGTAGCCGATGCGCTCCTCGGCCTCGCCTCGGCGAGCGCGAACAGTAAACGCGGCTTGGAGGAGAACGGCGCCCGCCTTAGGAAGGCTGGCGACATCTATTCGCAAAAGCTCGGCAAATTATCGGACCCAGCCATCAACTGCCACATCAAAGTGGCGGAACTGTTGCTCGATCAAAACAAGCCGGACGAAGCCGCCAAGCTAATGGAAAGCGATCGAGCGGCGATCGAGGCGGGCAACGCCGTCGAGCGATCGCATGCCTACGATACCGTTCTGGAAACGTTGGGAATGACGCACGCGATTGGCAATCGACTCGATCAGGCGAGTGAGTGCTGGACGAAGGCCGTCGAAATCCGCAAGAAGCGCCGGGGAGCGGACGATCCGGCCACAGTCTTTCTGGCCACCAAGATCGCACGCCTGAAGGGAATTCAAGGCGACTGGCTCGAAACGATGTTCGACGTGTCGCAAAACCGGCACCTCATCGATCAACACTTGAGCCGAGCGCTCTCGGGCATGACCGAGTCGGAGCAAATGTTCTATCTGGAGGACAAAGAGCGTCCTTCCTATCACTACTCGATGTCGCTGGCTGCGGAAGCCGTGGCCTTCGACCAAAGCTTTACGGAAGAAGCCACCGCCTGGGTGTTGAACGGCAAAGGCGCATCAATGCGCCAGGTCGCCAGGTTCTTCGAGCAGGTTCGTAAATCGAATTCGCCCGAAGCAAAGGAGCAAATTCGAAAGCTGATGATGACCCGCGGCGAGATGGCGGCACTTTGGAACAAGCTCACTCAGAAGCAGATTACCATCCGCAGCGAGAAAGAGGCTCGCGCGATGATGGACACGCTTCAAAAGGGCTTCCCGAAGCTGATCAAAGACGAACGAGAACTCTCGCGAAAAATGGCGATCTCGCTGCGGTCGAAAGACCAACCACCGGTCTGGACGACGGTGGCCGAAGTGCGAGCTCGCCTTCCCCAGGACACGGTCTTGGTCGAGTTCGTCAAGTTCCGAAATCTGCCGTTCGCGCTCTCGGAAAAGGATGTCACCGTCATCGGCGACGTGTACTACGCGATCGTGATTCCTCCTGCCGGAAAGGATGTCGTAACGTGGCACAACCTGGGTCCGGCAGCCCTTATGGATCGAGAGATCGTGATCGCCAATGCCGCGGCGCGCGGGCTGGTCATCAATAAAGCCGACTCCGACAAGATCAAGAGCAAGTACGACTTTGAATCGGCCTCGGAATCGGCGGCAAAGCAGCTTCTGTCAAAGCTTGGCACGGATATGTTCGGCAAGATGATGCCGACCTTGTCCAAATACAATCACTGGATCTTGAGCCCTGACTCGCTGCTTTGGCAGGCCCCCCTGCCGGCCCTTATTACGGGCTCCGAAGGGAAGTACATGATTCAGGAACGGACTATCACCACCGTTCTTAGCGGCCGGATGCTTACCGAAGCAAAGTCCCGAACAAAGTGGTCCGATGATCCCGCGCCTGCTATGTTCACCGATATCGACTACGGCAAGGTTCCGCCGGGCGAACGAGAAATCACTCCGCTGCCTGGCGCCGCGCGGGAAGCCAAGGGTGTGGAGCCCTACCTGGTCAAACTCGCCGGTGGCAAAAAGCCCCTCGTTTTGAAGCGGACCCATGCGACAGAAGGCGCTGCCGACCAATTGAAAGGGCCATCGATTGCCATGTTCAGCACCCACGGGTATTGCATGGACGCTCCTCCCGGAGCGCGGTGGAAATTCAGCCCGCTGATGGTGACCGGCCTGTGTATGTCGAACGCGAATGAGGTCCGCGGCCAAAAATCGGGGAACGACGGTTTCATGACCGGCCTCGAAATCGCCGGCTTGAACCTGCACGGAACCAAGTTGGTGGTGCTAAGCGCTTGCAATACCGCCGAAGGGGAAGTGAAGGATGGCGAAGGTGTCGCGAGCCTCCAGTTGGCTTTCCACCTGGCGGGGGCCGAATCGGTGGCCTCGACGCTCTGGTCGGTGCCCGACCAGGAGACGGCGGACTTGATGATCCAGTTCTTCAAGAATCTGTCGGAAGGAATGGCGCCTCCCAAGGCGCTTGGGGAAGCGCAGAAATTCGTGATCGACGACTTCAAATCGAAAGGGAAATGGGCTCACCCCGTACTGTGGGCAGCCTTCTGCGTAAGCTCCGCAAACCCCGCGCACGAGTAGAGTTCAAGTAGGCCTCGAGTAAAAACGTTGCTCAAAAGGACCGCCTTCACGGGCGGTCCTTGTGTTTCAGGCCCTGATGCGATTAACGTAAGGGTTTTCCCATGGCGGCTTTCGCCGTGGCAATCCCCGCATCCCAAAATCTCCGGCGTCTCGGCCAGCCCATGAAGATCGCAAAGTTCCGCCTCCACGACGGCAATCCCGGCGTCGGCGTCGTCCGTGACGACGTCATCATTCCGCTCAATATGTCGGGCAACCAATATCAGACCCTCACCGATATTCTCGAGGCCGACGCTCCTCACGAAGTGGTCGACTTATTGGTTCAGGGGCATTCGTCGCTTCCCCTCCGGTCCGTATTGCTCGAAGCTCCCATCGACCGCCAGGAAGTTTGGGCGGCCGGCGTGACGTACAAGCGAAGCCGCTCGGCCCGCATGGAAGAATCGGCAGCGGCGGCCGATTGTTACGACCGAGTCTATGCGTCGCCGCGGCCGGAGATTTTCTTCAAGGCCTCGCCCCACCGCGTGTCGGGACACGGCCAGCCCTTGCGTATCCGATATGACGCGAAGTGGAACGTCCCCGAGCCGGAGTTGACGCTCGTCCTGAACAGCCATTTGCGAATTGTTGGCTACACCGTCGGCAACGACATGAGCTCGCGCGATATCGAAGGGGAGAATCCTCTCTATCTGCCGCAAGCAAAGGTCTACAACCAATGCTGCGGACTGGGCCCGTGGATCGCGCTCGAACCAGCCGCACCGCCCGCCCACGAGATGGGAATCCACATGCAGATTGTTCGCGGCGGCAAACCCGTGTTCCAAGGCGCCACCACGGTCGCCAACATGGCGCGATCGCTGACCGACCTGGTGGAATGGCTCGGCCGCGACAACTCGTTCCCACACGGAGCATTCTTGCTGACAGGAACAGGAGTCGTTCCGGATAAGGATTTCACGCTGCATCCCGGCGACATCGTGGGCATCAAAATCGATCACGTCGGCGTGCTCGAGAACCCCATCGTTCAAGGGTAACCTGCTCCGTCTTTGTAACCGGACCAGGCCTTTTGACCGTTTGACGGAACTTTCCTTCTTTGTGTTGAGCGAACGATATGTCACGGCAGCGGGTGTTGATTGGCGGAATGTGGCGCGATGCCTCGGCCTCGGGATGGTTTCGTGCCGATAACCCTGCCACGCGCAGTCCCCACGCAGACGAATACCCGGTCAGCAACTGGTCCGACTGCGAAGCAGCGCTGGCGGCAGCGGCCAGCGCGTTCGAGATCCTGCGAGACCTGCCGGCCGAACGGCTCGCGGCCTTTCTAGAACGGTTCGCCGAGCGCATCGAAGCCCGCAAGGTCGAGCTCGTCGAAATGGCGCACAGCGAAACGGCGCTCCCCAAAACTCCGCGGCTAGGCGATGTGGAACTTCCGCGCACGAGCGGCCAATTGCGACAAGCGGCTACAGCGGCCCGCGAAGGCAGCTGGCGAGAGCCGATCATCGATACCAAGGGTGGACTGCGGTCGATGCTCGCACCGATTGGGCCGGTCTGTGTGTTTGGTCCGAACAATTTCCCTTTTGCCTTCAACAGCGCGTCGGGTGGCGACTTTGCCGCAGCCATCGCGGCCGGCAACCCGGTGATTGCCAAGGCAAACAGCTCTCACCCTGGAACAACGCGTTTGCTGGCCGAAGAGGCAGCGCTCGCGGTGGCCGACACGAAACTTCCCCCCGCCACGGTGCAGTTGATCTACCGAACGGCTCATGCTGATGGCGAGAGGCTGGTTTCCGATCCACGCGTCGGCGCGACGGGCTACACCGGCGCCCGCGAAGCCGGATTAACACTTAAGCGGGCAGCCGATCAAGCTGGCAAGCCGATCTATCTCGAGCTTTCAAGCGTCAATCCCGTTGTGATTCTTCCTGGTGCCTTGAGCGAACGCTTCGACGACGTCGTCTCGCAGTTCGTTGGCAGCTGCTTGATGGGGACCGGTCAGTTCTGTACGAATCCTGGCTTGGTGTTACTTGTAGCGGGCGATTCGAGTGAGAAGCTCGTCTCGACCGTCGCGAGTAAGTTTGCCGAGGCGCCTGTCGGAACGCTCCTTTCCAAAGGAGTGTTGGGAAGTCTCGAAAAAGGTGTCGCCGGCCTGATCGCCGCCGGCGCCAAACGATTGACGCCTGAGGGAGCGAGCGATACCAGCCGCTATGCGTATCCCAATACGCTCCTGCGTGTGTCGGGTAAGGCATTCCTTGCCAATCCGCATGGGCTGCAAGGCGAGGCCTTCGGCAACGCGTCTCTCTTCGTCGTCGCCGATGACTTGGCGCAGCTCGCGGCAATTCTGGATCAACTCGAAGGGAACCTGACCGGCTGCGTCTACAGCGATACGAAGGGGAGCGACGACGAAGCGTATGCAACCGTGGCTCGCCATCTGCGACCGAAAGTCGGACGGCTTCTCAACGACAAGATGCCGACCGGCGTAGCGGTGAGCCCGGCCATGAATCACGGCGGGCCCTATCCCTCAACCGGCCATCCCGGCTTCACGGCGGTTGGCATCCCCACGTCGATCCGCCGCTTCGCAGTGTTGCAGTGTTGGGACGGTGTGCGGCCCAACCGCTTGCCGCCACTTCTGCAAAACGCCAATCCTCATCCACGAGCTTGGCGCTGCATTGATGGGCAATGGACCAAGGACGATGTTCACGTCTAGCTGCCTCGCGTTTGCGCTTTGCTGAGTTGCTGTACTGAGTTGCCGTGCAGAGTTAAGGAACGTGACCGATGTCTGACACCTCGCCTCAATTTGCGACGATCCCCGGCACCGACGATCTCAGTCAACTTGAGCGAGACCTGCATTTCCATCCCAGCACGACCACCAACCCAAAGCGATTGACGCTGAGCCAGATCGAGGGTTTCAATCGCGATGGCTATGTCGCGCCGGTCACGATGTTCGACCGGGACCAGGCCGATGCCCATCGACGTTACTTTGATCGCTTACTGGAAGAAGTGGTGGCCGCAGGTGGAAACAGCTACTCGATCAGTACGGCCCACCTCCGTTACGGATACGTTTACGACTTGCTCACCGCGCCGGCGATTGTTGATTGCGTGGCCGATATCCTCGGCGACAACGTGATTGGCTGGGGCTCGCACTTCTTCTGCAAAATGCCGGGCGACGGAAAAACGGTGGCGTGGCATCAAGATGCCAGCTATTGGCCCATGTCACCGTCGAAGACCGCCACCGTATGGCTGGCCATCGATTCGGCCCACCGCGATAACGCGTGCATGCGATTCGTGGCCGGCTCACACCACTTCGGCCATCTGACGTACCGCCCCAGCAATGAAGCGGAACACAACGTTCTCAACCAAACGGTCGAGAACGCCGAGCAATACGGCACCGTGGTCTACGACGAACTCGAGGCCGGGCAGGCCTCGATTCACAGCGACTTGCTGCTCCACGGGTCGGATGCCAATACCTCGTCGCGCCGCCGCTGCGGATTGACGCTACGATATTGCACGCCCGACGTGCGCGCCGGCGCCGACTGGCACAAGAAGGGAGTCGTCGTCCGAGGCCGCGACGAAGCCGGCTACTGGGCCAATCCCCAACGCCCCTCCCAAGACTGACCATCCCACCACGATTCGTATTCCTCCCCGCCTGGAAACAACGCCCCATGCCTGTTTGCATCATCACGCCGGAACATCTGATTGATCCCAACGCGCCGTGCGCCGGAATTCTCCGCGACGCTGGTTTCGAAGTTGTCTACCCAAAGGACGGGACACTCGCGCGCGGACGCCTTTCGGACGAAGCGACGATCGATGAACTCAAGAACGTCGATGCCGTGATCGCGGGCGGAGAATCGTACTCCGCCACGGTTTTGAAGGCGCTTCCCAAACTGCGGGTCGTGGCTCGCTCGGGCGTGGGATACGACCGCGTCGACGTTCCCACGGCGACGTCGCGCAAGATCGCGCTCGCAATCACCCCCACGGCCAATCACGAGTGCGTGGCCGAACACGCGCTGGCGATGATGTTGGCGGCGGCGAAGAACGTCCTTCTCAACGATGCCGAAGTCCGAGCCGGACAATGGGCTCGCCAACTAACGGAACCCATTCGCGGCAAGACGATCGGACTGATCGGCCTGGGACGCATCGGCCGCAGCATGGCGGTCCGCGTGCGGGCGCTAGGCATGAACGTGCTCGTGCACGAACGCTATCCTGATTTGAACTTCGTGGAACAGCACAATCTGAAATTGGTCGACCTGCCGCAGTTGCTGGCCGAAAGCGACTATGTAAGCCTGCACTGCCCTGCGACTCCCGAAACCGCGAACCTGATCCGCCGCGAAACGCTGGCGCTGATGAAGCCGGGGTCAACGCTCGTCAACACCGCGCGCGGCAGCCTCGTCGCTGAAGCGGATCTGGCCGAGGCGCTGCACAAAGGCCATCTGCGAGCGGCTTGCATTGACGTCTTCGCGATCGAACCGCCCCTCGCCGACAATCCCCTGCTCCACGCCCCCAACGTCATCTTGGCGCCGCACCTAGGCGGCATGGACAAGCTCTCGCTGGAAAACATGGGGATTGAGTCGGCCCGCAACATTGTGGGGCTCAAGTCGGGCGTGTGGCCGACAGGCGCCATCGTGAACGATGAACTGCGCGCGGGATGGGCCTGGTAGAAGCGATTGCGACCCAGAGCTAACGCTTTTTGGCGAAGCGGACGATCCTGACTTCGCCATCGAACTGACACCGAGTCAGTTCCTCTTGGATAAACGCCGTGATCTTATCGGCGTTGCCTCCGCCTGAGCCGGCGCCAATCAGCGGAATAGCGATCGATCGGTACCCGCGATCGCTGGCAAGTTGAATGGCGTTTCGCACCGAGTCGCGGACCGACCGCTCGGACGATCGCCAAAACATGTTGATGCCGGCCACATGAACGATGGCCTTGAACGGCAACCGCCCCGCCGACGTCGCAACGGCATGCCCGAGCGGAATCGGCCCGAGTCTTCCCAATTCATAAAACGGCTGCAACCCTGCCCGTCGCTTGATGGCTCCCGAAACGCCTTGAGGAAGAAGCAGCCACCAGGGAATGATGTTGCGATTCCACGCGTTGACGATTACCTCGACATCCTGATCGAGGAGATCGCCGTCAACGAGGGTTACGTTCACGCGATACGCACTCCGATGTCGTGGAGCAAAATCAAGGGCTCGCTGGCGACGAATACAACCGTCCCTGCCATGTGTCGCGTCTTACAAACTCGGCCTCGATGGCATTGCGGGTGTTTTGCTTATCCAAGCACCACTGCGGCCCGATGAAATAATCGGGCGGCGCGTCGCCACTGGTGCGTTCTACGATCGTCGTCGGCGGAATGCGTTCCAGAAAATCGACCAGCGTCGCGACATATTCGTCGCGCTCCATGAGCGTGACTTCACCACGTTCCACTTGGTCGCCGAGCGACGTCCGCTTCACCGCATATAAGTTGTGAACCTTGACGGCGTCGATCTTGAGGCGGGCCATCTCATCGGCCGTGGCCATCATCTCGGCGTGCGACTCGCCTGGAATGCCAAGGATGATGTGAGCACAGATTTCAAAGCCACGGCCGCGGCTTCGTTCGACGGCGTCGACAAACGATTGATAGTCGTGCCCGCGGTTCATCCACTCTAGAGAACGGTTGTGAATCGATTGCAAACCGTACTCCACCGAAAGATAAGTGCGGCCTGCAAGTTCCTGGAGCAAGTCGAGGACGTCGTTGGGAACGCAGTCGCTGCGTGTTCCAATCGCCATCCCTACCACTTGGGGGTGAGTTAAAGCGCGTTCAAAGAGCGGCCGCAGGCGTTCGACTGGGGCGTAGGTATTGGTTGCGGGTTGGAAGTAGGCCAGAAAGTGGCTGCAGTCCTCGTAGCGGTTTCGCATCCGGCGGATGCCGTCGTCGATCTGGTCGATCACATCCGCCCTTTTAACGCGTCGGCTGGGGCTGAAGGAACGATTGTCACAAAAGTTGCAGCCTCCCAAAGCGACGGTACCGTCGACATTTGGGCAAGTAAAGCCAGCATCAATGCTCACTTTTTGAACGCGGTGGCCGAACCGTCGTTTTAGGTAAAAGTTGTACCCGTAGAATCGGCGTCCCGTAGCACGCCAATCGAATGCGGGTTCCATCTTTGCTTTTGCCGACATTTTGTTTGACGCTTGCGAACTGGTGGAAAATAATTGGAACGTCGTCGTAACGTTTGTCAGACAGTCGCTGACGAGTGTCCTAGACAAACCGACCTGAAATGATCGTAAGAGGAGGGTGTCTCGCAGGAGCACCTCCTCTTGTCTATATGCGGGTGTCCGCCGAAGAGGGCATTGAGGATGTACGGTGAGTTGGTACCGACAGGGGGCGGCGACCCCATCCCGCTAATGAAGCCGGAGCTTCTTATCGGACGTCGCGACAATTGCGACATTTGCCTCAAATTCGCCAACGTTTCGTCGAAGCACTGCCGGTTGACCCTTCGTGAAGGTTACTGGTTCGTCGAGGACTTGGAAAGCAGCAACGGAACCAAGGTCGACGGAAACCGCATTGCGGCTCGGAAACGCCTCGATCCCAATGCCAAACTCTCCGTCTCCAAGCACGATTTCAACATCGTCTATGTCCCCTCCGATTTAGGGGCGGTGGGAACTCCTCCCCAAGACGACGACTTCATGGAAATCATGCAGCGGTCGCTCATGGATCGCGCAGGTTTGCAACGAGGATCATCGCAGTCGCTGCGGTTCAACGTTCATGACGATAGTGCCGGGCAACCGAAGGAGCGGCGCGAGCGGCGGAAGAACGACGGGTAGCGTCTTACTTGCGTTCTATCATTGCTTGCTAGAGCATTGGGGGTGGCATTTGGCGTCCCTCAGACACCAGTGGAAGCAACGTCATCCTCTCACTGGCGTCTTTTGGACGCCAGTGCCACCTCGGTCTGTCTTTACCTATCACCGTAGGCTCGCTAAAGTCGCGGCGTGCCGGGGATCGGTTTCATTGCTGCCGTACCGGAAGACTTTTATCGCCATGGAGGGTGATTCGATGAGCTTCAATTTGTTTCAATGGATTCGCGAAGGGGTACGGCACTCGGTCATTCAAGGCGTCGCCGACGCGGTGGAAACCATTGGAACTCCGCCGAATGACGACAATCTGAGCGCTCGCTTGGGAGAATATCTTCGAAGCAGCGAAAACAGCGAATCACTGCGCATCAAAAGCGAACCCGCGGGCCCCCGAAAACGCCTGGGACGCTCGCTCAAAGACATCGACGCCAAAACGACTTAAGGTCGAAATTCTGTGCGTGTGGGTGCTTCGGCATTGGTCGCCCAAGCGCCCAGATAATACGTCACACACGCCATGACATCCGATCTTCGCCCGGCAAAGCGGATGAAGATGCCATCCAGAAACCGGTTCGGCCGCTCCGACTCGGTAGGGAATAGCCACACCCCCGACGGTTCGACATCAAATCGCCGGATGGCGATCCATGGAATCCGTCGCGGGAAGACGAAAAAACCCTGCGAAACGCCCCCCACCGAGAGCACGTAACGCACGGGAATCCAAAATCGATGGAGCGCGATCGCGGCAATCGCGCCGGCGATGGTGGGGAGCCGCCAATCGGATCCCTGCCAGTAACCAATCGCAACCGCCACCAAAAACATGGCGACCGGGGGAATGGCTAGCCAACCGTCGTCTCGGATGGGCCAATTCCACAATTCAACGTCGGGCGGCGCGATGATTGTCGCGGCCGGACGAGCAGGCGAGTTGGATGGAGCGGCGACCATAATTCCAGCGTAATGGCGGAGCCATCTCCGGCAAAGGGAACTTTCCCCAAGCGAATTGACAATAGCCCATTTCGCCCTAGGATGCTTCCCTCCCACGCAAGGTGCATTTAGGACTTGTCGTCCGCGAATGAGAATAGGGAAGCGAAAACAGGGAAGACGGTGTAAATCCGTCGCGGTCCCGCCGCTGTAATCGGAGAAGACACTCGCTATCGGCCACTCCATTGCAACCCGCGATGGAGGAAGGCAGCGAGTCGTCGCTTGATCCGAAAGCCAGAAGACCTGCCTTGGCGTGGTGATTTTGCGGACGGTTCTTTCGCGAACAGTTCTTTCACGAAACACAACGATCACTACGCGCTAGCGCATCGCTCGTGCACCCCTGCTTGCCTCCCAACCTGCCGGGACGAGAGCACCCTTTTCTACGAACCGTCTCGCCGTGTTGATCAGCGGCCGGGGCTGCTTCCTGCCACGAGGATGGCTACTGAAATGAAAAATCTGAATTGGATGCAATGTCGCTCTGCGGCACAAAGCCCGACGAGAACACGAACAACAAAGCCACGCGGTTTCACGCTGATCGAGTTGCTCGTCGTCATTGCGATTATTGGAATCTTGGTGGCGCTGTTGCTGCCCGCGGTCCAAGCGGCGCGCGAAGCCGCGCGAACCACGCAGTGCGTCAGCAACATCCGCCAGGTTGTACTCGCGACCCACACCTACCACGATTCGCTTCGCGTGCTGCCTCCTTGCAACTTGCCTTCGGTTTGGCCGCGGCAGGTGACCTGGTTCGGCGAGATCGACTACGACGCCTCGCAGGCCGATAAGACGAAGGGCTTGCTGTGGCCTTACATCGAACAAAGCGGCGGCATCTTTAAGTGCCCCAGCATGGATAGTTCCACGGTCACGCCTCTCTACGGCGGCGAGACGGGAGGCTACGGTTACAACCAGAACATTGGCTTCGAAGACTTTTCGAATTGGCCCCAGCCATCGATCATGAGAGTGCGAAGCCTCGCCCATTTCCCCATTACCAAAAACATCGTGGTCCTCTCCGATGCTGCTCGGATCGAGATCCCATGGGACGCCTCGGGCAAGCTGAAAGTGACCGAGAACTTCTACTTGTTAGGTCCCCAAGACGCGTACGCGGCCCCCAATACGCACTTCCGGCATGGCGGCTTTCGCTCGGTCGTCGGGTACCTCGACGGGCATACCGAAACACGCTCCGAAGCGACCTTGGCCCCTCCTGCCACTTGGAACGCCGAAGCGGTGCATCTCCGCGATCGACACCACATCGGTTATCTGTACCCGACCAGCGTCGAGAACTACCGCCCGTACTAGCGCGACATGCAGTACGGGCCGGTCTTCATTTCGTAATGTTCCTCCCTGCGCGGCCAGGATTGATCGATATTCGCGCGGCTAAAGGCCACTGCGATAGCACCCATTCTCTGGAGCGCCCCTCTTCTCTCCCACTCTTGCATTAATCCGCACGAAATCGCTTGACGTAAGACTTTTGATCGCGGTTAATAATGCAAAGGTGTTTCTAGCGAACACAGTCCGTCGAGCGGTACGGTAAGACGCAGGCCCGCGGGCACGCAGGGGGTTACGATGCCGGTACAAGTAGCATGTGGCTGCGGTGCGAAGTTCGCAGCGCAGGATCATCTGATTGGCAAGACAGTACCTTGCCCATTTTGCAAACAACCACTTGCCATAAATGGCGCACCCACAGGGGCCAAGCCGCAAGCGGCAGGCGCCGTTCCGCAAGGGGCCAAAAGACCAGTTGCTCAGCCCACCGCTCCGCGACCAGCTGGTGCAGGACCACAGCCCTTCCCTGCTCAAGCGTTTCCGGCACAGCAATTCCCAGGTCAACAAGCATTTCCCGGGCAGCAAGCATTTCCCGCTCAACAGGCATTTCCGGGTCAGCAACCATTTCCTGGGCAACAAGCGTTTCCGGGACAGCAGCCTTTTCCTGCGCAGCCGTTCCCTAGTTCACCTTTGGGCGGCCCCTTTCCAGGCGCGATGCCGTCGGCCGATCCGCTGGGCCTTGGCAATTTCAATTCGGCGTTTCCCGCACAGCCAATGGGAAGTCCTGCGCACGGCTTTCCTGCTGGCCCAGCTGGATTTGGTCCGGCAGGATTTGGGCCGCCCGGCTTTGGAGCGAATCCAAACGACCCGCTGGGACTCGGCGGAGCGCCGATGCCCGGTGGCGGTTTGGGAACGCTTCCTTCGCAAAAATCTGGCCAGGCAGAAGATAACAACCTGCCCCTGATCCTTGGCGCCGTTGGCCTTGGCTCCGTGTTGCTGATCGGCCTTGTTGTGGGCCTGGTCATGATGAGCAGCAGTGGCGGGGGTGGTTCACCGACGCCTCTGCCGCCGAACGCCGGCCCGCCTGTGGTTGCCGTTCCTGGCAATCCAGGCTCCTCGAATACAACGGTTGAGCCGGCGAAACCGGTCGAGAAGCCGCAGACCGTAACGGTTTCGTATTCCGCGCCCGTTCCACTGCCAAGTGGTCACATCGAACGCTTGATGGATAACGAGATTGAGTTGTGGGTTCCTGGCACTCCTACTCTTTCACTCGACAAGAACGAACCCGGCAACTCCCACATCAAGAAAGGAACGGTTGATCTCGACGACAAAGGGCTCTTCATCTTCGAGGAGGAGTGGTATCCGGGCATCCCAAACGACAGCAGTTTTACGCTGGAGGAAGGCATCAACGTTGCGATGCTGAACAACCTCGTCCGGCGATACGGCGGGTCGGCCGATTTGGAATCGTCATCGAAAATTGAAAAGGATGGCATCCCCGGTCGTGAGGTCAACGTCAAGTTGGTATTTCGCTCTCCCAGTGGCGACAAGAACCACAGAGCGAAGTTACGCACCTACTTTTTCGGTAAGAAAGCCATCACCCTCTATTGGATTCAAACGCCCGGTGCCACCACTGGTTCGGAGGAAACCTTCTTTGATTCCTTCCGGCGCGTGAATCCCAACGGCGCGAATTTGACACTCGGCGGCGCGCCTGCGATCGCCGCGACTCCTAATGCGACCCAAAGCACGCCGCCAGTCACCAATGTCGCTGCTGCAAACTCGATCGCATTGCCGAATGAAGGGACCATTCACCGATTCGCCGATGGCGAATTTGAAATCTGGATGCCCGTCCAACCCAACGAGCAAATGGTACCATCAGCGCCCGGCCAGCAGGCCGGCAAGGCTGCCGTAGCAATCTCTCCCAAGTATGGTTTCTTCGTTGTGGCGTCGGAAGCTTTGCCTCGGATACCGAACGATCAGGAATACGCGCAAATCGAGCAAAACATTATCAGCGGTGCCACGAAAACGCTGTCCGCGATGAATGGCAAGATGGAAGTGAAGTCTTCTACGAAGACTGAGATCCTAGGCATGCCGGGTCGAGACCTCGCTGTCGCAGTCACGACGCAGCAAGGTAATGCGACGGTTACGGTCAATGCCAAGATCCGTCTCATCTTCACTGGCAAGCTGCTCCTCATGTTGCAGGCGGTGATCACTTCCAATGCTAACGCCAATATCGAAACCACCTTCTACAATTCGTTCCGTCGCGCGGACCCAAATGGTTCCAAGCCCGGATCAAATTCCGTCGCCTCGGCAGCCAGTCCTTCGGCAAATGCCAAACCTGCTACGAATACGGCGCTGACTCTTACGGGCCAGGTGGTGCGATCGAGCGATGGTGCGATCGCCGTGAATCTTCCTTCCGTGCCGCCGGGTGAGCCCGAGAAGAAACAGGGCATGGGAACCGACTGTCTGATTCGCGATTTAAAAGGCGATGCCAATGGGCGTTTTGTCTTCGCGGAGTACTCATTGCCGGCCGGAAAGACCGTCCGCGATTTGGTGTTGTCGCTGGTTGACGAGCCGATTCCCGGAGTGAAATCGCCGGGCGCGGTGCGGAAGCGGGATATCAGCCTGGAAGGCCGCCCGACGTACGAGATTGAGTTCGAGCAAGGCAACGATCTCCACAAGGGCAAGATCGTCGGATACGGCTCGAAAGTGTACGTCCTGCTCTACGTTGGTCCTAAAGACAAGGCCAAGGAAAAGGCCGTGGTCGACTTCCTGCGATCGTTCCGCGTCGGCGCCGCCTAGCCATCGCTTTGCCTGCCGTGATTTTCAGACACCCCGCCTCGAATTAAAGTGGCGGGGTGTTTTGTTTTACCTCCCAGGCAATCAGGATCATTCCGATGCGCAAAGACACCTCACGTAACTCGGCCTTTCCTCAAGTGGACCGGCGCGAATTTGTCGGCTGCGCGATCGGCGCGGCAGGATTTGTTGCCGCCGCCTTGCAATCTTCCGCTTCTCTCGCTGCCGAGGAAAAGCCCGTGGACGAACAGCGTCGCTTTTGGTTTTCCGTGAAATCGGGAATGATCAACGATCCCTCGTGCAAGTCGTGGGTCGAAAAGTTCCAACTTCTCAAGGATTTGGGCTACGACGGCGTCGAATATGACCAGGCCCTCGATGCCAATCCGCACGAGATCGCCGAAGCCAGCGCGAAGGTCGGCTTGCCGGTCCAAGGGTTGGTCAATCCGTACCACTGGAACGTGCGGATGTCGGACCCCGATCCGGACGTGCGCGAGAAAGCAGTCGCCAACATGAAGACGGCGTTGAAATTCTGCAAGACGGTCGGCGGATCAACCGTGCTGCTCGTCCCTGGCAAAGTTGCCGATGCCACGAACGAGAATTTCGATCAAGTTTGGAAGCGAAGCATCGAAGGGATTCGCCGCGTGATTCCCTTGGCTGCCGAGTTGGGAATCCGTATCGGGATCGAAAATGTTTGGAACCAGTTCCTCTACACGCACGACGGCCCGGCAGATCAGTTGCCCGAATTGTTCATCAAGTATGTCGACGAGATCAACTGCAGTTGGGTTGGCCTCTATTTCGATTTCAGCAACCATCGCAAGTACGGCGACCCCGCCAAATGGTTGCGAGCCTTCGGCCCACGGGTAATCAAGTGCGATACCAAAGACTTCAAGCTGGGCGATGGCGGAGGGTTCTGCGACGTCGGCGAAGGGGATGTGCCGTGGGCCGACGTTCGCAAGGCATGTCAGGAAACCAACTACTACGGCTGGGTCAGCAGCGAAGTCCGCGGCGGCGACCGACAGCGACTCACCAAAGTACTTTCCGACCTGAAAAAAGTATTGTATTAGCGCCTTGGATGGATGAGAATCTCCGCCTCGAGAGCACCACTATGTAGTTAGAAAACTGTGTAACCAAAGAACCGTGTAACCAAAGAACCATGGAGAGCGCGCAATGGGCAGGGCAGGTCGTTTGCGATATCGTTGGCACTTTCTTCTCTTATTGTTGCCGTTGATTTTTTCAGGCTGCGTCACCGAACAACAGGTCGGAAACTCTTTCGTTTACACCCATGAGAGTTGGCTACCCATGCTCATGGTGCTCGGCGGGGTCGTTGCCGCAGTCGGTTTCTTCTTTTTTACCGAATGGCGGGGCCGAATCGCGTGCATTGTCGGTTTCATCTTTGCACTGGTGTTCGCCCCCGACGCATGGTTTTCTAAGGTTACGATTAACAAAGAAGGCTTTAAGTGCCGCCGTGCTATGGCCCTCTACTTCACCGAACAGTCCTTCTTGTACCAGGACATCAAGTTCATCACGATCAAAGAATCTATTAGCCGCAGCCGAAAGAGGGGAACCACAGTCACTCATACGTTGTATTTGCAAACGATGAAGAACGGGCAGTCCTCCGAGGAGACGCTCACCGTTAGCGACTTGATGAAGGGAAGCGGCCTCGATCGAATCCTGATGAATGCGGTCGAAAAGGAAATCCCCATCGACGACCAACGAACCCGCGGCTAAGGGCGATGGAAATGGCTTTCGTCATCGATTCGCGGCGATCTCCGTCAACGCCTCGTCCAATATCTTAAGTGCTGTGGTCACATGCTCGCGCGTGATCACCAGCGGTGGGCAGAATCGCAAGGTACTTTGCCCGCACGGAAGCAGTAGCAAACCGCGGCGGAAGCAGGCGTCGATCACGTCGAAGCATGTTTGCTTGGCTGGCTCCTTGGTCTCTCGGCTCGTGACCAGTTCGGCGCCGATCATCAGCCCGCGACCGCGCACTTCGCCAATGACGGCATGACGCTGAGCGAGGGCTTGCAGTCCTTCTTGCAGAAGAGAGCCCACATCGGCGGCGTTGGCCGCCAGTTCGTCTTGAATCAGTCCGATTGTTTCGAGCGCCGCCACACAAGCGACGGGATTGCCACCGAACGTGCTGGCATGCGATCCCGGCGGCCAATCCATGACGTCGGCCCGAGCGATCATCGCTCCCAGCGGCATGCCGGAAGCGATACCCTTGGCCAGGCAGAGGATATCGGGTTCGACTCCCTCATGTTCGCAAGCGAACATCCGCCCGGTGCGGCCAAAGCCCGATTGAACTTCGTCCGCGACCAACATGATGCCGTGACCAACGGCAAACTCTTTGAGCCGCGGAAGAAAATCGAGCGGCGGAACCAGGTAGCCCCCTTCGCCTTGAATCGGTTCCACGACGATCGCCGCGACTTCTTCAGGCGACATCGTGCGCAAGAACAGCCGATCGAGTTGACGAAACGTTTCGTCAACCGAGATCTCTCGGTAGGGATTGGGGTAATCGACATGCGCGACTCCAGGCAGCAGATTGCCAAAGCCGCGGCGTTGCACGGCCTTGCTCGCTGTTAAGGAAAGGGAGCCCATCGTGCGGCCGTGGAAACTGCCAAAAAACGCGATCACGTTTTGCCGCTTGGTGTGCCACCGCGCCAGCTTGATGCCCGCTTCAATCGCCTCGGTTCCGCTGTTGGCAAAGAAGACGCGTTTGGGACATGGTCCCGGCGCAATCCTGGCTAGTGCTTGCGCCAACTCGACTTGTGGGCCGTAGTAGAAATCGGTTCCCGACATGTGGAGCAGTTTGCCCGCCTGCCGTTGAATCGCCTTGACCACGCGCGGGTGGCAATGGCCGGTAGCGCAAACGGCGATCCCAGCTGTAAAGTCGAGAAAGCGATTGCCATCGACATCCTCGATGACTGCGCCGTACCCTCGCGCAACGGCCAGCGGATACATCCGCGTGTAGGAAGGAGACGAGACTTGTTCGTCGGCCGCGATCATCGCGGTTGCCTTCGGCCCCGGAATGGCGGTCCGCAGATAGGGAACGATATCTGGCTTCATGGCCGACTCGGTTCGTTTGGGGCGAAGCATGGAACGATCTCCTTCGTTCGGCCGCAGCATTGCGGCGTCTTTGAAAAGAATCAACAATCGATAAGCAAGTTCCTTCGTAGTCGACGTGCAAGCTATCCACCCACGACCTAAACGGATCTGGCTATGGGCGAACTCTCAACTCGTTACCCAATCTTAGGAAGGGGCTAATGGCGGGCAAGTTCGCGCTGCGCGAAATACGTTCCAAGTTGATTTTGCCCCGGTTTTTGGTGCTGGATGCATTTGGCTAAGCGTCCGGATATGATGGGGCAAGCGAATTTGCGGTCGACACGTCGGCAGCCGAAATGTGCCAAGGCCGCAATTGGTTTAGAGGTTTGCCTTGCGAAGCGCTCCGCTGCGGCGACCGCCCTACCTTCGCGTTACCCACCTGCGAAAAACAACGAGCGCCAGAGGAGACTGCTCCGCATGTTTCGATCGATCGCAACCGCCGCTGTGTTAATGGGAGCCTTGGTGATGGGCGCTCAAGCCGAAGACGTGCTAAAGGGCAAGATGAAGAACGTTGCCGGCGAAGAGGTTGATTTGGCCTCTTACAAAGGAAAGGTTGTTCTCGCGGTCAACGTGGCAAGCCAGTGCGGCTACACCAAGCAATACGAGCAGTTGGAAGCCCTGAACGACAAGTATGCCGAAAAAGGCCTGAAGGTCGTCGGTTTCCCATGCAACCAATTCGGCAGCCAAGAACCTGGTACCGAAGTGGAAATCCTTAAGTTCTGCAAGGACAATTACGACGTCTCGTTCGACTTGATGAGCAAGGTCGATGTCAACGGCGACAACGCCACCCCGCTTTACAAGAAGCTAACCGCCATCGATGCCAAGCCGGCAGGTAAAGGCAAGATTGCGTGGAACTTCGAAAAGTTTGTGATCGGCAAAGATGGGGAAGTGATCGCACGATTCCCCTCTGCGACCAAGCCCGATGCTCCTGAAGTATTGAAGGCTATTGAGGCCGCTCTAGCCAAGTAGTCGGCGGTCGTAAGTCGAATCCAATAAGCACCCTGCGGTAATTGTGCCGCAGGGTGTTTTTGTTTCTGGATGGCCGGAAAAATGCGATTCAAACGGGGCCTGAATTGCTCGGCACCTACTAGAATCGGGCCTCTTGAGGTACGTTAAGAAGTTCGGAATTTCGTTGGCCCCCTTCTGAACTTCGCATGCCTAAGGACTTTCTTCACGGTGTTCGCGACCGATACGACGTGGTCGTCATCGGCAGCGGTTTGGCCGGTCTCACGGCCGCGAACATTTTGGGCCGCGCGGGACGCCGCGTGCTGCTAGTCGAGCAGCACTACAAGCTCGGCGGAATGGCAACCTGGTTTCGCCGACCGGGCGGGCACATCTTCGATATTTCGCTGCACGGCTTTCCGTACGGCATGGTGAAAAGCTGCCGGCGGTACTGGTCGCAGGAAATTGCCGACTCGATCGTGCAACTCAACAACATCCGGTTCGACAACCCGATGTTCTCGCTGACCACCACCTACAACCGCGAAGATTTCACCAAGCTGCTCGTCGAGCGATTTCAGATTCCGCCCCAAAACGTGCAGGCGTTCTTTGATACCGCGCGGGGCATGAACTTCTACGACGACCAAAAGCAAACCACCCGCGAGTTGTTCGAGCGATTCTTCCCCGGCCGGGAAGACGTTCATCGCTTGCTGATGGAACCGATCGTCTACGCCAACGGCAGCACGCTCGAAGATCCGGCGCTTACCTACGGCATTGTCTTCTCGAACTTCATGTCGAAGGGAGTGTGGACATTCGAGGGCGGCACTGATCGTCTGATCGAACTGATGCACGAGGAGTTGGCCAAGAACGGCGTCGACGTCCGCATCAAGTGCGGAGTCGAGAAGATCGTCGTCGAACACGGCACCGTGAAAGGCGTGGAAATCAACGGGCGGATGATTCCAGCAGAAACCGTTCTCTCCAATGCCAACCTCAAGACGACCATCCTCAAGCTGATTGGGCCCCAGGCCTTCGATCGGAACTTCGTCGATCGGGCAACCGCCGTGCGCTTGAATAACTCCAGCACGCAGGTTTACATGGCGCTCAAGCCCGACGTGCAGGTCGACGAATCGACGGGCGACCTGTTATTCAGCTCGACCGCGGACCGCTTCCAAACCGATTTGCTGCTGAGCCGCGACATCACCAGCCGGACCTACTCGTTCTACTATCCACGTACGCGTCCTAACGGCCGGCCGCGCTGCTTGATCGTTTCCAGCACCAATGCCCACTACCACGACTGGGCCAATCTGCCGCAGGACGAATACGAAGCGAGCAAGAAGGAACTGGTCGAGACGACGCTCGATCACTTGGAACGCTACGTTTCCAACATTCGCGACAAAGTCGACTGGGCCGAGGCCGCCACGCCCAAGACGTTCGAGCATTACACGCAGCACATGGAAGGCGCAAGCTTCGGCACCAAGTTCGAGGGGCTCGAAGTCAGCCGCGCATTGCCGCAGCAGGTGGGTGGACTGTTCCATGCCGGAAGCGTTGGCATCATCATGTCGGGATGGCTCGGTGCCATCAATTACGGCGTGATTGTTTCGAACGAGGTCGATGCCTATCTGATGAAGCGGGCGCAAGCCGCACCCTTGACCGCGACGCACGCGAGCTGATCCCCCAACTAGAAGACACCATGACTCGCGCCCAAATCGAAGCCAGCATTCCACATCGCGATCCTTTCTTGATGATCGACGAGATCGTCTCGCAAACGGACGACCATATTGTCTGCCGGAAAACGTTTCAGCCCGACGCTTGGTTCTTTCAGGGCCACTACCCTCAGTTCCCGCTCACGCCCGGCGTGCTGCTTTGCGAAGCAGCCATGCAAGCGGGCGCCGTGATGTTGAGTAAGCTGGTTCAGGGGGACGACCAGGTTCCCGTCGCAACGCGGATGAACGATGTGAAGTTCAAAAAAATAGTTCGGCCCGGCGACACGATCGAGATCGACGTTCGATTGACCGATCGCCTTGCGGACGCGTTTTATATGACCGGCAAAATCACAGTCGGCGGGCAACTGGCCGCGCGATTGGATTTTGCTTGCTCGGTCGCACCCAAGCCGCAATAGAAGGAAATCGCGCGATGGACTTTTTGCGCATCGCCGGTCAATCGTTCCTTGTCTTCGGCGTGGCCAATCGGAAGAGCGTGGCCTGGCATGCCGCCAAAGCACTCGAGGAATCGGGAGCGGTGGTCACCTACGTAGTCAGAAGTGAAGCCCGCCGCGAGCAACTGAAAAAACTTGTCCCCAATGCTGCGATCGAAGTGTGCGACGTCGAACGGCAGGAGGAGATCGATTCGCTGGCCGGGCGCTTAGAAAAAAGCGGCCAGCAGTTCGCGGGAATGTTGCACTCAATCGCCTTCGCCGATTACTCCGACGGCTTGAAGCCGTTTCACGAAACGGGCCGGCGGGCGATGCTGCGAACTTTCGATGTTTCGTGCTTTTCGTTTATCGCATTGAGCAATGCCATCAAGGGCCTGCTTCTGCCTACGGCTTCGGTGGTGACCGTTTCGATCTCAACCACGCGGATGGCCAGCGAAAACTACGGCTTCATGGCGCCGATCAAAGCGGCGCTCGATTCCGCCGTCGTTTTTTTGGCAAAGTCATTCAGCCAGTTTTCGCAAATTCGGTTCAATGCCGTCTCGCCAGGCCTGCTGAAGACATCCGCCTCGGCGGGCATTCCGGGCTACGTTGACTCTTACCTTTACGCTGAACAGGTAATTCCTCGGAAAAAGGCCGTGCAGACCGAGGAAGCCGCGGCCGTCGTTGCATTTTTGCTGAGTCCCCGCTCATCAGGAATCAATGCCCAGTCGATCGTTGTCGACGCCGGGATGTCGATCAACTACTTTGACGCCGCGATCGTCAAAAGAGTGGTAGACGGAGGTCCGGTTGGGTAAGTGCAAGCGACGCTTCAACCGCCGACCGAGGGGTTTGAGTTGCGGGTCGCCGAAAACCGAATTACGCTACGTATCGACTGTATGATGTCGCTCCCAACTTCGACGCGGGAAATGGATGGGAGCGCCCCTTGCCTTTTCGGCAACAGCTCAAATCTTGAAGAAAAAGTGGCCCGGTCCGTGACACCCGTTGATGCCAACGTGCCGATGCCCGCCGAAGGCCAATCCGCCGACACACTGTATCCAATCGAATTGGAAGCATTCGATCGGATGATGCTCGACGAGGATTCTCCTCGGCGTCCGATGGTCTACCCGCAGATCCTGGAATTAACCGGGAAACTTCAGCGGCCCGCCTTTGAATCGGCGCTGCGCCAGGCACTCGAACGCAACCCGCTGTTCGAAAGCCAGTTGTGTCGGAATGCCCAGGGCACTCCCTATTGGCGATCATCCGCCAAGCACTCGGTGAAGGTTCTGTGGCGAACCGCTCCGGAAAAGCCATTAGGCGTCGGTGCTTATCGGCTTCGGCTGCCGCGAACGGCTGGCGCTCGAATCATCGTCGACGAACACGGCGAGCGGACAACAGTTCATTTCCTGTGGCACCACGCCTATACCGATGGCCTGGGGTCGTTCCGAACCATTGGCGATTTGCTGGCGTTTTACGCGCTGCAAGTCGATCCGACGGCGGCCGCATCGGTCATACCACTGGAACGCCAACGGCTGAAATCGCGAGGCGAACCGATGCTGTGGGGCCCCGAGCTGGATGTCAAACCAGTCACGGCGTCGGACATGATGATGACCATTGTTAGCCCCGTGGTTGCAAAGGAGGCCGTAGCACTTGCAGGGGCGAAACAGGCCCGCTTCGATCGGCCGCGGCAACCTTTCCCCGGCTTGATCCTCAAGGACTACGACCCCAAGGGCTTCACCGCAATCCGCAAGGCTGCGGAGAACAAAGGATTAACAGCGCACGAACTCCTGTCGTTTTGCACGTACCGTTTCGTCGCGAAGTGGAATCAGGAGCACGGGCGAACATCGACCACCGGCCTGATCCGCGTAGCCATCCCCGTCGATCTTCGCGGTCGCGGCGACGAGGCAACACCCGCATCGAATATCGTGGGCATGTTCTACCCTTCGATTTCGGTCGCCGATTGCCTCGACGACGAGAAGTTGTTGCAGCGCGTGAAGTCGGACGCGATCCGCTCGCGAACCGAACAGCCTGCCCCGCGGCTGAACCAGGCACTGCGGTTGGGATACACGATTCCCAAGCTGGTTGCGGCCAGCTTCCGAGGAAATCGTTGCATGGCAACCTGCGTTTTGAGCAACGTCGGCGACCCTTCGCGGCGACTCACGGCGACGCTACCTCGACAAGACGGAAAGCTCGTCGCCGGCAACGTGACGGTGGAGAACATGTATGGCATCTCGCCGTTACGACGCGGAACGCGACTCGCCATTGGCGTCCAGTCGTATAATCGCCGGCTGACGCTTTCGATGCGGACCGATCCGTATCGCTTCGATTTGAAGGACACCCAACGAATGATGGACGCGTTCGCCGGGGTGGTCGAATCGGTCGTTTCCGATTGGCGATAGGCTCACGCGGCACCTGTCCATTTTGAACGTAAAGTCGTATGTCGAGCGCCACGAACGAGAAACTCTTTCCCCTGCGGCTCGAAGCCTTCGACCACATGATGCTCGACGACGACTGTCGGGCGTATCCGATGTCGTTTCCGTTGGTCACGGAGTTTACAGGCGAGGCCGATCGCGACCGCTTGCGCACAGCCATCGAGCAAGCGGCTCTGCGGCATCCGTTGTTCGAAGCCCGTTTAGGGAAGGACCGAAAAGGCCGCGCGGTCCTGCAAGCTGGAGATCAAACCAGCCGCCCTGAGATCGTCTTCACCGAGTTTCAAGAACGCGAATTTCCGATCACAGCCGGCCGGATCAAGCAGGGACACGATCCTGGCCTGCGAGTGCTGGTCGAAATCGGCGGAGGTCGAACCAAAATCACTTACGTGATGAACCACGTGGTCACCGACGGCATGGGCGGCTATCGGTTTATCGGCGACGTGTTGGGGATCTACGGCAATCTAAGCGGCGGGCCAGAGCAGGGTTTCGTCGTTCCTCTCGATCCCGAACGGCTGAAAACCCGCTCGCAATCGATGACCAAAGGCCCCGACCAGAAAGCGAAAATGCTTTCCATGGCCGACGCCCTCACCAAAGTGGGCGCGCCGCTTTTCGAGGCGGAGTGCTGCTATCTCCGAGCCGCACACAAAGGCGATTTCCATAAACCGCTGCAGCCGTACCCGAGCATCGTCAAACACTGGTTCGACTCCAAAGAATTCCACGCCATCCGCAAAGCCGCGGAAAAGCAGGGCGTGTTTCCCCACGATTTCCTGTTGATGGCCGGGTTCAAATTGGTGGCGGACTGGAATCGCAGCCACAACTCGAAAAGCAAAAAACCAATCCGCATTTGCGTCCCGGTAGATTTGCGGCAAAAGGGCGACGATTTAATGCCTGCCGCGAACGTCGTGAGCCTGACGTTCATGGTTCGCAAGAAAGAAGAGTGCCAATCGGACGAAGCTCTGCTCGATTGGCTCCGCGAAGAATCGCGCCGGCACCGATCGGCCAGCCCCGGAGCGTATTTGGTTCAGACGCTGACGATGGCGTACTCGGTTCCTGGAATCTTGGCGACAGTCCTGCGCGGCACGCAGTGCCTTTCGACGTTGATCGTAAGCAACATTGGCGATCCCACGCGACGTTTCACCAGCACCATTCCACGTGTCGATGGCAAGCTCGTCGCGGGTAATTTGACGCTCGACGAGATCTACGGCATCTCGCCGCTAAGGCACGGCACGCGTTTGGCGATTGGAGTGCAATCCTACAATCGCAAGCTATTGCTCACCATGCGAAGCGATCCCTATCGCTATACGATCGGCGACACCCACGAGATGATGAACATGCTCGCCGGTTACGTTCGAGATCTGGCGGCCAAATTCGGTTAGTGTTGCTTCGCCGCTCCATCTTGCCGTAGCCGCGTTCGCCAGAACGCGGTGCATCGACAACGTAGCCGCTCTATCGCGTCGCACCTTGCCTTGGCTGGTCGAGCCCCAGTTTCTTCATCTTTTTGTAGAGCGTGGTGCGATTGATTCCCAAGTGGTCCGCGGTCGCGTTGCGGTTCCAGTTGTTCATCTCCAGCACTTCGAGAATGATGGCCCGTTCGGGGGCAGCCATGGCCGATTTGAGCGCCAAGCCCGACGCATTGCTCGGAACGATCATCTGACCGGCCGTCACGGATGCCGGAAGATCCTCCGGCCCGATCTGCGGTCCCTTCGCGAGCAGCACTGCACGCTCGACTGCGTTCTGCAATTCGCGGACGTTTCCGGGCCATGTGTACCGTTGCATGGCAGCCATCGTTTCGTCGCTGAAAGGACGTTCGGGGCGGCCGATGTCCTTGCTGAAACGCGAAAGGAAGTGCTGCGACAGCATGGCAATGTCGGAGGTCCGTTCGCGTAGCGGAGGCAACTCCAGATTCAGGACGTTGATGCGGTAATACAAATCCTGGCGAAAACGCCCTTCGGCGACGGCTTCGGCAAGGTCTTCGTTGGTCGCCAAGACGACGCGGACGTCGACCTTGTGGGTCTTGGAGCCGCCCACCGGTTCGAACTCAAATTCTTGCAGCACTCGCAACAACTTGACCTGCAAGCCAGGCGAAGCCGTACCGATCTCGTCCAGGAAGATCGTGCCGCCGTGGGCTTGCATGAACTTACCGGTCTTATCGCTAGTGGCACCGGTGAAGGCCCCGGCCACGTGCCCGAACAGTTCGCTTTCGAGAAGCGACTCAGGCAAAGCGCCGCAAGCGACTTCGATGAATGGCTTGTCGCGGCGAGCGCTGCGGCGATGGATCGAGCGCGCGATCATCGATTTGCCGGTTCCGCTCTCGCCTGTGATCAGG